>DDWL01000026.1:160344-170004 GCA_002345675.1 Bacteroidales bacterium UBA2287 | reverse complement strand
TTCGACCACCCCTAATTTCAAATCCAGCTCGACGAAACTATTATGTATAGCGAAGCAAAAAAGCCCGAACTTGCATTCGGGCTTTTCGATACTTATAATAGTTGTACTATTTGGTGCGTCCTGGGTACTGCTTTAGAGCGGCTTCAAGAACTTCCATGGCACTTTTTAGGTCGTCGATTTTAAGAACGTATGCAATACGTACTTCGTTTTTACCAAGACCAGGGGTTGCGTAAAATCCCGATGCAGGTGCTAGCATAACCGTTTGGTTTTTGTACTCGAAGCTGTCGAGAAGCCATTGTGCAAACTTGTCGGCATCGTCAACGGGTAACTTAACAACAGTGTAAAAGGCACCTTTGGGTTTTGGACAGTAAACGCCCTCCATTTTGTTTAACGCACCAACCATGAAGTCTCTGCGCTCAATGTACTCCTTAATAACGTCTTCGAAGTATTCGCGGGGTGTGTCGAGTGCTGCTTCGGAGGCAATTTGGCCATACGAAGGTGGACAAAGTCGTGCCTGCGCAAACTTTAGTGCGGTCGACATTACCTCGCAGTTGCGCGAAATAAGCGCTCCAATGCGAACGCCACACATACTGTAACGCTTCGAAACTGAATCCATTAACACAACGTTATTCTCAATGCCCTTAAGGTTCATGGCCGAGAAATGGGTTGCCCCTTCGTAGCAAAACTCGCGGTAAACCTCGTCGGAGAAAAAGTATAAATCGTGCTTTTTAACAATGGTTGCCAGCTGCTCAAGTTCTTCGCGAGAGTAAAGGTAACCGGTTGGGTTGTTGGGGTTGCAAATAATAATTCCCCTTGTTTTTGGGGTAATAAGCTTTTCGAACTCGCTTACTGCAGGTAGGGCAAAATCGTTTTCGATTTTCGATGTAACAGGAACTATTTTTATTCCAGCCTGAGTTGCAAATCCGTTGTAATTGGCGTAAAATGGTTCAGGGGTAATTACCTCGTCGCCAGGGTTTAGGCAAGCCATAAAGGCAATGGTAATAGCCTCGGAGCCTCCAGTTGTAATAATAATTTGTGTGTGGTCAATGTCAATACCCACGCTACGGTAGTAGGTTGCTAAACCTTTTCGGTAGCTTTCGTTTCCGGCCGAGTGGCTATACTCAATTACTTTTAAGACGTTTTCCTTTATCGACTTAAGGGCAATGTCGGGTGTTGCAATGTCGGGCTGACCAATATTTAGGTGGTAAATTTTACGACCTTTTTTCTTTGCCTCCTCGGCAAATGGAACAAGTTTACGTATTGGCGAGGAAGGCATTGCCTTTCCCTTTTCGGAAATATTTGGCATGGTGTATTATTTTAAAAATACTGTGTATTATTATTGTTGAGCAACGTCTTGTGTGTCTTTTGGCAAAACATTTCCTTTAATGCGCAGTACCACTGGCGAAGGTTGTCCCGAGGAGTAAACCATAATGGTTTTGTTAAATGGGCCAGCCGAGTTGGTGTTGTACTTAACGGTTATTTCGCCTGTTTCGTTTGGTTTTACAGGTTCTTTAGTCCATTGAGGAGTTGTGCAACCGCACGATGCCCTTACATTTGACAGCAATAAAGGCTCGCTTAGTTTGTTTGTAAATTTAAACGTGCAAGTTCCATCACTTCCAAAGGCAATATCGCCATAGTTATGCTCAATGGCTTCGAATACAATAGTTGCTTCGGGTTGAACAGTTTCTTTTTGTTGTGTGTTTGCTTGCTGTGCAAAAGTGTTAAAACAAAGGCCTACAAGAAGTGCCAATGCAAAAACTGATTTTTTCATGACTTTTTAGTTTAGTAAATTGTGCGTCAAAATTAAGTAATAATCAGATAGATTATTCTCTCAATAGTTTAAAATGTCGTTAAACAGGTAAAAAACGAATTACTTTCGGTTAATGGCTTCAACAACTTCGCGAAAGTATGAAAGTTCAAGACGTCGGCGCGCTTCCTTAAAAGCTTCTTCCCCGGCAACTTTATACTCAAAGTGGCTGCCCTTAATACCTTCGATTGCACGGTTGTAAATTTGGGCTCCGGTTGCTCCAGCAACTGTAATAATACCGCTAAGGCTTGCGCCTTTATAGGTACCGCTTTGTCCTGTAGATGTCGAAACGGCTGAGATGCGAACAATATAGTCGGCTCCTGTTGTATCGGTCGAAATTAAAAAACCCGACTCAATGGCCTTTTTCTTAAAGCTCTCCTCAAGGTAACCTGGATTAACCTTTTCGCCCAAATTAATTTCGTTGGCTTCAATAACCATTACTGGTTTTTCAATGTTAATTCTAACTACTCCCGAACTGGCCTTAAGGCTCGAAACCAGTTTCCGAATGAAGAGTTCGGTGGTTGCTTCGGTGGTAAGCGATTCGAGGTCGACTGCAACTGTAAAAGTTTCGAATGCCTTAGTCGATCGAACACCAGGTATGTCGAAGGATACATTGCTGCTTCGGTCGGTGCGTTTTTTATTATCCCTAATGGGGCGCTCGGAGTAAGTAGCCACAACAGGTATTTCGGTAACACTTGCTGCAAGCCTCGATTTTGCTGTAAACAGTAAGCTGTTTGAAGGTATTATTCCTCCTGTTTTTACTTTAATTTCGGTAATTGAAGGGATTAGTTCAATTGACGAAATGGTTGTTGAAAGTTCTTGAAAAATTTCGTTGCCAAGAAACACTTGTTTCCCTCGAAATTCCACAGGAAGTGGTTCGCTTAGGTATGTTTTAAGAGGTTCGATGGCTTTAATAAACTGAACAATGGCCAACCTAAAATCGCCCGATTGGCGAGCATCGAGTGCTTTTCCAAAGAGGTCGGTTGAAATGGTTACGGCATTATTCTTTTTTAGCTCCTTTTGCCTTTGGTATTCTGCTTTCGAAAGCCGATAGTAAACCCAGTAGCTTGTTTGATCCTCCCAAGTGTCGACCACTTCGAACCCTTCGAGTTGTTGCTGGGCTTCGGCTTTTATTGTGGAGGTAAAATCTTCGCGAAAGCGTTGGTTCGATTCGAATGCGTGGAGTACCGAGTTAGTCGAAATGTTTACCGAAATTTCGCTGGCCATATCGGCCTGTGCATTTTGTTTGGCCGTTAGCTGGTGTTGGTTTACGTCGACACCTTTACGAGCCCAACCAATGCCAATATAGTAGGTCGACGATGAAGGCCTACTTTTTACCCATTCGGGTTGAGGCAAAGGGGGAGGACCTTGAACTTTTTTAGGCCCTCCACAACCAAACGCTACAATTAGCCAAATAGCAAATACAACTATTTTAACAGTTTTGTGCATTACAATTCGGGGTTATACGAATTAATTTTAGCGGCAACTTTTTGTATGAAACTATCAACAACTTCTGCCTCTAAAACCTCAACTGTTTTTATGGTTTGCTTGGCCTTAAGCAGCTGCTGAAGGTTTTCAATTTCACCTTTACTATCGCTTACCTTGTCCTTAGGCGAATTCTTGTCGGCATGTTCCCAGTAACCTGGCACCAAGTTGTTGCTATTTCCTTGAAAAACAGCAAAATGAACTTGATCCGATGCGGTTTGCTCCATTGCATCGGCAACAAGTACAGTGCTAGTTTCCGAAGAGCTTAACTGGTAACGAAATCCAACGCTTGCCTTGTTCTCTTTACGAACAGTTTTGTATGTTATTTTATGGTAGCGAGTTTCGAAGGTTTCTTCACCAGTTTCCTTGTTTTTGTGCGTAATAACTTCTTTTAAAAAGCCTCTTTTTTCTTCTTGTAAAGTTTTTCCTTCAAGGGTTTCGTACTTAAGAACAGTACCGGTTAAAATGGCCTTTGCGGCAAGCATTTTACCAACTTCAATTCTAGAGCTAGTATTTATGGCTCTCTGTTGTTCGGTAATAAAGGTTTTGGCATTTTTAATGTCGACAACACGAATAAATGGGTTATTAAGCGAAGTAAGGGCGCTGCTAATTTTCCCTTCGAATATTTGTCCAGCATCTTTTCGTGAAGAGCTGTTTGCTAATGGAGATATGGCAATTGTAATCATTCCTTTGTTTAGCGCTTCGTCGCGAAGATCTTTAGCGTCTTTGTAGGTTCCAAACGAAGTAATAATTGAGTTAAACTTTTCGTACGCTTTTCGATTAAAAGAATTTAAAAGAAGTTGAGAACCTTCGCGATAAATGGGTTCGCAAACCGCAATTTTAATTTGCTCATCAATATCCTGGTAAGAGGGTTCTAACTTTTTTACTTCTATAAAAATTTCATTTGCTTGTCCAAACTTCTCTTCATCTAAAAGAAGTCTTGCTTCGTTGTATCGAGCTTCCACGTAGCGTGGTTTTGCTTCTTTATAAAAACCTTCGGTACGCTCGGTAAGGGTAAGAGAAACCCCAGCGGCTGTAACCTTGTCGGAGTATGCTTTGGCGTCGAGGTATTTGTAAACGGTTTCCTTGTCGTCGCCAGTAGTGTAGGCTTTATGTACAGCAAGCATTTTATCGTCGAGAAAACGTTGCCCGTTTTTCTTTAGTCCAACAGCGGCATCGATATTTTTTGGATCGGCAATCAGCGAGTGGTAAAACGATTCGGCAGCCTGCTGGTACATGCCAGCTTCTTCGAACTTTAAGCCTTGCTTTGCATGTCGTTTCGATGCGCAGCCAAAGGAAATTAGCGCAACTGCTAAAATAATAAAGTAGATATTTTTCATAGGTTAGGTTTTTAATTTTCGGAATCACCTTTTGCAAACTCTGTGCCTTTTTTAAGGTTACAAATAGAGTGGCAAGGTAAAAAAAAAACTGTAAAATCGCATTTCTTTAAACAAAACCTTTTTGCGTTTTGGTAAATGAAATTGAAGTATTAAGCGAAAAAGGGTTACTTTTAGAAGCAAGAATTTTGCGAACAATACACTTTATTATTTATATCCATGGACGACATTAAATACATTTTTAATCAAATAGGGGAACTAATAAATTTTCCTTTATTCACTCAAGGAAAATCGAATTTTACCTTTGGAAAACTATTTTACACCATTTTAGGCGTTTGGCTGGTTTTTGTGCTTTCGAAATTTTTTGTAAGGTTTGTTGTTGAAAAGATGCTAGTTCGATTTGGAACCCATAAAAATGCTGCGCATTCAATTGGCATAGTTATTCGATACCTCATTGTTTTTATAGGATTAGTTATTATTGTTCAAACTGCTGGGGTCGATTTAAGCGCATTGTCAATTTTAGCTGGAGCACTTGGAGTAGGTATCGGTTTTGGCCTTCAGAATATTACAAATAACTTTATAAGTGGCATTATTATTCTTTTAGAGCGCCCCATTAAAATTGGCGACAGGGTTGAACTTCCCGAAATAAGCGTTTCGGGAAATGTTATTGGAATTATGGCCCGAAGCACAACCGTTCTTACCAACGACAATATTGTAATTATTGTTCCAAATTCGAAGTTTATTTCCGACACGGTAATAAACTGGAGCTACAACGACACCAGTGTTCGCTTTAAAATTCCAGTAGGCGTTGCCTACAAAGAGGACCCTGAAAAAGTTAAAAAATTACTGCTCGAAGTTGCCGATGAAGAACCAGGTGTACTAAAAGACCCTGCGCCCGATGTGCTTTTCGAAGGTTTTGGCGATAGCAGTTTAGATTTTTTCTTAAGGTTTTATACCAGTACTCACAGCGACTTGCCAAGGGTAATTAGGAGCAAACTATTATTTTCGATTTTTAAAAAGTTTAAAGATAATGACGTGGAGATTCCTTTTCCACAAAGGGATGTGCATATTAAGTCGAATCAGTAGGAAGCCTTCAGTCCGCAGTCTTCAGTCTTCAGTCTGTCAATGCCTAAATAACGTTGACCTGATTAGGCGTTTTTAGAGTTTTACTATTCCCTGCTTAATGGCGTACTTAACCAGTTCAATATTGTTTTTAAGGTTAAGTTTTTCGAGAATATTTGCCTTGTGCGACTCTACAGTGCGAGGGCTAATAAAAAGCGTGTCGGCAATTTCTTTACAGCTTAGGCCATCGGCTAGCAGATTTATTATTTCTGTTTCCCTTTCGGAAATGCTTGGTTCAACATTTGTGTTTTTACCCGTTTTAACATGCTGAATGTAGCTTTTGTAAATTATTTTCGATAATTTTTCGCCAAAGTAGCCCTCGTTGCTGTGTACAAGATTAATGGCTTCAAAAAACTCGTCGCGAGGGGTATCCTTTGGGAGAAAACCTTTGGCGCCAGCTTTAATGGCTTCAATTATGCTGTCCTCGTCGGTATTAGCCGAAAGAATTAAAATTTTTATTGATGGGTGACTTTCGGAAAGCTCGCGGGTTATTTCAATTCCCGATTTGCCAGGCATGGAAATGTCGAGAACGAGAATTTCGGGTATTTCCTTCTCCAAAACCTTTGTAAGCCCAAGGTAATCGGCAGCTTCGCCAATAACTTTAATGTTTTTACTAAGTAAAAGCATTGCTTTTATTCCATCACGAACAATTTGGTGGTCGTCGACTATGGCTACTTTAATGGTTTCCATACTATTTTTTTAAAGTCACTTGGCTGTTTGCCAACGGAATGGTAAAGGTAAAAGTTGAGCCATTTTCGGGTTTGCTCTCAACAAATATATTACCATTCATTTTATTTACAAGTTCTTTGCAAATTATAAGCCCTAGTCCAGTTCCCTTTTCTTCGCTGCTGCCTATGGTGCGAGCATCGGTATCGATTCGGAATAGTTTTGAAACATCGTTGGGCGTAAGCCCAATTCCCTTATCGACAATGCTAATATGAGCAAGTTTTTCGTTTGTAATAGCGCAAACAGAAATTGTTTCGCCTGTGTGCGAAAACTTAATGGCGTTGGTTATTAGGTTGTTTAGTATGCTGGTAATGGCTGGTTTGTTGGCTAAAATGGTTACCTGAGCAGGAATGCTAACTTCAATAACTTGCTTGCGTTCCTTAGCAAACGCTTCAATATTTTGTACTACATCTTTTACTACTTGGTTTAAGTTTAAAATTTCGGGACTAGAAAACGATGGGTTTTGCTGAATGCAGGCCCATTCCAGCATGTTCTTAAGCAAATTGTTCATGCGACCTGCCGATTGGCTCAGCTCATTTATGTAGTGCTTTTTATCTTTGTCGGCAATTACATCAAATCCTTCGTTTAGCGAAGTTGTTATGTTGTAAAATGCCGAGAACGGGTTCTTTAGGTCGTGGGCAAGAATCGATATAAACCTATCCTTTGTGGAGTTTAGGGTATTGAGTTCATCGTTTTTTTGTTCGAGTATTTTTCCTGCACGTTTTCGGTTTACGTAAAGCAGCAACAGCATAGCGGCAAGAATAAAAAATGCAACGGTAATAAGTATGTAAAAGCGACGCTCTTGCCGGGCATTACTAATTTGAATTTCCTGAATTTCGCGCTGCTGGTTTAAGTATGCAATCTCCTTTTCTTTCTTTTCGGTTTCGTAAAGCACTTGAAATTCGCTTATATTTCGTTGACTTTCGGTAGTGAATATCGAATCTTTAAGGAGAGTGTATCGCTCGAAGCTGCGTAGCGATTTCTCGAAATAACCAGTTTTTTTATAGAGTTCGGTTAGCAGCTGGTAGTTGTTCATTGTGGTTCGTACTAAGCCTAATTTTATTGAGTTTCTAAGGCTCTTTTGAATTAAATTCTCGGCAATGGCAAAGTTTCCAGTTAAAATGTGATTTTTGGCCAAATTACATTGAATAATAGTTTCGGAAGTGGGATTTTTTAAGGTAGAAGCAATGGCAATTGCATTGCTAAAATAGGTTTCGGCAAGTTTGTATTTACCCTGCCGCTGGAAGACCAGCCCAATTAAATCGAGCCGTGCAGCTAACCGAGGTTTTCTATTTTGAAGCGAATCGATTTTGTATGCGCGTTTTAGGTATTTAAGCGATGAGTCGTACTGATTAAGGCTCATAAACGAGGTGCCAATGTTGCTTAACCTAATGGCCATGCTGCTCGAATCGTTAAGTTCCTGGCTAATCTCTAATGCTTGTCGGTAGAATTCAATAGCTTTTTCGGACTCCTTCCATGCTTCGAATACCTTACCCAGGTTGCTAAGGTTAATACCAACGTTGCTAGCATTATTTAGTGCTTTATCAATACTCAATGCCTTTTGGTAGTTGCGTATGCTCTCGTTGTAGTTTCCAAGGTAAAACCATGAATTCCCCAAGTTTACATAAATATCTGAAAATGCTAAGGAATCTTTTACAGTTGTAGCAAATTGAAGAGCAGTGTTGTATTTCTCAATGGATTTATAGTACTGTCCCATTTCAAAATAGCAGAACCCAGCATCGCTAAAGGCTTTAGTAATTTGAGCGTTTGAGGGTTTTCGGCTTTTCTTTTCCGATTCGACAGAAAGCTGGTAGTATTCGGCTGCTTGGGTAAAATCCCTTTCGTAGTATAACTCATCGGCAAGCAGGCAGCACGTTTTAAACCATGCTGTGTCGTGGCAGGTTTGTAAGGCTAATTTTAGGCTGTCAATTTTCGATATGTAAGTAGCATAAGTTGGAAAAAAAGAGAGCGTTAACAAAACGTTTATCATGAATATATTCCTAAAGCCTCGAGATTTCAATTTTTGCATTGTGTTCAGTGTATATGGTTTAGACCATAATAATAACTTTATTTTTCGAATTATCGATAAAAAACCGAACGAAGCCATTTCCGTTCGGTTTTAGAATGTTTTACACAAGAAATTTGCTGTAGCCTATTAAGTAAAGCATTAAAGCTACTGTGATTTTTGTTGATTACTTAAATAGTTGATTAGAAAAATAATTTAAAAGCTAACAGCATTTTAATGCTTAATAATGTAGTTTACAGTTATGTATGGTTGAAGGTTGTTGTGAGCATTACCGCCACCAGTATTGTCGATAGTTATAGCATGAGTATGATTTCCATCGGATGAAATAGAATGCGTGTGAGCACTTACTGTGTTGGTTGTATAGGAGTGTGTATGAGCCCCAGTAATGCTTGTTGATGTTGTACCCCCGGTTGAAACTTTGCTTGCCGAACTTGTGCCTGTTGAAACGCTTTGATATACAATACTATACCCAGGGTAGGTGTGCGAATGGTTCCCGTCGGAACCAGTTGTGCCAGTATGGTTATGCCCTCCACTACTGCCCGAAACGCCGCCGTGAGTATGTGCGCCTACACTACTACTTGTTCCTGTATGTGTGTGACCGGGCATTTCGCCTGATGTAAGCGTGTGCGTTTTTGCACCTCCAGTTTTACCAAGAGTGTTAAATTCGGTTTCGGTCGACTTCCCAACGGGAACTCTGCTCTGAAAATTTGGAAGGTTAAAGGTTGTGCTGCCGTTTCCAACGCCATAGGTAGTGCCAATTACTGCAAAAAGGGCTGCGTAAGTGGTGCGGCTAACAGCGGCTCCATCGCAAATTAAGTAGCCGGGAGGGGCAGTTGCTCCTGTAAACATGGTAATAATACCTGCTGGTGTCGAAACGCCTGTGCTGCTATTCCAGTTGTTAATATCGCTCTGCGAAATTGTTGCTGCTGCCGACGAACTATAGGTTGGGTCGATTTCGGTGTAGGTTTTAAGGTAACCCTCGGTGGCGTGGTTTCCCCAGCTATGTGCTAAGTTCCAATTGGCTACTTGGGCTGTTGTAATACTTTTTAGATGAGCAGCTACGGTTGGGTCGGTTTCGGTGTAGGTTTTAAGGTAACCCTCGGTGGCGTGGTTTCCCCAGCTATGTGCCAGATTCCAGTTGGCAACTTGGGCTGTTG
>DDWL01000026.1:0-160238 GCA_002345675.1 Bacteroidales bacterium UBA2287 | reverse complement strand
AGCAGCTACGGTTGGATCGGTTTCGTTATACGAAGTAAGGTAGTTTTGCAAATCGCTTATTTGGCTCTCGCTTATACTTCCTGTGAACGTTTCGGCTGTTTTTGCCTGTAGGGCAAACGGAACACTCATTAATTGGCTCACACCCATTATGGTCCCGTCAACAGTTACTTTTACGAAGTAAGTATTTTCGCTCCAATTTATTCCTGAGAGGCTTGCAATTGAACCAATGTTTAGGTTAATAATACCATTTGCCGATGTTGTTGTGGTATGCAATTCGTTAAAAACTGAAGAGCCTTCGGCTGAGCCTTCGAGAATGTCGATTTCAATATTTTTTTGCTGATTGGCAATAATGTTTCCATTAGCATCGCGAAGTGCAGCTTGTTACTTGAACTGATTTGGAACTTGTGCTATTGCAAATAATGTTGCAAAAAGTAGCATCGATACAAAAAGTGTCTTTTTCATGGTTGTTTATCGTTTTATTATTTTAAAAGATTTAAGAAGTTGGCTGTTGTATTTTACAAGCACCATGTATAACCCAGGCGAGTATGCTGACAGGTCGATTTGGTGTGAGTTTTGGGTAATAGTTTCGTTTAGTAGCTTGCGGCCTGTTAAGTCGGTTACTACCAAATCAACTAAGCCCAAACAGTTCCCATTAATGTTAATATTTACAACGCTAG
This sequence comes from Bacteroidales bacterium UBA2287, assembly GCA_002345675.1. GTDB lineage: Bacteria > Bacteroidota > Bacteroidia > Bacteroidales > Tenuifilaceae > UBA2287. The sequence continues at coordinate 159,561 of DDWL01000026.1, read as the reverse complement.
TTGTTGGGTTAGGAAATGCGCAAATGTGTAGTTCAAGTTTGGTGTTATCGACAATTGTGCTTATTTCGAGCAGCCCTTGCTGAAAACCCTGCGTTAATTGGTTAAACTCATTACTAAACGACTCGGTAAGAACTTCGCCAATTGACCAGTCGAGCACGAATGTGGCATTCGAAAAACTATCGCCCGAAGCCCCAGTAAGCTCAAAAACAAATGCCCCTTTTGGGTTTGCTTGTTGTGCAAAGGCACAAATTGGAATTGCATTGCAAATGGCTAATAATAGAATTGATAACGAAACAAATTTTAATTTCATAAAAGCTTAGTTTATTAATTTACTTATGTGTGCCTAATTTTATGGTGCAAAGATGAAGAGATAAGCACTATGGCTTTAACACATATGTTTCGATGTTTAACACAAATGTTTATAAACGAAAAACCCGACAGGTTTTTGGTTCCCTGCCAGGTTTTTAGTATAAGATATTGTGGCCTAATGGCCTTTTTTTACTGCTTAACCACTTTCGACTTGTATGTTTTGCCGTTGCCAACAACCTCAACAATATACATTCCGTTGGGGAGCAACGACATGTCGATTCGATTGCTATTTTGCTGCTCGGTTACCCTTTGCCCAATTAGGTTCTTTACAATCACTTTAAAATTGATGGGCAAATTGCTGCATATAACTGTAATAATTCCTGTTGTTGGGTTAGGGTATATGCTTAGCGTTTCGGCAATTGTTTCAATGCCGGTAACCGTTACCTCGATACAGTCGGATGTTTTTGTGCAGCCATTTTGCGTTACCTCAACAGCGTAGCTGCCCGAAACGCTTGGTGTAAACGTTGCTTCGGTGGCTCCATCGATTAGGGAGAATGCGGTGTTGCAATCGACCCATTGGTAGGTGGCCTCCGATGCGGTTACGGTAATTGTGCCTTCAACCTCTTCAATTTCAAAAGTTACAGCGTTAATTGTAAGATTAAGTATTGTAACCTCGTTGCAGCCATAAGCGTTTTGTTCAATATGCTCGAATGTGCCACTTTCGGAAAGCGTTTCGCCAAAAAACTCGAAACTTTCGCAGGCAGTTTCGTCTATGTAAGCAACGGAGTAGGGGCACATTGAAAATAGCTCTTGACCAACCGATGAACTTAAAGCTCCGAAATAAATTCGATTATTGAAAAACGTGTACTCGTAAGGATCCGAGTCGATATAGCCCTCGTTTAGCTCGGCGTAAAGTTTGGGTTGCTCAACTCCATCGTAAACCCATGTTTCGGCGCCATTGGCATTGGTGTAAGCACTAAAGTAAAGGGCGTTGTTAATAACCTTTAAGTCGGAAGGGCTTTCACCAACAGGCCCATCAACAATATTAAACATAAGATCGGGGTCGTTTTCGCCATCGTACACCCACAACTCGTAGCCATTAATGCCATCGCTGGCGCTAAAGTACAGCTTGTTATCGAAAACGGTTAGGTCGCTGGGGTTGGAGTAGCAAGTGCCCGGGCAAATATCGAATACTACGTAAGGGTCATTTTCTTTATCGTAAACAAATAGTTCGAAACCATGCTGCTTGTCGCCTGTGGGAGTAAAATCGGTTGCTCTAAAGTATAGCTTGCCATTAAACTCGCAAAAACCTGCAGGAGAAGAGGAGTTGGAACCTTCGTTGATATCGGCAACTAAATAGGGAGGGTTCTCACCGTCGTATGCCCAAAGTTCGAATCCTGTTGCGGCGCTTATAGCGCTAAATATAAGCAGGTTGTTGAATTCGAAGAAGTTGCGAGGATCGGAGTGGTTTGCCCCCGGGTAAATGTCGGCAACCATCGAAATGGTAGAGCCGTCGTAAACATAAGGCTCCCATCCAGTAGCGGGTTCGTAGTGCGAGAAGTACAGCTTTTCATTGTAAGAATATAATCCTTTAGGACGATAATTGGGCGATGGTAAATCAATTTGGCCAAGGGTGCTGGTTCCGTCGTAGAACATCAATTTGTACTCTCCTGCGCTCGCTTGGCCCGAAAAGAGTAAATTTCCATCGAAAGGTGTAAATTCTTCGGGGAATAAGTTGCTGTAGCCATCGAACTGCTGGGCGGTATTCGAATTGTCGACAAACCAAAGGTTTGCTTCGTTGTTATAGGCTCTAAGCCAAAGTTTGTCGTCGAAAACTGTGAGGTATGCTGGCGACGAGTCGTCGTTTCGAGAGTGTAAGTCGAACATTACCGGAGGATTTTCGAGGTCGTACATCCAGAGTTCGTAGCCGTGAGTGTTGTCGCTTCCGCAAAAGAAAACACTATTTCCTATGCGAGTAATACCCTGAATTGCGGAATAATCTTCGTTTCCTAAATTCGATATTTCAGTTAGGTTGAGTCCCAAATCGCATTTGTAAAATTTTGTAGAGTAACCAGGGAGAACTTTTCCAAAGTAAAATTCGTTGTCGAAAACGGCAACGCCCGCAAAATTAGCACCGCTTTCATCGGAATATTTAATAGCTAATTCGGGATTGTCTGCGCCATTGTACCTCCACAGTTCGCCCCAGCTCGACTCGAAGTATAGCCACCCGTCGAAAATAAAAAAGTTATACGCATTGGCATATGGGCTACCAGCTACCATCGAGGGTGAATTTACTCCGTCGTACTGATATAGTTTGTACGACCCATCGGCATTTGCGCTAAAGTATAACTTGTTGTTGTAAATAATTTGCTGGCCCCACACACTTGACCCAGTAGGGTTTATGTCAGCCACAAGGCTTGGCTCATCAACCCCATTATACATCCACAGTTCGCTGCCATTTATACCATCGTTGGCAAAAAAGTAAAGGTTGCCGTTAAATTCGATGTAGCCTTGTGGGTATGCGTGTCCATTGGGGTTTATATTGGCCAGCATTTGCGGAGGGTTTTCGCCATCGTAAACCCAAACCTCGTTGCCATTTTCGCCATCGTCGGCAGTGAAATACAGCTTGCCATTGTATGCATAAAAATTGTAAGGGTTTGAGCCGCCATTAGGGTTAATGTCGGCCAGCATTTCGGGTACGTTTACACCGTCGTAAACCCACAGCTCGAAATCGCTACTTTCGTTTTTGGCCGAGAAGTAGAGTTTGTTGTTGAAAACATAGTACTCCATAGGCTGCGACTCCCCGCTGCCTTGATCAAGGTCGAATGCCATATAGGGAGGATTAACGTAATCGTACACCCACATTTCGTATCGGTTTGGCATATTATCGCCACTGGGGGTGAAGTAGAGTTTTCCCTGAAATTGGGTGAAACCATAAGGATAGGAGTTGTACTCGTTGGTAACGCTCGTGTTAATATCGGCTACCAATTCAACGTTTTGGGCACTAACGCATAAGCTTAAGGTTGCTGCGAGAAGTGTTAGGTAAATGTGTTTCATATTGGTTGGTTTTTGGTTTTCGATTTAAAAAAATCAAGTTACAATTATTTTTGTACACTCGATTAACTTTTTAAGAAATTAAAGGGGGATATTTAAATAAGTAAACGCATAAAGCAGGGCAACTTAGCCCTGCTTTATGCGTGAAATAAATGTAGTTATTCTCTAATCATTTTTCGTACGGACTTTGAGCCGTCGACTCCAATAAGGGTCAATAGGTAAACACCCGATTTGAGGTTGGAATTTACTATATGCAGTTCATTGTTTACCTTTTCGTTAATCACAACCTTGCCAAGCAAATCGGTAATTACTATTATGCTTACATTTTCAGTATTTTCGAGATGTATGGTGTTTCGGAATGGATTTGGATATGCTATTACATTCGAAATGCTTCCCGATAATATTCCTACAGGCGAAAGGCTTACGGTTTCGTTAATGTCGCTACCGTCAACAGTTACTTCGCCATTAGCGCTTATATAACCCGTTGCGCTAACTTCCCAAGAATAATTTCCATTTATAAGTTGAACTATTGCTTTGCCCTCGGCATTTGTTGTTATCTCTTCGCCATTAATGCTTACTATCGCTCCTTCAATTGGTGTTTCGCCATGAAGAATTGTAAAGGTAACCGTGAATTGAACTTCGAAATTTGCAACAAGTTCTGTGTCTCCTACGGGCATTGTGAAGGTAAAGTTTGGTAGGTTGCTAACCTCTTCACCATTGAGAGTCCAATTTAAGAAAATGTATCCAGGGTTTGCCGTAGCCTCTAATTCAACTTCATGACCTGCTTCGTACATTCCTTCGCCATTGGTAATGCCTGCTTCCGAAGGGTTCACTGTAAGCGTTAGCGTGTAGTATGTAATCGGACTTTCGGTTATGCTTGCATAGGTTATAGGCGCATTTACAAGCGAAAGTGTGTAGTTCGGTGCGTCGATTCCTGTTAAATTAGTTGCATTGGTTAGTTCCACTAAAATATCGGTTCCAACATTTGCGCTTGCAAAAGCTGCCACTGGGTTTAGGGCAACAAGGTCGTTGCTAACTGCATCTTCAATTAAAAGGCTGTTTTGGTCGATGGTCGCATTGGTTGTCCCGTCGAACTCTTTGTTGAGCACAGTAAACGACCCGGTTATGGTTATCTCCTTGGCAAAAATTGTTGCATTGGCAAAACCAACGTTCGAGTTTAAGGTATAGTTAGCCTGATCCTGACCAGAACTTAAGGCAATATTTGTGTAGTTAACGGTTTTGCTTTCTCCTGCATTTTTATTTTCGAACAATGCGCTGTAGCTAAACTCCAAATCGTCGCCCTCAATGCGGTTGTCGCTAAAACCATCTCCCGAAACCACATTGGTGCCATCGTAAGTTTTGTCGTTGGCAGTAAAATTGCTTAAGCTTAGCAAACGTGCGTCAATGGTGGCGGTAGTAGTATGATTATTAATAAAGTACTTGTTGGCATCTGTTCCCGATAAGGCAAGCCCCGAAATGGTAACCGTTTTGTTAGAACCTGCGTTTTTACTGTCGAATAAAGCAATAGCGCTCGAACTGTTTAGCGAAACCACATCGCCATTTGCAATACCCTGCAGCGTTCCCCAATTCGAAATGGTTGCATTGGCATTCCCATCGTAAATTTTGCTGCTTGCAGCTATTCCTATGAGTGTTAACTCGGTTTGAGCAACTACTGTCATAGTGCCATTTACGTACGAAATAGCGTAGTTCGAAAGTCCATTTCCCTGAGCACTGCTTGGTGTAATTGGGTATTGCCCAACACCTGCCCCAGCTGCTGCTCCATCGCTACTAAGCGATACGGTTATTACTGCATCGCCCGAAACCAGATTGGCTGTTGAGAACTCTGTTCCGCTGAAATTGTAAGCAGTTCCAAATGTTTTATTGAAACTATTGGCTGTTACAGTGAGCGAACGAGCAGTAATATTTGCCGAAAGGCTTGGTTGAATTACGCTGTAGTTGCCATGCGATGTTCCCGAAAGCGTTATATTGGTTGTTACGGAAATCGAGTTTCCTACAGTAACCTGAGCAAATATGCCCGAGGTGTGGTTGTTTAGGTTAACAATGTCGCCACCAATAACTCCACTTAAGGTTGCCCCCGAAATGGTTGCAGTTGCAGTTCCGTCGTAGGTTTTGTTTTGTGCTAAAGCACTTACAACTGTTAGCGCTTTTGGAGTAATGCTTGCCAATGAAGTTGGTGCGCCTGTTAGCGACAGGGTGTAGTTGCCCATTGCGCCTCCGGTAAGATTTGCCGAGGTTATGTTAACTTGAATGTTAGCTCCTGCGCTGCTGCTAATAAATGCAACTGTTAAGCCTGTTAGCGAAACTGCATCGGAATTTACAACGCCTGTTAGCGTTAGGCTATTGCTGCTTAGTGTTGCAGTTGAATTACCATCGTACGTTTTATTGCTTACAGTAAACGAACCTCCAATTGTTAGCTGTTTGGCTGTAATGTTGGCTGTAATTCCAGTGGGCTGGGTAAGGAAGTAGTTGCCAGCGGCAGTTCCCGTTAGGGTAATGGTTGGAATGCTAACGGCAATTCCATTACCAACAGTTGCCTGCACAAAGGTTCCAGCGGTAGGCATGGTTGCGGTTACGTTGTCGCTGCCCACCTTTCCGACTAAAGTTCCGCCCGAAAGGGTTGCATTGGTGTTGCCATCGTAAATTTTATTAGCGGCAGTCAGCCCCGAAATGGTAAGTTCCTTAGCCGTAATGTTGGCGCTAATTCCCGTGGGTTGGGTAAGGTAGTAGTTGCCAGCGGCAGTTCCCGTTAGGGTTATTGTTGAAATTGAAACCGAAATACCGTTTCCAACGGTTGCCTGCGCAAAGGTTCCTGTGGTTGGCATGGTGGCGGTTACGTTGTCGGTGCCCACCTTTCCAACTAAAGTTCCGCCCGAAAGGGTTGCATTGGTATTGCCATTGTAAATTTTGTTGGCGGCAGTCAGCCCCGAAATGGTAAGCTCCTTAGCCGTAATGTTGGCGGTAATTCCCGTGGGCTGGGTAAGGTAGTAGTTGCCAGCGGCAGTTCCCGATAATGTAATGGTTGGAATGCTAACCGAAATGCCATTGCCAACGGTTGCCTGCGCAAAAGTTCCAGCGGTTGGCATGGTAGCGGTTACGTTGTCGCTTTCAATCTTTCCAACCAACGTACCGCCAGAAAGGGTTGCATTGGTGTTGCCATTGTAAATTTTGTTGGCGGCAGTCAGCCCCGAAATGGTAAGCTCCTTAGCCGTAATGTTGGCGGTAATTCCCGTGGGCTGGGTAAGGAAGTAGTTGCCAGCGGCAGTACCCGTTAAGGTTACCGTTGAAATTGAAACCGAAATGCCGTTGCCAACGGTTGCCTGCGCAAAGGTTCCTGTGGTTGGCATGGTGGCGGTTACGTTGTCGCTTTCAACCTTTCCAACCAACGTACCGCCAGAAAGGGTTGCATTGGTGTTGCCATCGTAAATTTTGTTGGCGGCAGTCAGCCCCGAAATGGTAAGCTCCTTAGCCGTAATGTTGGCGGTAATTCCTGTGGGCTGGGTAAGGTAGTAGTTGCCAGCGGCAGTTCCCGTTAGGGTTATTGTTGAAATTGAAACCGAAATACCGTTGCCAACGGTTGCCTGCGCAAAGGTTCCCGCGGTTGGCATGGTGGCGGTTACGTTGTCGCTGCCCACCTTCCCAACTAAAGTTCCGCCCGAAAGGGTGGCATTGGTGTTGCCATCGTAAATTTTGTTGGCGGCAGTCAGCCCCGAAATGGTAAGCTCCTTAGCCGTAATGTTGGCAGTTAATCCCAATGGCTGTGTAATTGAATAGTTGCCTGCATCGGTTCCCGAAAGGGTTATTGCAGTGGTTACAGGTTTGCTGTTGGCTACATTTTTATTATCGAAAACGCCAGAGGTATGATTGCTTAGTACAACATTATCGCCTTCAATGGCACCGCTAATTGCTGCATTGGCAATGGTAGCATTTTCATTTCCATCGTATATTTTATTTTGAGCAACGGCATTAATAACTGTAACCCCTTTTGCGGTAATAAGCGCCGAAGAAGTGGGAGCCCCAGAAAGTGAGAGGGTATACCTGTCGGCATCGGTGCCGGTTAGCTCAGCGCTAATAATTGTAACCGAAATTGGGTTTTCCGAAACGTTTTTGCTGCTGAATTGAATAACGACATTGGTAAGACTAACATTTGAGTAGCCTTCGAGAGTTCCGCTTAACACCAGCGAGTTCGATGCAAAGCTTGCAGAATTATTACCGTTGTAAATCTTATTCGAAACGGTGAAAGAACCCGATATGGTTAGCGTTTTTGGCAGCGTTGTAAACGATAGCTCGCTACCATAAGCAGTTCCAACAGTGTTTGTTGCATAAGCACGAATGTAGTAAGTTGTATTTGGTATTAGGTTCGTAAGTGCTGAAGTATATGCACCAGTTGCGCTTGCTGCACCTTTTTCTGTTTTAAAGTTGGCAGTAGTTGGGCTGGCTGTTAGGCTCCAGCAATGACCGTGTTGCGTTGGGTTTGGTGCTCCCAACGAGGTTATATTGCCATTTCCGGTTGCAGTAGTAGCAGTAATGCTTGTTGTACTTGCTGTTGTTACCGTTGGAAGGGTCGAACTTACGTGGGTAAACCCTTGCCACGCAAGGAAAGGGTATCCATTATTTGATGCAGGATTAATTCCCCAGTAGTCGTTTGTGCCATTTGTGGTTTCACTCATAAAATCCCAGCCTGTGTAAGTAGTTTGGGATTTCATTTCGGCAGTAGTTTTTCCAGTTGCACCGGTTCCAGTTGCTTGACTTGTAGTGGAAGTATTAAAAAAGTTAGATGTAAATACAGGTGACCCAGCTGTATTACCAGCAAATCCTTTTCCTGTTAAGTTTGTTCCATCAATAACGCTAACCCCTCCAGTTGTATAGCAATATTCTATAGTAGCACTCACATAACCAGCAAAACTTCCAAATACATTACCACTGCTACCAGAACGACGAATTACACTTGCCCAGTTATAGGAATTATCAACCCTTCCAGAAGTTAAGTAGCCAACCATTCCCCCAGCATTGTTAAATCCATAAACAACCCCTGAACTATAGCAACCTGTTACAGATGCTGAAGTTCCTATAGCACCTACTATTGCACCAACATAGTTGTTGCCAGTAAAATTCACTGAAATTATACCCAAGTTCTTAACCACTACAGTTGCTCCTTGTATAAATCCAAAGAAACCTACATAGTGTTCAGATGGTCTATTAGCTGTTAAGCCAGAAATGGTTTTTCCATTGCCATCGTAAGTACCAGTAAATTTAGTGGTTGCATTTCCAATCGGAATCCATCCTAATCCGCTATTCCATGTTGACGTTCCAGATGCATTTATATTTGCAGTTTGCTTAAAGTGTTTATTCCAAAAACTTGAATTCTCTGAGAGGAATTGCAAATCGGCAAGAGTAGTTATTAGGTAAGGATCTACAGATGTACCCGCTCCTCCGCTAAAATATTGAGGGGTTGTAAAACTGACTTGTGTTCCGTATACTGTACCTGTGAAATTTGTAGCATAGGATCTGACATAGTAAGTTGTATTTGGATTTAATCCTGTTAGAGCAGAAGTATATGCTCCTGTTGACGATGCAGTTCCCTTTTCGGTTTTACTATTGGCTACTGTTGGATTCGTTGTAATGCTCCAGCAGTGCCCGTATTGCGTTGGGTTTGGGTAACCAAGGTTAGTAATATTGCCGTTAGCTGTTGCTGTAGTATATGATATGCTTGTAGCTGCTTGTGTAGTAACTATGGGTGCAGAAATGTGTGTTAAACCGGGTTGCCATGCAAGGAACGGGTATCCATTATTCCCATTTGGGTCTAAACCCCAGTAGTTATTAGTGCCGTTTGCGGTTTCGGCCAAAAAGTCCCACCCAGCCGATGTAAATGTCGAAAGGGTTTTCATTTCGGCAGTTGTTTTGGCGGTAGCCCCGGTACCAGAGGATTGAGCCGATGTTTGGCTGTCGTAAAAGTTTGCCGTATGGGTTGGTGTTCCAGAGGTTGCTCCTATAAAGCCTCTATTAGTTGGACTTGTTGCTCCTGTGTAGGTAACGCTACCTGTGCTGTAGCAGTATTGAATTGTTCCACTTGCATTTGTACTAATAAATCCAGCATTGGTTGTACCTATTCCTCCACTTATTCTAACAACATTCCCTTGACTAAAGCAATTCGATACCGTTGAACTGGAAACAGACCCAATAAGGCCACCACCAACCTGGTCGATATTAACTGCAGCCGAACTATAGCATTTTAATATTGTGGACGACATTCCGCTATCGCCATTAACAGCACCAATAAGCCCTCCTGTTGTAGTGTTTCCTGTAACCGCTCCAGTGCTGTAGCACTGCTCAATGGTTGAGGAGAAATTGGCTTTCCCCGCTAAGGCTCCAACGTAGTGTCTTCCTTTTATATTTACACTCGTTAGGTAAACCCGCTTTATTGTATTGTACCCAACGTACCCAAACAATCCTGCATAGTCTCTTGATGCATTGTTTATGTATAAACCGCTAATGGAGTATCCACCGCCATCGTAGCTGCCCATAAATATGTTTAAGTCATCGTGACCAATGGGTATCCAGCCCTGTCCGCTATTCCACGTCGATGTTGACGAGGCATTAATATTGGCAGTTTGCACATACACCTTGTTATAGGTACCGCTTGCTTTGTTCCAAAAAATCCAGTACAAATTATCCAAGGAGGAAATTTGGTATGGGTTTGCCACTGTTCCCGCTCCAGCAGGTGCTGTTGGAGTTGTAGGCTGTGCCCAACCCATTGTACTTGCTACTAATATAATAAGTACAATAAGCAGTTTTCTAAATGCTTGTGTTGATAACAAGGGTAAGTTTACAACCGTGCGAGTAAACTTACCGTGTTGATTGGTTAAATGTTTTGTAGTTGGTTTCATGGTTTTTGTTGTTTGGTTTCTAATTATGTTAGTTTATTTTACTCTATAGTTTTCATATGCTTCCCTTTTCGAACTTCATTGGCCATAATGCTGTTTAGCTTCCGTTTAATTTCAGTAAATTGCTTTAAAGCCTCGTCGTTAGCAGTAGTTTTATGCTGCATGTCAAGTTCCTCAAATAGTTTCTCAATTTGTTCGCAAGCAGCAAAACAGGCTTCAATTTCGCCATTGATTAAATAATTTTTGGCAAAATTTAATCGGCTCTCTATTTGCAAATTACGGGTCAACTTCGAAGATTTTTAATAGTAAGGGTTTGTTCGAAATGCTGCGATTTAATTATACTGTAAAAGTATAGCAGCGCAATAGACCAGTCAATCCGTAAAAATTACCAATTTTAGCTACGTAGTTTGTGCAGGTAGGGTAGGGGGAAGTGTAAAAAAGGAGAGTTTACATTACTATGGGCATAACCCGAAACATTGTTTTTGATATGGTTTTAAAAAAAAGAAGCCCCGATTTCTCGAGGCTTCTTTAAAAGAGTTATAATTCCTATTACTTCCGTACCATCTTCCTTACAACCCTGCTACCGTCGTTAGCAATAAGAGTTACAAGGTAAACACCACTTGGGACATTGGTGGTTAGCGTGTGCGATGGCGATTGGTTAAGGTCAATATTCATTACTACCTCGCCAACAATATTGGTTATAACCACGCGCTGAACGTTATTGGCATTTGCAATATTTATGGTATTGGTAAAAGGATTTGGGAAAACGCTTAATCCATTTAGGGCATCGGTTTCAACTCCCACATGTTCGGTAATATTAGCCAACGTAGTTGGAGCGTCAGTAAGCGATAGGGTGTAGTTGTTCTTATCGGTACCGTCGAGCTCAGCGCTAACAATATTTACCACAATGCCATCGGCAATGGTGGCGGTTGCAAATTCAACCACAATAGCCGTAAGGCTAACATCGTCGCCCGAAATTGGGGTTTGAAGTGTAAGGTTATTTTCGGCAATGGTTGCTACAACTGTTCCGTCGTATTCCTTATTTTCGGCAGTAAAGGTTCCTCCAATGGCAAGTTCCATGGGGGTTATGGTTAGCATACCTTCAAAAAAATCGATATTGTAATTGGTAGAAGTGTGTCCGCTAGGAGCGATGGCGTAGGTATTCACATCTTCTCCTGGTTCGCGGTTAAATGTTAAAGTGCCACCTAAATCCGACTCGTCTTCCCCAGAAATGAAGCCATTGAACAATGCGGTATAAGTTGGGTCACTTTCGCCGTAAACTTTCGACTGGTTATTAGCAGTAATTGTGAGGGCTATTGCTGTTATATTTGCTGTTGTAGCGGGCGCTCCAGTCAACGATAAAGTGTAATTACCCGCATTTTCACCTGTAAGTTCAGCATTAGCAATGTTAACAATTATGTTATTTGCAACGTTCGAAGATGCAAATTCCAGCACAATATTATCCAGTGAAACCTCGTCAATACCAATAATACCATTAAGAATTATATTGTTTGTAACCATTGCTCCATCGGTAGTTCCATCGTACTCTTTATCAAGGGCAATGAATGTTCCTTCAAGTGTAAGCTCAATTGCGGTGATGGCGAGATTGCCATTTACAAAGTTTATGCTGTAGTTTGTTGAGGCAAGGCCAGAAGGCGTAATTGTGTAGTCACCAACATCTTCACCCAGCTCACGGTCGATATTGAGGGTTCCTCCAAGAACGCTTTCATTTTCACCATCTATAAAACCATCGTACAATACGGTGAAAACAGGGTCGATTTCGCCATAAATCTTCGACTCGCTATTAGCGGTAATCGAGAGAGATTTTACTGTAATATCTGCGGTTGTGTTGGGCACTTCAACTAACGACAGGGTGTAATTATTTGCATTACCACCCGAAATTTCAGCACTTAAAATGCTAACGAGAATTCCATTCGCCACATCCGAGGATGCAAATGCCAGCACAATATTATCCAGTGAAACAACGTCAGCTCCAACAACTCCGTCGAGTAATAAATTGTTCGTAGCCACTACACAATCGGTTGTTCCATCATAAATCTTACTATTAACTGTGAACGTGCCAGTTATGGTAAGTTCTTTTTGAAGTGTGGTTTCATTTGCAATGGATCCAACTTTCTCCCAGTAAACATTAGTACAGCTATTGTAGGCATAAACCTTAACGAAATAGCTGGTGTTAGGGTGCAATCCAGTTATTGAAATATTTGGTGTAGCAGATGTTCCGAAGTAAAAGCATTCGGAGCCATTTCCATCGTAATCGCCAACAATGGGAGTTGGTTCAACACCATCAACAGGAACTGTCCAATTGGCATCCTCGTGGTTAATGTAAATTGCATATCCCTCGGCACCGTTTGTAGGTGCAGTAAACCCTTGTAATGTGATACTGTTGTGGGTGATGTCAGACAACAAAATGCTGCTTACCGCTTCGGTTGGAGCAACTTGAATATTGGTATATCCCTGCCATGCTAATGCTGGATAGCCGTTGTTATCGGTAGAATTTATTGTCCATAGTTCGTTAGTTCCATTGCGATTCTCATCGGCAAAATCCCAGCTAGCATCAAGGTATGTGCATACACTCTGCATTTCGACGGAGGTTTTTCCTGTGCCAGCGGCACTGGCAGTTTGCCCCGATGTTTGGGTATCCCAAAAACAATTTGAAACAGTTGCACTGCTTAAGGAAGCAACAAAGCCACCAACCACATTTCCATCGCCCACACTGGCCGTTGAGTAACAATTACTTACTATTGCTGAATTATCAATAGCTCCGGCAAAACCTCCAGTATAGGTCATATAAGGCGAACCGGCTTTTTTGGTTACACTTCCGGCAGTATAGCAGTTATATACTTTTCCTCCCTGAACTCGGCCAATAAAAGAGCCGTTATAACTATTCCCAATCACTACTGTATTGCTGTAACAGTTATTCATTGTTCCGTATGCAAGCAATCCAACAAGCCCTCCGGTATAGCCTATTGTTGAAGTTACAGTACCGGTAGCGTAGCAATTACTAATGGTTACGTTGCTTGAGTAAACACACCCAACCAATGCGGCTACACCTTTGCCATTTATATTCGCATTGGTTACCCCCAGGTTTTTAACCGAAGCTGAACCATATAAAAACCCAAACAAGCTATTGTAATCGCGCTCTGTACGGTTTATATACAAGCCACCAATAAAATGCCCTTGTCCGTCGTAGTTTCCCTGAAACGCAACACTAAAATTTGGCCAATCGTAAATACCAATTGGAGAAAAGCCTTTCCCTTCATTTAAGTATGTTGAAACAGACGCGTCAATGTTATTAGTTTGAATGAAATACTTCCCAGCAGCCCATTCGCTTTGGGTTTCCGATAGCCACAACAGGTTTTCGAGGGTTGCAATTTCGTAAGGCGAAGAAGATGTGCCAATTCCTGTCGATGGGGCTACAGCACTTGTTAGAACAAAAGAAACTTCGTTACCGTAAACCGTTTCGCTGCTGTTGGTTGCATAGGACCGAACATAATAAACTTCGTGAATTGTTAATCCGGTCATTTCGGATGTAAAACTACCTGATGAAGGTACTCCTTCTTCGGTATAATTGTCTGCCAGCGTAGGGTTGCCGGTTGTATTCCAGCAAACGCCGTGTTGTAGAGGTGCAGGTACACCTAACGTATAAATTGTTCCGTTTGCTGTTGCACTTTGAGATAGAGTAGAAATATTAGTAACTTGTTGCGTGGAGAGTGAAAGCTCAGCATCATTTGTGTAGCCCTGCCAAGCAAGAAAAGGGTAACCGCCGTTTTCAACTGAGTTAATACCCCATATTTCATTAATGCCATTAATTATTTCGTCCATAAAATCCCAACTGGCATTCATATAAAGCGAGGCATCGTGCATTTCGGCGGTTGTTTTGCCAACACCAGCTGCGCTTGTGGCTTGCCCCGATGTTTGGTTATCCCAGAAGTTATTCGACTCAGTTGCCATGCTCCACCCAATTAATCCACCAGTAGAACCTTCAACTCCGCCGCTAACAGCACCAGTGCTGTAACAGTTGGTGACGCTTGAAGCATGGGTTGAGCCTATTAAGCCTCCTAGGCTGCGCGTACCTCCAGGGCGTGTTCCGGTTATGCTGGCCCTGCTGTAGCTATTCTCAAGCGATGACGAGCCAGCGTGATATCCTATTAAACCGCCAACCATTCCATAGTAACTGCCACTTGAAATTGCTCCTGTACTAAAGCAATTGCTTATTGTTGTGTTTTCTCCTGTTCTTCCTACCAATGCACTTACTAGTTCATTGCCCACAATTGAAACGTTTACTAAACCTGTATTTTCAATGGTTGCCCCTACGGTATAGCCAAACATTGCAACTCCGTTAGTTGTTGAACGATTAATATAAAGTCCAGTAATAGTATGACCGTCTCCATTAAAACTACCTGTAAAAGGAAAATTAACGTATGTACCTATTGGCGAAAATCCAGAGCCAGAGTTCCATGTAGAAGTTGCCGAAGCATCAATATTGGCTGTTTGAATAAAATATAGACCCCAATCACCCGAGTGTTCGCTTAAGTATTGCAGGTCGGTAAGGTTGGCAATTTGAAAGGGATTGCCTTCGGTGCCATCGCCCCCCGAATAGGTTTGCGCCCATGCACTGCTGGTAATTAGTACCAATAGCAATAATGAGAGAATTTTACTTTTCATTTTCGTTTTGTTTAAGATTATGTCCATTATATTGAATTGAATAGTTGAACGAGGGTGTAAAAACGTTAAAAGAGAGTTCTTTCAACCTGATTTTTTTGTAATACAACATGATTTAAGCAACAAATGTATGGTATTCAAATGAGTTGCATTTTGGTAAATGCCAAAAAGGAGGGATTAAATTTCTTTTTTAATTTTACTTAATGTGTACTGCGACATTCCCAGGTAGCTAGCTATCATGTGCTGAGGAACTTTTAAGAGCAAGTCACCCGATTCCCTTAAAAAGGTTCTGTAAATCTCTTTTGCAGACTCAGTTTGTAGGTCATTTATTCTTTTCGAACTTTTAAGGTACTCATTTTCGGCAAATATTCTTACCAACCTTTCAAATGCAGGGTAACGTTCCAAGCAAGAATGGAGATCAGATTTTTCGAGGTACAGAATCTCGCAATTGGTTATAGCTTCCACGGTATGTTCGCTGGGTTTGTCCTGAGTAAAGGAAGTATGAAGTGAAACAATGTTATTTTTGGGGAGATGGTAGAAGTAGCAAGTTATAACTTTGCCACAATCTTTAGTATGGTATGCTCTTAAAATGCCTTCTTTTAAAAAACCAACTTTATCAGCAACAACCCCACTGGT
This sequence comes from Bacteroidales bacterium UBA2287, assembly GCA_002345675.1. Lineage (GTDB taxonomy): Bacteria > Bacteroidota > Bacteroidia > Bacteroidales > Tenuifilaceae > UBA2287. Next base: position 143,977 of record DDWL01000026.1, on the reverse strand, counting down.
AAAAAAAGTATCGTTGGGCTTTAGTTTAATTGTTTTACCAAATTGTATAAAAAAGGCCCATTCCTCATCGGTTAAGGGAATAACTTCTTTTATCACATTTTTTAGCCAACTATTCATATATAAAATCAAACCACTATGTTAGCGAAAAAAAATGGTTTCCCCAAACGTTTAAACGGTTGTAACCACTTTTGCAGAATTAGAATTCAGATTTAAATTTGTTCATCTGCATTTATCTAAATAATCTGCGCAATCTGCGAGAGATAGTAGGTTATTAATAACTTGAGGGTTTTAGGTGAAATGTAGCATGCCTGAATTTACCCAACCTGCTGGCTCCTCTTTTTCAGTTTAAGCACAACAAACCACATTGAAATGGAAAGGATAAAGGATAGAATGGCTAACTCCTGACGCCATAGCATTAAAAAGAAGTTGAAAAAACCATGTAGGCTAATGGGTATGGCAAGCGCAAGAAAAAGGCTCGATTTTGAAAAAACCTTGTTAGCTTTAAACTTTGCCCAGCCAACAAAGAATCCCATAATTCCGCCAAGCATTGCATGAACTGGCATTGAAAAAATGCTGCGAACCCATACTATCGACCAGCCCTGCTCGCCGAAAAGCCTTGTGAAGTAGAGAATATTTTCGATAAAGGCAAAGCCAAGTCCAACCATTATTCCGTAAAGAATGCCGTCGTACCACTCGTCGTAGTGCTTACGCCTGTAAATAAAAAGCATAAATACCGAGAACTTGGCCAGTTCTTCAACAAATGCTGCGTTCCAAAACGAGTTTATAAATGCGCTACCAAACGAGCCGTCAATTTCCATTCGGAAAACAATGGTAAACCCAACAATTAGGGTTAGTACAACCGACAGAATGCCAACCAAAAAAGCCCTAATAACCTCTTTTACGGGTTCGGGGTTTTTGTCGAGAAAGTAGAATAGTGTTGCAATAAGTATTGCTGGAAATAGGGCAGCGGCAACTAACGACATATATGCAATGATGTTGTAAGAAAATATTTATTTTTTAGTTAATATTTTATTTGCCACGGGCTTCAGCCCGTGGAATAATATGGTGTGCAAAAAATGGCTTTAGCCATAATGTAACTCATTAGGTTGGGCTAAAGCCATAACTTTTTTAGTTTATAGTATCCACGGGCTTAAGCCCGTGGCAAATTTATTAAAGGTAACTTTGATTTCTCAAATCACTCTACCCTAAATCTCACTTTTTCAGCCTTTTGGTTGCCCAACTTGTCGGTTACTTTTATTATAACTTCTTGAATTTGCCCAACTTTAAAGCTGGTAATGGGTTCGCTATACTTACGCTCCCGCGAATCGTTTAGGGTGTATGTAATTTTGTCAACCCCCGACTTATCGTCGGTTGCAGCAACGTAAAGGACCACTCCTGCGGAGAATACTGGTATTTTTTCGCCATCAACAATTGCAAACTTAAACGGTTTTACCGAAAAGTTGAGGAACAGTTCGGGTTCTTGGGCATCGACCCCAAAGGCAAACGACGAAATGTTAAGGTTCTCAACATTATCGTAAGCTGTACAGCTAACCTTGTGGTAACCCGATTGAGCAACGGTAAAAGCTTCGGTAAACTGAGTGGTTGGCGCATCGTCGAGTTTGTACTCAATACGATTTATCCCAGCAGTTTTGTCGGTAGCAATAATTGAAACCTTAGTTTGAGGGCTAATCCAGGTTGTATCGCGCAATTTATTTTGGCTACCAACAAATTTGTAGCTAATGGTTGGCCCCATTATGTCAACTTCGGGCATTGAGAATTGCTGCCCCGATGCATCGCTTGTTCCTTTATTACCAACATTATCAATTGCATACGAGCGAATAGTAACCGCACCAGTTATTTCCGATAGGTAAATAGGCTTTTCGAAAAGAACAAACTCGTTGCTGTTAATCGAGTAGTAAATATCCTTTACCCCAGCTTTATTGTCGACTGCCACAATTTTTAGCTGACTGCGACCCGACGAGAACTCGCGCCCCGAAAGCATGTAGGTATTTCCCACAATTTCTTCGAAAACCATGGGTGGAGTTTTGTCGACAAAGAAAGTGTACGCCCCTTTTTGCTCGGCATTTCCTACAATATCAATCGAGTACCACGAAATGGAGTGTTCGCCTTCGGCAAGTTGCCCAGCTGCAATGGGCTTTACGTATCGGGCCTCGGGCCCGTTGTTTATGCTGTAAAAGGTTTCCTTAACGCCAACGGTATCGGTGGCATTGAGTTTTATTACCGACCTGTACGATATAACTTCGTTATGCTTTGGCCCTTCAATTTCAAGTTTTGTAACGGGCGGAGTGGTGTCGATTATTACCCTTCGTTCGCCAGTGTCCTCAGTATTTCCAACGTTGTCGGTTGCATAAAATTTTAGTATGTATTCTCCCTCTTTGTCGAAGTTTAGTGGAGAAGTATAGGGCTTAAAATCGGAACCATTTACGGAGTAAAATATGGTTTTTATTCCCGAATTCTCGTCAATCGACGTAAGTTCCATTGCGCAAGTTCCCGAAAGGTATACAACCTCATTTTTCTGAACGCCAATGGTTGCATCGAAAGTAGCCGATGTTTTAGGAGCATGGCCATCGGCAAAAACGTCGAACTTAATACGGCGACCAAGGTATAAGTTTAAGTGGGTAAGCTGGTGTGAGCCATGTCCGTCCCAATGCAATGGGTTTCCTTCGGGTTGTGTGCTAATTAACTTTACAGCATCGCTGCCGTCGGCCTTAGTCGAAATGTAAATAAAAACCGAGGTGTTGGGTTGCACAAAAAGTTTACCCGTTGAGTCTTTATAAAATGGTTTGGCATCCTGAGCAAATAACAAGTTGCAGGTAAATAGAATGGTTGCTGTTAGTAGTATTCTAAAAATTTTCATAGGAAATATTTTATGCTATTTGCCATCCATTTTAGTAATTCGAATCTCAACTCGCCTGTTCTGCTTATGCTTGGTTTCGGGGCAAGTAGTGCCTTTTAAGCACTCATTTATGGGCTTTTTGTCGCCATAACCCTTAGCGGTTATTCTACTTTTGCTAACTCCTTTCGATGTAAGATACGACGCAGCAGCATTTGCTCTCGATTCGGAAAGGCCTTGGTTGTAGTTTGCCTCGCCCCGTGTGTCGGTATGGGCACTAAGTTCGATTACTACATTTGGGTAGGCATTAAGTAGCTGAGCCAACTTATTTAGCTCGTTAACACCTTCGCTTCGGAGCTTATCGCTATTTAGGTCGAAGTAAATGTTCTCCAAACTTACCGAAGCGTTGGTAGTGGCAGTAATTTTTGCTTCTTTAACTTCTTCCATGTTTCCAACCTTGTCGGTTGAGTAGTATTTTAAAGTGCTTTCGCCGTCCTTTTCAACCGAAAATGTTTCGGAAATGGCCTTAAACGGCTCGCCGTTAAACGACACGTACGATTCGCCTGCGCCAGTCATATTGTCCTTTACCGCAAATTTTGCCACGGCGCCCTTTTCAACAAAGTAAATGCTATTATATTGAAATAGAATTCCCGACTGGAACTGAATTATTGACACAGGAGCAACGCCGTCGGCCATAATTTTATACCGAACATTTGTGCCCGATTTTGCATCGCGATACGAAACATAGTGTGCTCCGTTACCATCGAACGACATTGGATTCGAGTCTTCATCGCCACTTGGGATTTGTGTTAGCTCGCCAGGTCTTTGGGCGGGGGTAACAAAAAAGTAGGCTTTTTCGTCGGATTGAATGAAAACCTGCCCCGATTCATCGACAAAAAGTTTAGGCTCGGGCTTGCTTGGGGTTTGCGAAAAGCCGAGTGTAACGCCAATAGCAATAATTGTGAGAAATGTTATAACTATCTTTTTCATATTAAAAAGTTCTTTAAATATCAATTCCGTCGACACCAAGTTTAAACCCAATAACCAGCATGTCGTCAATTTGGTACTGCTCGGGTCCCTTCCAATCAGCCATTTTTTGTTCAAGCATTTTTTTCTGCTCCTGCATGGGTAAGTGGTTTATTTCAACTAAGAAATCCCTGAACTGTCGTGAACTAAATTTCCTTGAAGTTTTGCCCCCAAATTGGTCGACATACCCATCGGAAAACACATAGAATGAAGTTGGCTCGTTAACATCAATTGCATGCAGCGTAAACTCTCTAAGGCTCTCCTTTTGGGTGCCACCTATTGGAACTGGGTCGCCTTTTAAAACTGTTATTTCACCATTTTTCACTATGTAAAGCGGGCTTTTTGCCCCAGAAAATAGCAGTTTTCGCCCGTTGTCCTTAATACAGCAAACCGACATGTCCATGCCATCGGTATTATCGGAGCTATTTTGCTTAAGTAGGTAACGCACCGAAAGGTGAAGTTCGAAAAGAATATCGTTTGGTAGCACCGTGCCGTTTCGGGTAATGCTTTCGAGAAGGTTTAGGCCAATCATACTCATAAACGCTCCTGGAACACCATGTCCGGTACAGTCGACAGCTGCAATAAGCAAGCCGCTATCGTCGTCGCAAACGCTATGGATTTTCATAAAGCCCTTGCGAGGATTATCCTTTAACCCTTTTGGGCTGGCGTAGCCAGTAAGCCAGTAAAAATCGCCGCTCACAATGTCGCGGGGGTTTAGCATAATAAACGAATCGGGAACCAGCGAAATTAATGCATTCTCTTCGGGCATCATGGCCTGCTGGATACGTTGAGCGTAGTTAATGCTACTGGTAATGTCGAGGTTTTGCTTGGCAATTTTTCCAAATGCAAGCTCGAGCTCCTTGCTTTTTAATTCGATAGTATTTTTTTGCGCAGCCAAAAGTGCATTGGCTTTTTTCTTGGCTTTAAGGTTTTTGTAAGTAAGAAACGATATTCCTAAAATGCCAATAATTATAACAATAAAAATATTGCGCACCATTCGTTGTGTTCGAATCGTTGCATCCCTCAGTTCGTTTTCTTTATTAAGCAGTTCAATGTGCATTTTCTGCTCAGCGGTAAGCTGCTCAATTTTTTCGAGGTTTGCTTCTGCTTCTTTTAAGGTTTCCTTTTTAATTTGAAGTTCCTGTTCGGTGGCCTGCTTTTCGGCTTCAACTTCTTGCACTTTCGATTGGGCTGTTTCTACCATTTTTTGGGCTTCGCCCTCACGTTTGCGAGCTTCGTCTTGCTGAACTTTTCGCGAAATGGCGCTGTATAGCGAAAAGTACTCCGACGATTTTTCTTGGTTTCCAGCCTTTTCGTATACTTCGGCAAGCTTTGAGTAGCAATTGCGAAGCATTTTAGCATCGTTAAGCTCCTTGGCAATGGTGTTGGCTTCTTCGAGCGACTTTATGGCAGCAGCTGTATTCCCCATTTCAACCTGAATATTGCCAATGTTAATATGCGATGCAGCAATGTCGGGTTTTCGCTTTAGCTGCTTTGCAATTTCCAGCGATTTTTGAAAGTAGCTAAGTGCATTTGGAAAATTTTCATCATCGGTATAAATCATACCAATGTTATTATTCAGAATTAACGTGGCGTTGAGGTTGCCAATTTTGCCATTCATCTCAATGGCCTTTTTAAAAAGGTCAACAGCATTGTTTGCAAGGCCGTTAACCCAGTATGAGGTTGCCGCTTTGCTATAAAAACCTGCCGCTTGATTGTGGTCGCCACTTGCTTCGAACTGTTTAGCTTGTTCTATATTGGCCGATATTTCGGCTTGCAACTTTTCCGACAGCTGTTTTTGCGCCCAAACAATTTGTGTTTGAGTTATAATGAGAAGTGCAAAGGCAAACCTTAAAAAATATTTCATGGTAATTCGTTTATATGCTATTCGGTAACAAAATTAACGGGGATACTGGTTAAACGTGCAAATTCCTTCCCTTCATCCATCATGTCCTCATCGTCGCTGCTGCAAATCCAGTTAATTTCAACGTCTAGCCCTTCTATATATTTTTGTTCAAGAATAGAGGCAATTTCAAGTATTTTTTTCGACGATGAAGTGTTTAAGTAAATAAGTTTAAGGTTTAAAATGGTTTTTGGCCTTGGATTTTTAAAATACTCCTCAATAGCATTTATTATTGGTTGAAAAAAATGTATGGTATCTTCTGGAAGCGATTGTCCCCAAAATTCGATTGAGCCTGTTTTTGGATCGATGGAAACACCTGGTAAATCATCTGTAGGTTTGAGATAAAATTTTTCCATAGCTCTAAGTATTAAACAAACTTTATATGCCTTTAGTTTTGGCATTTTACAAAATTAAACTAATTGGCATAACTTTTCCTATGCTAATGGGTGATTTTGCTCAATAAAGAATGTATCTGTTGAATTTAGTTTGATAAATGCCTAAATCATGCTTTGTGTTAACCTAAGTCACATCGGATTTGTAACCGAGCGCACTTTGCGAGCTCGACGTAGTCAATCCGATGTTGTATTATTATAAGGATTTGTAATCCTCTCTTAAAGAACAACTTTTCTATTTCATACCACTCATCAAGTAATCCATTTTCACCATCATAGTTTCTAGCAGATTTGTGGCCAATAAAATTTAATCGGATTACAAATCCTAATAGTAAACGAGAGCCTAATAACATATCCAGCTCGACAAGTATTAACCTCTGCTATTGAAGCAATCTTATTCATTTTTAATCTAATGTCGAATTACACTCTAATTGAGTAAAATGACTAAGCGTATGTTTTTTTTCATAAATTTGGAGTAATTCATTTTTAAAAATATGGACAATACTAACGATAAGCTCAATTCAACAAAAGAAGAGTCGAGACGTAAATTCCTTAAGAATATTGGCTTGGTTGGGTTAGGTGGCTTTGCCATTGGGGCAGCCCTTTTTTCGGCAAAAAAGTTTGAAGAGGTAAAAAAGGGCAAAAACATAAGGTTGCTCACTGCCGATGGTAATGTGGTTGAGGTCGACTCGGTTCACATTAAAAGTGTCGACAAGGATTTACTTACAATTCAGCAAGAGCAGGGACGTGAAGGGATTGTTGGCCGCAGCTGGGTTATGGTTATCGACTTGGCTAAGTGCCGTAACGCTCGAAAGTGTGTTTCGGCTTGCCAGGAGGCGCATCACCTTCGCCCCGAGCAGTACCACATAAACACGCTGCAAATGCAGGATACGCCAAGCACCAAGCCTTACCACATGCCAAAAACTTGTCAGCATTGCGACAATCCTCCCTGCGTGTCGGTTTGCCCTGTCGATGCAACATTTAAACGCAACGATGGTATCGTACTTATCGATAACGAGCGCTGCATTGGCTGCCGTTTCTGCATAGCTGCTTGTCCATACTCGGCACGGTCGTTTAACTGGTTTGAACCAAAGGATGCCGAAACATTTGCCGATGTTGTTTACGACGTGGAGCTTAATGTTCCACAGAAAAAGGGAACAATTACCAAGTGCCTATTAAGTGCCGATAAGCTTCGAAAGGGCGAACTACCTTACTGCGTTAGCGCTTGTCCCAATGGTGTTTTTTACTTTGGCGACGCCAACGAGGATGCTGTAACCAACGGTACAACAAAGGAAACAGTAAGGTTAAGCAAATTGCTTACCGACAATGCGGCTTACCAGCTTTACCCCGAGCTGGGCACAAAACCCCGAGTATTCTACTTGCCACCAAAAAACAGGCTTTTCCCATATACCGAAAACGAAGAGACTAAAGCATAGCATATGGAGCATTCCGATTTTTCGAGCAAAATACCCACTAAAATTGGGGAAAAACTCTTCAGCACAGTGAACCTAAATATTAAGTTCCACATTTGGATGGGATTTCTTTCGGTTCTTCTGCTTGCATGTTTTTACGCTTACTACATTCAGCTTCGCGATGGGCTGGGAGTAACGGGCATTCGCGACTTTGTGTCGTGGGGCATTTACCTGTCGAACTTCGTATTTTTTGTAGCTACCAGCTTAGTTGGAATGCTTGTTAGCTCGGTGGTTGGCCTTTCGGGCAAAAAATGGGTTATACCCATTACTCGAATTGCCGAAATTATTGCCGTGGCCTTTGCTGCCGTTGCAGGACTTGTAATTGTGTCGGACATGGGTCGCCCCGACAGGCTTGCGTACGTTTTTCTTTACGGTCGATTTGCATCACCAATTTTTTGGGACGTAACGGTTGTTACCCTTTACTTCGGAATTAGTTTCCTGTTGCTTTACGTTACCCTAATTCCCGATTTGGCTCTAGGCGCAAAATTTTTGAAGTGGCGACCAAAATGGCTACTTTGGGCGTACAACCTTTTATCGCTTGGGTGGAAGGGAACCGAGCGGGAATTTGCCATACTTAAAAAGAGTATTCGCATTCTGCTCATTTTAATAATTCCAATGGCACTGGCAATTCATACCGTTACATCGTGGCTGTTCGCCTTTAACCCACGTGCTGGTTGGGATTCCACTATTTTTGGACCATACTTTGTAAGCGGAGCTTTTGTTTCGGGGTTGTCGTGCCTTATGATTGCCATGTACTTTTTCCGTAAAAACTATAAACTCGAAGAGTACCTTACCGATAAGCTGTTCGACAATGTTGGAAAGTTGCTGGTTTTGGTATCGCTTGTTTACATTTACTTTAATATAAACGAACTAATAGTTCCGGGCTACAAGCTAAAAACCCATGAGGCCATTCACCTAAGGGAACTTTTTATTGGTCATCATTCGGTACTTTTTTGGTCGGTACAAATTTTTGGATTGATAATTCCAACGATACTTTTGCTTTTCAAGCCAGTTCGAAAGCCCTTTCCAATGCTTTTGCTCGGAGTAATGGTTTTGGTAGGTTCATGGTTTAAGCGATTCATTCTTGTTGTGCCCGTTCAGGAGCATCCATATTTGCCAATTCAGCATGTGCCCGAAATATTCAAAGTATACACTCCAACACTTATTGAAATAATGGTTACCATTGGGCCAATGGTTATGGTGCTTATGATAATTACCGTGCTAACAAAACTTTTCCCAGTTATACCTGTTTGGGAAATGGCAGAGCATGGCGAAGTAAAAGAAAACGAATAATTACAAAGCAAACGCAATTGCATATGCGAGTAAAAAATATTACTACACCCTTTTTCCTACTTGCTTTTTTAAGTATTAGCGTAGGGCTAATGTCGCAGGTGAAGCCGCTAACCGATTCCGACAAGCAAAAGGTTGCAGCGTTTAAGTTTACCAATGAGTCGCAAACCCGAGGAATGCAGCAGTATAATAATAACTGCAAGTCGTGCCACGGCGATCCAGGAAAGAAAAACTACTCCAATCTCGATCCCATTCCTGGCGATCCCGCTTCGGCCGAGTACCAAGCGCTTACCGATGGCGAAATGTTTTTCTACATAACCAACGGCAAAGGGCAGCTAATGCCAATGTTTGCCAATGCAATAAGCGAATCGCAGCGCTGGGATATTGTTGCGTACATAAGATCGTTTAACCCCAACTACATACAAGCCGAAGTACAACTTGCAAGCGATGTAAATCTGTCGGGCGCACTAAGGCTAAAACTTGATGTTTTTAAGGAAGAAAAAAGGGTTGTTGCCCTTCTTACCGACAGCACCGATGGGGTTCAAAAGCCCATAAAGAGTGCAACCATAAAACTTTCGGTAAAGCGACAATTTGGAAACCTTAATATTGGCGAAAGCCAAACAAACGAGTTGGGAATTGCCATTTTCGATTTTCCAGTCGATATTCCTGGAAACGAGGAAGGGCTTCTCGAACTTATTGCCTTTGCCGGCAACGAAAGCAAGGAAATTTCAGTTTCGCAGTTAGCTCCGCTGGGTCTTACAGTGGTTCCCACAAAATTGCTCGAGCAGCGTTCGTGGTTTAACATAAACAAAAAGGCACCACTATGGCTTATTATTTCGTACCTTTCTGCATTAGCAGCTGTTGGAGGTATTTTACTTTACGTACTTCTTCAACTTAAAAAAATAAAAGAAATGAATAAGGAATAAAGTCCACAGTCCACAGTCTTCAATCGGCAACCGACAACCCCTGCCTGACTGCGTCACGCAGGCAGGGATAACCGACAACCGATAACCGATAACTGATAACCGAACAACCCTAAACCCAAAACCCATGAACAGCAAACAACTTTCTTTTTTAGGTCGAATTCTATTTGCCTTACCATTTGGAGTAATTGGACTGCACCATTTTTTTGTAATCGATTTTTACATGGGGCTTCTTACTTCGTTTATTCCCGGAGGAGGATTTACCATTGTACTTACTGGGGCGCTCCTGGTAACTGCTTGTATAAGCATTATTGCCAATCGCTATGTGGAAATTTCGTGCTTTGTTTTAGCGGGAATGTTGCTGCTTTTTATAATTACAATTCATATTCCTAACCTTCTCGAATCAGCCGAACAGGCGCGTTTTGCCTTTATGCAAATAATTAAAGATACAGCCCTAATGGGCGGCGCACTTATTATCGCTTCTGTTAATCAACCCGTAAAGAATAAATAGTTATGAAGAAATTACTTTCAACACTACTGTTCATTTGCCTTTTCCTTGCACCTTCATTTTCGCAAATTTTTAGCGAGCAGGAAATAGGTATAGTTGAACATTTGAACGACACTATTCCTATGGACTTAGTGTTTTTTAACGAGAAAAACGAGCAGGTAAGGCTTGGCGATTTAATTGATGGGCCTACCGTTTTAGCTTTCGTTTACTTTAACTGCCCAAGTATTTGCAATCCTCTACAAGAGGGCTTAGCCGAGGTTATTGAAAAAACCGATTTGGAACTTGGTAAGGATTATAAGGTAATTACCATAAGCTTCGACTACCGCGATACTCCCGATCAGGCTGTTAAAAAGAAACGCAATTTTACCACAAAAATTGGCGACGAAAAAGCCCGTTATTGGTATTACCTAACTGGCGACAGCGCTACAATAGCCAAAATACTTGGTAGCGTAGGCTATAAAATTAAGGTTGCCGGGCTCGACTATATTCACCCGTCGGCATTGGTTGTGGTAAGTCCAAAGGGTAAAATTACACGTTATCTCTACGGGTTGCGATTTATGCCTTTCGACCTAAAAATGGCCGTTATCGAAGCCCAAAAGGGACTTTCGAGGCCAACGGTGAACCGAATTCTTGAGTACTGCTTTACCTACGAGCCCGAAGGCAGGAAGTACGGCCTGCAGGTAACCAAAATTGTAGGGACGTTAACAATTTTTATTTTAGGAATTTTCTTTTTGATTTTGGTTTTAAGGAGAAAAAAACAGGCAAACAAATAACAATTTTGAGCAATGCAAAACACTAACTATTTGTATCCAAAAGGGCTAAAAGGGTGGCTTACATCAACCGACCATAAACGAATTGGGGTTATGTACCTAATTGCCATTATGGTTTTCTTTTTGGTGGGTGGAATTCTGGGGGGCATTATGAAGCTCGAACTTGCCCAACCGGGACAGCAGGTTATGGATGCCCAAACCTACAACGGACTTTTTACAGTTCATGGAATTATAATGATTTTTTTGGTCGTAATTCCTGGTCTCTCGGCAGTTTTTGGCAATTTCTTTTTACCAATTATGATTGGTGCTAAAGACGTAGTATTTCCTCGCCTGAACCTGTTATCCTTTTACATTTACATTGTGGGCGCTTGCATTGCAGTGCTATCGCAATTTGCAGGTTCGGGACCTCCCGATACGGGTTGGACTTTTTATGCCCCCTATAGCCTCGAGAGCGACACCAATGTGGTTATGGCTGTTTTTGCCGCTTTTGTTTTGGGATTCTCGTCGATACTTACTGGGCTAAACTTCATTGTTACCATTCATAGGCTTAGAGCTCCTGGTATGGGCTGGTTTAAAATGCCACTTTTTCCTTGGTCGCTTTACGCCACTGCATGGATTCAAGTTTTGGCTACGCCAATTATAGGAATTACCCTTTTAATGATTGCCGCAGAGCGATTCCTAAACATAGGGTTTTTCGATCCAACACTTGGTGGCGACCCAATTCTTTTTCAGCACCTGTTTTGGATTTACAGTCACCCTGCCGTTTACATAATGATTTTGCCCGCCATGGGTGTAATAACCGAAATAATTCCAACCTTTTGTCAACGAAAAGTTTTTGGCTATCAGGCAATAGTGATATCGAGTTTGGCTATTGCTGGCGTGGGTTACCTTGTTTGGGGTCACCACATGTTTACATCGGGCATGAGCGACCTTTCGCGTTGGGTTTTCTCGCTACTCACATTTATAGTTGCCATTCCTAGTGCCATAAAAGTTTTTAACTGGATTGCCACTATGTATAAGGGTTCCATTGAATTGCGCACGCCATTTCTTTACACATTGTCGTTTATTTTTCAGTTTATGATTGGTGGAATAACGGGCTTAATACTCGGCTCTCTTGCCACCGATGTTCACGTTCACGACACCTATTTTGTTGTGGCACACTTTCATTATATTGTTTTTGGCGGAATGGGATTCGCATTTTTTGCTGCAATTCACTACTGGTACCCAAAAATGTTTGGCCGAATGTACAACGAACGCCGTGCCAACTGGGCTTGGGGTGTTGTTTTTTCGGGATTTACCCTACTTTACTTCCCAATGTTTATTCTAGGTTTACAAGGAATGCCCCGAAGGTACTTCGACTATTTACCCGAGTACACTTTTGGCCACGTTTTATCGTCGATTGGAGCAGCAGTATTACTTACAGGATTATTTATGATGGTGCATACTCTTCTTGCTGGGCGTAATGGCAAAGTAGCTCCAGCAAATCCTTGGGGTGGCAAAACCCTGGAGTGGACTATTTCGTCGCCGCCTCCCTTGGAAAATTTCGTCGAAGTTCCTACAATTACCGAAGGTCCTTACGAGTACAAATAATACAACACTAAGCAATGGAGAACCATAGCGCTCATAGCGAACATAGAGACGACGAAGGATCGAGGTTAGGAATGTGGGTTTTTCTGTTCACCGAAATGATACTATTCTTCGGATTATTTCTTGTGTACGCCGTTTTTAGAGCAAAGCATGCCGACGATTTTCATATTGCTGCCCAGCAGTTTAATGTTATTATTGGAGCCATAAATACTATAATTCTGCTTATCAGCAGCGCCACTGTAGCTATGTCGATAACCGCAATTCAACTTAACGACAGGGTAAAAGCTATACGATTACTGTGGATAACAATTGGCTTAGCGCTTATTTTTTTGGTTAATAAGTACTTCGAGTGGGGAGGAAAAATTGACCATATGCTCTATCCCGGATCCGATTTGGTAACCTCGTTAAAACAGGGTCAAATTCTTTTTTTTGGTTTGTACTACTTTATGACTGGGCTTCATGCCCTTCATATTGTAATTGGAGTAACCCTGCTGGCGTACATTGCCAGTCAGGTTAAAAAAGGGAAAGTTAATGCCAACGACCATGTTCTGCTCGAAAACGGGGGGCTATACTGGCACTTAGTCGACCTAATTTGGATTTTTCTTTTCCCGCTACTTTACCTTATTACCTAAACAGGTTTTTACTATGGAAAGCAAACATAAACATATAACCCCATACAGGCATTATGCTGTTGTGCTTGTAGTACTTCTGTTTTTAACAGCAGTAACTGTAATTGCTGCCTTTGCCAACATAGGGGCGTGGGGTATTGGGCTAGCACTCCTTATTGCCAGTGTTAAAGTATTTTTGGTGCTTTACTACTTTATGCACCTTAAGGTCGAAAATTCCATTTTTGCAATTTTCACCGGGTTAGTATTTTTAATGATGGCTATTACTGTTGTAATTACATTTTTCGACTACCTGTATAGGTAAAAAACATAACAAACACCTAATTATGTTCAAGGGAGCTTCAAATTTTGCCGGATCAATTGACAGTGTGTTTCTTTACATTACTGTTATTTCGCTCGTTTTTTTAATTGGGCTTACCATTGCAATGGTTTGGTTTACCATAAAGTACAGCCGAAAGCGGCACCCAAAAGCTGTACAAATTAAGGACAACATGAAACTTGAGGTTGCATGGACCGTTATTCCTTTAATTATTGTGCTTTCGATGTTCTACTACGGGTACACCGTTTTTTTACCAATGCGCGATATGCCCGACGACGCAATGCTGGTAAAGGCTACTGGCCGAATGTGGGACTGGACCTTTGAGTACCCCAACGGAAAAAAAGATAGAGTGCTAGTGCTTCCGGTCGACAAGCCCGTAAAATTCGACCTTACCTCGGCCGACGTTATTCACAGCTTTTACATACCAGCTTTTAGGGTTAAGGAGGATATGGTTCCTGGAAAAATTACCAATATGTGGTTCATTCCCACCATTAAGGACACCTTCGACGTATTTTGTGCCGAGTACTGCGGGCAGCGCCACTCGTTTATGATTACCCATGCAATTATTGTTTCTCCCGAAGAGTTTGAGCAATGGCTGGCACAAACCGATGCTGATTCCGACGACCACCCCGGCCTAATTATTATGCGCAACAACGCATGCCTCAGCTGCCACTCCCTCGACGGCTCGAAGCTTGTTGGTCCAAGCTTTAAAGGGCTATACAATTCTCCCAAGAAGCTCATAATTGACGGGAAGGAAACTCAGTTAGTTGCCAACGACGAGTACATTACGCGTGCCATTTACGACCCCGATGCTGAACTGGTAAAAGGCTATGGCCCTAAACTTATGCGCTCCTACAAAGACGTAATTTCAGCCGACGACATGGTGCAAATTCTCGACTACTTTAAAAACCACGCTCCGAGGTAATGGTTAATTGCCACTTGAAAGGGAAATTAGGCAAATTGGAGACGGGTTGCTTAAATGGGGATTTAATTTTTGCCACATGCAAATAGACAGTAACATGATACCATCGATAAATTTGGCATACTATAAAGAAAGCGATTGGAAACGATTCTTAGAATCTATTGATGATAAGGAAAGTATGCACGATACATGGAAAGATTGGCATAATGCTTTCTTAAAAACAAAAAAGGGTTTTATTTCCCAAGGATTCATTGTAAATGATATTGTAGTCGAAATTGACAAACTACAAGATTATTGTATAATGAGAGGCATAAAGAACGATGGAAAAGCTCGTTCTCAGTTTGTTGCAAACAAATAAAGTAGGAAAATGGGATTTATACCGATTTCAATAGAAAAGTATTTAAAAATGCATATGAAGAATAATCCCTCTTCGAATGAAACGGATTTGAGAAAGGAAATAAATAGGGCATTAGCTGATTTTCAAGATGGAATAAAATGTTCATGCGGGAATAACATTTGGGTGCTTGGTTCGGCATCAGTTGGAAATAACTGCTTTACCTGCATAACAGGAGAAAGCTTCCCGATAGATGATTACGAAATTGATGCTGCCGTAAAGAAAAGTGAAAGCAAGAAAGGTCGCAGACATATTGATGAGATTGACCCCGCTAAAATTGCAGGTTTTTTCGATGACGATGGTTATGAGATAAATACTGACTTGGTTAAAAAGCCATCGATTTGTTTGACATGTATAAATGACGATAATCCAAACGAAGAAATGTTATGTACTATGACACGGTATGACCAAAAAGATGATAAAAAATTCCAATGTTTTGCATACGAGAAAAAGACAAACTGATTGATAAATTAAAAAATGCACGACGGTACAATAAGGGTAACTAAACTCGCTCCCGAAATTCTATCTCCAGCCATTAGCACTAATGGGAACAACAAATCCCAACTAAACTAAAATAAATTTGACGACTAATTTAAAAACCAAAACCTATGAAAACAATTTCACTGAAGTCAATTTTAATTGCAACAATATTGATTGCAACGAGCGCATTAGTTAAAGCTCAGGACGATGCTGAAGGATGTAAAGACCATCCACTTTTTAGTCGAATGCCAAGTTATTACCTAAGTAATTGCGAAGAAGTTGAGTTTGGATCTATGAAATTTCCTGTAGGGGCTCCCGATTCTGAAAATGATAATATCATAAAATCCGAAAATGTAGAGGGAAAAATAATGGTTTTTAACTTCCTTTTGAAGGATGATATGAAACCTGCATCGGGGCTGCAAATTTTGCGAAATTTTCTAAATGCATCGAAGCAAAATGGAGGAGTGATTTTAGGTGAATATCAAGGCTGGTGCACTGGTACTTATGAATTTACTGGATCTAGCATTAACGGGGGCACTATACCCTTTGGAAATAGCTGCACCAATTGGGGGTTAAGCGTTAAATTCACAAAAAACAGTAAAGAAATATGGGTATATGTTCAAATGTCTGGCGAAGGAGAAGGATACGACATGGTTATAGCCGAAAAAGAAGCCATGAATCAAGACATTCAAGCTAATGAAATGTTCGACAAAATTAATTCTGGCGATGCTCTAACTTTGTATATCAATTTTGAAACTGGAAAATCTGCAATAAAAAGTGAATCGCAAAGTATTGTAGATGAATTACATAAGATGTTAAGTAGCAATCCTGCTTTGAAAATAATTATTGAAGGACATACCGATAACGTTGGCAATTCTACTTCGAATAAAGCACTTTCGGAACAGCGAGCCACAAGTGTTAAAACTTCGCTTGTAAGCAAAGGCATTTCAGCCGACCGAATAAAAACCCTTGGTTATGGTCAAGAAAAACCTGTTGCAAACAATTCAACAGAAGCCGGAAAAGCAAAAAACAGACGTGTTGAGATTAAAAAACAATAAAAACAGGCGCTTGTAAGGTATTTTAACGCTGGGTGTCTCCCCAATTAGCCATATAATTGGTTTTTTCGATATAGCATCGGAGTCGTTGTATTTGAGCGTTCAGATTCTCGATAACTTTCGGATAATCTGGATGGTAATTCGGTAGAACAAATCCCCAGCGTAAAAACACCCACAGCAGTTGCTCTGCCCTGCATTTAGCGTTCTGCCTTAATCAGTTTAAGTTAAGCGCTATTGAATCAAAAATAAATCGCTATAAATGTTCTAATTATTTCCGAACTATATATTATCTTTGCTGTAGAATTATTAAAGCTATAATGATTTGACAATTACAAATAAACATATTCTTGGTAAGCTTATTCGGAAAAATCGAGGAAATTCCAAATTAATAAAATCTGTACAACAATTAATTTCTGATATTGAGGATAATGATTGGAAAACACCTCATGGTTTGACCGAAAAGCGACCTGATGCCGATTGTGTTTATGGCGGGGAATTTTACTTCTTCAATATTAATATACATAGAACCTTAATTCTGATTGAATTTGAAGAAAGTGGAGACGCAACGATTGTTTGGGCAGGGAGTCACGATGATTACGAACAGACTTTTAAAAACAATCGGAATGTAATTAAAAAATGGTTAAGAGATAACAACTGGATTTAAAACTTATAATCATGAAAGACATTCTGAACATAAAGGAAGTAGCAAACATAGAAAGATTAGAGAATGAGTACGATTTGGAAAAAGCATCTTTACTTGAACGTAAGCTTCGTTTAATGATAGATGAAAATCCAGATTTAAAACCTATTCGCAAAAAGCTTCGTAATTTGATTAAAGAGTACGAGGATAAAAAATGGTCGAATTTTGATAAAATTACTGATTCACAAATCGAAGAGTCCGATAAGGCAGAGGAGATTGTGAATTATGAACAAAAATTTATCAACAAGCGAAAAGAAACAATACGAAAAAGGCTTAAGGAGTTCGATATGACCCAACAAGATTTAGGAGTTATTTTAGGTCATCCAAAATCGTATATGAGCGAATTGATAAATGGAGTTTCTCAATTTACATTAAAGGATTTAGTAATTATCCACAGAATTCTAAAAATCAATTTAGATATTCTAATTCCCACCTTCCTACAATCCGAAACAAGAGATAAATTAAAAGAATCGATTGCGAAATTAAATAAGCCAAAACTCAAATTGAGAAAAACGGAATTGGTATAAAACATAAAGCGCATAACAAGAGGAAACTCGCTCCCCGCATTTGCCGCACTTTAGCCGTTATTTGAATTAAATTATTTCAATTATGGACGAAACACCAAGAAGTACAATAGAAAAAATGTTGCGAGAGCAACGAAATTTTTTCGCAACGCATCAAACTAAGAGTATAAGCTTTAGGCTTGAAATGCTGAAAAAATTTAAAGCAGCAATTATTAGGTACGAAGCTAAAATTGCTGAAGCGCTGTGGCTCGATTTGCATAAATCGTACGAGGAGGCATACCTAACCGAAATTAGCATTGTGCTTCAGGAAATTGACAATCACACTAAAAACCTTAAACGCTGGGCAAAGCCAAAACGTGTAAGTACTCCGTTGCACTTAATGCCCTCGTCGAGTAAAATTTTATACGAACCACTTGGCGTTTCGCTTATTATTGCCCCGTGGAACTATCCATTTCAGCTACTTATGAACTCGTTGGTTGGGTCAATTTCGGCAGGCAATTGTGCCATTTTAAAGCCATCGCCCTATACCGAAAATATTGCAATGGTAATGGACCAAATGGTAAAGGAAACATTTAATTCGAACTACATAGGAATAGTGCAGGGTAGCCGAAAAACCAACGAAATACTTTTGGAGCAGCGTTTCGATATTATTTTCTTTACCGGCAGCCCCTCCGTAGGAAAGGTGGTTATGAAAGCCGCTGCCGAGCATCTTACCCCTGTTGTGCTGGAGCTTGGAGGCAAAAGCCCTTGTATTGTCGACAAAAGTGCAAATCTCGACATTGCCGCAAAGCGCATAGCATGGGGAAAAACCATAAATGCTGGGCAAACTTGCATTGCCCCCGATTACCTTTACATACACCAATCGGTTAAAGATGAGCTAATTCGAAAAATTATTGAGAATATTGAAGAAATGTTTGGCAAAAATATTCGGGAAAGTAAATTTTTCCCGCGAATAGTAAACCAGCAAGCCTTTAAGCGCCTCGAAAACCTGCTGCTACAAGGAAATATAAAGTTCGGAGGCGATAAGGACTCCTTCGAAAAGTACATTTCGCCTACAATTATCGACGGAATTCTTCCTGAACACCAAATAATGCAGGAGGAAATATTTGGGCCAATATTGCCCGTTATGGAATTCGACGATATTAATGAGGTAATAAACTATGTGAACTCGAACGAAAAACCTTTGGCGTTTTACTATTTTGGCAGTAACACACAGGCAAAAGAAGTGCTGAGCAAAACCACTTCGGGCGGAGGGTGTATTAACGATACTTTAATGCATATTACTAATCATAACTTGCCTTTTGGCGGAGTAGGAAACAGCGGGTTGGGAAAATACCATGGAAAAAGTAGCTTTTTGGCGTTTAGTAACCAGCGTGCAATTTTTACTTCTCCTACATGGATAGATTTACCCTTGAAGTATGTTCCCTTTAAGTACTTTAAACTAATTAAAAAGCTAATTTAAAAACATAGGCTTTGGAAAATTATTTCGACAAACAGTTTGAGCTCATGCACTTCGAAATGAATAAGTTCGGAGAGGCATCGCCTACAATTATGCTGGCACTTCTCGAAGAGGCCGCTGCCGAGCATTGCTACTCGATTAACTATGGGCTTTACGATTTAATAAAGCAAAACATTGGCTGGGTTCTGGTATCGGGGGTTGTTGAAATGGAGCGCTACCCAAGGTATAAGGAAAAAATTATTATCCGAACGTGGCTTTCGGCCTATTCAACCGTTAGGGGATTTCGCGAAAACATTATTTTCGACGAGCAAGGAACTGTAATTGGCCGTGCAAGAGGCCTTTGGATGTTTTTCGATATTGTTCGCAGGCGACCTGTCCCAATTTTTGAAGATATTAGAAGCAAATGGTTATTTGCTAACGAAGAGGCCATTGAGCATAGTATTACAACCAAAATTGACCCAATTCATGTAGCGCAATTTTCTAAGGACATTCAGGTTAAACAGTCGGAAATCGACATGTACCTTCATGCCAATAACCTCAGGTACTTACAGTGGTTGCTCGACTCAATTCCCGAGGAGGTAATCGATACGCATTACATGCAGTTTCTCGATGGGCGCTTTATTTCCGAAATTCAGTATGGCGACGAGGTGCTTATGCTTACCGAGAAGGATAACTCCGAGAATTGCTTTAAGCACACAATTAAAATAAAAAATACCGACCGAATTTGCGCCATTGCAACCACAAAGTGGAAAGCAAGAGGTTAAAAACACAAGTTCGATTTAATTATTTTGTAATTTGCAGCATTCTTTGAGAACAATTCGGGCGTTACCCTAAAGGGTCGGGCTATTCGTTCCAATCTTTTTATCGTTCCTCAAAAAAGGATTTACACTTCTATCCCTAACGCAAAAATTGCCGCATAATGAATATCAAGGAAGTAATTAATGTTTTGAATTCCAACAAAGTTGATGGTTTTCAACTTTCTAAAAGAAATGGAATTATCTCATCAACTTGGCTCTTATACAAAAAACTTAATTTCTTCTATTACTTTGACATAAACCTAAATATCAAATATATAGATAGTTACAAATATTCAGAGGAAGAATTAATAAACGAACTTCAATATTCAATTTACGAAATTGACTTAGTTATAAATTGATTTGATATTGTATTCTTTTATTTTTTATTCTGACTTCCAGTTCTTCAATTGTTTGTAGAGAAAATGAAGAAAACCTATGAATTTTAAATCATAGCGGTATATTTAAAATAACCAACGCTGTTGCTGTTCCGAATTGCTTGCAAATATGATTAGCGCACGATTTTTAAGGGATTTTTTAGTACTTGCAAAACCCCTAGTTTCGCTTGCCATTAGCTTTACCACGTTTGCTGGTTTTGCAATGGCAAGTCGCGAGGTTAGCCCCAATTTGTTTATGGCTACACTTGGAGTTTTACTTATGGCATCGGGGGTTTCGGCATTAAATCAGGTTTTAGAGCGAAAAACCGATGCGCTTATGAAGCGCACAAAAAATCGCCCAGTGGCAAGCGGTAGCGTTTCGGGTTCAACGGCTGTTTTTATTGGTATTTCGTTGCTTCTTTTGGGCTTTATAGTACTTTTTACCATTAACTTTTGGGCTGCAATTCTTGGGCTATTTAACGCCTTTTGGTACTTGGCCGTTTATACACCTTTGAAGCGAACTTCTGTTTGGGCTTTGCTGGTTGGAACTTTAACGGGTGCAATTCCTTTTGCTATAGGTTTTTTGGCAGCAAATTCAAGCCAACCCATTTCGAAAGCGCTATTCGTATCGTTTTTTTTAGTAATGTGGCAGGTACCTCACTTTCTTTTACTGGTTTGTAAGTATGGTAAAGAATACGAATTGGCTGGACTTGCTTCGCTTACAAAGTATTGGGAAGTAAAAACCATCCTAAAGGTTACCCTTCTTTGGATTGTGGCCTCGAGTATTGCCATTGTTCCCATTTCACTTTTTGGAATTATTCACAACGATTTATATGGTTATTTTCTATTTTTTTTCTTAATACTATCAATTTTTTTCATCGCAAAATGGGTACTATTACCTGTTTCAAATCAAAGTATCACAAGAGCAATGATTCTGCTTAATTCATATCAGTTAATTCTAATGCTTATTCTTGTTGCCGATTCATTGATATAGCAATTACTGCTACCAAGTCCCCCGTCTTTTTTTTTAATTATCCTAAATGCCTTACCTCGAATATTTTTGCATTAAAATATGGAACGAATTTTGTGAGCAAAAGTTGGTTTTAACTATAAAATGTCATAAATTGCTATGATAAAAATTTGTCAAAAAAATGCTTTCAAAAACCAAAAATAAATTGCCATGAAAACAATAATTAGCACCCTTGCCGTTTTGCTTTTGCTCTTTTCAAGCAGCACTTCCTTTGCCCAAAAACCAAGTAAATTTTTAAAAACAGGAAAAGAGTTTGTAAAAGCTACGAAGTATACCGATGCCATTGACCAATTCACTAAGGCCATTAACTTAGACCCACAGTATGTCGATGCATACATGGAAAGAGCCAAGGCAAACGAGGCCACGGGCAACTATAAAGATGCAGAAGCCGATTACGATAGGGTTACTTCATTTATTCCTAAAAAGAGACTCCCCGAGCTTTACCACAATACAGGTAGAGTTTTGTTTTTACAAGGCAAGTACGATTTAGCTCTTGTATCGCTCGATAAAGCACTAAAGTTAAAACCAAAGGACGTTCCAACTTTACAAACAAAAATTCGCACTCTCGACGCCATGGAACGTTGGCAGGAGGCTATTCCTATTGGCTTTACTGCAATTAAAATTAATAAAAAGGATTTTACCAGTTACTACCTTCAAGGTGCAGTTCACGAAAAATTAAAGTTTTTCGAAATTGCTGAAGCTAATTACCTAAAAGCAACTAAAATTAATAAGAAGTTTGTCGATGGCTTTATTGCCTTGGCAAACGTTCAGGTTGAAACAAATAAACTCGATTTAGCATTACAGAATGTGAATAAAGCATTTGCTCTCAATCCTAAAGCGCGAAACGCTTTTGTGGTACGCAGCAAGGTTTACATTAAACGAATCGATTTCCCAAATGCTATTAACGATATATCCAAAGCATTAGTCCTTTTTACCGACGATGCCGAGCTGTTTTACATTAGGGGAACCTACTACCAGCAATTCAGTCAGCATCAAAATGCCATAAACGACTTTAATAAAGCCATTTCGATAAAGCCAACCTACACCGATGCCTATTTTCAAAGGGCTCATTGCTACGAGCAAATATCGAATTTTGCTGATGCAATTAAGGATTACCAAAAACTTACAGCCCTTTCGGAGTACGACGTTAAAGCTCAAAAAATGCTTAAGGAAGCCAATGCCCGTCTTTTCGAACTTCATCGCGAAGCGAATGCTCCAACAGTCTCAATTCTTCAACCTTTCTGGGATAAGGACAGCCTAACCATTAATGTTCCAAGTAACGCTAAAACCCTCGACATTAAAGGTACCGTTAAGGACGAAAGTAAAGTTTTACTTTTTACAATTAACGAAACTCCTGTTAGTGTTGTCGAATCGGGTGGCATGCTAACGTTTGCTGCTAGCATTCCTGTTGAGGGAATCGACAATATTACCTTTACAGCCAAGGATGCTTACGATAATGTGCTTAACATGCCCCTTAAATTGAAACGAACCGAAACTACTCCGCCAACCGTTCAACTTATAGCTCCTTACGCATCCGATAACAACGAAATTTTTCTTAGCACCCCCGATCAACGAATCTACTTCGAAGGTCGTGTTCAGGACGAAAGTCGTATTAAATCCATCCTAATCGATGGGGTTATTGCAAGTTTTAAAGCCGACGAGCAAAACCCTGTTTTCTCGGCAACTATCGATATTGCCAACAAGAACAAGGTGGAAGTTACCGCAACCGACATTTACGGAAATATTACCACCAGAGCTTTTGCTTTAAATCGCGAAGGAGTTGGCATTTCGCAGGATAACCCAATGGGTTTAACGTGGGTTATTTTTATCGAAAATTCGAACTACACTACCTTTGCCAGTCTCGATGGCCCCGCTAACGATGTAACCTTACTAAAATCGGCACTTATCAACTACCAAATCCATAACATTGTTCATAAAAAGGATATGTCCAAGGCCGAAATGGAGCGCTTCTTCTCCATCGAACTTCGCGATTTGGTTCGTAGCAACAATGTGAATTCACTACTAGTTTGGTATGCAGGTCATGGCAAGTTCATAAATGAAACGGGTTACTGGATTCCAGTTGATGCTCGCCGCGACGATGAGTACACCTATTACAATATCAACAATCTTAAAGCCTCAATGCAATCTTACTCGCGCTTTGTAACTCACACGCTGGTAATTACCGATGCATGCGAGTCGGGGCCAACATTTTATCAGGCCATGCGTGACGATATTAAGGAGCGCAAATGCGACGACTGGCAAGCTACACGATTTAAATCGTCGCAGGTGCTTTCGTCGGCCGGATACGAGCTGGCAGCCGATGACTCCCAGTTTACCCGAACATTTGCAACCGTGTTAAGGAATAATCCCAACTATTGCCTCCCAATCGAAAACATTGTAATAAATGTTTCGAAAGTGGTTTCGCAATCGCATAAGCAAAAACCTAAATTCGGAAAAATATCGGGACTCGAAGATGAGGGCGGAACGTTCTTCTTTATAACTAAAAAGTAAATTATTTACGAACCGTCTTCACATAAACCAGTATCCATGGCAATTAAAAAACTATCAATTATAAAAGGATTACTAGTTTTTTGCTTTTTTTTGTTGACATGTACGCCAGCACAATCCCAAACCTACTACTTCGATAGCTATAGCGTAGTTAATGGGCTGTCGCAATCGAAGGTTTACTGCCTTCATCAGGACACTCAAGGGTATTTGTGGCTTGGAACTGCTGGTGGCGTTTCGCGATTCGATGGGGCAAACTTCACCAACTTTTCAACCGAGCATGGCCTTGCTCCAGGCGGAGTGAGGGTAATTCATCAACTTGCAAATGGCGATATTTGGTTTGGGCATAACGATGGTGGAGTAAGCGTGTTTTCTGAAAAGAAATTCGTTGCCATCAATGCGTTTGCCAACTTGTCAATGTCCGACATTACTTCGATTACCAATGCTGGAAACGATAATTTATGGATTACAACTGCCGCATCGGGAGTTTTGCTAATTAGCAATCCCCAGCAATACCGCGACACTGTAATTTTTACGCACTTCAAAGGAAAGTCGCTAAGCGACAGGGTTTTTGGCACCATGGTTTCGCCCGACAGCACCATTTACTTTATTACCGATGTGGGCATAAAAGTATTCGATATCGAAAAAAAAGTTTTTAATAATTTCGTAATCGACGGAACTCCTCGGTACTTTCAAGTTACCTCGATGCTTACCGATAGCAAGGGAAATATTTGGATGGGAACCCATAACGGAGGTATTTACAAATTAGAAGCATTAACTAAAAAGTTTACAATTATCGACACGCGCGATGGCCTAGCGCACAACTTTATAAGCTGTATTTCCGAGGATAGGGAAGGAACAATTTGGGTTGGTACGTGGGGTGGGGGTATTACTCGATTTTGTGATGACAAAATGGTTAATTTTAATACATCCAACGGCCTTACCGACAACTTTATACGCTGCTTACACGAAGATGTTGAAGGGAACATGCTTATTGGAACCAACGAGAATGGCCTTGCCATTTTTAAGGGAATGCACTTTGTAGCTCATGTTGAAGAGAATGGATTAGGAAACCCACAGGTTTGGGCAATTTCGAGCGACCGTAAAGGGCGTTTTTGGTTTGGTACAGATGGCGGACTAACTCGCTACGACCCAAGTAAGCCTGAAGGCAGTCGCTATAAGGTTTATAATTTATCCAATAGTTTTATTCACGACAAAATAAGGTTTATAAAAGAAGATAAAAGGGGAAACCTGTGGATAGGAACCGACGGTGGTGGAATATTTCAGTATATTCTCGAAAAAGATAAATTTGAGTTCGACATAAATTTAAACAATCGATATTTTCCCCGCGAACGAATTGTAACTGCCCTTGAAATCGACAACGACGATGCTCTTTGGATTGGCACAATTGATGGACTAATTTACTACGACCTAAAATTAAAACAGGGCGAGCGGCTTACGCAAGCAGCGGGTATTGCCGGTAACGAAATTACTGCATTATTTTACGATTCGAAGCAAACCCTTTGGGTTGGTTCGTCGGGAAAAGGGATTACAACAATAAAAGATACAACTATTAAGCGGATCGAACTTGCCGAGGTTTTTACACCAAAATCCTTTACCGAGGATTCACTCGGACGAATATGGGTTGGCACCGACGCAACAGGGGTTCTGGTTATCGATAGCGACACCATTTCAGCAAAGTACAGGGAAACCGATGGAATTCTCGCCGATTACATTTCGTTTGTAGCATCCGACGAGCACAGTAACATTTTTATTGGCTCAAATAAAGGATTGAATAAGCTAAACCTGAAAAATAATAGGCTTTACACTTACACACAAAAAAATGGATTTGTTGGTATTGAGGCAAAACCCAATGCCGCTTACCTTGACAAACAGGGCAATATGTGGTTTGGCACCATTAAGGGGGCAATTCAGTACAACCCTAACCTAAAATCGTACCCTTTACCCGAACCCCTAACACATATAACCCGCTTTAGGGTTAACTATATCGACAAAGAATTAATACCAAATGTTGAACTTAGTTGGCGCGAAAGGTCAATAATTTTCGACTATAACAGCATTTGCCTTTCGAATTCCGAGGCTATTCGTTACCAAACATTTTTGGTTGGAGCCGACCCCGATTGGCGACCCATAACCGAACGTACAACCGAAATTTATTCGGCACTTCCATCGGGAAAGTACACATTTAAAGTTCGGGCTAGCAATAGCGAGGGAACATGGAATGCAGCCCCCATTTCGTTCAGTTTTCGTATTGCTGCTCCATTTTATAAAAGGCCCTGGTTTATTATACTATCCGTTGTACTTGGGCTTATTATCATTTTTTCGTACATTAAGGTTAGGGAAAAGAGCCTTATACGCGAAAAGCAAGTTTTGGAGGAAAAAGTTGCCCAGCGAACAGCCGAAATCTCGGAAAAAAATATTGAACTAGCCCGAAAAAATAAGGATATAACCGACAGCATAAGGTATGCAAAGCGAATACAAAACGCACTGTTTCCCAGCGAGCATCCTTTTCAAAATATGTTTATTTTGTATAAACCCAAGGATATTGTAAGCGGAGACTTTTACTGGGCCACCGAATTAAATGGCCACGAAATGCTTGCATCGGTCGACTGTACAGGGCATGGTGTTCCTGGGGCTTTTATGTCGATAATTGGGTTTAACTCGCTTAACAAAATTGTTAAGGAAATGGGCATTACCCGTCCCGCCGACATTCTTCACAAGCTCGATTTAGAGGTAGTTAAAGCGCTACAGCAGAAAGAGGGTGAAGTGGTTCAAGACGGAATGGATATTTCGCTTATATGTTTCGACAGGGAAAAATTTGAGCTGCAGTATGCAGGAGCTTATAACTCGCTTTACCTTGTTCGCAACGGTGAACTTATGGAGTACAAAGCCAGTAAAATTGCCATTGGGCAAAATATAATAGGCCGAAATAAAGAGTTCGAAAACCACACCATTAAGCTCGAGGATGGCGATACCATTTACCTCTTTTCCGATGGTTTTGCCGACCAGCAGGGAGGTGACAAGGGGCGCAAATTCATGGCCCGATCCTTTAAAGAGCGGTTAACCTTACTAAACAATTACCCCATCGATAAACAGCGAGATTTATTAATCGAAACGTTGGCGGCCTGGCAGGGTAACTACGAACAAATTGACGATATACTGGTTATTGGCCGAAAGTTTACAAAGGGGTAGGGTTGTTGGAAAATTTTTGCTGAATAAAAGGCAAGATAAAGCAAAGTTAGCCCTAAGTTTAATGTCTGACTAAAAAAAGGATACTACAATCGCAAGTGGTATCGTAAAATGATTTTTGTACTTTTGCAATATGAAAACAGAAGAAATTACCCTAGCAAGGATATTGTTTGATAATAAGATAAGGCGGTCTGATGGGAATGCTTTTGAAGACTTATTTACTCAGGTTATGAATTATGCTGAACCTGAATTTGAGCAAATTAAACCTTGGGGTAATATTGGAGATAGGAAAAATGATGGTTTCATTAGAAGCAGGGGCGTATTTTATCAAGTATTTGCCCCTGAAGATATTAGTAAAAGTTACCCTGATGCTATCGCTAAATTAGAGAAAGATTTTGCTGGATTAATTTCTCAGTGGAATCCTGTAAAAGAATTTTATTTTGTTGTAAATGATAAATATAAAGGTGTAAATGCTGACGCCAATCAAACAATTGCGAATATAGTAAAAGACAATTCATTAACTAAAGGTAAAATATTAACCGCTAAAGACATAGAAACAATTGTTTTTGGATTGTCTGATGATCAAATCATTAGAATAGTTGGTTTTCTTCCTGACTGGGAGCAAATAACAAGTCTTGATTTTTCAGTTTTAAATCAAGTTCTTGGTTTTATTATGAAACTTCCTGTCAAGAAAGGGCAAGGAATTATTAAATTCCCAGATTGGGATGAAAAAATAATTTTTAACAACCTTAGTAAGGGAACAAAACAATATTTAGATACGGCATCCTTTAATCTTGGGGCATTAAATGAATTTTTAGCAAATGAAAGTTTTCTTGCCGAAGAATTACAAAAAAAGATGATAGGTCTTTATGAAGAACTGATGCCAAATTACAATGGTGATTCTTTATTTTGGGAAACAGTAAACAAATGTATGCCAAAGAATGAGCAAGCATTTCTTACACCTATTTTAACAATTATGGCAAAATATTTTGAAAGTTGTGATATTTTTGAGGAACCTTTAAAAGAATAGGAAATGATAATGCCTTCTAAACATATTAATTTTTCTCAATCGCTGTTAGGATTTGGAAGTTACTTGCTTTCGAAACTTGACAAACCAATGAGTATAGATGATATTTGGAAGATATATCAAGTTGATTTATCAAAAGAGTACTATATTGCCAAGCATAGTTTTGACAATTTAATAATGACATTTATTTTCCTGTATGGAATAAATGCAATTGACCAAAAAAACGGATTAATATACAAATGCAACTAATTTCATTAACCGCAAATAAGGAATCCTTTAGACCTGTCCATTTTAAAAATGAGGTTGGTTTGAATTTTATTGTTGCCATTCAAAAGAATCCAGAATCATCCGATAAGGGAAATACAACTAATGGAGTTGGTAAATCGTTGATTATTGCTCTAATACATTTTTGTTTAGGTTCAAGTAAAAAGGATAGCTTAAAAAAAGACTTGTCAGGTTGGTCTTTTTTGCTAACATTTAAAATTGGAAGTGAAACTTTTAAAGCGGAAAGGTCAACAGATAAGCAAAATGTAATTGTTTTAAATGGACAAGAAATTTCTTTAACGAAATTCAAAAATAAGTTTGAATCTCTATTGTTTGATATTCCAGCAGGTACAAGCGAATTAAGTTTTAGATCTTTACTTCCCTTTTTTATTAGACCACGAAAAGCTTCATACACTGATTATGATAACCCAAATGCAGTTAAAAAAGATTATCAGATTCAAATTACAAATGCTCTATTATTAGGACTTGATGTTTTGTTGGTTGAAGAAAAATTTAAGCTTCGTAAAGAAAAAGAAAGGATTAAAAATTTAGTAAAGGAATTAAATCAAGATGAATTACTTAAAGATTTTTTTAATCAAAAGAAAGATGCTACCCTTGAAGGTCAGCAGGTAAAAGAAGATATTTTGAAGCTTGAAAATGATTTAAAAGCTTTTAAAGTAGCTGATGATTACTATGAGATAAATAAAGATGCCGATAAAATTAAGCTCGAAATAGAAAAAGCAAAAAATAGGATTACGCTTATAGAAAATCAGATACTTAATATTGAAGAGACAAGAAAGATTTCACCTGATATAAAAAGAGAAAATATCGAAAGAATTTACAAAGAAACTTCAGTGGTTTTCAATCAAGAATCTTTAAAAACATTAGAAGACTTAGAAAAATTTTACAAACATCTATCGAGTAACAGAGAGAAAAGATTATTAGATAAGAAGAATGAACTATCACGTTCTTTAAGTGAGTTGCAGAAAATTATTGAGCAAAAAAAGGTTGAACTAGATGCAAAACTTAAATATTTAGATACTCATCAAGCGTTAGATATTGTTTTAAAACTAAAAGATAAATTATCAGATTTAAAGGCAAAGGAAGTCAACATTCAGCGTTATGATGAATTAATTTCTAAATACCAAAAATCAAAAATTAAGACTGAAAAAAATTTTATTGCTTCAACTGAGAAAACTCAATATTATTTGGATGATGCTAAGGAGGTTATTAAATCTACTACTGATTTTTTCAGAGAATTGGCAAAAAGATTTTATCCGAATGCAACTGCTGGTATTACAGTTAGAAATAATGATGGGGATAATCAAATAAGATACGATATTGATGCGAAAATATCTGCCGATCGTTCTGATGGGATTGGTAATATAAAAATATTTTGTTACGACTTAACTATTCTGCTTAAAGGTTTTGCGCATCGAGTAAATTGTATTTTTCATGATAGTAGATTATTAAGCGACACTGACCCTAGACAAATAGCGGAACTATTTAAAATACTGGATGAATACATTAGAATTTCTGGCAAACAATATATTTTAACATTGAATCAAAATCAGTTAGATGAAGTAAATAAATATCTTACTGAAGTTGAATATCAAACGATTATTCAACAGAATATTTGTTTGGAATTAAAGGATGAATTACCTGAAGATAAACTATTAGGCATTCAGGTTGACATGGATTATAATTAAAATAGTTTGAAGGTAGAGTTCCATTTTTGCGAATGTCAGTGCAGTGATATTTTCAGTTGTTTTTGTACCCGATTCGATTTACTCTGTTAGGAAAACGTTTAGAAATCGGCAACAAATCATATTTTCCAACCCCTACACCCCCGCCCTCCTAATTATTGCCAATAAATACCTCGACTTAAATTGCTTGCTTGCCAAAATTTGTTTGGCTGGTGGCAGTTTTATAATTGCCCCAAATATGGCTGCCATTGCTCTGTGGCTTAAAAGCAACTGGTTATCGAATATTAGGTTTTGAAACTTTCCTCGTTCAATGGCCATTAAAACTACCCTGTGAACCGAATTTTCGGGCGTTATAACCCTTTCTTTTCGCTGTATCAAAAAAAGAGCGTTAACATTGCAGCCCCTTAGGCAAACACCACATCCAAGGCATTGGTTTATGTCGAGCTTTGCCTTCTTTTTGTTTGCATTGTTGGGGTCACATGCTGAAACTATGGTCATGGCTTCAACGGGACAAAGAGTAACGCATTTACCGCAGCCGGTACACTTTTCGTCGTTTATTGCTGGAATAAAATTGGTAGTTTGAACTGGGTTTAAAAAGCCAAACTTCCGGGCTGCAATAAGGGCTTCGCAGCAGCACCCGCAGCAGTTACAAATAAATCCAACCCGCTCCTTTACGTTTTCACCAAATTGCACAAGGTTATGGCTTTGCGCCTTTTGAAGCAGGTCGAGCCCTTCGTCCACATCGACCTTACGGGTAATATTATGGCGAATAAGCGACTGTGCAGGCCCGTTAAAGGTCATGCATATATCCATGGGGGCGGCACAGTTCTTCCCCAAATGCTCCATTTTATGTCTGCAGTAGCAAATCCCAATGCCAATATGGTCGGCGGTTTTAATTACCTCCGAAGCCCTTTCGTAGTCGAGTACATGAAGGGTATTTTCAGTTGTAAGAACGCTCTCATTCACAAAGGCCCTACCCAACTGGGTTTCCCCTTCGAGAAAAAGATCTTTTATAAAATCCTCCTCCACGTTAAGGTATTGGTAAAATAGTTCGGAAAGGGCTTTTTGGTCAATATCGTTTCGGTATCGCATTAGCGAAAACTCGAAGAACCCTGCCATGGGAGGCGGCATGGTGTAGGTTATTTCGCCATTCTGCTCAAAATCGAGAAGAATTCCCCTGTCGGCAAGGTCGTTTAGAATAACTTTAGCATCGCTCAGGCTCAATTTCCAAATTTCGGCAGCCCGCTTATCGGAAAATGGTTTTATAGGGAGAAGCGATACCAATTTGGCTTCGCGTTCCGAGAAAAGCACTCTAAGAATTTTAAAAAGAAGTTCGGTTGGCGGCGCTCCCTGAGGAAATTTATTGAGCCGCTTTGCCAAATTATAGTAACTATTAACTTTTATTGTATTGTGGTGTGCCATGTAAGTCTTCTTTCAGTTTAGGATTCATAAAAGAGAGCAACCCATTTTAAACGACAAGATAAATAATATTACAATGCCTAGCAATAAAC
Source organism: Bacteroidales bacterium UBA2287 (assembly GCA_002345675.1). Classification (GTDB taxonomy): domain Bacteria; phylum Bacteroidota; class Bacteroidia; order Bacteroidales; family Tenuifilaceae; genus UBA2287. Next base: position 112,349 of record DDWL01000026.1, on the reverse strand, counting down.
TTCGGTTGAAACAAATGGGTACTTTTGGTGTTTTTATTTTGGCTATTGACTCGTTTCCTTTTTACCCTTAACTTTACTCAAACTACAAAATAGTGCGCAAACAAATTATAATAGCTGGGGGAACAGGGCTTATTGGCCGATCGCTTGTTAGTGCATTGTTGGCAAAGGGGTACAGCGTTTCAATTCTCTCCCGAAATTCGGCTATAATTCGAAAAGCGCAAGAAAATCTTAGCTACATTCTGTGGGATGGACACTTTAGCCCAAAGCTGGTTCACGATGTTAACAATTGCTTTGCAATTATAAACCTTGCTGGCGAAGGTATTGGCGATGGACTTTGGACTAAAGAACGGCGTAAGCGATTAATTTGGAGTCGATTAGGCGCTACTCGTGCTCTTGGCCGAGCCTGCCAGTTTGCCCGCAACAAGCCTGAGGTTTTTATTCAGGCGTCGGCTGTTGGTTACTACCAAAGCAATACTAACGAAGTTTTAACCGAGGAATCGGCTTCGGGGCATGGCTTTTTATCGCGCCTTACGGTCGATTGGGAAGCATCGGCAATGCACGAGGTTCCATCGGACACTAGGTTGGTTTTAATTCGAACTGGCGTTGTGCTTGCGCACAATGGGGGAATGCTTAAAAAGTTAGTTCCTCCCATTAAGTACTATGCTGGAGCATGGTTTGGCAATGGCAATCAAGTTGTACCATGGATTCACATTACCGATGAGGTAAATGCCATAATTCATTTACTCGAAGATGTTAGCGCCAAAGGTGCTTTTAATTTAGTGGCACCAAACCCCGTAAGCCAAAAGGAACTAGTAAAAACAGTTGCAAAAAGGTTTCATCGACCCGCAGTTTTTTCAATTCCCGCAGTTATAATTAAAATTCTATTAAGGCAAATGGGGGAGGAGCTAATGCTATCGAGTTCAAATGTTTCGCCCAAAAAACTTAAGCAAGGAACCTTCGAATTTAAGTTCCATACTATTGATGAGGCATTGAATGACCTTTATAAATAAGTTGGCTGCAACCTTGAAAGAACAACTTGACATTTAGAAACATACAATTATTAGCTTGAGATTTTTTAACATCTGACGTAATAATTTACTGAAATAAATTCTGAAGAGATTCTTTTTTAAATGAGAAAAATTGAAAGTAAATGAAATGACTTAATAAAATCAAATAGTTGGCTAAGTGTTGAAATGACACTTCTTAGACTTTACCCTGACCAATTAAATATGATTGACGAATATAGAAATGTATATGAAAAATTGAAATTTATGCAACCTGAAGAAAGTGATATGAATATTGTATTGACTGAATATGACAGTGATGTAGAAGACGAAAGTGAAATAAAAACGTATGTGGACGTATCAGGAAGAAAAAATGAAAAAGAAATAAATTCAATAACAGATAGTTATGCTCTTGAATTTGTAGAATGGAATAAATGGTTAGGAATGGAATTGGCTACTGAGACAATTAGGAATTTCAACGAATTAGAAATAATATCCCATTGTTTATATGAAATGACTTTCATAGACTACGAAGAAAAAGAAATAAAAGAGCAACTCGATATGATTAATAAAAGAGTTGAAGAATATAAAGAATTAACAGAGGAAGAAAAGAAAATAAAAACAATTTCACTTGAAGAACTAAAAAAACGCTTAGATAAAAAAGGCAGCAGCCAACAAGGGGTGTAGCCAATGCGGGTAGATATAGAACTTCGAAACATCATCGCCCGTTTGGGGCGATTTCATCGTGCGATGAAATCGAAACTCGCGCTCCCGCACTCGCCACACCCCCAGCCGTTAGCAGCAATTCCCCCAACTTGCCCGAAAGCAAGTGAAATATTGACTATAACGGCTTGAAAGCTTTGATGTATTAGAATAAAATATAGGCTTAATTGCTTTTGTAACTATCTGATTAGCTGAGCCGTTATTTGATATTTAGTGAAACTCAATACGACAGATGAACCGATTAGACAGACTAACAAGCATACTCATTCAACTTCAATCTAAAAGACTGACAACTGCTCGTGAAATATCTGAACGGTTTGAAGTCACCAATAGGACAATTTATAGAGATATTCAGACATTAAGACTTGCAGGTGTTCCAATTGGTGAAGAAGAAGGAAAAGGATATTTTTTAGTCGAAGGTTATCGGTTGCCACCTGTAATGTTCACAACAGAAGAAGCCAGAGCTTTGGTTACGACAAGCAAAATTTTGAATTATCATACTGAAGATTCACTAAAACAAAATTACGAATCGGCACTCTTAAAAATTAAGGCAGTATTATCAACCAAGGACAAAGACAAATTAGAATTTTTAAATTCGAGAATTGGTTTTCATAAACCTTGGGCACCTACAAGTTTACATTTAAACAGTATTCAACATTCTATTACAGAAAACGAAAAAATAAAAATTCAATATCAATCAAAAAATGAAAACCAAATAACGGAACGAATCATTAATCCTTATGCCGTTTATTTTAGTGGTGCTGTTTGGACAACAATTGCCTATTGCGAACTCAGGAAAGAACTTAGAGAATTTCGGCTTGACAGAATAAAAGAACTAAAATTGCTTCAAACTCATTTTAAACCCGACAAGACTTTCAGCATTGAACACTATTTAGAAGAACGTTCAAAAAAAATATTTTAGACCCCTGACAAAGGGCTGTCCTATGTGCCTTTTAGCTTTGCTTCATAATTCAATTAAAAATGAATAAAAAAGCAATTTTATTAATCGTCATTGCTTCTCTTTCAGGAAGTGTATGCAAGGCACAAACACAAAAAAGTATGGCAGCAAAACAAATCACAATCAGGGACAAACAAGTTGAAATCAATTATTTTCAACAAGGAAAAGGCGATACAACACTTCTGTTTTTACACGGCTGGTGTATTGACGGAACTTATTGGAAAAATCAAGTAGATTATTTTTCTAAAGATTACAATGTTTACGCAATTGACTTACCCGGTTTTGGCAAATCTAAAGCAGAAAGAACAAATTGGACTATAGAAGAATATGCCAATGATGTAACAGCATTTATTGATATAATGAACCTAAAAAATGTGGTAATCATTGGACATTCAATGGCTGGCGAAATAATGTTGCAAATAGCACTTAGCAACAATTCCAAAATAGTCGGAATTGTAGGCGTTGACAATTTCAAATTAATTGACGTTGTATTTACACCAGAGCAGATGAAACAAATGACAGACTTTTTTCCAATGCTGCAAAACGACTTTAAAAATACTGCACTTGTGTATGCAGACATGATGCTTTTTCACCCAGCAACTTCAAAGGAAGTGAAAGACAGAGTAAAAACTGATTTTGCAAATAGCGATTCCGTTATAGGCTATGGAACGTGTATGAACCAAATGCAATACGCTTATACCGATGCACAAAGATTAGAACAACTTAATTACAAGTTGTATTTAATAAACAGTGACGGTTTTCCAACAAACGAAACGGGACTGAAAAACCATTGTAAAAATAGTTTTCAAGTGGAAACCATTTCTGCAACTGGACATTATCCAATGATAGAAAAACCGACTGAATTTAATTTGATTTTGGAAAAGGTATTGACAAGTATGAAATAAACTGCTGCCAACAAGGGCTTATATGCAATTGAGGTTTAGATGGTTGGGCATGCTTCGCTCTCGCTTGCAAGCTTTCTGCTCGGTTTATAAGTTTGTGTCTACGTAGTCCTCAACGGCTATTGTCCCGACCGTTTCCTAACTTATCTGGTTTTTTTATCATTTAGCTACCAACCCTAACCATCACCTTTTTGGCAATTTCGAGAGCAGTTGTAAAGCCGCTTAGGTCGGGAAAAAGTTCACCCGTTTTACCCGATGGATGGCTATGTCCAATGGGCTTTAGCTCAAATTCGGCATTGGAACCATAAGCATCAATATTTACAGAGTAAACCAAAGCGGGCTGGCAGCTGGTTTTATACTCCTCGTCGTCGGGAAAACGGTTGTTGTGCCAATAGTTATTCCAATCCCAGGTTTGATTTATTTCCATGTAAATTGTAAACTTTTTAAGCCCCGAATTCACGTTTGTTTTTATTTCGAAATTTGATGTTGGTGTTGCACCGGTAACTGCATCGGGTAAAGGGTTTTCGGGTGTTGGCAGGTAAAGCCCATCGGGAGCTTTAAAACCTCGCTTATGACCCCAGTATGGCAGTGCTGCCGAACGGCGGCGTTCGCCTTCCTTCCATTTTCCTTTTTCGTTAACCCCGTACCTAAATACGCCAGTTGCAATTGATTTTGAAGCGTAAAGGGTTTCGATATACTTTCCATTTTCATCTTCAACCCAAAATACAATAAGCGGGTGGTAAAATTCCTTCCCCTTTTCGAAGGTTATGGTAATTGGTTTTCCTGCCTCGAATGGGCTTGTGGATAGTTGCTCCACTTTTTCGCTCTGCACCTTCGAGGGCGATTTTGAGCAGGCGGTTAGTATGCCCGCAAATGCTATTAATGCTATAGTTTTGTACATATCTTTTTCAAATTAAAATTCAATAATAATTCCTACAGTTGGCAAAACTGTGCCACCACCTTCGTTTGTTAACGTCTCGAGTTTATACCGCAAAGGGTCGGTATCATTTATTAACCTGTTGCCGTTTTGGTCAACACTAACAATTATCCTGTCGGGTTCGTCGGCGCTAAAACCGTAAAGGTTTTGTATATCAACGTAAAGGTTTAGCGTCCATTTTTTAAAGTAGAACATTTTATCAACCCTAACATCGAGCTGATGAAAAGCGTTGAGTCGTTGTGAGTTGTACTCATTAAAATCGAGGTACCCACGTCCCTGTGCATCCCAGGCCGAAATTAGTTCCGATTTGTTTAAGTCCCAAGGTGTATAAGGAGCGCCACCAACAAATCGCCATTTAAAGCCGAAATCCCATCCCTTTTTAAAGCTGCGAGTGGCCGTTAAAGTTAGCAGGTGGCGATTGTCCCAAGCGGTTGGAACGTAGCTGCCTTGAATTGCGGGGTTAATATTTTCTGTTTCGCTCCAAACCAATGTGTACGAAAGAATGGTGTTGAACCCAAGTAAATCCTTCGATCGGTACAGAAACTCTACTCCGTACGATTGGCCAGTACCCTTCGATACAACTGCCTCGTCGCCATATGTTCCAAAGTCGGCGCCCTTGCTGGCAAGCGAAATGGAGTCGGTAAGCGAGAATGGGAAATTTGCGTAGCGCTTGTAAAAACCCTCAATGGTAACGCGGCTTCGCTGGTTTGGTCGCCATTCAAAACCTCCAACTAAATGGTCGGCGCGAATGTACTTTAAGTTATTGGCTTTGTTTACCAATGTTCCATCGGAAGTTGCATAACCCAACATTGTGTAGGGTGGCTGCTGGTAATAACGTCCTAAGCTGAAGTTTACAAAAAGGTCGGTTTCAACTTCGTAAGCTCCCGAAAGCCGTGGGCTAAGCTGCTGTAGCAAGTTATTCATATCCTTCGAGTAACTGTTTGCATCGGCTCTAAGGCCAAGCGAAAGTTGCAACCTGTCGTCGAAGTAGCTTTGACTTAGCTGTCCAAATAAGCTCCACTTAAAAAGGGTTAGCTTTGTGTTGTAGCTAATTGGTGAACTCACTCCATTGCTGAAAAATGCTCTGTAGGTCGAATTGGTGTATCGAGCGTACTCGAGGCCACCGCCAGCATTTAGCTTAATTCCATTTTCAAACTTACGGTCGTGCTCGTACCTAAATTTGTTTTCCGACTCCTGCGAAACGTAGTCGAGAAGCTTCATGTCGGCTTCGTTGTTATCGCGAAATTTAACTTGACGGTTATTGAGCATATTTCGACTTAAAACCCAAGTGTCGAATCCATTATCGCGAAAATGCTTATAAACAAGCCCATTAGTGTACGTCCACTGCGTATTTACAGGTACATAACTTAAAATGTAACGTTGGTCGGCAGTTGGGTCTTCAATGTCCATGTTTAGGCGAAATTGATCGATGGCACCAATTCCAATTACCGTAAGTTCGTTTCGCTCATCGAAACGGGTGCGGGTTTTAAACTGAAAGTCGTTATAAGTAGGTAGAAACGGAAGGCCAATAGCGCTGAACAAAAACTGTAAGTACGACCTGCGAGCCGAGAGAATAAAGGTGGTTTTATCGGTTATTGGTCCGTCGAGCGTAAGCGCTAAGTCGCTTGCCCCAACGGCACCTTTGTACTTCATGCGCTGACTGTTTCCGTCAATTTGACGAAAGTCGAGCACCGAGCTAAGCGCATTACCCTTCGATGCGGGAAACGAACCCGAGTAAAAGTTTGCTTCGCGAATAAAGTCAGCATTTATAATTCCAACTGGCCCACCCGAAGCGCCTTGCGTAGCAAAGTGGTTAATATTAGGAATTTCAACCCCGTCGAGGTAAAATCGATTCTCGCTGGGGCCACCACCACGCACTAAAACGTCGTTACGGTATGCTGGGGTTGAAGCAACACCGGGAAGCGACTGAATAACCTTACTTATGTCGCGGTTGCCACCAGGGTTTTTTTCAATTTCGTCAATTCCAATTCGCTGAAGCGAAACAGGGCTCTCCTCGCTTTTACGAAAAGCGCTTGCCTTTACAACTACCTCTTCGAGTTCGAGCGCAGTTTCCTCAAGAGCAATATCGATATTGGCTGTACGGGCATTGGTAACCATAATAGCTCCCGAAACGTAGGGTTTAAAACCTACTGCCGAAACCCGCAATTCAATGTACCCGGGAGCAAGACCCGCAAACTTAAAGTTTCCGTCAAAATCCGACGAGGAACCAATGTTTGTACCCCAAACCACAATGTTTGCAAAGGGTACGGGTTCGTTATTCTTACTGTTGAAAATTCTTCCCTGAATTGTACCCGTGCTTTGAGCCAAGGATAAATTAAAGGAAAGAATGGTAAGTATACTTGCTACTAATATTTTAATTTGTGCTTGCATATGTAAATTTACATTTAATAAATTTAATCAATCAGTTTTTATTTCGAATATTAAACAGCCTATAGTAAGAAATGTTTAACTAATATATGAAATAATTAAACTAAATGATTTTTTTCTTCCGTAAGGCAACTTAAATCGGTTGGACGGGTGTTGCAAAGCGGGTTTTTAAATTTATGCATTCAAACACAAAACCCGTTTGTTTGTGTAAAAAAAATAACTTCACTTTAAAAAACTCGTAAATTAGAGCAACCAAAAACAGTCACTATGTATAGGGAAGTTACCAACTTTTTGCAGGCTCGAGCAATTGCAATAACTGGCTTTTCGCGAGATCCAAACTCGTTTAGTCGTATTTTATATAAAGCAATGCTCGACAGGGGTTTTGTGGTTTACCCAGTAAACCAATGCCTAACCGAAATTGATGGCATTAAAACGTACCCAAGCATGACCGATGTTCCTAGCGACGTTGAGGCGGTTTACATTTTGAATAAGGAAGAAACTTCGCTGCGTTTAGCAAAAGAAGCAGCCGAAAAGGGTATAACAAGCATTTGGATTCATGTTAAGTGTAACACAGCTAAGGCAAAAGAAATTGAGAGAGAATATGGCATTTCAATGATTATGGGCGAGTGCTTCTTTATGTGGGCCGAGCCAGTTGTTGGGTTTCATAAGTTTCATCGCTTTATTCGTACACTCTTTGGAGGACGAAAAGCATTATCACCTCAAAAAAACTAAAAAAAATACTTTTAAATGGAAATTCCCAAAATTATTGGGCTAGCAGCAGCAGCCCTAACAACATTTGCTTTTTTTCCGCAAGCGGTAAAAGTTATTCGAACCCGCGATACGCATAGCATTTCGCTTGTTATGTATGTAGTTGTTAGCATGGGTTTAGTTCTTTGGTTGGTATACGGCATTCTTATAAACGACTTACCCCTAATTCTTGCAAATTTTATTACGCTAATTCCTGCGCTTACAATTCTTATACTTAAAATTAGGGAAAACTAACACCGCCTCGGCTAAATGTGTAACCAATCCTAAATCCATATAGGGGTTTGCTGCTGGGCATAAATCCAGCATATCCTGAAATTTTAAAACTTCCAAGAATTTCGGCAACGCCATAGCCAACTTCGGCATACCATTTTAAGTCGCTTGTTTTAAGGGTATTTAAAAATAGGCCTTCGTTCCAAATCATATTGCTAAAAAATGGCAAGTACTTTATAGCAATAAATGGTGCCGAAAAGGCAACGTTTGCCTGAGCCCAAGAGCCTTTTGTGCTATAGCCATAAAAGGGTAAATGCATAAAGGTTTCATCCTTTTCGTTAAGTACTACCCAAAGTGGCTGTGTGTTAAAGTGCTTAAAATCGGCAAAGTGCAGTTTCCCTCCGCCAACATAACTCCCAAATTTTACATTATAGCTGAACTTGCGAAAAACGCTTAGGTCGATTGTTTGGCGAGCCCCAAACTCTAACCGTGTTGGGCTAAAACCTACATTTGCGCCATAATGGTTAACTGTTGCACTTAAAGAAAATGTGGGGTAGTCGCTTTTTACCATTTGCTTATACTTTTCGTACATACGATAGTAATAGCGAGGGGTGTAATTAATGAGCACACTTAATTGACTGCCAAAACCTACAGTTTTTAGTGATTGGTCGAAGTACCCATTTTCGGGTATGTTTGGGCTAAACTGCCTTTCGCTGTTGTAAAAGAAAGAGTAATTTTTCGTATTGTTAAGCGTATCGCGCTTATAAGTTGAAGCCGCAGCCGAAAGAACTAACCCATTTGCCAAATCGATACTATTCCGAATTGTAAGTTGCTTTTCGTGGTAAAGCCGCAAAGGGTTTTGCCTAAAGAATAGCGATGTAATACAATTAGCAAAGGGGTGAATTCCGTTGCTCCAGTTGTAGTTGCGCGAGCCATAATTACCATAAACTACAAAATATCCTCTTCGTGCTGGATTGTAAGGAAAGCCAAGTGAAATATTGCCCAGTAGTTCCCTCCGAGAAATTGAGTAAGCAGCTTCAACTCCGTTTCTAATCGTTTTTTTAAGTTTTGGGACTAAAAATCCCATTGTAAACGAGTAGCCTGGAGTAAATCCGTCAACAGTATTGTAGGTTTGGTCGAGTGGGTAAATTCCTTCGGTACTAAGCCACCATTTTTTATTTTCTGTTCTGTAGTATCCGCCTGTAAGCATAACGTTGGCGAACGAATGTCGCCGACCATATTCCTTCTTCGCTTTTTTGCTAAGGGTATCGGTTTTAATTTTAGAAATAAGCGAGTCGCGTTTCTGAAAACTTTTAAACTCATGCTCTTGCAGAGGAACTGGACGAATTTGTTCCCACTTTACAGTGTCGCGCTTGTAGGCTAAACTGTCAATTTTTATTCTATTTCGCCGCTCAAGTTCGAGCGATTTTGTTGTATCCTTACTTTCACTTTCAATTAAACTTGCCAACTTGGCCATTTCCCTGTTGGTTAACTCCTCCTTTTCCATCAACTTTTCGAGTGTTTCTTTCTTTTTAACTTCCCGCTTGGTTTTTGGTTTTTTTGCAGAAACTGTTTGCTCGGTAGTGGGTTTATTTTCAGCATTTAGAGTTGATGAAAGGGCTAACTCTTTATTGTCGACAATAAGCTTCGAGTACTTTACCGACGTAATGTAGGAGGCCTCGCCGCTATTGCCAAGGGCTTTGATGTCGACATCGAGGTTTTGGCTAACGGGCATCCAAACGTTCTGTTTAACTTCGGCAAACTGAACCTTTAAGTTGAACTTTCCCGGAAAGTGAGCCCCCGAAACGTCGAGACTGTGCAAACAGTATAAAGCGCTTACAATATGAAGTGTTCCCGAAATAAGCTTGGCATTTTTTCGCTTTGGCGAAAACTGTATACGGTGAATAAATTTGTCGTTTTCGACACTGCTACCCAAATACTTGTAGTTATAGTGCGAAAATGCGTTTGGCGCAAGCGGCGATATAAACGCCGTAAAAGTGGGCTGGTAAAAACTTGTGGTTAAAAATCCAATCGACATATTACCATCAATTCCCGGAAATGTGCTACGGGCAGCAATTACCTTTTGCTCGTACTTGTTGGGAGCCTTAAAAATAACCGAATTCTGCGACTCGTAAACGTAGCTTTCGCCTTCCTTTGGCGCATCTTCCTCTTTACGTAATTGTCGTTTAACCAGCCGGCTTAGCTTGTTAACCCTTGCGCTTCCCTTTATGTAAACGCTTGCTTCGTAGCTGTTTACTTGCCTAATGTAGTAAGGTGCCATTGCAATTGCCTTTCGCATAACGTTATAGGCTGGATCTTCGGCCTTTGTGGTAATTTTTACAGCGGCAAGGTTGTAAACCCGCATTTCGAGAAGAATGTCGAGAGTAACGGTTCCCTTTTCAATTTCAACGCTTCGCGTTTCGGGGTTAAAGCCAAGGCTTTGGAAAACTAGTGTATATGTTCCAACTGGAACATTTATACTAAAGTTCCCGTCGATATTGCTTGCAGCACCCAGCGAAAGTTCCTTTACAAAAACCGAAGCGTAGGGAATGCCTTCGCCAGTATTGTCGGTAATTCGACCTTTTATTGTTTGCCCCAAAAGGTTACTGGAAATAAAGAATGCAATAAGAATTACATTGATGACGATGAGCGTTTTTCGCAACGAATTTACAAGCATATAAAGCCTAAATAGTTAGCTAAAGTGATTTAGTGAACGAAGGTAGGTTATTTTTAGTGTACTTATTGAAAGGCAAATTTAATGTTAGTAAAAATTTGAATGCAAAAAAGCCATCCTTTTGGGATGGCTTTTCATTTATTTATGAGTTTAAAACTGATCAGTCGATAATCTCAACGTTTACAGCGTTCAAACCTTTTTTACCACGTTCTACTTCAAATTTAACTTTGTCGTTTTCACGAATTTTGTGGATTAAACCACTTTCGTGTACAAAGATGTCTTCGCTTGAATCATCAGGTTTAATAAAACCAAATCCCTTGGTGGTGTTGAAAAATTTAACTACTCCTTCTTTCATAACAGTTGTTGTTTGTGTTGTTAATTATTGTTTTTTGTTTTTGTTTTCAGTGCAATAGGTGTGGTTAAAGTAACGCATCCTGTTTTGCATTGGTATTTATATTGTCGAAGCCCTCGCCTGGCGAGTTCTCCCCACTATTGGTGTCATTTATTCTCCTGGCTCCGTTAAAAATAAACGGATTTTTTCACTTCTCAATACTTTAAGTGGAACCTTGGGTAATATTAGTTTACAAATGTAATAGCTTTTCCGCTATTTCCAGCTCTTCCTGTACGACCAATTCTGTGAATATAGCTGTCCATGTTTTTTGGTTGCTGGTAGTTAATTACGTGCGAAACGTGCGAAATATCGAGACCTCGTGCAGCCACATCGGTTGCAACAAGAACTTGAATTTTTTTTGTTTTAAAAGAATTCAGAGCGTTTAGCCTGTAGTTTTGCGATTTATTACCGTGAATTTCGTCGGCTTTAATACCTGCCGAACGTAAGTCCTTGCAAATACGGCTTACCCAACGCTTGGTTTCGGCAAAAACAAGAACTTTTTCAAACTCTTCTTCGCGAACCATGCTAAGAAGAACGTCCATTTTCTTTTGACCTTCCCTAACGGTAACTATTTCCTGATCGACTGTGTCAGCAGCAGCATTTTCGCTTTGAATTTTAACTTCAACTGGATTTTTAACCAGTTTGGCTATAATTTGCTTTTGACCCTTCTCCTCGGTTGCCGAGAAAAGAATGGTTTGCTTACGGTTTACCATGCCATCGACAAGGTAGTTAATGTCGCGGGCAAAGCCCATATCGAGTAGCCTATCGAACTCGTCGAGAACAATAGTGTTGAAATGCTTCAAATTTAGTGCACCTTGGCGAACCATGTCGGTTAAACGACCGGGTGTTCCAATTACAAAGTGGGCTGGGCGACGAAGTTTTTGAACATCGACAGAAACGCTTGTTCCACCAATTAGAAACGAACTGAAAAGGTTTAACCCTTTAGCTATGCTAACAAACTCGTCGTTAATTTGAACTGCAAGTTCGCGGGTGGGCGATACAATTAGTACCTGATGCGCTGCTCTTTCGTTTAAAAGGTTGTGCACTAAGGGCACAAGAAATGCGCCTGTTTTACCAGTTCCAGTTTGGGCAAGCCCAACAAGGTTTTCGCCATCTAGAATTGCCTCGAGGGTTTTATCCTGAATTTCGGTAGGACTCTCGTAGCCTTTGCTCAGCAAGTTTTTAATTATACTTTGGTGAACTGGTAAATTGTTTATTTTACGAGTAGCAACGTACTTGTTTTCTTCTGTTGCTGTGGCTTTCTTAACAAATGCATTAGGGTTTAATGTGCTAGGTGCACTATTTGAACTTGCAGATGGTTTAGACGGTTTGCGATTGAAAGATTTTTTATTGCTAAAACTTCCTTGATCCCTTTTACTTAGCGATCGTGTATTACTCATTACTTATTAATTAGTTAATGCCTTAAGTTCAACATTAACCGAATATCTGTTCAATGGGGTAATGTGTTTTTGGCGTAAATATTTTTCAGCTTAATTTAGTGAAGTAGAAAGGAGTCGTCAGAGGATTGTTGCACCAAGAGGAAAGCTTACTATACAGATCTATTTTAAACCAAAACGGTTACAAAGGTAACGCTAATTTTCTTATTTCCAAATTTTTGTATAATAATAAATTTATTGTCAGTAATTTAGAATTGTATTGCAAATCGCATGTTTTCAGGTCTAAAGCCCATTTTTGTATAGAGCCAATTTTTTATTAATCGGCTAAGTAGCCAAATTTCCCATTGTAGTAATCGTCGAAGGCTGCTTTTATTTCGTCCATAGTATTCATTAAAAAGGGGCCACGGGCTGCAATGGGCTCATTTATAGGCTCTCCGCTAAGCAAGAGCACAATACTTTCCTCGCTGGCTTTAATGTTTATTACTTCTCCTTCGTTTTTAAATAGCACAAAGTGGTCGACAGGGGCAACTTGCGATTCGTTAATGGTTACGCTGCCCTCAATCACAAGAATTGCTGTGTTGTAGCCGCTTGGCAAACTAAATATGGCCTCGCCACTTGCGTTAAGCCTAATGTTGTAAAGTTCAATTGGCGAAAAGGTTTTGGCTGGTCCTTTTACATTCGAGTATTCGCCAGCAATAACTTCAACAGTACCACCTTGGTTAGGCAATAGGAACTTACCCATTTTATCTCGAGTAATGGGCTGGTAGGCTGCGGGTGTTAGCTTGTTTTTTGCTGATAAGTTTACCCACAGTTGAACCATTTGCATTATGCCACCCTTTTTGCTGAACTCGGCTTCGTGGTACTCTTTATGAAGAATTCCACCGCCTGCAGTCATCCACTGCACTTCGCCTTCTCCAATAATATCGGCCATTCCAGTGCTGTCGTGGTGAGCAATTTTGCCTTTATAGGCAATGGTTACAGTTTCTAATCCCCTATGCGGATGAACGCCAACTCCACGAGGACTATTGCTTGGTAGAACATTCCACTTGGCGTTATAGTCGAGTAAAAAGAATGGGCTCATACGCTGCATTTCCAAATCGGTGCCACTTGGAAAAAAGTTATGAACCCTAAATCCGTCGCCAACCATATGGGCTGGTGGAGGAGAAAGGACTTGGTCGATAAGTTTGGTTGTAGGCATAACGAATAGTTTTAAACTTTACAGAGTTGAATTTTTGAATACTCTTACTTTGTTAAGAAGAACATTCGAACGCCCAAAAGGATTAGCAGAATGGCAAAAATTTTTCGCAAAACACTCTCGGAAATTTCAACGGCCATTTTACCGCCAATTAATCCCCCTAAAATAAAGCCTATACATATAATTATAGCCGATTTAATATCGACAAACCCCTTTTGGTAGTACGACATGAATGCGAAAATTCCGATTGGCGGAATTAGTAGTGCAAGTGTTGTTCCCTGTGCCGCATGCTGGCTAAAACCGAAAATAAGCACCAATGCAGGAACAATAATAACGCCACCGCCAATTCCTACCAAGCCGCTAATGTATCCCGCAACTATACCAAGTATAAAAAGACCAGCAATAACTAAATAACCATTCATTTTTGGTGTTTTTTTAGAAAATTTATGGAGAATCGACTACCCAAAGCACTAGCAGTAGAAATGTTGTAAAATCTATTATGTTGAAATCGATTCCTTTTGAATAGTGAAGTTTGGTGGTGTAATCGACATCGCCGATGGGATAGTAAAAAAGAACTTGCTGCCTTTGCCAAGTGTGCTTTCGGCCCAAATATGGCCACCATTAAGTTCAATAAAATCTTTACAAAGAATTAAGCCCAAGCCCGTTCCCTTTTCGTTTTGAGTACCTCGGCTTGTATACATGTTAAGCCCAAAAAGGTTATTCATTACATCGGACGAAATGCCAATTCCACTGTCGGCTACACAAAATTCAAGTGAACTATTTTTGTGCTTTGCACTTATTTCAATTTTGTCGTATGGGTTACAAAACTTAATGGCATTCGAGGTGAGGTTTCGTAGCACAAGTTCAATCATGTCTTTATCGGCAAACGCATTTATGCTCGAATCGATGGAAAAGCTAATGCTTACACTTTTTGCTTCAGCCTGGTTTTTAAGAAGTTCAAAGCGTTCCGAAATAATTTCGGAAATGTTAAATATTGCCGTGTTAACTGCAGTTCCTTTGAGTTGACTTTGTGACCACCGAAGCAAGTTTTCGAGCAGCGACGAGGTGTAGCCCACATTTTTCGAGAGTTCCGAAATTACATTTTTAAATCCATCTTCCTTTAAATAGCCCTGTTCGGTAAGGTTAATGAGGGTAATAAGCGAGGCTATGGGGCTACGTAAATCGTGCGAAATAATTGAAAAAAGCTTATCCTTTAGGCTATTAAGTTTTTCGAGTTCTTCGGCTTGGGCTCTGATTTCGAAATTTTTATTCTGAAGAAGTATATTGGCCTTTTTCTTTTCGTTGTAGTTATAGTACATTAAACCCGCTATAATAACCGCAGCAAAAATTATAAAAATGTAAATGTTGCGCATTAGCTTTTGCCTCGAAATTTCGGCTGTTTGCAACTTGCTTTGGGCACTCAAAAGTTCAATTTCCATTTCACGCTCTTTGGCCTCTTGCTGAGCCTTTTCGAGTATTCGCTGCTTTGTAAAGAGTTCAATATCCTTTTCGGCAAGTTCCTTTTCGGTGGCTTTTTTCTCGGCTTCTACTATTGTTACCTTACTTTCGGCCTGCATTACAATTCTATTGGCGTCGGCTTCGCGACGCTTTAGCTCTTCGTCCTGAATTTTTTTCGAAATGGCTGTGTATAAATTGAAGTAGTTGGTCGATTCGGTGCGATTACCCATTTTGTCGTAAACTTTTGTGTATAACGAGTATGCGTTTCGGAGCAACTTTGGTTCGCCAATTTCCTGTGCAATGGTGGTTGCTTCGTTAAGCGATTCAATTGCCTGTTGCAGCTTGTTTACTTCGTAAAGGGAGTTTGCTCGATTTATTTTCGAAGAGGCTACATCGGATTTTCGACCAAGCTGCTGAGCAACTTTCGCAGCCGATTCGAACTGATTAATGGCTTTATCGTGGTTTTCGAGATCGACAGCAATTAGTCCAATATTAGTGGTAAGAATGAACTGGGCATTAAGGTTTTCAATTTTTTTCGACATCTCGAGCGCTCTTTCGTAAAGCGTCGATGCCTTATTGGGATTTTTATGTGCCCAGTAGTAGTTTGCAGCCTTACTAAAATGTGCCGAAGCTAAATTGTACTCAAATTGTTGCTCGTAGGTTTCGGCTTGTTTAACGTTAGCTTCGGCCTCAATGCGCAAATTCTCCGAAATAGGTACTTGCCCATGTGCCGTAACCATGGTAAACATTAGTAGTGTTAGGGTCGTATTTTTATTCCAGTTCAGCAAGTTGTTTATTCTTTTACACAGAACAGTTTTACAGGAATGTATGTAAGCCTGCCAAATTCTTCACCTTCTTCTTGCATTTCTTCGTCGTGTTCCTTGTAGTACCAGTTAATATCGACCTTTAGTCCGTTTTTAAAGGACTGCTCGAGTCGAGTAATAATTTCGAGAAGTCGTTTTGTTGAGGCCGAGTTAAGGTAGTCGAAACGCATGTTTATTACCGTTTTTTCCTTTGGATTTTTTAGGTAATTTATAATGGCGTTTTCGAGTGGGTTATAAAACGATTTTATGTCCTCGGGTAAACTTTTACCCTTAAGTTCAATTGTGCCTGCCGTTGGGTCGAAAATAATTTCGGGCGACTCGTCGGTTGGGTAAATATGCATTTTATCCATAGAAATTACTTTTGGGCTAGCTACTTAAATTAAATATTATACTCTTAATTAACGTACTAAGATACATTAATTTGAATAAAGTTACATTGGTGTTGATAAAATGCCAAATAACGTAGGTTAACATTGCTTTAGCCATTTTGTTTTAACAAAGTGACAATTAAAAAATTGTAAAGTTCTGAACCAAATAATGAAACTATTTATATTTCAAATTCTAACGAAAGGCTATAAGATATTAACCTCCATTTCAATGTCAACCTTAAACTCGCTAAATACCGATTCCTTTATACTTTTGGCAAGTGTTAGCACTTCGCGACCCAAAGCACCTCCATTATTTACAATAACAAGAGCCTGCTTTGCATGAACACCAGCATTTCCAAGTTGCTTTCCTTTCCACCCACAGATTTCAATTAGCCAACCTGCTGGTAACTTAACGTTATATTCATCAACAGGATAAGAGGGCACTTGGGGGTAACGACTTTTAATTTGATTAAAAAGTTCGATTTCAATAACTGGATTTTTGAAGAAACTACCAGCATTACCAAGCACCTTTGGGTCGGGAAGCTTCGATTCGCGAATGCCAATAACTGCCTTGCGCACTCCTGCAATGGTTTTATCGCCAGTTTTTTCAATCTCCTCGACGAGGTTTCCGTAGTGTGTTACAAGTATGGGCTGCTTTTGAAGCCTAAACCAGACGTGGGTTATAAGAACTTTTCCCTTCAGTTCGTTTTTAAAAATGCTATCGCGGTAGCCAAAATTGCATTCGCTATTGGTAAACGAAAAATTTGCAAGCGTATCGAGGTAAAACCCCTTTACTTCAAAAATTGTGTCCTTGGCCTCAACTCCATAGGCTCCAATATTTTGAATGGGACTTGCCCCAACATTTCCGGGTATTAGCGACAGGTTTTCAACTCCTCCCCAGCCGTTTTTAACGGCAAAATTCACAAAGTCGTCCCAGTTTTCGCCAGCTGCAACCGAAAGGGTAACGGTTTCATTATCTTCAGCAATAATCTCAAATCCCTTAATGGTTGGGTAAATAACTAGTCCTTCGAAATTGCTGGTAAACAAAATGTTTGAGCCCCCGCCAAGAATAAATGTTTTCAGGTTTCGATGGTTTTTTACAATGCTCTTCAGCTCATCAACGCTATTCGATTCGGCAAAAAATCCGCACACTGCATCTATTCCAAATGTGTTATAGCTTCTTAAATTGAAATTTTCGATAATATTTGCCATACCAAAGTTTTTGGCAAAGATAAGATTTGCAAAAGAAATGCAGTAAAATGCTCGATGTATATATATGGTAACGGCCTCACTTTTAAAAATCCCAAAAAAACGAAACGGCTAACCATAAATTCAGCTAACTTGCATGCTGTAACCAATATTAAAACCATGAAAAGTATTGCTATAGTATTGTCAATGGCACTTTTACTAGGGTGTAACAGTAAAAAAGAAGCAGTTTCAAATGCCGAAAATTTTGATTTTGCAGAAGAGGCTATGCCTGCTCAACAAGTTGGTAAAATGATGATGGACGAAGCCCCTATTGCTAAACCCGAAGGGGTAAAACAAATGGTAATTCGAAATGCCTACATTTCAATTGAAGTTCAAAACTACGAGCTCTCTCGGCCTAAAGTCGATTCGTTAGTTTCGCTGTATAAAGGGCGAATTGTTACCGAAAACATGCAGAACTTCGATTCCCAAAAAACAAACGAGTTTACCATTCGTGTTCCTGCTGCACTGCTCGACAAAGTTCAGGCCGATATAGTTGCTCTCGCAAAACGTGTCGACTACCAACGGGTCGAGTCGACCGATGTAACAGAAGAGTACATTGACCTTGAGGCAAGGCTTTCGAACCAAAAAAAGGTAGAGGTAACCTTTACAAACTTGCTTCGCAAAACTAAATCGGTTGAGGAAATCCTGAAAATTGAATCTAAACTCTCCGAAATTCGTGCACAAATAGAATCGTCGATTGGGCGCATGAAGTACCTAAAAACCCTTTCGGACTTCAGCACAATTTACCTAACGCTTTACCAAAAAATCGACTACAAATACGAGCCAGCAAAATCGAAACCTTTCTTCGAAAGGCTAAAGAAGGCGTTTACGCTAGGCTGGAGTGGAGTGGTAACTTTCTTTTTAGTTGTAATTGGGCTATGGCCCGTATGGCTTTTGGGAGCTGGTGTTTGGGGCGGAATTATTTACTATAAAGCCCGAAAGAAAAGA
Organism: Bacteroidales bacterium UBA2287; assembly: GCA_002345675.1. Lineage (GTDB taxonomy): Bacteria > Bacteroidota > Bacteroidia > Bacteroidales > Tenuifilaceae > UBA2287. The sequence goes on along the minus strand of DDWL01000026.1, from coordinate 93,956 downwards.
TTAAAAGATGAGCTAAAGCATAAAAAGAAAGACAAGAATAAACCAAAAAACCCATTTGATAACAAAGTACTGCAGTAAGCAAAAATAATCCGGGCGTGCGTTTCAAACTGAAAGAGCCATTGGAATTTTCCAATGGCTCTATTCTTTTTAATTAGCGCCTTAGCGAGAAAAAGCCCACAAATTCCACAGATTAACACAAATTTAAAAAAAGTTCTCTGTGCAACTCCGAGTGCTCTCTTAGCGCCTTAGAGTCGTTGCGTTTCAATATCTCTCCGTGTTGTCTCTTAGCGCCGTTGCGCCTTAGCGTTTAATTTTCCCTCCGTGTTCCTCCGTCCCGATTCCCGATAACTATCGGGATATCGGGGCTCTGTGCCTCTGTGTTGTCTCTTGGCGCCGTTGCGTTTAAATTTAGACTCTGTGTTCCTCTGTCCCGATAACTTTCGGGGCTCTGTGTCTCCGTGTTGTCACTTCAGTGTCGTAAAATTAATTTAGCGTTGGTAAAAACGAGTATTTTGTCGAGTACTCATTCATTTGCTCGGTGTAGTTGCTAGGGTATTCAACCTTAACATCTACAATTGAGTCGCCCTCGAAAACAGGAACAAGCTTTGGATTTAGGAACCCTGCGTAAGGAGCAAGTTTTAGTTTTGCGTAACGATCGAGTACCTCGCGGTGAAGTTCGGGATCAATTTTAACTGCGTAAGCTTCAACCAAATTCTTACCTGCCTCAAAGTCGCCAGTACTCTTAATGCGCTGAATTTCGCTTAAAAGCGTACCAAAAAGTTCACGAAGTTTGTTGTGATCGTTTATTACAAAAAAAGTTTTGCCATCGCGGGTTTTACGCTCAATAACATTCTCGTTTTTGCCTTTTTCGTAGCACCAACGGGCAATAAGCTGGCGATTTCGCATGTGAGCTTGCTCAATGTCTTTCCCAAATTCGATGCGAGTAAGTTGGGTCATCATACCGTTACGAATGTAGCTGTTGTACTCAGCAACCCCCACTTCAATGCTAGGCATAATGCCAAGTTCAACCATTTTTGGGTCGATAATATAGTAAAGGGCAAACAGGTCGGCACGGGTTTCTTCGAGTACCGAACCGTAGTTTTTCAACTCGTCGCCTTTAGTGCCAGGAGCAAGTTGTCCGCTGCCGTGACCAAGGCATTCGTGAAGGTCGGTGTGAAGGTTGCCAGCCAGTGCGCCATGCTTTTTGTTAATTTCAATTTCTTCGGCATTCCAGGCAAATTCCTCAATCATTCCGCTTCCAGCGGCTGCCATATCGTAGGCGTAGGTAATGTTTTCCATGGTTACGCTTTTCGAACCATGATCCTTACGAATCCAGTCGGCGTTTGGTAGGTTAATACCAATGGGAGTTGCTGGGTAGCAGTCGCCACCAAGTTGAGCAACGGTAATAACTTTTGCCGAAACCCCTTTTACTTCTTTTTTCTTAAATTCACTATTTACAGGCGAATTATCTTCGAACCACTGAGCGTTATCGCTAATAATTGTTGAGCGCTTTGTTGCTTCTATGTCCTTAAAGTTAACAACTGCTTCCCACGACGATTTGTAGCCAAGTGGATCGCCATAATTTTCGATGAACCCGTTTACAAAATCAACTTGCGAATTCAAATCGCCTACCCAAAGAACGTTGTAACGATCGAAGTCCTTTAAGTCGCCCGATTTATAGTATGCAACCAATGTTTCAATAATTTCCTTTTGCTTTTCGTTTTCGGCAACAGCTGCAGCTTTTTCGAGCCAGAAAACTATTTTTTCAATTGCCGAACCGTACATTCCACCTACTTTCCAAACCTTTTCAACCACAACACCATTCTCTTTAATTAGTTTGGAATTTAAGCCATAGGAAATTGGCTGGGGATCGTTAGCAACCATCATTTTTTTGTAAAAATCTTCTACCTCACTTTGGGTTAAACCCTCGTAGTAGTTGTTTGCCGACGAAGCCACAAGGTCGACACCCTCGGATTGATTTACACGCTTTGCGGCAATATTAGGGTCGAAAATTATAGGTTTTAGCATTGAAATTAGAATATCCTTTCCGCCCATTTCGGTTGGGAAAAGGTTATCGGGGGTATTTTTTGCCAGTTCATCAAAGTACTCAGTGCTAATGTTGGGAAAAAATTTTTCGTTTGAGTAGTGGTGGTGTATGCCGTTCGAAAACCAAACTCTTTTTAGGTATACCATAAACTCGTTCCACTCAGGTGCGTTTCGGTCGCCAGTGTAGCCTTGGTTTATGGCTTCAAGAGTGCGACGAATAGCCAAGTTATACTTAAAATTCTGATCGAAAATAATATCGCGACCACAAAGGGCTGCTTCCGAAAGGAAGTAAATAAGTTCCTTTTGTTTAGGTGCAAGTTCGTCCCAACCTGGAATTTGGTAACGAAGAATTCGGATGTCGGCAAACTGGTCGGCTTGCCAAGCAAAATCGGCTTGCTTTTCTGTTTTTTTCTCGGCACATCCCGCCATTCCAAGAATGGTTGCTGTTGCAATTAGCATAGTTAAATATTTCATGATTAATTATTTAGATGAATAGAATAAGTTGAATTAGTGGCGTAAAGGTAGCTATTTGGCTGGTTAGGTTAATTAGGTTGATTAAGTTAATTAGGTTGAATGAGTCCGAAGTCTGGAGTCTGGAGTCTGGAGTCCGAAGACTGCCGACTGCCGACTGAAGACTGAGGACTGAGGACTGCTGACTGAAGCCTGCCGACTTAGGACTTCAAATCATCCTCTTCCTATACTCCCTCTCGGCCCATTTGTGAACCAAGAAAATTGATATAGAAAGAATTAAAACCGAAAGAATCGTTTTCCAAAGTTCTACCTCACTAAATGCTGCATTAAGTAATGTAAGCGACGATTGCGATGGAATTACCCACATTAGCGGCGTTTTCCATAGTCCAAAGTAATCGACAAGCGGAATGCAAAGGGGCGCAAGAAACATGGGAATAATTAGAATGTACTGATTAAATGTTTTAACTCGTAGTGCTCCCACAAAACCTATAAGTAGAAATAGCACCGATGTTAGCAAAACTCCTAAAAATAGCAGAAAGTAGTTTACACTTGAACGTGCAGCAATGGCCATTACAACGCTTACGAGTAGTGCAGGTACTGTGAGCGACACCGATTTAGAAAGTAAATACTGCCAGGGCTGCAACGGCGTAATGGCAAGTACCGAGGTTGTTCCAGCTTGCTTTTCGAAAAGCACCATAACCCCAATAAATACAAATCCCATCATCGACGGATCGGAGAATATTAGGAAAACTACTAGCTTTGTGGGTACACTAAAAAGATAAATTAGCGCAATGTACAATGCCCCAATTCCCATTGCCACAGGCAAAATTCCGTATTTTACCAGTAGTAGCAAATCCCACTTTAAAAGTTTGAAGAAAATTCTCATTTTTTTAGTCTTCAGTTCTCAGTCTTTAGTTCTCAATCTTCAATTCTCAGTTGGCAATTTGTGGACTGTGGACTGGTGAATGTTAAAACTCTCCTCCCAATTTCTTACCAGTTGTTCGCATAAATACATCTTCCAAGCTCTCCTCGCACGAGTGAATCGCCTGTAAGTTTGGACTTGCAATTGCCTTTAAGAAAGCAGAGTTTTCGGCTAAACCGCAAAAATCGAATTCCTCTTTTCCAATTGCTCCGTTATCTCTTACCTCTACTCTAACTTTACGACTTCCATGCTGCAATTTTAAATCGCGGGGTGTCCCAATAAGTTTTAGTTCGCCATCGGCCATAAATGCAACACGGTCGCAAAGTTCATCGGCATCGTGCATGTTGTGAGTGGTAAGAAATATGGTTTTGCCCTTGTTTTTTAGGTCGATAATTATGTCTTTTATCATCCGGGAATAGCCCGGGTCGAGTCCCGATGTGGGTTCGTCGAGGAATAGCAACTGAGGATCGTGCAATAACGCTCGCACAAAGTTTAACCGCATTTTCATGCCCTTTGAGTAACTCTCTACAGGTTTATTGGCGTGCTCTTCGAGCTCCACCATTTTAAGCAAATCGATGGGTTTATGGGCTACTTTTGGGTAAAACGAAGCGAATAGTTTTAAATTCTCCTCCCCGGTTAGCTTTAGGTAGTGATTTGGTAACTCGAAACCAACACCAATTTGTGCATAAAAATCGCCATTCCATTTCGGCAAAGGACGGCTAAGAACTTCAACATTTCCACTATAGCCTCGAATTAGCTTTATGAGCAACTTTTGCGTTGTGCTTTTTCCAGCACCGCTTGGCCCAAGAAATCCAAATATTTCGCCATTTTTAACGCTAAACGAAATATTACTTACCGCATCAACCTGCGATTTTGGGTAAGTGTACGTAAGATTGCGAACCTCTATCATTTTACATTCCAATTAAAACCTAGCTGGCCGACTTAATCATTTTACAAAATTCCACAGCAAGCCTTTTCTCTTCGCTATGAAGACTATCGATTTCACCATAAATTACGGTATGCAACTCAACACCATCCAGCATGGCGGTAAACATCGAGGACAAATCTTTTGGGGACAGTTTCCAGTTTACCTCACCATTTTCAATACCTATTTCAAATATTGTGGCAACCGTTTTCTCCTCCATGCCCACGCCTGCCTTTAAAGTTTCGCGAAACTCGGGGAACATTTTTATTGCCTGAAAAATTAGGGAGAAATAGCCTGTATCGAGGTTTTTGAGCTGCGTTGCATTAAGCAGCTGCTTATAGGCGTTAGCCTTAAAGTCGATAAGGTTATTTAAATTTTCGTTTACCGAAACCATAAACGATGGCACAAACTTTCGCTCGGTAAGCCCAGTGAAAAAGAAAGCCGTAATTGACTGCTTAAACAAATCCTCCTTGCTTACAAAGTAGTGGTAAAATGCGCCCTTCGAAAGGCTCGAAGCCTTAACCAAATCGTTCATGGTAACATCCTTGTATCCTTTCGAGAGGAACAGTTTGAACGATTCGTAAAGTATTTGACTCTTAGTGGTTTTCATATCACAACCGACCGTTTGGTATGCAAATATATATTGTAATTAAGTCGATTGCAAATTAAACCACACTTTTTTGCACCTTGACGATAAAAATAGTTTAAAATATGAAGAAAATACCTCCGTGCCAGGTTATTTGAAAATAAAATCCAACAAACAATCTTTAGTTCATTTAATATCAATTCTTCAAATACCAAATAACATTGACCTATGAGTTACAAATAGTATAAATGTATTATTCGCCGATTGCACTCGAACTGTAAATTTCATAATTCTATTACTAATTTCAAAAAACCTTTAGTTGAAGAATATTGGTTTTTTACCCAAAATAAAACTATATTTGGTCGCACAGAACTATTCTATTTGCAAAAACCTAAATGGTTTGCCATGAAAACACTACAGATTTCGAAAAATCGTTCCCGCGACTATTTGGCCGAAAGATTAGCCCGAAATGTTGCTAAGTCGGAATTGGAAGATTTAATCACGGTTCTCCGTTATAACTCACTGGGTGGCTTCGAATACCTCGACGATTTCGACCTTTTCGAAAATCTGGTTGCTGCATTTCCCGAATTAGAACTTGTTTTTCTGGCAAACTCCGATGAACATTACCTTTACGTTGCAGTTAAACCCGACTACATAGAAGAGGAAGAGTCAATTATTGTCGATGTTCGTAAGGTTATTCAAACCATCGTATAGCCGTTTTGGTTTCTCGCTTAAGTCAACATCTTTTTATTATGAAAATAGTAGCTAAATGGCTGGCCGCCCCCATGACGATGGCCGCGCTTCTTCTTTTATTAGCTTTTGCTTCGGGCTTGGCAACGTTTATCGAAAACGATTTTGGCTCACAAGCTGCAAAAACCATGGTTTACAATGCTTGGTGGTTCGAACTAATTTTTGTTTTACTGGCAGTAAACCTTGTGCTTGCAATATTTCAGCATAAACTTTACAGGGTTAGTAAACTGCCCGTTTTTGTTTTTCACGTTGCCTTTGTTGTAATTATTGCTGGAGCAGCTATAACCCGTTACTTTAGCGTTGAAGGATCGATGCATATTCGCGAAGGCGAAACGGCAAATTCATTTCAGTCGTCCGACAAATGGCTCACCATACGTAACGATTCAAATACCGTTTTTTCAAGCAAAGTAGACTTTTCGGTGTTAAACCGAAGTTCATTTAATGAAACTGTAAACATTGGTAATCAAAAAATTAAGGTAACCCTTTTGGGATTTATTCCTCACGCCACTCAAAAAATTGTTGATGACATCAAGGGAAAACCAATGGTAAAAATCATGGTTTTCGACTCTTTAGGGGGGAAACAAATAAATTTACAAAAAGGAGAATCGATTCGTGTTAAGAATTTAGCGATTGGCTTTTCGAACGAAATTCGAAGCGATTTTTTAATGTTTGAAAAGGATTCGAATGTTTTTGCCCAGTCTGTTTTACCTGTTTTACAAAGCGTAATGGGGGCTAATGTTGAAAGTACATTGCCAGCAAACATCCCTTTTCAGCTGCAACGACAAACCGTATATAGCGTAAATGGTGTTCGATTTGCTTTTAGCGGTTACTCCAAATTTGCTCGTATTATTTGGGCTTACAATCCTAATCCTGAAGTCGATGGAAGCGATGTTCTTCTTTTTAAAGTTGAAAATTCATCCAGTCCAAAAACCATTGAAAATACAATAGATGTTTTTGTACCACTTACTGACGACGACAAGGTAATTTCTTCAACAGAAATTGGAAGTATAGGCTTGGGGTTTAATTATAGCAACCCAAAAGTATGCTTGCCTTTTGGCATTAAACTTAACAACTTTGTTCTTGAGCGTTACCCAGGTTCAAAAAGTCCTTCGTCGTTTACCTCGAATGTAACAGTTATTGATAGTTCACAGAGCAAGGAAATGCCATTTAGCATATTCATGAACAATATTCTGAACTACAACGGGTACCGATTTTACCAAAGTTCGTACGACCCCGACGAAAAAGGAACTTTCCTATCGGTAAATAGCGATTCGCTGGGTACTGGCGTAACATACTTTGGCTACTTTTTAATGATTTTAGGAATGCTTCTGGCGCTAATACTCCCAGGTAGCCGATTCCGACAGCTTATTAGCCGAAAGGTTGTGCCAATAGTTGTGCTGTTTTTAATTGCAATTCCAATTTCTATTTTTGGTCAAAAGGGCAATGTTGAAATTACAAATATCGATAAAAGCCATGCAAATAGTTTTGGGGAACTTGTAGTTCAGGATAAAGGTGGACGAATTAAACCACTAAGTACACTTGCTGGCGAAACTCTGCGTAAGCTAAATCGGGCTAACAGTTTTAACGGGCTTATGCCCGAACAGGTGTTATTGGGAATGTCGGCTTTCCCCGACCTTTGGCAGGATATTGAAGTAATAAAAATTCGTAATGAGGAACTAAAGAAACTGCTTGGTATTAATGGTGAACTTGCTGCTTTCACTAACTTTTTCGACTACGAAAAGGGTGGGGCTTACAAGTTAAATGCCTTTGTACAGGAAGCCTTTTCGTCATCGCCAAGCAAGCGAAATGCTTTTGAAAAGGAGGTAATAAAAGCCGATGAACGGCTAAATATTTTGTACCAAATTTTCTCGGGGCAAATGGTGCAGCTTTTTCCGCTGCAAAATAGTTCGGAAAAGCGATGGCTTACCATGTCGGAAGCAGTAAATATTACCGACACAACATTAAACGCAGCCACAGCGGGAGTTTACGCAAAGTACCTTGCCGAAGTTAGAATTGCAAGCCGCTCGGGAAATTGGAACGAAGCCAGTAAATTACTTCATGAAGTTTCAAACTATCAAACAACCAATGGAGGCAATGTTTTACCTTTTTCCTCGAAGCTAAAATCCGAAGTTTTCATAAACCGAACCCTTATAAACGAAAGGCTAATTCCGCTTTACGGGCTGCTTGGGTTAACTCTTCTTATACTTGCATTGCTAAAGCTATACGGAAAAAATGGAAAGTGGATTAGCTATGCGAGTACTACGATTCTTGTCCTTTTGGCCATTGGCTTTGCAATGCATACACTTGGCATAGGCCTGCGATGGTACGTTGCTGGTCGTGCGCCACTTAGCAATGGTTTCGAAACGATGATTTACATTGCTTGGACTGCCATGCTTGCTGGATTACTATTTCATCGAAAGAATAACGTTGTTTTACCTGCTACGGCGCTTTTGGCTACAGTTACGCTTTTTGTTGCGCACCTTTCGTGGATGGATCCCGAAATTACGAACCTTGTTCCAGTACTTAAATCGTACTGGTTAACCATACACGTTGCCGTGGTAACGGCAAGCTACGGATTTTTAGGAATGGGAACCATACTGGCAACCTTTAACCTAATGTTAATGGCGGTAGCCCATAAACGAAACAGAATCAACATTACTTCTCAGGTAAAAGAAACTACAGTAGTAATTGAAATTGTGCTTATTGTTGGGCTTTACTTGCTAACCATTGGGTCGTTTTTGGGCGCAATTTGGGCCAACGAATCGTGGGGACGATACTGGGGCTGGGATCCAAAGGAAACCTGGGCCTTTATTACCATTTTGGTTTACACGTTTATAATCCATATGCGGCAAATGCCAGCACTCAATTCGCCATTTGTTTTCAATTTTGCGGCAACGTTGGGCATTTCGTCGGTACTAATGACCTACTTTGGGGTAAACTACTACCTTGCAGGGCTTCACAGCTATGCTGGAGGAGAATCGTTGCCCTTTCCAAAATGGATTTTTATTGCCCTTGTGGCATTTTTCGCTCTCAGCATTGTGGCTTGGTATAGAAATCGAAAAGATGAGGTAGCTACAAAGTAGGTTTTTTTAAGTTGCTCATTTTTTACAGCTACAATAATAAAGATGAATGAGGTTTATGTTTGTTTAACGATTAAATTTTTCTAAAGAACCGATTAACCCCTTACGTTTTTTACATATTAATTGTGTGATTAGTTTTTGTTAATCGATTAATCAACTTGCAATCTTCACGTTACAATTAATGGCAACATGATAAGAATTCGGAAAATATCAAACCCAAATCTCGAAGCCAACATTCGTCACGTTGAAAAGGTTAAAGAGATTATTAGAAATCAATTTCCCGATATTTCCGAAAAAAAGATTGACAACATTGAGGCTCAAATGACCGACCCAATTAGTTCTAAGTTTCAGTCGATTCTTTTTATTGCTCTCGATATTAACGAAAGCGTTACTGGGTTTGCCCTTTTGCTTTACATGTCCGATTTGCAGTTCTGCTTTCTCGACTATATTGCTGTTTCACCAAAAAGGTCATCGTCGGGAATTGGGGGAGCACTTTACGATAGAATTAGAGATGAGGCTACTTCGTTAAACGCCTATGGCGTATTTTTCGAATGCTTACCCGACGATCCTGAACTATGCAACGACCCACAGAGTATTCCGCAAAACCAAAAGAGACTTGCATTTTACGAAAAATTTGGGGCAAGGCCAATTGCAAACACCCTGTACGAGTCGAGCGTTAACCCAAACGACGATTGCCCTCCATACTTAGTTTTCGATGGTTTAGGAAAGAATGAAGCAATTCCAAATAAAACAGCACGAAATATTGTAAGGGCTATTCTTAATCGTAAATATGGCGATTATTGCCACGCCGATTATGTCGAAAAGGTTGTGAAAAGCATTAAAGATGAGTTTGTTGTGCTACGTGAGGCAAAGTATATTAAGCCCAAAAAGAAAGCGGCACTAAACCCAAGGTTGAAGGATAAAGACAAGATTTTTTTAGTTATAAACGATAAACACAACATTCACCACATTAGGGAAAAGGGATATGTTGAATCTCCAGTTCGAATTGCAAACATTAAAAAAGAACTCGATAAAACGGGACTATTTACCTACGGAGAGGTTGCAAAGTACCCCGACAAGTTAATTCTCGATGTTCACGACAAAGGGTACTTTAACTATTTTAAAAAGGTTTGCGAAAACCTTCCAAAAGGAAAGTCGGTTTATCCCTACGTTTTCCCATTCCGAAATGCTACAAAAGCGCCGTTAGACTTATCGGTTAGGGCTGGCTACTATTGCTTCGACACGTTTACTCCGCTAAATCAAAATGCATTTCTTGCTGCCCGTGAGGGCGTAAATTGCGCACTAACAGCAGCCGACAGCATTCTTGAGGGTCGCAAATCGGCGTATGTTTTAACTCGCCCACCAGGCCATCATGTCGAAAAGGCCATGTTTGGAGGTTTTTCGTACTTTAACAACTGCGCAATTGTTGCAAACTACCTCAGTAAAATTGGCAATGTTGCAATACTCGACATCGATTATCACCATGGAAACGGGCAGCAGCAAATTTTTAACGATCGAAACGATGTGTTAACCATCTCAATTCATGGACATCCATCCTTTGCTTACCCTTATTTTTCAGGTTTTAAAGATGAGGTTGGCGAAAACTCAGGAAAAGGCTTTAACCACAACTTCCCCTTAGCCGAAAAGCTAACATACGAGCAGTATTTAAAAATACTTACCAAATCGATAAAGCTAATAAAAAGTTATAATACTGAATTTTTAGTTGTTGCCTTGGGTTTAGATACTGCAAAAGGCGACCCCACAGGAACATGGAGTTTTACTTTCGATAATTTTAACAATACAGGAAAAATAATTGGGGAACTAAAGTTACCAATAATTGTTATTCAAGAGGGAGGTTACAATAATCACTCGCTTGGAACAAACGCAAAGGCATTCTTTACAGGACTTTACGAAACTCATTATAAATAATGTTAGTTTTGGAATGTTAAGGTTCAACTATACGCTTTGAATGCAGTTTCAAACAAAACAATTTGCTAACATGTTAATTATACTCAACAAAACAATACTATGAACAACTTCGATTTTTATAACCCAGTTAAAATTCTTTTTGGCGAGGGCAAAACTGAAGCAATTGCACAGGAAATTCCAGCTAATGCTAAAGTAATGATAACCTTTGGCGGTGGAAGCATTAAACAAAATGGCGTTTACGAACAGGTTACAAAGGTCCTTAAGGGCTTTAAGGTTGTTGAATTTGGTGGCATTGAGCCAAATCCAAAGTTCGAAACGCTTATGAAAGCTGTTGAACTTGCCCGAAACGAAAAAGTGGACTTTCTTTTAGCCGTTGGAGGCGGTTCGGTAATTGACGGGACAAAGTTTATTGCTGCCGCAATTCCTTTTAACGGCGATACTTGGAAGATTATTAAAGGTGGAAAAGAAGGGGTTATTGAAAAAGCTGTTCCCTTTGGAGTAGTTCTTACATTACCCGCAACGGGTTCCGAAATGAATTCGGGGGCAGTTATAAGCCGCATTTCGACTGGCGAAAAATTTGCCTTTGGTAGCCCGCTCGTTTACCCAAAATTTTCGGTTCTCGATCCTACGTTTACCTACTCGTTACCACGTCATCAGGTGGCAAATGGTATTGTCGATGCGTTTATTCACGTTACTGAGCAGTACCTTACATTTCCAGCTAACGCCCCGATTCAGGATCGATGGGCCGAGGGAATTCTTCAAACTTTAATTGAAATTGGGCCAAAGGCAATCGAAAATCCTACCGACTACGAAACGCGTGCAGCGTTTATGTGGGCTTGCACCATGGCTCTTAACGGAATTATTTCCACAGGTGTTCCAACCGATTGGGCAACCCATATGATTGGTCACGAGCTAACAGCATTCTTTGGTCTCGACCACGCTGTTACCCTAGCTATTGTGCTGCCATCGCTTCTTTTAGAAACCTCGGACGAGAAAAAGTTGAAACTTCTTCAGTATGGCGAACGAGTTTGGGGAATTTTAAATGGTACCGAGGACGAGCGTGTTAGCATGGCCATTTCGAAAACGCACGACTTTTTCCATTCCCTTGGAATTAAAACTCACCTTTCGGATTATGGCGTAACCGAAGATCAAATTAAACCAATTGTTGATCGCTTTGCCCAAAGGGGATGGAAACTTGGCGAAAACAAGAGCATTACAGCTGAGCGAATTGAGACAATTTTAAAGGGAAGCCTTTAATTTGAAACGCAAAGGCGCTACGACGCAACACTTTCTGTGGCAAAGAAGTAATTCATATAATTCAAAAAATATAACCGCAAAGTTCGCAAAGACATACGCAAAGAGTACAAAGTAGTAACTTTGTGAAACTATGTTTTCCTCTGTGGCCTTTGTGGTTAAATTTAAAGGACAAATTACCTTACGTAAAAATCCATCATTTGCTGATCATTCAGGTAAGCCTTTAGTCTGTCGCCAATTTGAACTGGCCCAACGCCTGCAGGCGTTCCGGTATAAATTAAATCGCCAATTTTAAGGGTTACAAACTGCGATACATAGGAAATAAGCGTATCGAAACTAAATATTAAATCCGACGAGTTTCCGTGTTGAACCACTTCCCCATTCTTCTCTAACTTAAAGTCAATAGCCCCCAAGTTGGGAATTTCGACTTTGGGAATAAAATGGCTAATAGGAGCCGACGCATCGAATGCCTTGGCAATTTCCCAGGGCAGGCCTTTAGCCTTGCATTCCTCCTGAAGATCGCGAGCTGTAAAATCGACCCCAAGGCCAATTTCGTTGTAGTATCTGTGAGCAAATTGGGGTGCAATATTTCGACCTAAACGATTAAGTTTAAGCACAATTTCCAACTCGTAGTGGAGGTTTTTTGTAAACTCGGGGTAAAAAAAAGGTTTATTATTGGTTAGCAGGCAGCAGTCGGGTTTAAAGAAAAACACTGGTTTATCGGGCACCGGAGAATTCATCTCCTTGGCGTGCTCGCGGTAGTTGCGACCAATGCAAATAATTTTCACAGCGAATAGTGCTTACCGTCCCTCAACATCGAGAACTTTTGTTCCCTTGTGAAGAATGCGAATAACAATAAATACAAGAACTGCAAAGGCCAAAATGCCAAGCCAAATCCAATCGTATTGTGTTACAGGAACAATGCTGCCATTATTTGCAAACAGCGAAGCTATTAGATGAAAAACATAAATGACAACAATAAGATTGAAAAAACCAATGTACTCGCGTTTAAGCACATTGCGAACCGAGAAGTACGAATCAGCATTTTGCCATTTACTTAAATCGGGTATAAACGAAGGAACTCCATTAGCCCATTCGAGGTAAGTGTTACCAAACTTATCGCGCAAAAATGCCTCTTCGGCATACATAATTCGCTCGTAGTAAATCCAGTAAACCAGCGAAAAAACAAGTACAAACCAAACACTTCCGGTAATAATAGCAACTCCCAGCCACATAAAGTAGTTTCCTACGTAAAGTGGGTGACGGACAACCGAGTACATTCCTTTTGTGTTGAGCACTTCGGCAACCTGTTTCTCCCTATTTCGCCCCGATGTTCCGCTTGGTACATAACCAATAATAAGAGTGCGAACAAACAGCCCAAAAAGCCCTACTCCAAGTCCAATAAAGTAAACAGACTCGGAAATCGCAATTCCTACTCCGTAATATTGAATATAGCAAAAGTATGCTAAGCCAGCAATAAAAAGGGGAATTGGGAAGAAACTACGATAGCGAAAAAGAAAATTGCCCTGTGTGCGAAACTGCTCCTGTAATGCCATAATTAATGAGTGTTTTGTTGCGCAAAAGTAACTATTTTGATTAAATTTTACTTGCCCTGCTTGTACTTTATGTAAAGCGATGTAAGAATGTTTTTAGTGTACAACGGAAAGTCGCCATTCATCATCCACGAGTAGTAGCTGGGCTCCTTTTCGAAAACTTCTTTTACCGATTTGCCTTTGTACTTACCGAAGCTAAATACCTCAACACCCTTTTCATCGTAAATAATTCGCCCAGCAAAGTCGACATTTTGGTTATGCGAACTGAACTGCGAAAGCGAATCGACATCGTTTTTAAGGTCGGGATACCTATCGATTTGCGCCTTAAGCACCTCGTAAGTGGCCATAGTGTCGGCTTCGGCGCTATGTGCATTTTCCAAATCCTTTTGGCAATAGAATTTATAGGCTGCTTCGAGGGTTCGTTTCTCCATTTTATGAAAAATGGTTTGCACATCAATAAACTTGCGCTTTTTAAAGTCGAGGTCCACCCCAGCCCTTAAAAACTCTTCGGCCAAAAGCGGAAAGTCGAATTTATTCGAATTAAACCCTGCAAAGTCGCAACCCTCAACTAAATTGGCAAGCGATTTGGCAACCTCCTTAAAGGTTGGCTCGTTGGCCACATCGGCATCGGTAATGCCGTGAATGGCAGTTGTTTCAGGTGGAATTGGAACAGTAGGATTAATTCTCCTAGTTTTCACCTCCTGCTTACCATCGGGGTATATTTTAAGAACAGCAATTTCAACAATTCTGTCCTTAACAATATCAATACCTGTAGTCTCCAAATCGATAAAAACCAAGGGGTTTTTTAAATTGAGGTTCATCGGAGTTGCGTTGGATTAACGAAAGTTAGTGTAAAAAAAGAAGCTGCTACCATTTTTGCTCTGGGAGCAGCTTCGAAATATGTTTTATTTTAAAAATGTACTAAGCACCAACCATCATGGGCATTATGAGCATAAGCACATCCTCGTCGTCGTTGTCGCGAGTTGCTGGGAAAAGAAGTCCTGCACGCGAAGGGTCGGAAAGCGAAAGTTTTATGTCGCTTGTTGAAAGGTTCGAAAGAATTTCGATTAGGAACGACGACTTAAAGCCAATTTCCATTTCTTCGCCCTCGTAGTTGCATTTTGCCCTTTCGTAAGCCGAAATGGAGAAGTCCAAATCTTGAGCCGAAACCATAAGCTGATTACCAGTAAGCGAGAGCTTAACAAGGTTGCTTGCTTGGTTTGCAAAAGGCGCAACACGGCGAAGCGAGTTGTAAAACTCAACCCTGTCGATAGTCATTTCGTTAGGATTGTTTACAGGAATAACCGAGTTGTAGTTAGGGTAAGTTCCCTCAACCAACCTGCAAACCATTGTGTAGTTTGGCAATGTGAAATGTGCGTTCTTTTTATCGAACTCAACAAGTACTTTACCAGTTTCTTTTGGTAAAATATTTTTAAGAAGAGTTGCTGGCTTTTTAGGAAGAATAAACGACCTCTCCTCGTCGTGCTTAACATCGAGGCGTTTGTATCGAACTAGTTTGTGAGCATCGGAAGCCACAAAAGTTGCGCACTCGGGGGTAAGCTGGAAGAATATGCCATTCATAACGGGACGCATTTCGTCGTCGGCAGCTGCAAAAAGCGTTTTGGTAATACCTAAGTATAGCGAATCGACAGGCATTTGAATGGACACTTTGCTGGCTTCGTCAATTTCCGATTTTACAGGAAAATCGTCGGCGGGTTGGCCAATAATATTAAACTGCCCTGTTTCGGTGCTTACCGTAATGGCAAGGGTGTCGGAGTTAATATCGAAAGTAAGAGGCTGCTCGGGAAACTCCTTAAGCGTGTCGATTAGCAAACGGTAAGGAACCGCAACCGACCCGCCTTCGGTAACATTCTCGAGTTTAAGGAGTGTTGTAAGAGTGGTTTCCAAGTCCGAAGCCGTAATCTCTAAATTGTTTCCCTCGAGTTTAAAAAGAAAGTTATCGAGTATGGGCAAGGTGTTCTTGCTGCTTATAACACGGCTAACCACAGTTAGGTGGCTTAGCAACTCTGTACTTGAAACAACAAATTTCATTATGGTTGTGTTTTTAAGATTGTTTTATGTTTTTAACTAGCAAGTAATTACAATTCTATTACTTCTTGCTACGATTTACAAAAGTAATAAAAAACAATTAGCTTAAGGCAATTTGACGGGTGCTTTTATTTCGTTTCTAATAACAGATTAAAAGAAAAAAAACACAATTCAATATTCCAAAAAAAGCAAACTAACCATTTACTCCTTTTGGAATTTAGGCTTGAAGTAGGTTATATCCTTTAGCACAGTAGCAAAATCCAAGAATTTTATTTCGAAAAGTTTCGAATTAATGCTAGATGAAAGGTACATTCGGTTTAGGTCGAATTGAACTGTGCGCCCCATCTCATCAACATACTCTTCGACTGGAATTGGGATAAAGCTAAACTTAATGGGTTCGCTGTTTTTGTTGTAAAAAGTGAAGATGAAATCGGGTTCAGAAAAGTGTATTTCTCCTGCCTTTTCGGTCGAAATGTTTATGGGTGCTTCATCAAACGACATGGCTTCAATTCCACTTAAAAACCGTGTCATATTTACGGTGTCGTAGCCAACCGAACTGTGACTGTAGTATAACGCAATTAGCGATGGTTTTTCGGGGTTTTGGAGGTCGATTCGAAACGATTTTTCGGGATTCGACGGTACTTCAACTTCAACGGCAAAAAGCGAACTGAAGTTTGCCATTTTTGTGCGAGTATCGGTCCAGTACAATAAATCGCTGCTGAAAAACTCTATTAAATCGCGCCCAACCATTGGAGCACTAAGCTTGTAGGCTGTATTTGCACCATCGATCCAACCTACCGTTCGAATATTTAGTAACTCGGTAAAGTAAATTGTGAATTGTACCATTTTTTTTCGTCCCGAAAAAACAGTAACTACATTACCATTGGCCTCCATTTCGGTCATAACGCTATCAGCTACTGAAATTGGGATTGGCGCTGTGGCATTAATTCGACTTAAAACGGTTAGCAATAAAAATACTTGTTCGCGACGTGCTTTACCACTTTCGTTAACAAGCCAGCCTTTCTCGGTTTTACTAAGGTTGATGCTGTTTTTGCCTCCGTAAATCTCGATTCGGGTAACCGAATTTGTGTCGGCAACAGCAAATCGGGTTTCGCTTCTACTAAACGATGAGTATTTTGGCTTTAATATTGTAAAAAGCCCGGCAATTGTAATTAATACAATTAGCCACCAATACTTTTTCAACAAATTTATTGCTGTTACCATTTCTATTTATTTAGTATTGAAAAATTTTCGTTAAATATTTTAATTCGCCTGACTGTTAAGATTATGCAAATTGACTTGCGTTTAGTTGTTATTTTGATAATCAAACATATGCGGCTTTGCGTCTCTGCGTGAAATAAAAATTTACCGAAACATTGATTGAATAACTAACTAACGTGAATACCTACGTTTCCGTACAAAAATCCAGATTAAGGCAAAAACTACCATAAGAACCGAAGGCACTGTCATATTAATAACCTGCCACTTAAATCGTTCGGCAATAAGTTTTTTACGGTCGAGCAGGCGAAGTTTTAGCTCTCGCGAACGAAGGCTCATTAGCCCAGTATCGTCGCTAAGGTAGTTAACCATGTTAACTATAAATTCCTTGTTGCCAAAGGTTTGATTAGTAAACTTATCGAACCCAAGGGGCGAAATATACGCGCCATCGCTACGACGATTTACATCGTTACGAATTATATCGGCATCGGCAACCACAATCATTTGAGTAAAAATGCCTTGCTCCTTAAACTGAAAAGGGTTGCCATTGTTAAACGACTTAGTGACTCGGTTTTTAAATGGCGATTCGAATTTACCTTCGAGCAAAACGGCTATGGGCATTCGTTTTCTGTTGAACTCACGCTCAAGTGGGCTCTGCTCAATTTGCTTTAGGCTTATAAACAAAGGAACATTTAGCAAGCGGCTATTATCCGAAGTTTGAAGTAAAACTTTTTTAGTAACAGTCGAATTTCCTCCAACCGTATCAATAGTACTTGCAAATCGACTATAAATTAGGTTTAAGTTTCGTGTAATTGGGTGAGTTGATGGAGCCGAAAACAGCGGGTAGTACACCCATGGCACAGGCGAAAAGCGAGTATCCTGACCAGCCAGCCCTGTATTTATTGGTATAACTGCACATTGTAAATCCTGAATGAGCGTTGGGTTTACTCGAACCCCGTAACGAAAGAGCATATCGTCGAGGTTATGGGTATTTGGAAATGCAAGAGTTGTCGACCCACGCGAAAGGCTGTCGATACTGACATTTACAGCATCGATGAACCAAATTACGCGGCCACCATTCATAATGTACTGGTCAATAACCAGCTTGTCGGCCTCAGGAATACTTTCGGTGGGGCCAGCCACAATAACAACCGAGTAAGACTCGAGCCCGCCAACTTCGCCGCCTAAAATTGCACGGTGCACCTCGAATTGCGACGAAAGTTCGCGTGCTATGTCGCCAGTTTCGAGCTCGTCGAGTTCGCCATGCCCATGAATAAAAGCCAACTTTGGCTTTTCTTCCTGAGTAAGCGACTTAATGGCTTTAATTATTTCGTACTCAAATGCCTGAATCGACAGGTTAATATTTTCGTCGCTGGTAAGCGTTTGATTGTTTTTTAAGAGATTAATTGCCACAACCTTGTCGCGGTAGCTAACAATTGCCCCTGGAAAAATTATGCGTTGGGTCGATCCACCCTTTGGGTCACGCTCCTGAACATTTGTGGGCTCAAGGCCTTTATTGTAAAGGTCGCGGTAAAAATCGTCGCGGTTCTTTTGGTTCGGCGAAGCCGAAGGATTTACAAATTGGTACTGAAACTTGCGCTTGCCGTATACATGAAACTCCTCGAGGTTCTCGTTAAGCGAACGGCGCATTCGTTTAAAACCTATGGGCAAATCGCCATCGAGGTAAACGGTAACGTGAACCAAATCGGGAAGTTCGGAAAGCGTTTGCTTTGTAATGCTACTTAAAGTATACCGATTCTCGGAGGTAAGGTCGATTCGAAAAAAAACGAAACTCGAAATATAACCCAACAGTAAAATTGCAACTACAGCAATTGCAAAGTCCTGAATATCTTTTCTTTTTACACTTTTTGCCATAACCTCAATTTTACCACTTTCTGCTTTTTAAAACGAGCTGGGCTACCAGCAGGAAGAATGCCGACAGGCACACAAAGTAAATCACATCGCGCGAATCGATTACGCCCCGGCTAAGCGAACGGTAATGCTCGTTAATTCCTAAATTTACCAGCGCAAGTTCAAAATTCTTTAAAAACTGAAGCGAGGCAATTGACTCGAACCCCATGAAGAAAAAGAACGAAATGGCAATGGCCAGAATAAATGCGACAATTTGATTATCGGACAGCGACGATGAAAATACCCCAATGGCAACATATCCCGAAGCTAAAAAGAATAGTCCAATTAGCGCACCCCATGTTGCTCCCGAGTCGATATTTCCAACGGGATTTCCGAGTAAATGCACCGAGACAAAAAACACAAGGGCTGGAACCATTGTAATAAAAACAAGAATAATTGATGCGAAATACTTGCCAGCCAGAATTTGAAAATCGGAAATGGGACGGGTTAAAAGGAGTTCAATGGTACCCGATTTCTTTTCCTCCGAAAGGGTTCGCATGGTAATGGCTGGAACGAGAAACATAAAAATCCATGGAGCAATTATGAAAAGGGTTTCGAGACTTGCATAGCCACTGTCGAGCACATTTAGTTCGCCCGGAAAAACCCACATAAACAGGCCGTTTACAACAAGAAAAACAACAGCCGCAATTAACCCAGTAAGCGAAGCGAAAAAACTGTTGAGTTCCTTTACAAGAATTGCATACATACTTTTTTGAATTGAGATTACAAAAATAGCGTTTTAATTGGAGAATAGGAAACGGTTTGCAGTTCGCAGTCGGCAGTTCGCAGTTCTCAGTCTTCAGTCGGCAGTTCTCAGTTCACATCGGACACTGAGTTTATCGAAGTGTCAGTCGGCAGTTCTCAATTGGCAATTGGCAGTCGGCAGTCTTCAGTTCGCAGTCTTCGGACTCCAGACTTCGGACTCAATCAACCTAATTAACTTAATCAACCTAATGAAATCAATCAACCAAATAGCTACATTTACCCCTTCGTACTGGAAACATTCTAGGAGTTGCAAAGGGAGTTGAAGCGGGCAGTGTATATGTATAACAATGAGAAACAGCACAAAGCGCTAAGCAGAATTAACCCCAGTTGAGTTCCGAAGTCAACAGAAAATCATCATAAATCATTCAATTGGAATGGTTAAAAATAGAAGAAAAAACGACAAATCAGGTCAATGTTATTTAGGTATTGGCAGACCGATAACTGATAACCGACAACCGAAATGAACTCACCCTACATTACTGTGCTAAAGGCCGATACGCTAAACATACTACGCGACAAGTCGCTGGTGTTAATGCTTATTATTCCTTTTATTTTCATTCCGCTAATTAGAATTGGAGGCGAAGTTTTACTGGAATATTATCCAGCGATTTTTGAGTATATTCCAATGGGCGTAATTCTTTGTGCTGCCATGGTGGCCGTTTTTCCTGCCTTTGTAATGGGATTTGTAATGATGGACGAAAAGGACGGTGGGTTAAATCAGGTGCTACGAATTCTTCCGTTTAATCTTAATAGGCTTATTGGACTTCGAGTGCTATCGATGCTAGCTGTTGGTTTTTTAAACTCAATGCTGTTCCTTTCGTTTAATGGCTTTGTTTTTTTGGGGTGGCCCGAAATGATGATGCTGTCGATTAACGTCGCCCTTTTTGCACCCATTTCGGCTTTTTTAATGCTTTGCATTTCGGCAAACAAAATTGAAGCGGCAGCCGTACTCAAGGGGATTAGTTTTATAACCATTATTGCTTTTTTGCAATTTTTTATACCCAACGGGTATAAGTATTTTTTAGCGCCAATACCAGCCTTTTGGGCCTACCGATCGTTTGAGGTTATTGCCAATGGCTGGCAATTTATGCTTTTTACTGCAACTGGAATTTTAGTTCAGCTAGTTTATTTAGCATTTCTATGGCGAATATTTTTAAGGAAGTGGTAAGTGATTGTAAGTTAATTTAATAATGGGGGCGTAATAATCGAAAATAGTTGGAAAATGTTGTTCAACCTTAGATTGTAAAAGGGTTTCAATAAACTAAATTGAAGCCCTTTTACATTTGAAAATATAAAACAAAATGCTGTAGTGCAAGTTGAATTTAACCTTTATACAAAGGGAATTAGTTTCGCATTGCTAGCCAATCTTTTGCTTCTGTAATACTATTAAATGATTTAATATCGCGACCAGTAATTTTCATAAGTCCATTGTAAACAAGTTGTTGCAAGCCACTTAGTCCAACAACTGCCCCCGACTTAACAAACGGTTTATTTCCTTTAATAAAGATTTGGAACAAATCCTTAATTTCGGAATTAAAGTGCATACCGCTTATGTTTGTAAGCGTTAATACCGAACCCATAGGTTGTTTGCGAATGTGGTTTATGCCTTCGTTTATAACTGAATTAATTTCATGAACACTACTAATGTTTGAGAAATCCATATGAAAAATCGTTTTCCCTTTATGGATTATTTGCTGAGTTCGAGCCATATGAAAAAAATTAGGATTAGTACAAACTGAGACATTGGCAATTCGAAGATAAATTTAATAAAAAAACGATTATAACACAGTCGTTTTAAGAAATATTTTTAATTACTCCATTGTATTGCCATGCATTGTCTCGTTTCCGTTTGACATTTAGTGTATTAAATTCGGAAACTACATGGAATATTGGTTTATGGATGCTGCCTTTTGAACATTCGCAACTTGTTTATTGTTTACTAAATAAAAAGTTATGGCATTTACTCTTGAAATAGGAAAGAAGGCACCCTTCTTTAAACTCCCAGCAACCAATGGGAATATGTATCAGGTAACCGAATTTAAGGAGAAGCTACTGGTTGTTTTCTTTACTTGCAACCACTGTCCCTACGTAATTGGCTCCGACGAGGTTACCCGAAAAACGGTAGAAAAGTTCGCCCCCAAGGGCGTAAGGTTTATTGGCATTAATTCGAACAGTAAAAACACTTACGAGGAAGATAGCTTTCCGAATATGGTGAAACGTATGTACGAGCATAAGTTTCCGTGGCTTTACCTATATGATGAAACGCAGGAAGTTGCAATGAGTTATGGAGCCCTTCGAACACCTCATTTCTTTGTATTCGACCAGCACCGTAAGCTAATTTATACGGGTCGAGCAGTCGACAATCCCAAGGATGCCTCGAAAATAACAGTTAACGATTTGGAGAACGCTCTCGATGAGTTTATTGCAGGCAATGAAATTTCGGTGAAAGTAACCAACCCCATTGGTTGTAATGTAAAATGGGACGGCAAAGACAAACACTGGATGCCTGCCGATGCCTGCGATTTGGTATTTGTAAACCAAACCTAAATTCAACATTAAGGTTTTTAATAATTCGGTTGTCGACGGTATTTCTTGTTATCAATAATCACTTGCGAAATAGAGAAGTTTTTATGTAAAATATAAAATACATAACTACTGCTATGGTTGCAATTCCGGTTACCACAAAAGTTGCACCCGCACCGTACTTGTACCAAATTAGCCCAGCCATTGAACTTGCAATCATTGCGCAAATGCTCTGAAAACCTGTGTAAGTTCCTATTGCAGTTGCGGTATCGTTTTTACTTGTAATGTTGCTTATCCAAGCCTTCGAAATTCCCTCAGTAGCTGCTGCGTAAATACCATAAAGCAAAAACAGTCCAATAAATCCATACAAATTCGTGTTTACACTCATTCCAAAGTAAACAACGGCAAAAACCGAAAGGCCTATTACAAACATTTTTTTCAGCCCCATTTTATCGGCAATAATGCCAATTGGAAAAGCAAATAGGGCATATATGAGATTGTAAAAAATGTAGATTCCAATTACTGAAGTGTCGTTAAGCCCAGTTTGTTTTGCTTTAAGCAATAAAAAAACGTCGGAACTGTTAATAATCGCAAAGGCTAGCAGTCCAATAACAAGTTTTCGGTAATCGATTGGGCTAACTTTCCAGTACTTTACAAATGCCAAAAGGGAGGGAGTTTTGCTTCCCTTAAGGTTGGGTTTGGTTTTTTCTTTCAGAAAGAAGGTTGATGCAACAGCCAGTAACCCTGGTGCCAAGGCTATTACAAAAAGCGTTTTGTAATCCTCGGGGTAAAAGTACAGGTAGATTAATGCCAAAATTGGCCCCAGAACAGCGCCAAGTGTGTCCATTGAACGGTGGAAACCGAAAATTTTAGCCTTCGTTTCGGGTGTCGATTCGTCCGAAAGAATTGCATCGCGGGCACCGGTTCTAATCCCTTTGCCAAAACGGTCGATGGTGCGTGCAAAGAAAATCCATAGGGGAAAGACGAACAGCACCATCATGGGTTTCGAAATGGCGCTAAGTGCGTACCCAACCCGAACAAAAGGAACTCGCTTACCCAATGTGTCGGAATACTTTCCGAAGTAACCCTTGCTTAGCCCTGCTGTCGCCTCGGCAACACCCTCAAGAATGCCAATTAGAACTATAGAAAAACCAATTGACTTTAAAAAAATGGGCATAATTGGGTAAAGCATTTCGCTTGCCGAGTCGGTAAACAGGCTAACTAGCGACAGCACCCAAACTGTGCGTGTAATTTGCTTCAAAGGTTATACTCTAGGGCAATTACAAATAGTATGGTTTGCACTAGGTTACAAACCCAGGTTTTTTAGTGCGCCATAAACCAAAAAGGCAGGCCAAACAATGGCTTTAAGAAAGCCTAAAACACCCAACCAAAATGTTGTGGCAGTTGAAATGTAGTACACTGCGGCACCAATAAGTCCAAGACCGTAAACGGCACCAGCAGGGCCGTTTTCATGGTAGTTTCGATTTCTCATAGTTATATAATTAATTGAGCCCACAAAAGTAGGCTCAACAAATATCGAAAAAAAATGGGAAAGACTGTAGTGTTTTCAAAATATTAGGCTAAACAACTTTTTGTTTCACCAACTGTTCTACCATGTCCTTAACCGTTTCGTCCAAATTATGGTAGGTTAAGCCTAGTTTTTCTTTGCTTTTGCTGGTGTTTAATTTTATTGGGTAGCCTACATTTCGTTTTACAAAATTCGATGTTACCCCAAAAAAGCCACCTATTAAGTATAGCATAAACTTTGGTGCAGTCATCATGGGCATTTTGTACTTTTTACCGTAAAGTTTGGTAATTATTGCAGCTAAGCCCATAAAATCGGTTGTGCGTTCGGCTAAAATGTGACGACCTTCGGCACTTTCGTTTTCGAGTGCTAGAATGTGGGCTAGGGCAACATCACGCACATCGACAAAGCCAAACGTGAGGTCGGGAGCTCCAAAAAAGAATTTGCCTTTTAGTATGTCCTTCATAAAGTTTAAACTCTCGGAGTCGCTGGTGTTGGCCAGCGAAGGCCCCATTACAAACGATGGGTTAATTACCACCAATTTCCACTGGTTTTGAGTTTGAGCAATTTTCCAAGCTTCCTTTTCGGCAAGTACCTTGGAGTAGGAGTAGGGTTGGTGGGTTGCCGAACTCGTTGTGTTAAACTGTGCTTCGGTAAACTCGGTTAAACCTTGCTCAGCCATATCAATATTATCGCCATGAACAGCTGCAACACTTGAGGTAAGTATAACTCTTTTAACTGTTCCCGATTTTGTAGCAGCGTTAAGCACATTGCGTGTACCCTTTAGCGCTGGGTCGATAAGTTCCTTTTGTGCATCCTTAAATCGGAGCGTAAAGGGTGATGCAATATGCATAATGGCATCGGCGCCTTTGGCTGGCTCATCGAACGATCCTTCGGTTAGCAGGTTGGCATTGTAAACCTCTAAATTTCCGTTTACGTTTTTGGCAATATCGAAAAGATGCTGGTACTTATAGGTTTTCGATTTGTCGCGTACGGTTACCCTAACCGAGTAGCCCTTTTCGAGCAAGTATTTTACAACCCACGAGCCAATGTAGCCTGTTCCGCCAGTAACTAAAACTATTTTATTCATTTTTGTTTATTTTGCTGATTAATTGTATGTTAAACAGTAAAAGTGCGAATTTGTTTTAAACGTAGTGGAGTAATTTTATTTAGTTCAAACATGCTCCTTTAAAAAGTCCAATGGGTCGAAGTAGTACCTATTTAAATCGTTGGAGGTGAAGCAAACTAAGGAGTACGCATTGAAAAAACGTTCGGGGTGCTTTAGTGTGGGTTTTATTTGCTGAGGCTTAACTTTCATCACCTCAAGGTGAAAATGGTCGAATTGCCAGCCGTACTTATCGAGCTCATTTCGATTCATAAAACGTGCAATAGGTTTTTGGGGCGTTACATTGTCGTTAACGCTAACCCTAACTCCTGCAATATGCTCGTAAAGTGTCCAAACGGTTATGCCGTTTAACCAATG
Organism: Bacteroidales bacterium UBA2287; assembly: GCA_002345675.1. Taxonomy (GTDB): domain Bacteria; phylum Bacteroidota; class Bacteroidia; order Bacteroidales; family Tenuifilaceae; genus UBA2287. The sequence goes on along the minus strand of DDWL01000026.1, from coordinate 68,966 downwards.
TTCAATAATTATTTGGGCGTACGGACCATCGGTTCTAACGCTTATAACTTTGCCATTGGCAATTGGGAATATTGGTTCGTTTTCGTAGTTTTTGGTTGGTCGCATTATGTCAATTCCCGTGTGGTGGTGGGCAGGAACTCCGGGTCTTTCTTTTCGCCACTCGCCAAAGTTGCCAATTTTTGTAAGTTGAATCGAAGAAATATCGTTTCGGTTACTGCTGTTAATTGGCAGTAACAAGTAAATACTCGAAATAAAAACTAAAAATAGGTTTGTCATAATTTGGAAACGTAAAATTCAAAGTTAAAAAGAAAGTCGAAGCAGTAAGTTTGATTGTGAGATATATGAATAAAAAAATGCCCCGAATTTCTTCAAGGCATTTCTAGTAAAGAAGAAACTTAAAAGGGTTACTTCTTTCCGCAGCAACCGTCCGATTTCTTTGGGCAATCGTCCTTTTTTGCTTCAGGAGCAGCAACATTGGGTGTTACAACCTTAGCGGTGTAGCCAAGTTTTTCGACAGCCTTAGTAAGTTTTTCGTCGCTATTCTTATCTGCTTCGTAGCTAATGGTAACCTTTTTGGTTTCAACATTGGCCTCAACCGATTTAACCCCTTTTTCGAAAGCTATATCGCGTTCAATTTTCTTTTTACAGTTGTCGCAGGTCATCGACGCTTCGATTACAACTGTTTTCTCGTTACCCTTTTGGGCTTTAACTTCGGTGCTTGCACCTACCAGCATCATTGCTATAAAGGCAAAGGCGGCAATTGTTTTTGTTGTTTTCATGTTTGAGTTGTTTAGTTATTATGTTATTGAGTTATTTAGTCCGAAGTCCGAAGTCCGAAGTCCGAAGACCGAAGTCCGAAGACCGAAGACGGAAGTCAGAAAACTGAAAACTGAGAACCGACAACTGAGAACCGATTACCGATCACCTATCACCGATCACCTATCACCTATCACCATTCTTCCTACTTTACTAAAATTCCCTCATAGCCTATTGCCTTGAGTTTCGATGAAATTTCAGTTTCAGTTACATTCTTGCTAAAAGTTACAGTTACCATTTTCAAAGCCAAGTCGGTAGCTACATTTTCTATGCCATCAATCTCCGATAGCCCGCTATGAATTGCATTCTCGCATCCGTTGCATTTCATCTTTTCAACTTTAAACTTTAGTGTGCTCATAATTTTTTTAGTTTATTTTGATTGCTGTTATTTCAGAATTGCCAATCGGAAACCCACATAGATTTTTCGCCCTGTTAATGGGCCCCAAACCATTGAGGCGTCGAAGTTTGAACCATAGGGATTACCTGCATCAATAATGGGGTGCTTCTGCTTAAAGTCGGTAATGTTTTCGACCCCAATGTAAGCCTCCCATTTTCGAAATAGCTTAGTAACTTGAGCATTCATTATGGTGTAGGCAGGGAATGTTTCGCCCATTCGGAATTCTATGGGCAAGTTTTGTGTGCTGGGTAATCGACCTCCGCCGTTAAGCTGCACTGTGTAATCGAATTGCCATTTGCGTAGCGGCGTTTTATAGCCCATGGTTATCAATCCTTTATAGCGGCTAACAAGCGGCTTGTCTTCCAACTGTCCGGCAACCGTTTGCTTAACATCGTTAAAGCGGTATGCAGCTAAAATATCGAACCGTTCAATTGGGCTGTACGATAATTCAACTTGATAGCTGTTGGAGTACGATTTGCCATTGAGGTTTCCGAAAATAGCCTCCGATGGGTTGCTGTCCAAATCGACAATTAACTGATTTACAAACTCGGTTCGGTAGTAGTCGGTGCTTATGGTTAGCTCCTTGCCAGCCACTTTGTACCTTTGGGTAGCATTAATTCCGTAGTTCCAAGCTTCTTCGAGTTGAATTGTTTCGTTGGCAATAATTTGCCGCGAGCTTGCCAAAAGGTGAAGGTTTTCGGTAATTATTACGGGTAATCGGTATCCTTTTCCAGCACTAGCCCTAAACTGTAGCTGAGGAATAATTTGGTATCGAGTGTGAATACGTGGAGTAACCATGTTGCCAAACAGGTTGTGCCTGTCGTACCGAATACCTGTCATTAGCGTAAAATCTTCCATCCATTTGTACGAGTATTCGGCATAAACCCCTGGAACAATTTCTTCCCTAGCAAAACTCGTAGAGTTCAGGTTTTCGTCAATATTATCGACATTAATGTTTATACCAGTTTTTATGGAATGGTTTGTTCGCCCAATATAGGTAAGGAAAATGATATTGCCAGTAAAACTTTGCTGTTTGGCATTAAAAACTTTTTGCCCAAAAACCGACTCCTGCGTATGGTTTAAAAACGAACCAATAAAGCCTACCGTTGTAGCTGGCCTGTCGAAAATGTAGCCCATTTTAAAGAACCCATCGACCCGTCGATTTTTAGCATCAATTCCGAAATGCGTAGGAAATTGCTCTTCGTGCATTGTTGTTTGTCCTGCAATTCGGTTTTCCGACAGCACCTTAACGCCAACCTGCGACTCGAGGTTTTCGCCCTGATATTTCCAGCGGTTAAAAATATGGTACTGCTCAATTAATGGGTGGTCGAGGAACGTGTCGTGGTTATGGTCTATTTGAGTACCCATTTTTTCGACATGAGCCAAAACCATTGTTCCAATTTTTGGGGTTACCTCAAAGCTTAAATTCGAATTAAACTCGGTCATTCCTAAACTATTAACATAGCCATTAAAGTGAAACTTTTCGGGGTCATCGGGCTTTTTGAATTCCACATTTACCTGCCCTGTAATACTTTCGTAACCGTTAGCAACTGATGCAGTGCCCTTCGAAACCTGAATCGACTCCATCCACGAGCCAGGAATGTAGCCCAAACCAAATGCCGAAGCCAGCCCTTTAACCGCAGGAACATTTTCAATTTGAATTTGGCTGTAAACGCCAGCCAGTCCAAGAAGCTGAATTTGCTTTGCTCCGGTAACAGCATCGCTATACGAAACGTCGACCGAGGCATTGGTTTCGAAGCTTTCCGAAAGGTTGCAGCATGCTGCTCTCTTCAGCTCAGTTGAGGTTATTAGCTGAGTTTGAATTGGACTTAAACGGTCGAAATGCGCCCCTTTTGCGCTACCAGTAATGGTTACGCTTTCGAGCGACTGACTTTCCTTAAGTGTATGCATTATATGGTAATTACTGCTTTTCACCAAAATGGTGTCGGTTGCATAGCCAACAAAACTAATTACAAGTTTATGGTCGGCCTTGCTTGGTTTTGCAATGGTGAAATATCCGTCGGCATCGGTAGTTGTGCCAATGGTAGTGTTAAGCCAATAAACGTTTACGCCAACAAGTGGCATTTCGTCGTTATCGGCATTTTTTTCGTGAATATGTCCTGTAAGGTTTTGCGACATTGCGCTGAATGCCAGCAATTGAAATATTGACGTTATAAAAAATAGTGTTTTCATAGCCTGAAGTTTTTAAAATGAAAGTCTTAAAAAATTAAACACAGAGTTTAAAGTGAAAGAGATGCACAGAACCCGATAGTTATCGGGTCACAGAGTGTTTTAAAAATTGCATAAATGCCAATTTTTAAAATGAGTAAACTACAATACACCTGAAAACAGTAAACTCAAGAACTAATTCAATAAGACAAAATAGGATACTTCAAGAGCCAGAAATGGCTCCAATGCTACGAAATGGGGAATGGAATTTTAAGGGAGCAATGGGATATTACAAGTGCCTTGCCCCATTTGGGTGGGGGCTCAACGGTAAATTGATTTAAATTTAAATTGTCGTTAACAGACTCACAAATTATGCTGCTAAAGTCGATATTAGTGTCGACGCCAATAGGCTGAAAGTTAACATATGTGTACGACGGAGTAAAAGAATTGTCGATACTCAAAACCGTTACCTCGGTTTTGCATTTGCAATCCTTCTCGCTTTTATTGTGACAACTTGCTGTTTCGCTTTTACTTTCGTTATCACAGCAACTTTTAGCAACCGTTTTGTGATGATCGCAGCACGATTCCTCAACAAGAACCGATGCTGTAATGGTGTTTTTGCAGCTGCAAATATGGTAATATACGCTAAAGCCAACAACTGCAAAAACCAGTTGAAGGGTAATGAAAAGTGTTGCAATTTTCTTTAGCGTCTTCATTTTTTCTACTTAATTCCTTTAACCTCACACCCCCCCGAGGCGCAACCTGCGCAGCCCGAAGCGTTCGATTTACTTGGTAAAACCGCATTGTAAATACCAAAACCAGCATATACAACTGCCGAAAAAACCACGAGCAAAGCTAATACTTCCTGAAACATACTATTACGAATTATACTTTTTTAACGTTTAAAAGTGAAATTTGTTCAGTTTTCTTGATAGAACACAGATGACACTGATAAAACAGATAACCACGGATTTATTAACATACCAATATCCAATATCCAACATCCAATCAACTCAATCAACTCAATCAACCAATCAACCAATCAACCAATCAACCAATTTTACACTGAGCGAAGTCGAAGTGCAACCAATTAACTCAATAACTTAAAACCCCAACAAACTCCCTCCCTGATAAACAGCAAATGCAACTAACCATGCCAGCAGGGTAGTGTAGCCCATTGTAAATGCGGCCCATTTCCAGCTACCAGCCTCCTTTTTAATGGCTGCTATTACGGCAACGCAAGGAAAATAAATTAGAATAAACATTAAAAACGACAAGGCCGTAAGTGGTGTAAAAATTGGCTGTCCAATTTTAACGCCGTAGCTGTGCTTTTCCGATTTTAACTTATGTATTAGGGTTTGGCTAGTTTCGTCAACATTTTCGCCAGCCTGCATTAGCACCCCAAGGGTGCTTACAACAATTTCCTTGGCTGCAATTCCCGAAAGGAGGCTTACCCCCATTTTCCAGTCGAAACCCAAAGGGCGAATTACAGGCTCAATAAACTGCCCTAATTTTCCAAGGTACGACTTCGACTGACGCTCGGCATCCTTTTGATTATGCTGTTCGGCAATTTTCGAGTTCATTTCAACAATTAGTTGGTCTCTATTAACTGTATTTTCTGCTGAAAGCAGTTCAATTTCAGAATTATACTCCTGCTCAATCGATTGGGCAATTGCGTCGTAATTGCGGCTATACTCAACATTTTTTGGGTAGTAGCCCAAAGCCCATATCAAAATTACGGCAACAAGTATAATTCCTCCCATTTTTTTAAGGTACTGCGAACCCTTTCGCCACATATGGTTTAGGGTTGAGTGAAGGGTTGGGATACGGTATGGAGGCAGCTCCATAACAAATGGAACGTCGTCGCCTTTAAACAGCGTTTTTTTGAATATTATGGCAAATATTATGGCAAAGCTCACCCCAATGAGGTAAATTACAAACAGCATACTTCCTGCACTACGAGGGAAAAATGCGCTAAGTATTAGTACGTAAACCGGTAATCGTGCGCTGCACGACATAAAGGGATTTATGAGAATTGTAACCATTCGGTTATTTCGATTCTCAATGGTACGTGTCGACATAATGGCGGGAACATTGCAGCCAAATCCCATAATTAGGGGGATAAACGATTTGCCGTGTAGTCCAATGCGGTGCATAAGTTTATCCATAATAAACACTGCACGCGCCATATAGCCTGTATCCTCGAGTAGTGAAATAAAGAAGAAGAGGATAAGAATATTGGGAAGAAAAACAATTACGCTACCAACTCCGCTTATTATTCCATCGACAAGCAAATCCTTAAATGCCCCACTGGGCATATAGGTGCTAACAAGGCTGCTTATCCAGCTAACTCCTTGGTCAATCCAGTTCATTGGGTAAGCACCAACCCTAAAAGTTGCGTAAAACATGAGCCACATAAAGAAAAGGAAAATTGGAAATCCAAAAACCTTGTGGGTCATAAATGTGTCAATTGTTTCGGTGCTTTGTCGCCGTTTTATGGTGCCCTCGCGATAGGTTTCCTTTAGCGCACCAGCAATAAAACCATACTTGGCATCGGTAAGTAGCGTTTCCGAATCCTCTTTGTAAATATCTTCGAGAGCTTTTATTTGCTCTTCGGCAATTCGTTTTATATCGGCATAATTTGTTGCCGATTTAAGTATTGAGTGCGCTCTTTTATCCCTCTCGAGAAGTTTAGTTGCAAGAAAACGTGACGAGTAGTGAATGGTTAAGGTCTCGTTTTCAACTGTTTTTATTTGACTCTGAATGGCCGCAATTGCGCGTTCAATATGCTCGCCGTAGTTTAGGTGAATATGCCGAAGCGTTTTTTCCTTATCGGAATAAACGTTTATTATGGTATCGAAAAGCTCATTTATGCCTTTCCCTTTCGAACTAACGGTAGGAACAAATGGAATACCAATCATTTTACCAAGTTCCTTGTAGTCGAAGTTATCGCCTTGTGCCTGAAGCTCGTCGAACATGTTTAGCGCAACCACAACCTTTATGTCCATGTCGATTAGCTGCGTGGTTAGGTAGAGGTTTCGCTCGAGGTTCGATGCCGCAACTACGTTAATAACCACGTCGGGCTTTTGCTCGTGAATGAAACGGCGAACATATAATTCTTCGGGAGTGTATGCTGTTAACGAGTATGTTCCTGGCAGGTCGGTAATATTAAATGTGTAGCCCTTATGCTTAAAACGAGCCGCTTTTGAGTCGACAGTAACACCACTATAATTTCCTACATGCTCGCGAGCTCCCGAGGCAATATTGAAAAGTGTTGTTTTACCAGAATTTGGATTCCCCACAAGGGCAACATTTATAACCTTGCTAACAACCTTTGCCCCCGTTTTAATAACCTCCGACTCGGAAAAGGTGGTGTTTGTACCATTATATGCTTGAGTTACAAGTTCGCGAGCTTCGTCGAGCGTAACAACTTCAATTAGCGAAGCTTCGGTTCGTCGTAACGAAACTTCGTAGCCCATTATGGAGTACTCAATGGGATCCTTTAGAGGAGCATTTTTTACTACGGTTACCTTTTTCCCACGGATAAATCCCATTTCGATAATACGCTTGCGGAAAGCTCCGCGACCACGTACCTTCGAAACTATTCCGTATTCTCCATTCTGTAGTTCGCTCAGTAGCATTGTGAAAATTTAATGTCGAAATTAAAAACTTAATAACCTGTATTCAATTTAAGTCTAAACATCAAATTGCAGATTAATAATGTAATAAGGTTTTCTTTGACTTGAAGTTATGGTTACTAAGGTTGAAAATAATTGAAAAAGGTTTTTAAAAACGACATAAAACCTTATTTTCTTCAATAAAACCTTAGTAAAAGTACTATTTTCGAACGTTTTTACCTTATTCCCTTATTTATAAACCAAATGCGTTTAGATAAATTTCATCGAACTCACGTTAAAATTTATTTAGCTGCAAACTTACCCCTAATTATTGGCTCGTGAAATACTAACTTATAGGGATTTTTAAAACTGACAGCACAATTACTGTCGCTCAAAATTAGTACATTGTGAACGATAATTTCGGGTTAATGTTTAATTTACTTAGGCAAAATTAAGTGTTGAGCAACAAATTAGCCCTTTAAACGTATTAAGTACATAGTGGAAAACGACGAACATATAATACAGCGCATTGAGGATATTCTTGGCGGACTGTCCGATAACTTTCGTATACTCGACCATCAGGTTGATGTGGACTTGCAAATGGAGTACTTTGAGTTTTCGCGAAACCAAGAGAAACCCCAAAGCATTGAGTCTGTAATTAATGCCGAGAGTGAACTTTACGACGAAGGCGTTGCCGACGAGAGCAAAAGGTCGTTGCTGGTTAGCCTTGCCTCCATCGAAAAGCCCGAAGCATACCGAATTATCGAGCGATTTGTTCCACTGGCAAAGCCAGAGCTAAGAGATTGGGCAATAATGGCCAAACTCGAAAGCCGAATGCTGCTCGAAACAACTTTTTCGGACGAGAGTCAAATTTTTATTTCCACAGGGCTTGGTGGGCGCGAAGGCAAACTACGATACTTTGTAGCCATTTTTTCGGAAAGCGAAGCCGAGTTCTCCGAAACTCAAAAACGACTTGTAATTTCTGAAATTGAAATGGCATTGGGTAAAACCGATGGGCAGCTCGAGAGCGTAAGTTACCACCATAACTATTTGGCTTTTTTGCTGCTATTACCCATTAGCGTTGCAGTTAAAGATCCTATAAAAACAGCTATTGACGAGTGTAACTCGCTTGCCCCATTTGTGAAAGATGACTTTATAATTACTAACGTTAAGGTACTATCGGACAAGGAGGTTGACGATATTATTTCGGGCAAAAGCGAATACGACATTGAGGAGTAAAAAAAACAGCCATGATTGCTATCGGGGCTGTTTTTTTAGGTCTATTTTTTCAAAATAATGATTACAATAGTCCGTTAAATATTTTTATTTGTCTGAATGTTAAGGTTTTGTATAACGACTGTACGTATTGTTATTGTTTTAATAATCAAGCAAATGCGTCTTTGCGTCTCTGCGTGAAATAAAAATTTACCGAACTATTGGATTAGTTGCTTGAACCTAAATCGTCGAAATCGATTTTTGCGAATTCGCTTTGAATTTCAACTTCAGCATCAACCTCAGCGTTGTCGGTTCTTTCGTACGAAAACGAATCGCCCTGTTTTTCCTTAATAAAGTTTACAACCTCGGCTAAACCCTCTTCGAACTTTTCAAAATCTTCTTTATAAAGGAAAATTTTGTGTTTCTCGAAAAAGAATTTTCCATCGCGACCAGCTCTCTTCTTACTCTCGGTAATTGTTAAGTAAAAATCGTTTCCTTTGGTCGATTTAACATCGAAAAAGTAGGTTCTTTTACCTGCTCTTACTACTTTCGAGTAAACATCTTCCCTTTCGTCTCTTTGCGAGTCGTCGTTACTTTCGTATCCATCCATCTTCATAACCAGTTGTTTTGTTTTTAAAGGTTAAATCCGTCCAAAAGTAAAAAAATAATTCATTTCGAAATCCACATTTTTATCATAAAGTTTCAACATTTCGAAATACAGTTGCATGGCTGTGTGCTTAATTGCCATTAAACTAAATACATAGTGAGCTATTTAGTTTTACTAACGAACTCGAAATATTTGAATAATCACAAAACAATGTCGTTAAAATGCATTTAAACATTAAAAAAGTCTAAAGCGTTAAAGAGTGCTTGTTAGCCAAACAATGTTACAAATCATTTTGGAGTATCCCTTTTTGAGTGTATCTTTGCAGCCTAATTTTATTGCACAGTTACGTTCTTACAATGATAAGTCGCCGATTAATCCGAGTTAAAGCCCTGCAGATTCTGTTTGCGCATTTTAGAGGGGAAAACGATTCAATTTCGAAAGCCGAAAACGATTTGTTTCATAGCATTTCAAAGGCATACGACCTATACCATTACCTCTTTCAACTGCTTATCGAACTTCGCGATTACTCCGATAGCCGAATACAATTGGCAAGGCAAAAAATGGTACCAACCTCCGAGGATTTAAACCCCAATACTCGGTTTCTGGATAACCAAGTTATTAAGCTTATTGACGAGAACAAATACCTAAAAGAGTATCTTAAAAAGCAGAAAATCAGCTGGGTTAATTACCCCGAGTTTGTTCGTAAACTTTACCAAAAAATAGCTGCTTCGGACTACTTCGAAAAGTACATGAGTAGCGACGAGCAAAGCTTTGCTGCCGATCGTCAGCTGCTGGTTCATATACTAACAAAAGAACTTTACGACTTCGAAGATTTTGAGCAGTGCCTCGAGGAGCAAAGCATATTTTGGGTCGACGACATTGAATTTATAGTAGGAATGGTTTGCAAAACCATTAAAAAGCTAACCGAAAACCAGTCGGCAAACTTTACTACTCCGCCAATGTTTAAGGACGACGACGACGAGGAGTTTGCTCGTAGGCTTATTCGCCGTACAATTATAAATCACACCGAAAACGTTAAGCTAATCGATGAGTATACGGTTAACTGGGAGGTTGAACGTATTGCCAGCATGGATATACTTATTATGGAAATGGCGCTAACCGAGGTTATGGAGTTCCCTACCATTCCTGTTAAGGTTAGCCTAAACGAGTACATTGAGCTAAGCAAGTGCTATAGCACCGAGCAAAGTAGCAACTTTATAAATGGAGTTCTCGATAAAATTATTGCAAAGCTTAAGAGCGAGAACAAAGTTAATAAACAGGGAAGGGGTTTGCTTGGCGAAGAAGAAGGCTCAACAAACGAATAGTAATGCTAAATGCAGAAGTATTACACCATACTTATTTTTTCGCTTTTGTTAGCTGCAACTTTTTCGTGCAGGAATAATGAAAAAAGGGAAGTCAATAATTTTCCCACTTCAACACAAAGTGCCGATAGTAGTTCCAAAAAGTTTGCTGAGTTGCAGTTTGTCGAAGATTTCTTCGATTTTGGCTCATTGGTGCAAGGCGAAGTGGTTTCAACTTCGTTTAGGTTTAGGAACATAGGCAATATACCGTTGGTAATAAAACATGTAATTCCTTCGTGCGGATGCACAAAAACAAAGGTTAGCAAAGAGGTGCTAAGCCCTAACGAAGAGGCATTTCTCGAGGTTAATTTTGAAAGTGCTGGGTGGCGAGGAATTCAGTATAAAGATGTTACTTTACGAACAAACGACAGTATTTCCGAGAAATCGGTTACCATAAAGGCAAATGTAGTAGTTAAATAGTAAATCACTTAAAATTGTAAAAACATGAACACACTTTTCGTAATGTTACAGCAGCAAGCACAAGGCATGAACCTTAATTTCTTTATTATGATGGGTCTCATGGTCGTAGTTTTTTACTTTTTCATGATTCGTCCACAAATGAAACGCCAAAAGGAACTTCGCAAATTTCAGGAATCACTTTCAAAGGGCGATAAGGTTGTAGTTGCTGGCGGAATTATGGGTAAAATTTTCGACGTAAAGGAAGACCATGCAGTTATTGAGGTTGACGATAATACTCGTATTAGGGTTATAAAATCGGCAATTGTACGCGATTCGAGCGATTTGCAGCAGAAATAGTTTTTTTGCATACCTTTACAGAGCACTAACTACAATAGTAATTTGTGCTCTGTTTCGTTTTTATAAAGGTTGCTAAATAAAAGCTACAAAGTGGATTCAACTTTACTTAAGCAGTTCAATACCCTTTTACATCGCGATAAGGCTCGGCTAAACCTTCGCATAGCGGTATTCTCATTCTTTTTGGTAATATCATTAGTTCTTTGGTACTTAAATAAGCTAAATAACGACTATGTTACCGAAGTTGAATACCCCGTTACGTTTGTAAATCCTCCCCGAAATAAAATAATGGTGGGAACTCCACCCAAAAGCATTACCCTAAAAGTTAGCGGATTTGGCTACTCGCTCATTAGGTTTAATTTAGCCACAAGCCTTTCGCCAATTGTAATAGATATAAACTCCTTTGCTTTAATGGAAATGGGGGGCTCGAAAGAAAAAACGTATATACTTACCTCTCGAGCTCGAGGCGCAGTCTCTTCGCAGCTTAGCAGCGATATTCAGCTCGTGTCAATTTTTCCCGATTCGCTATTCTTCGAGTTTTCCGATTTGATTCGAAAAAAGGTTAAGGTTATTCCGAATATTAAAGTCGACTTTCAGCGCCAGCACATGCTTTCGGGCAAAATTATATGCAACCCCGACAGTATTGTCATCACTGGTCCAAAGGCAGTAATCGACACTGTAAACGAGGTTTATACACAGCAAAAATTGTTTGTAAACATTAGCGCCACTGCGAGTAAAAGTTTAAACCTTATACCCCTTAAGCAGGTTGGTTTTTCGCACCGAAAGGTTGACATTACCATTCCTGCCGAAAAATTTACAGAGGTGGTTCTCGATATTCCTATTACTACTGCTAACTTAGACGAGGGTGTAGGCATAATCCTCCTTCCGCCAAGCATAAAAATGAGGGTAAACGTTCCCATTGGAAAAGCATCGGAAGTAAAACCTCACTCGTTTTCTGCTATGGTAAACCTTGCCGACATATCAACCTTTCAGAGGAACAAGGTTCGGGTCGAACTAAAATCGATTCCCGAAAATGTGTCGATAGTCGATTTTAATCCGAAAACCATTGAGTTTTACCTCGAAAAAAAGTAAATGCTACGGGTTGGAGTAACAGGAGGAATTGGCAGCGGAAAGTCGCTCGTTTGCAGCATTCTTGAGGCAATGGGTTACCCAGTTTACCATGCCGACAAAGAGGCTAAATTCATTATTAATACAAATTTAAAAGCCATTAGCGTTTATAAAAAACTTTTTGGCAACGACATTTATATTAATGGTAAGCTTAATTCCAAAAAGGTTGCAAGTGTTATTTTCGAAAGTCCAGAACTATTAAGACAAGTTAACGAGGTGATTCATCCTCTTGTTTTTGAACACTTTGCTCGATGGTGCGAAAAGCACTCGCAACATTCGGTTGTTTTTAAGGAAGCCGCAATTATTTTCGAAAGTGGAGCAAATAAGCACCTCGACAAGGTTATTGGCGTTTTTGCTCCGCTGGAGCAACGAGTAAAGTGGGTAACCACTCGCGACGGAGTTGGAATTGACGCTGTAAAACATCGAATGGCGAATCAAATGAACGAGGAGGATCTAAAGGCTCTTTGCGATTTTCGCATTTACAATTCAGCCGAAACGTTACTGTTACCACAGGTTTTGGAGGTTGTTGGGGTTTTAGGTTAACTGGTTATTGAGTTAACTAGTTGCACTTCGACTTCGCTCAGTGTAAAATTAGTTAATTGGTTGATTGGTTGATTGAGTCGGAAGTCGGAAGTCGGAAGTCGGGAGACCGAACCCCGATATCACGATGGCTATCTGGAATAGGGGGGACTGAGAACCGAGAACTGAGAACTGAAGACTGCTGACTGCTGACTGCTGACTGACGTCTGCTGACTGAGAACTGTATACTTTAATTTTAGAATAAAAAAATATGGCAACAAAGTACGGAAAATGGATTGCAGGAGGACTAGGGTGGGCATTCCTAGGTCCTATTGGTGGAATTATTGGATTTGCATTAGGGTCAATTATCGATAGTTCCCAAATGTCGATTACAACAGGTCAAACGGGTCGAAATAGTTTTATGGTAAGTTTGCTCGTGCTTTTTGCCGAGGTAATGAAGGCCGACGGCAAGGTACTAAAAGCTGAACTCGACTACGTTAAGGCGTTTTTAATAAAATCGTTTGGACAAGAGGCTGCAACCGAAGCTCTTGTGCTGCTTCGCGATATTTTAAAGCAAAATGTGCCTTTAAGGGATGTTTGCAATCAAATTCGCGACAACATGGATTACCCATCGCGGCTACAGGTTCTTCACTTCCTTTTTGGCATTGCCAATGCCGATGGTGAAATTAGTAAAAGCGAGGTTGATGTAATCACTCGAATTGCTGAGTATTTGGGCATTTCTACTAAGGATTTCGATTCGGTTCGTTCAATGTTCATCGATAGTACCGAAGCCTACTATAAAGTTCTCGAAATTGAGCCTTCGGCTACAAACGACGAAATTAAAAAGGCATACCGCAGCATGGCGCTAAAGCATCATCCCGATAAAGTAGGTCATTTAGGCGACGACATTCGCACAGCTGCTGAGGAGAAATTTAAAAAAGTAAACCAAGCCTACGAGAAAATTAAAAAGGAGAGAGGGTTTGTTTAATCTTGTTTACGAAAGGTCTTTTTGCACGAATTGCATTCTATTTTAATCCCTTGTAAAGGGTTAAGGTTTGCTTAATTTTCATAAATTTACCCGAATCAAAATTCTTTCCCATGTACGAAATGCTTAAAGGAATTGATGCGGTTAAATTGAACTTTTCGGAGGGTGGGTTAGTGTTTATGAATATTACCCTCGCCGTTATTATGTTTGGAGTAGCTCTGGAAATTAAGGTGCAGCATTTCCGAAACATTCTGAACTTTCCAAAATCGTTTATTCTTGGTTTTGGTGCTCAGTTCATAGCGCTCCCCGCACTTACATTTTTACTGGTTATAATTCTTCGTCCTCCCGCTTCGGTTGCCATGGGAATGATACTAATTGCAGCTTGCCCTGGTGGAAATATTTCAAACTTTATATCTTCCCTTTCAAAGGCCAATGTGGCTCTGTCGGTTAGCTTAACCGCTGCAGCAACTCTTTCGGCAACCCTACTTACCCCCTTAAACTACTCCATTTACGGAAACCTTTACACCGAATTTTCCGAAAGAGCTTTACACCTTAATATTCCCATCGAAATTGATTTTTGGCTAATGGCCCAAACCGTATTTATACTACTAGGGCTACCTTTAATAGTTGGCATGTGGGTAGGAAATCGATTCCCCGAGTTTACAGCTAAGTACCTTAAACCCATCAAAATTAGCTCTATTGTACTTTACCTAGTATTCATTTTTGGCGCTCTATTCGCCAATTTAGAGCACTTTGGTAGTTCAATACTAGTTATAGGATTTATAGTCCTACTGCTTAATGCACAAACACTATTTACAGGATTTTTAGTTGGTACAATTGGAAAAGTTTCGCGTGCCGACAGGCGAACACTAAGCATTGAAACTGGCATTCAGAATTCGGGATTAGCGCTAATCCTCATCTTTAACCCCAAACTCTTTGGCGGTAACGGAGGAATGGCTTTTATGGCTGCCTGGTGGGGCATTTGGCAAATGCTAAGCGGGCTGGTGTTGGCTTTCATTCTAAGCCGTATAAAACTACCAGAGGAAGTAAAAACCAAAGAGGCAAAAGTGCTGGTTGATTCAAAGGAAAAAAGTTAAACCTAGCCTATACCCTGTGCAAATCAGTGCGTATGTATGGTTGCAGGTTAGTTATGCGCAATTCTCCCAACTTGCCCTAAAGCAAGTGAAATATTGACTATAACGGATTGAAAGCTTTGATGTATTACAATAAAATATAGGCTTAATTGCTTTTGTAACTACCTGATTAATTGAGCCGTTTTTTGATATTCTCCCAAGTTGCCCGAAAGCAAGTGAAATATTGACTATAACGGCTTTAAAACTTTGATGTACTAGAATTAAATATTGACTTAATATCTTTTGTAACTACCTGATTAATTGAGCCGTTGTTTGATATAAAAACGTATTGACAAGTTGCAGTTCTTTTGATTAAAAAAAGAGCTCTTTTAGGGGATATTAAATCAGTAAACTTATATTTGATAAAATATTAACATTAATAAAACTCAAAAATGAAAACGAACTTATTATTAGTCATGGCATTTTGCATATCGTTCATTTCTGCTTTTGGAACGAATATCAAAAATGCTAAAGACACGATAAGCAAAAACCTATATGATACTTTAGTTATTAAAGAAATAAGTAAAGAATTATATATCTGTACCTGCAAGCCCAATACATCTAATCCTGGTGGAGAAGGGCAAATTTTTTTTCAAGGGAAATATAAAAAGAATGTAGTAACTAACGATGCAGACTATAACGACTGTGATGAAAGATTTTTAATTCTATGGAATTTATCTAAATTACCTGATGGGATAAAGATAATCGAAGCAAAAATGGAGTTATATTGTATAGCATATACAGGAGATAAAAAAGGACAATTGATATATGAATATATTACTGAACCTTGGAATGCAGATATTGGGTATAGTAAAAAACCAAACACTACAGTAGATGGTAGAATTTTAACTGATTGGCCGGAGTCTAAACAGTCTCATGTTATAGATATTACAGATTTTATTAAAAAATGGTACTATAATAAAACTCCCAATTATGGATTAATGGCGTATAGTATTAATACTGAAACTACAAATTCGGCATTATTTTGTACCTCTAAGTATCCAGATAAAGTTTCGCGCCCAAAGCTTATAATTATTTATCAAAAGAATTAATTTTAAAATGAAAGTTGTGATTTGTGCAAAACGCTGTTGAAGAACGAGAAATTATTAATTCATTTATGATAATGAATCTTAAAAACATTTACAGCGCATAACAATGGATTAGTAAAATGCAGTTATTCATCGGCTTAGGAAACATTCACGCTTTTTCGTAGCTTCCTAGCGTGGGACAAGTAATCGTTTCAAACTCCTGCACCTTACAATCCCCAGCCGTTACAATCAATATCAATTTTATACACGGAACAGTCTTATTATTTTGACATTATAATATTTTTAAACTTCGACTAACTCTTAAAATCCAATGAAAAATCTCTTCTTATCTTTTTTAACGGTAGCGTTAATTCCTTTCTTTTCTTGTAAGGAAAAATGTGAAAAAGAAAACACCAGCGATATAACCATTACTAATAATACCAAAACATCCCTTTGGTTCGATGTAACCAATAGCGGTGGAAGAATCTATGATATCCGTCAAGTACCCTCAGGCACAAGCACCAAATACACCATTCCGCCTAAGGATGTTATAGTTTGGGGGTCGTATAACAGTAACAGAGCAAATTTTATTCCTTTAGATAGCATGACCCTAATTCAATGCGGATCTGAGAGTTATGCTACAGAATCGCAATCGTGTGCTATTTTCAATTTAACCAATGTTACTATGGTTAATAAAACTGGGCGTTTAATAACCATCAATGTTTTTGTGTTGGGATATGATTCTTTTTTGGGAGAGCATTACCTTGGTAACGGAGAAAGTTTCACTTACTTCAACGTGCCTGCCACTGCTGTATACTTTTGGATTAAATTCAGTACATCTTGGTATAGTACAACTAGTTACTTTCCCCTGAATACTTGCAAGTTGTTTACTTTTGACGTGGAATTCGAAAAAAACATGCGCGACTTCAATTGGCAACAAGAAAGCAAGGCCAAATATGAAGAATTATTTGGAATGTTCAGTTCCAAATAGTCGTACCAGGTGAATAGCCACGGTAGATTAGTTTCTAAACTTCTGTAAGTGCTCCTTAGTTTCTTGTGAAAATACCTGTTCTTTCACAGGGCATCGTGTTTTCGTTCGTATAGGAAAAGCTCCCATTTGGAGAACCAGTCCTTTAATGCCCCTTCAAAACTTTCCTTATCTGTTTTGGCAAGCGTCAGTACTATTTCCCTCAGCTCTTTACTCGCCTACATTTTAGGGTTCTTGGTCAAGTATCTCCTGACAATGGGCACTTGATGAAAGTTGCACATTTGCACAGAAACATGCTTCTCAAAGAGTTGGAGTAGCCCTTTACGACCATCGCAAATAACTGCTTGTACCCTGATCCCCCTGCGCGCTATTTCTTCTATGCCTGATAGGTATTGACTATTGGTTTCTTGGCGAACGTATTGCTTCAGCAGTATTTGCCCCGAGAGGCTATCTTTAAAGACCATTACCCCAAAACTTCTTCCAAAATAGGTGGTATCCATCAGCACATTGGCAGTACTCGGGAAGGTCGATTCTCGTTCCGTTTTTACTGCATCGATTTTTCGCTGAATGGTTTTGATGGAGCAGCCAAACTTGGTGGCAAGTTGAGAGTAACTTTGCTTACCTTCGGTATACTCTTTCCAAATATCCTCATTTTTTGGGCGTTCACTACCTATAAAACGCTTGCCACATGCGGCACATTTATATCTTTGGATCGTGTTGTAAAAACCATCTTTTCCTACAATTATACTACCACAGTAAAAGCAATTTTTTTATTCACAACCTTTCATTTAGCGCAAAGATAGTAGCTGCAATGCTTTCATGTGTTTTTAACACCACAAATGTCCATTAACCCTAAATTTTCGGTTGTTATTTATGCTTGAGCCAATAATGCTTTCACCTTTTCCGAAATGGCTTTACCATCGGCTTTGCCGGCAAGTTGCTTTGAGGCTACGCCCATAACTTTGCCCATATCGGAAGGGGCTTTCGCGCCAACTTGCTCGATAATTTTTTTAATCTCAACCGTAAGTTCCTGGTCGGATAGCATTTTGGGAAGGTAATGCTCAATGGCAGCAGCTTCGGCAAGTTCCTTTTCGGCAAGTTCGGGACGGTTTTGCTGAGTGTAAATTTCGGCCGATTCCTTGCGTTGCTTAACCTGCTTTTGCAGCAGTTTCATTTCAATGTCGGAGGTTAGCGTATCGTTTCCCCCTTTTTCGGTTTTTGCAAGAAGAATTGCACTTTTTACGGCGCGAAGCGCTTCGAGGCGCAACTTGTCCTTCGCCATCATGGCGGTTTTAATGTCCTGGTTTATTTGCTCTTCAAGTGTCATGGCTATGTGTTTTAATCAACGTTGTCGTGTAGGTACGAGTTGTCGTTTTTTAAAAGGCTGTCGTTGTCGTCGATATTTAGCTTATACCGCGAAAGTTTTGGATTGTCGGAGTGGGTTGCTTCGTCAATTTGAATGTTTTTCCGCTGGTAAGCGGGTATTTTCTCCATTAAGTCAATCGAATCCTTTGGCAAAATTGGTGTTGGCTGCGAGCGGGTTATTCGTTCGGTTGCCTGTTCTTGCTGTGCTGTTTCGGGTTTTACCGTTTTAATTTGAAATTCGAAATCGTTTTGCTTCGCGGCAGGTTTGTAGTTTTCGCTTGCAAAGGAATTATTTACCTCGAATTCAATGGTTTTTTGACGCGTATCGGTTTCGGCAAAAATTCTTTTGGGTGGAGCAGCAGGCTTATCCTTTACTTCGAATATTGACTGGTTAACCTTGCGATTTACGCTCTTTTCACCGTCGAGTGGGATAACATCAACAGTACGTTGTCGCGAGTAAAGTTCGGGAATGCTATTTGTGCCAAAGCCTGTGGCAATAACGGTTACGTTAAGAAACTCGTTGAGACTCGGATCGGTTCCATTACCCCAAATTAGGTCGGCACCCTCGCCAGCAGCCGATTGAATGTAATCGGTTATTTGGCCAATTTCATCCATGGTTATTTCCTCGTTGCCCGAGGTAACATTAAGCAGAATGTTGCGTGCTCCCGATATGTCGTTATTGTTAAGAAGTGGCGATGCAAGGGCTTCCTTAACCGCTTTAATTGCTCTGTTTTCGCCAGAGGCCATGCCCGAACCCATTATTGAAACGCCGCTATTGGTCATAACTGTTTCAACATCGGCAAAGTCGACGTTTATGTAACCGTGAACGGTTATTATTTCGGCTATACCCTTGGCCGCAATGGCCAAAACGTCGTCGGCTCTCGAAAAGGCTTCGGATACCTTTAGGTCGCCATACATTTCCCTAATCTTTTCGTTATTAATAACCAAAAGGGAATCGACATGCTTTTCGATTTGCTCAATGCCTTCGAGAGCCTGAGCAATTCGTCGCTTTCCTTCGTTCCGAAATGGAATTGTAACAATGGCAACGGTAAGAATTCCCAACTCCTTAGCAGCCTTAGCAATTATTGGAGCAGCCCCAGTTCCGGTACCGCCACCCATTCCAGCAGTAATGAAAACCATTTTGGTGTTATCCTGTAGCACTTCAATAATGTCGTGCAAGTTTTCAATGGCTGCCTGTCGGCCAATTTCGGGCTTGTTCCCCGCACCTCTTCCCTCGGTTAGCGAAGAGCCAAGTTGAATTTTTATTGGTACTTTACTATTGGCAAGTGCCTGCCCATCGGTGTTGCATACTACAAAATCAACATCCTTAATGCCAAGGCTAAACATATGGTTTATGGCATTACTTCCTCCTCCGCCAACACCTATAACCTTTATAATTGACTGTTTGAACGAGGGTAGTTCAAAGTTTATAAGGTCTTCGCTCATAATTTTTGTTTTTTAAATTTAAGTACCCTTTTAGGGGCTTTACATTTCCGAGTCGTTTTCTTGGAACATGTCGCTAAACTTAGTCTTTACAAAATCGAATAGTTTCGACTTTTTCATGTCCTGCTTTTTCTCTTCGAGTTGCTCGATGGTAGTAATTTTAACTGCCTTGGGCTCTTCAGCTGGTTCAACGTCTTTGTCTTGTTTCGACAAGCCTTCAACTTGTTCGAATCCTTTAAGTACTAAGCCAATTGCTGTTGAAAAATGGGGTTGATTAATTTCTTCGGGCGAATCGGACGAAAGGTGCTCAACGGGATAGCCAATGCGAACATCGAAACCAGTTTTAAACTTAACCAGCTGTGGAAGGTTGCGCAGTAACGCGCCTCCGCCAGTGAGAACAATCCCTGCACTTAGCTTGTCGGCATAGCCAGAATTCTCAATTTCGTAGGTAACCGTATCGATAATCTCTTCCATTCGGCTTTGTATAATGTAAGCCAATGTTTTAAACGATATTTCCTTGGGGTCGCGCCCGCTAATGCCAGGAATGGTTACTATTTTGTCCTCGGGAGCTAAGTCGCCAAGGGCCGAGCCAAACTGAACTTTAAGCTGGTCGGCCTGTCGAAGTAGAATTTGGCAACCTTCCTTTATGTCGTTTGTAATTACGTTGCCACCAAAGGGAATAACAGCGGTATGGCGAACAATGCCGTCGTAGTAAACAGCAACGTCGGTTGTGCCACCTCCAATGTCAACAAGAACAACTCCGGCTTCCTTTTCGTCTTCGGTTAAAACGGCTTCGGCCGAGGCAAGAGGTTCAAGAATGAGGTCGCTAATTTTTAGCCCAACCCTTTCGACACAGCGCTCAATATTTTTTGCTGAAGTGGTTTGCCCAATAACAATATGGAAGTTTGCTTCGAGCCTGCGACCGAACATTCCAACGGGACTTTTAACGCCAATTTCGTTGTCGACAATGAAGTTTTGTGGCAGAACATGTAGAATTTCTTCGCCAACCTCAATGGGAATTTTGTGCATATCGTCGATTAGCTTACGAACATCGTCGAGAGTAATTACATCGTAAGCCGAATTGCGATTTATATACCCACGGTTTCGAATGCTGCGAATATGCTGGCCTGCAATGCCAACAAAAACCTCGTCGAAAATAATTTTTGAATTAACCTGAACCTCTTCAACGGTTTTTTGAATAGACGCAACGGTTTCTTCAATGTTTTGCACAACACCCCTTCTAATTCCTGTTGATGGGGTTTTGCTATACGAAATAATTTGAAGTTTTCCGTTGGCATTCTTTTTACCAACAATGGTTACAATTTTTGTTGTTCCAAGGTCGATAGCTGCTACGTAATGATTTTGATTTGCCATGGTTGTTATCGTTTTGTGCAAACTACTTGGTTTTTATATTTTAAGTTTATTGTTTTGTACTTGTTCCAGCCTTCGGAAGGAAGGGCTTTTTTGTAAAAAAGGTTAAGTTTTTTGAGTTTTTTCTCGTAATTGTCGAGCCCACCTAATAGTATAATGTGTCCGCCAATTCTTGGTATAAGTTCAATGTCGTTTTCTCTGTCGACGTATACTTGGGCAATTTGTGCGTTCCAAAATTTATCTTGTGTAATAAATTGTGCAAATTCGAATAGCTTGTATATAAAAGGTTGAATGCTATCCTGTTCGTTGGGCTTCCAGCTCGAAACGTTTAGGTTATTTGTAATTTTAAATGGTTCCTTTATGTGGCCGTTAATAACCAGAACGTGCGATGTGTAGTTGTACGACCACGGGAAAATTTTTCCCTCCTCGTCGAAGTAGTAACTTTGGTTGTTTTGGTTAATTATTCGAACAATGGGTTTTCGCTGGGTAACACTAATTGATAGCTGACCAGTGGCCGATTTGTATGCTTCAACACTTTTTACAGTATTAAACGACGAAAGTTTTTCTTCGAGTTCAAGCGTGTTTACATCACATATATTCATGCCAATTGGAGTCTTACCCTTTTTTTCGATAACCCTAATTATGTCTCTTTTTGTAATGAAACTATTGACGAGGCTATCGTCGACCGAAACGTTTATTTTGTTGCAAATAACCTTTTGAGCCTCTTTATGCGAAAACGAAAGGGTAACAACAATGTAGACCATTAAAAATAGCCAGCGAAGGATGGTGTATATTTTCCTATTCTTCATCATTGCTCCTTATCTTTCAGCGCAGTTACAATTCCCTCTGCAATTTTGTCGATACTTCCGGCACCCATGGTTAGCAGTACATCAATGTTGCTTGAACGAACATGGTCGATGACGCTATTTAAATTGCAATGCAATTTTACAGGACAGGTTACCTTACTCAGAATCGTGTCGTGTGTAATTCCCTCAATTGGTTCCTCGCGGGCAGGGTAAATGTCGGTTATAATAAGCTCGTCGAGTAAGCTTAAACTTTTTGCAAAGTCGTCGGCAAAATCTCTTGTTCTTGAGTACAAGTGGGGTTGAAAAATCCCCGTTATTTTTCGCTCGGGAAACATGTAGCGAGCCGATTCGATTGCAGCCCTGAGCTCTTCGGGGTGATGCGCATAATCGTCGATGTAAACCGATTTTTTACCCGAAAACCGAAGGTCGAAACGGCGTGAAACTCCTTTAAAACTCTCGAGCCCTCCCAGAATGTTTTCGGTTTTAGTGCCCAAGGCAATTGCCGCTGCTGCTGCTGCAACTGCGTTTTCGGTGTTATAGCGACCCATAACGCCAAGGGTAATTTCGTCGATGGTTCCGTGTGGCGTTTTTAAGTTGAAAACATTAAAACCCTTGTACAGACTCATGTCGATTGCCATGAAGTCGGCCTCTTCGGTTGCTGAGTAGGTGTAGGTTTTTATATCGGGTCGGTCAGCAGTAACCCATTCGAGCCCTTTTTTAACAATGGCCACGCCATTGGGCTTAATGCGCCCAACAAATTGTATAAATGCTTTTTTAACCTCGTCGTAGGTTCCAAAAATATCGAGATGGTCGGCATCAATCGATGTAATTATTGCAATGTTAGGGCTAAGACTTAAAAAGCTACGGTCGAATTCGTCGGCTTCAACCACTATAATATTGCTGCCCCTGTCGCTTAGCAGTAAGTTGTTTGCGTAATTCTTCGAAATTCCACCTAAAAAAGCATCGCAACCCGAAGGATTTTGACAAAGCAAGTGCGCAAGCATTGTCGATGTGGTGGTTTTGCCATGTGTGCCTGCAACAGCCGCAGTAATTCGGTTTTCGGTAACAACACCAAGTGCTTGAGCGCGCTTAACCACCTCAAAACCATTGTTTCGAAAGAATTGAAGTTCGCTATGGTCTTCTGAAATTGCAGGTGTATAAACTACTAAAGTGGCATCGGAGCTACTTTTGTATTCAATAGGAATTTTTGTAATGTCGTCGGTAAAATGAATACTTGCACCCTCCTTTTCGAGAAGTGCTGTAAGTGGAGTAGGAGTGCTGTCGTAACCTGCAACATCGACCCCCATTTTAATAAAATAGCGAGCAAGAGCGCTCATGCCTATTCCGCCAATTCCTACAAAGTAAACCCTACTTATGTTTTCTAACGCTACCATTGCTCTTAATTGTTCAATTCCAATTTGTTGTAAAGTTTATGTTTTCTTTCTGCTTGTTAAAATGCCTTATAGTAAAGTTATTACCAAGATTTCAACAGTTATACTGCCCCGCAAAGTTCAAGCGCCTTTTTTGCAATAACTTGCGCCGAATTTTTTAGAGCCATTTTTTGAATATTTACCGATAGTTCAAGCATTTTTCCATTGTTGCTGCTTAGCGCTAAAGCGCTATCGACAAGCGTTCCCATTGCATCGATGTCGGCAATTAGAATAGCCGCATTTTTTTGCGAAAGTGCAAGTGCATTTTTAGTTTGATGATCCTCGGTTACATTGGGCGATGGCACTAAAATGCAGGGCTTTCCAACTAAGCAAAGTTCCGAAATGGTGCCAGCACCAGCTCTCGAAATTATTACATTTGCTGCGGCATAAGCCAAGTCCATGCGATTTATAAAATCGTAAACCCTTATGTTGGTTGCATCAACTTTGGCCGTTTCGCTTTTTACTTCATTATTGTAAAGTTTGCCTGTTTGCCACACCAATGTTACTTTACTTTCTGCAGTAATTGCGCTAATGTTTGCGAGAATGCTTTGGTTAACCGTTCGTGCCCCAAGGCTTCCCCCAATTACAAGAATTACCCTGTTTCCCTTTGGAATACTGAAGAACTCGAATGCCTCATCAATTTTTGTTTCGGTGTTTTCGAGGCCTTGCCGAACAGGGTTTCCAGTAAGTATAATCCTGTTGGCAGGGAAGTATTTCTCCATTCCATCGTAGGCAACACAAATGGCATTGGCTTTTTTTGCTAATAGCCTGTTGGTTAGCCCTGCATACGAATTCTGCTCCTGAAGAAGCGTGGGAATATTCATTCTTTGAGCTGCTTTCAGAATTGGCCCGCTTGCGTAACCTCCAACCCCAATGGCTATGTCGGGCTTAAAGTCGGTTATAATTCGTTTGGCCTTCATTAAACTCCTTAGGAGTTTAAAAGGGAAAAATAGATTTTTTACTGTTAACCGTCGCTGAAGCCCAACAACTGGAAGTCCAACAATTTTGTACCCTGCTGCGGGTACACGCTCCATTTCCATTCGACCCTCGGCACCTACAAAAAGAATCTCGGCATCGGGAGCAATTTCCCGTATGGCATTAGCAATCGATATGGCAGGGAATATGTGTCCCCCTGTGCCACCGCCGCTAACTATTACTCTTGGCTTCTTCCTCTTCTCCATCGAATAAGTCTGTTTTATTTTGACTTCTGCTTATGCTCAATATTATACCGAATGCCGCACTGGTAAAAAGCAGCGAAGTTCCCCCCATGCTTACCAACGGGAGTGGCTGTCCTGTAACCGGAAAAAGGTTAACTGCCACCGCCATATTTATCATTGCCTGAAAAACCAAAAGTAGTGTAAGCCCAATGGCTAAAAATGCAGGAAACGTTCGCTGAGCCTTCTTTACAATTATTCCTGCCCTGTATAGTAAGGTAAGGTAAAGGAGTAGAATGAAAACTCCGCCAACAAGTCCGTACTCTTCAACAATAATGGCATAAATAAAGTCGGAGTAGGGGTGAGGTAAAAAGTTTCTTTGAGTACTATTTCCTGGCCCTTTTCCAATAATTCCGCCTGTTGCAATGGCAATTTTCGATTGTGTAGCCTGATAATTTTCCGATCCATCGCCACTCGAAAAGTTTTCGATACGGTTCTTCCAAGTTTGAGCTCGTTTTATGGCATTTGTTTCGAGAACAATAAAGAACCCAATCACCATAACGGCAATTCCAATTCCTGTAAATCCAAAAAGATACTTAAGGTTTACTCGTCCAATTAAAAGCAGTATCCAGCATGTTAGCCCAAGAAGCGCTGCTGTTGAAAAGTTAGCTGGTAAAATGAGTGCGCAAATAATGAGAATTGGAATAACGAGCGGAATAAACGTATTTTTTAAGTCCTTAATTTCGTTTTGCTTTGTTGCCAAAAGTCGTGCTATGTACATTATAAGCGCAAGTTTTGCAAAGTCCGAAGTTTGAATAGTTATTCCAAGTCCTGGAATTGCCAGCCAGCGTGATGCTTCGTTTAAACTTGCCCCAAAAACTAATGTAAAGGCTAAAAGGGGAATTGAAGCGAGTAGCAGAATTTGGGAAAGCGGAAAGTATACCTTGTAGGGAATTAGGTGAGTTACGAAAATAATACCTAGACCTGCCAGTAGAAAACCAAACTGTTTTAGGAAGTAGTATGCCGTATTGCCCTCTTGGTAACGATAAGCCAACGAGCCCGTTGAGCTGTAAACCGCTAAAAGTGAAAAAATAGAAAGCAGTATGACTATTAGCCAAATTACACGGTCGCCCTTAAAATATTTCCCAAAAACGCTTTCCATATATTTAATTTAATTTGCGTTAATCTGTTAAGCCAATTTTTGCTACAGATTACACAGATTTTTCGACTCCGACAGCCATCGGAACTCATTGCAAGTTTTCGCAGATTTATTTCCCTTTGTATCAGTGTTTATCAGTGTAATCCGTGTCATCTGCGTTCTATTTTTTTTGCTTACAACTCCCTTACTGCTTGCTTAAACTGGCGGCCTCTGTCCTCGTAGTTTTCAAATAGGTCGAAGCTGGCACATGCTGGCGAAAGTAGAACCGTGTCGCCAGGCTGCGAAAATTTGTAGGCCAATTGAACGGCCTCTTGGGCTGAGGTTGCTTCGAGGAATACTGTCACTATGTTGCCAAAAGCTTCGTACAGTTTGTCGTTATCAACCCCAAGACAAACCAATACTTTAACCTTCTCTTTTACCAACTCGAGAAGCGATGAGTAGTCGTTGCCCTTGTCGGTGCCACCTGCAATCCAAACAATAGGAGCGTCGACACTTTCGAGGGCATACCACGCCGAATTAACGTTGGTTGCCTTCGAGTCGTTTATGTACAAAGCCCCACGTATGGTTAATACCTTTTCGAGGCGATGCTCAACTCCCTGGAAATCGGCAAGACTTTCTCTAATAATATCCTTGCGTATATTCAAAACATGCCCAGCCAAACCTGCTGCCATTGAGTTGTAAACGTTGTGTTTTCCTTTTAGCGACAGGTCGCTAATTGACATGTTAAAGTCGCTGTTGTTGTAGGTAATAAACATTTGGTTTCCGTCTAGGTATGCAGTTTGTTTTTCTTTTGTTTTAATTGAAAAAGGGAGTTGCTGCGCCCTTATAACTATTTGGTTTAACTGTTCGGCAGTAACCTCGTCGTCGGAGCAAAAAATAAAGCAGTCGTCCTCTTCGAGGTTGCGGGTTATGCGAAACTTCGATTCAACATAGTTCTGCATTTTGTAGTCGTACCTATCGAGATGGTCGGGTGTAATGTTTAGCAAAATGGCAATGTCGGCTTTAAAGGTGTACATGCCATCGAGCTGAAAGCTGCTTAACTCAATAACATAGTAGTCGTGATTGTTTTCGGCAACCTCGAGGGCAAAGCTGCGACCAATGTTGCCTGCAAGGCAAACGTTAAGCCCAGCCTTTTTCATCATGTGGTAAATAAGCGACGTGGTGGTGGTTTTACCGTTGCTTCCGGTAATACATATTTTTTTGGCTGTTGTGTAACGTCCAGCCAGCTCAATTTCCGAAATAACAGGAATTCCGTTTTTACGAATCTCCTCAACCATATGCACTTTATCGGGAATGCCAGGCGATTTTACAACTTCGGCTGCATTTAAAATTAACTCGGGGGTATGCTTGCCTTCTTCCCAAGGAATGCCATGTTTTTCGAGCATTTGCTTGTACTTGGGTTTTAGCGTTCCCGAGTCGGAAAGAAATACCTCGAAGCCCTTTTTTAGGGCTAAAATAGCCGAACCAACGCCGCTTTCGCCGCCGCCAAGAACTACAATTCGGTTCATGTTTCGCTCAGTTGCCATAGTTTATCGTACTTTTAGTGTAACAACTGTAATTACTGCAAGAATTATTGCCACAATCCAGAATCGGGTTACAATTTTTGGTTCGGGGTAGCCCTTTTTTTGGTAATGATGATGCAGCGGCGACATAAGGAAAACCCTTCGTCCCTCACCATATTTTCGCTTTGTATACTTGAAGTACGAAACCTGAATCATTACCGATAGGCTTTCGACAAAGAAAATTCCACATAGAATTGGAATAAGAAGCTCCTTGCGAATAAGTATGGCAAAAACGGCAATAATTCCGCCAATGGCTAAGCTACCTGTGTCGCCCATAAAAACCTGTGCGGGATAGCTGTTGTACCACAAAAAGCCAATGCAAGCACCAATAAAGGCGCTCATAAAAATTACCAGTTCCCCAGTGTTGGGTATGTACATTATATTAAGGTACTCGGAGTATATAAGGTTTCCCGACAGGTATGCAAAAATTCCGAGAGTAGTTCCTATTACCATGCTAACACCTGTCGCCAGCCCGTCGAGCCCATCGGTAAGGTTGGCACCATTCGATACGGCTGTTACAATAAGAATTACTGCGAGAATAAACACAACCCAAGTAATTCGCTCTTTCCAAACACCTTTAAAAGGTACAAGGTAAGAGTAGTCGAACTCGTTGTCCTTGAAAAATGGGATTGTTGTATTTGTATTCTTTTGGTTTGCGCTAAGAATTATGCTTTTTTCGCCTGTGCTATCGTTTCCTTCAATTATTTCGGTACCCTCCGAGGCTACGTGCTTAACTACTCGTTCGCGAACTACCACATCGGGGCTTAGGTAAAGGGTTACACCTACAAATAGCCCAAGAATTATTTGGCCTAATATTTTTAACTTTCCCGAAAGGCCCTGCTTGTTCTTTAAAAATACCTTTATGTAATCGTCGGCAAAGCCAACTAGACCAAGCCAAACGGTTGTTACTATCATTATAATTATATAAATATTGTCGAGCTTAGTGAAAAGGAGAACGGGAATAAGAATTGAGAGAAGAATAATAATTCCTCCCATGGTTGGAGTTCCCTTTTTCTGCATTTGACCCTCGAGGCCAAGGTTTCGCACCTCTTCGCCAATTTGCTTTTTTTGTAAATAAATAATTATTCGTTTGCCAATGAGAAGAGCAAAAGCAAGCGAAGTTATTACAGCCATTGCCGAGCGAAACGATATGTATTGGTAAAGCCCTGCTCCGGGAACATCGAACTGGTCGAGGTGTTTTAGAATGTAGTAAATCATGCCTTTAGGGTTTTAAATATTTCAGCAATAATTTCTTTGTCGTCGAAGTGGTGCTTAACTCCCTTAACCTCCTGATAGTTTTCGTGTCCCTTCCCAGCAACAAGCACTAAATCGCCTGGGGCAGCAAGTAAGCAAGCGGTTCGAATGGCTTCTCGCCTATCGGTAATTGAAAGTACCTTGCCCACCATTGAGGGCTCAACGCCCTTTTTCATGTCGTTAATAATATCCTCAGGTTCCTCGTTTCGTGGATTGTCGGATGTGAGAATAACCAAACTGCTTCCGTTTACAGCAACCCTAGCCATAATGGGGCGTTTGGTTTTATCGCGATTTCCACCTGCACCAATAACTGTTATAAGTTTTTCGTCGTTTTTTAGCAACTCGTTAATGGTGCTTATTACGTTTTCAACAGCATCGGGGGTGTGGGCGTAATCGACAATTGCCACAACACCGTTGGGTGCGCGAAAATGTTCGAATCGGCCATTTACGGGCTCCATGGCACTAAGTACAGTAAGCACTTCGTGCTTGTCGAAGCTGAGCAGCTGAGCTGTTGCGTAAACAGCAAGAATGTTGTAGGCATTAAACTTTCCAATAAGTCGGCTCCACATTTCAATTGAGTCGATATTGAGCTGCATTCCGTAAAGCTGATGGTCGATAATTTTACAGCGAAAGTTGGCCATCGACCGTAGCGAGTAGGTGTAAACTTTAGCCTTGGTGTTCTGAACCATTATTTGCCCGTTTCGGTCATCGGCATTGGTAAGTGCAAAGGCTTCGGGAGTAAGGTTGTCGAAGAAAAGTTTTTTTGCCTTAATGTACTCGTCGAAAGTTACGTGGTAATCGAGGTGGTCGTGGGTTATGTTCGAAAAAATTGCCCCGTTAAAGTTCAGCCCAGCAATGCGGTTTTGCGCAATTGCGTGCGAGCTAACCTCCATAAAGCAATGGGTGCAACCCTCGGAAACCATTAATGAGAGCAACTCGTTTAGCTGAATGGCGTCGGGAGTTGTGTGCGTGCTGGGGATTTCCTTTTCGCCAATAAAGTTAGCAACGGTTGAAAGTAGCCCCGATTTATGGCCAAGCTCATTGGCAAGTTTGTAAAGTAATGTTACGGTTGTGGTTTTGCCGTTTGTTCCGGTAATTCCCACCAAGGTCAGCTTTTGCGATGGGTTGTTGTAGAAATTCGATGCCATTTCGCCAGCTGCTACACTGCAATCCTTTACCTTAATATATGTAACACCTTTTGCTTGTTCCGCAGGAATTTCTTCGCAAACTATTGCCTTTGCGCCAAGTTTAATGGCTCCGTCAATGTAGTTGTGGCCATCGGTGAGCGTGCCCCTAATGGCAAGGAAACCCGAGTTTGCTGAAACCTTTCGCGAGTCGATTTCAAGAGCATTAATGGCAATGTTTTCATCGCCAATAATTTCAATTACCCCTTTTTTGGGAAGTATTTCCTTTAGCTTTTTCATGCTGTTAATTGCTCATTTGAATTGACATGGTTTCACCACTTGATGCTCTAGTGCCAGGAAGTAAACTTTGGCTTCGAACAAATCCGCGACCGTGAACCGAAACCCTTATGCCTAAGTTCTCAAGAAGATAAAGTGCGTCCTTAAGGCACATTCCTGAAACATCGGGAACTAAATTTGGAGTTATGCTTCGTTTGTTAAGCTGAATATTCTCTTCTACTCTCGAAGTTGCAACCCATGGAAACTCCTTGCTATTGTCGTTGTAAGGAATATCTAATGTTCTTAATACGGTTCTAATATCTGGTTTAAATCCATTCTTCGACTCGGGAAGTTCAACAAGTTCGTCGCCATTTGTTTCGGGAAACCACTGGATGCTTGTGGCGTAAACCTTGTCGGCAATTTCTTTAAAAATTGGTCCAGCAATTAGGTTCCCGTAGTAAACGCTGCGCGATGGCGAGTTAACAACTACAATGCACGAGTACTTTGGATCGTCGGCAGGAAAATAGCCTGCAAACGAAGCCTGATAGCCAATACCCTTTTCGCCACGGTACCCTTTTGTGCCACGTGCAATTTGCGCTGTTCCTGTTTTTCCGGCAATTTTGTAGTTGTCGTTCTTTAGGTTTTTGGCTGTTCCATTTTCAACTACCCCTTCGAGCACTTCGCGTACCTTTCGAAGTGTGCTGTTGGAGCAAATTGATGATGTAATAACCTGTGGTTGAAATTCGTGAGTAACTTGTCCGTGTGCTCGTATAGCTTTTACAAAGCGAGGCTTAACCATCCGTCCGTTATTGGCAATGGCGTTGTAAAGCGTAAGAATTTGCAGTGGTGCCATTTTTAGCTCGTAGCCAATGCTCATCATGGGTAGCGAAACTCCCGACCAAAGTTTGTCGCCAGGGTACTTAATATATGGCTGCGATTCGCCCTTAATTTCGAGATTAAGAGGCTGATTTAGCTTCATGTCGTAAATTCGGTCGAGAAATTTTTTCTCTTTCCCTTTGTAGTGCTTCATAACCAGTTCGGTAACGCCAACATTCGACGAGAATTCGAAAACTTCTCGAACTGTTAGCGTTCCATATCCACCCTCCTTCGAGTCGGTTATGGTTTTGTCGTAGTACTTAATTTTGCCGTTGTGGCAAAATACTTTTTCGTCGAGTTGCACCTGCCCATCTTCGAGAAGCGCAATAAGAGTGGCTATTTTAAATGTTGAACCGGGTTCGGCGCCTTCGCCAATGGCGTAGTTAAAGGCTTCGGAGTATGTTCCGTCGCCATCGCGCCTAAGGTTGGCAATAGCTTTAATGTCGCCAGTTTTTACCTCCATTAAAATTACCGAGCCGTGCTCGGCTGCATGTCTGCCTAGTTGCTTGCGAAGCGCATTTTCGGCAACGTCTTGCAGTGTAACATCAAGAGTTGTAATAATATCCCTACCATCTTCGGGAATAACTTCCATGGAGCTGCTTACTTCAACCCACATGTTGCCCGGCACTCGCTGCTGAATGCTTACGCCTGCTTTGCCACGTAAAATATGGTCGAAAGCACCTTCAATTCCAACGGCAACGCCATCGTCGTTTACCGAGCCAATGGTTCGAGCGGCTAAGCTCGAGTGGGGTTTTATGCGCCTGTTAACCTGAACGGGAATGAAGCCTCCCGTGTTTTCGCCCAAGCGGAAAATGGGGAACTTTTTAATTTTTTGAAGTTCAATGTAGTTTACCTGTCGGCTACCAATTGGGTAGTACCTGCGGTTACGGGCATGACGACGTGCGTTAGTTAGTTCCGATTTGTACGAATAGTGCGACTTGTCGCCAAAAAACCTCGAAAGGGAAATTGAAAGAGAATCGATATTTCTACTAAATATGTCGTTGGTTAGGCCTGCTGCCAAAAGGTCCATTCGTATTTCGAAGTAGGGAACCGACGTTGCCAAAACGCGGCCATCGACTGCGCAAATATCGCCCCTGCTTGGCTCAATGGTTATGTCTTTGTAGGTAATCGAGCGAGCCATGGTGCGTAGTTTGGCACCCTGCACAAACTGTATGTACACCATTTTGCCAATAATGGCAAAACCTAGCAGTACAAATAATGCGTACACTAGGCCAACTCGAAACAGTATTTCCTTTTTAACCGACATGCTTTAACCTATAACCGTGCTTTTATTTTTTTTGGTGGAACTACCGATTCCTTTAGTCCAATACCTCTTTCCTCAAGTTCTTTAACTACCTGACTTTGCTTGCTAATATTCATTAGCTGAGCCGCAGTGGTGATCGATTCGGCTCTGAGATTTTTTACTTCAATTTGAATGGCTTGGCTATTTCGAACTATCTTTTCGAAACGGTACCTGTTGGCAATGTAAAAAAGAGCAATAAATGCTAAAAAAAGAATGTATGGAAGCTGGTTGCTCACCGAGCTGCGGTTTAGCAAGCTCCCGTTAAGCAAATCCATAAGCCCCCCGCCTTTTTTTGCCTCCTTTTTGCTGGGTTTCTCATCAATAAACTCTACCCTTTTGTTCTCGTCGCTCATACCTTTAGGGCTATTCTAAGTTTTGCGCTGCGCGCACGCGAGTTTCTATCGTTCTCCTCGTCGCTTGGTACAATTACCTTACGGTTTACTGCATAGAGTGGCGAACTGGTGTTGCCGTAAAAGTCGGTGTCGACTTTGCCTTCGAAGTTTCCCGATTTTATAAAGTTTTTAACTAGCCTATCCTCAAGCGAGTGGTACGATATTACCACAAGTCGACCCTCCGACTTTAGCGCCTTTGGCGTTTGCAAAAGCATTTGCTTTAGTACCTCCATTTCGCTGTTTACCTCAATGCGAAGCGCCTGAAAGGTTTGCGCCATCATTTTATTCTGAAATTTTTGAGGGAAATGCTTACCAAGAATTTCGAATAGCTTCTCAACGGTTTCAATTGGGGCGCTTTGGCGAACCTTTGCAATTTCTTGCGCAACCTTAAACGCATTGGGCAACTCGCCGTAAAGTTTGAATAGTTCAACTAGTTTTTCCTGCGAGTAGGTGTTTACAACCTTTGCTGCGCTTAGGCTGCTGGCTGGGTTCATGCGCATGTCGAGTGGCCCCTTATGCCTAAACGAGAAACCCCTTTCGGGGCTGTCGAAGTGGTGCGACGAAACGCCAAGGTCGGCCAGTATGCCGTCGACGGTTAGTACGCCGTTGTATCGTAAAAAATTTCGGAAGTAGCGGAAGTTGCCGCGAACAAAGGTAAAACGCTTATCCTTTGGAGCGTTTGCAATGGCATCCTCGTCCTGGTCGAAACCAAAAAGTTTGCCCTTCGGCGAAAGTTTCTGAAGAATGGCTGACGAGTGCCCACCTCCGCCAAACGTTAAATCGACATAGGTTCCGTTGGGCTTAATATTAAGCCCTTCAATGCTCTCGTCGAGCAGCACAGGCACGTGGTACACCATTTCCTACTCCTCCTTTAGTTGCGATGAGCCCAAAACCTTCTCGGCAAGCGAGGCGAATTTTTGCTCGTCGAGACCGTTGCTATCGTATCGTTCTTTCGACCAAATTTCAATTTTGCTATCCTGTCCGCTAAGCACAATGTCCTTCGAAATGTTAACCATTTCGAGAAGCCTTTTTGGAATAAGCAATCGCCCGTTCGAGTCGAGGCTTATTTCGGCGGTGCCGCGGTAAAATTCCCTTAAAAATTGTGCCTGCTCCTTGTTGTAAGGATTTGTGTTGCGCCTAATTAGCGCATTTTGGCGTTCCCACTCCTCCATGGGAAACAGCACGAGGCAGCTTTCGTAAATGTCCTTTTTTACCACGTAGCGATCGGGGGAGGCAGATTTGTTCTGCTTCCTTAGAGCCGAAGGGAAAAGCAAGCGCCCTTTCTCGTCAACTCTGCATTCGTAATCGCCAATAAATGAATTCATTTAGGTATGGTATTTCAGATTGTAAAATTATGAAATATTCTCCCACATTATTCCATATTTTCCCACTTTTTCCCACTTTGTTAATAACTTTTTTGAAATACGATGTAATATATTGATATACAACACAAATTGATTGTCTGTGTCATCTTTGTAAGACGTAAGTAGAAAAATGACAAAGTGGAAGTAGAAAAAGTGACAAGACTTTTTTACCAAAAAATTACTTTGCAACTAGGGTGAGACTTTTAGCCATTTTTACTTACAGAGGTTTTTACAGACATAGGGGTGTTTTTTACAGAAGTACCTCAAAATTCTTTAAAATACCTTACAGAGGTTCATTTTTGATCAATCCAATTTTTAAGAAAAACAGATGCTCACTTTTTGTTGTGTTTTTAATTTTGTGAAATCTAACGGTCGCTTAAAGCAATTGATTTTCCGTTTCATGGCAGTACCTTGCAAATGGATTAAAAGTAGTCGACACCATGTTTTAAAAATGGGTACAAAGAAAAAAATGCCACTTGCTTCTTGGCTGATAGCCCTTTGTTATTGCTAGTGATGGGTAAGTTGCGCTCTGTCGACAAATATATATACCTGACATTCATTCGTTAACGCTTTCCTGTTAATTTTGAGCAGGTTTTAGAGTCGTCAAAATAGCACTGATTTTGGCATGGAATAAAATTTCCGTATGCTTTTCTCGCCAACCCCGATATAGCAATATATATTTTCGACAAATTGATCCAGCGAGCCTTAAAACATAACCATAAATGGATTATTTTTACTTGCAAATATTTTTGCTGCGGAATTTAGGTATTTAAAAGGTTTTTAAAAGATTCAGACCAACTTCGAAAGGAACTTTTTTACATTTTGTTCTTAACAAGCAGGTTGTTGAAATTGCCAATTACTGGTTAACCTAAAAACCGAAAAATAATTGTTTTAAATATGGTTTTTTAATGCTAAGGGACTTAACTTTTAACAATAAACATTCTAACAATGAATATTAAAAGATTCCTTCCAGTTGCAATTATTGCAGCATTTTCTTCATGCAATAGCGTTGATATAAAGAAGTGTGAACAGGAAATTATGGATGCCGACAGGGCTTTTTCCGAATATTCCATTGCCCATGGGCAAATAGCATCGTTTTTGGAGTATGCTGCGCCCGAAGCTGTTTTAATAAAACCCAACATGTACCCCATAGTTGGACACGAAAAGTTACACGAGCATTACAACGGCAAAGCCGATAGCACATTCGTGCTTACATGGGAGCCAAAATTTGCCCGAGTGGCAAAATCGGGCGATTTAGGTTATACCTATGGCTACTGGCAATTTTACTTAAAATCACAACCCGATAGCATTGAAAAGGGAACATATGCAACGGTTTGGCAGCGCCAACCAAATGGGCAATGGAAATTTATTTTAGATTTAGGCAATGAGGGATTGGGAGAATAATTCAGTTTTATTTAGCTTACCAAATATTGATAACCGTTAAAACCTAAAAACCATGAGAAAAATTACTTTTATTTTGGCAGTAACAGCCTTGCTGGCTGCGAGTTGCACAGGATCTAAAAAACAAGAGGATGCTGCAATTGCAAAAGAAGTAACAATGAACGACTCTATCTCTCAAGAAGTAGAGAAAGCTAATGCCGAAATTCAGGAGTCGATAAATAAGGCCGACAGCCTAGTTAATAATCTTTAAATTTGAAAAACATGAAAAAAGTAACACTACTAGTAGCGCTTGTTTTGGGCTTTATACTTATGTCGAATGTAAGTATTTACGCACAACAAGGAAAAGGCAAAGGAAAAAATAAGGAAAATAAAGAGACTGTTGCCAAGGATAGTTTAAAAGACAAAACGGATAAGCTGAAGAAAGAAAAAGGCACTGAGACAAAGGATAAAGACAAAAGTGCAGAAGAAGTTGAAAACGAAAACAGTGCAATTGCCGATGACAGCACAAATTTAAATGATGGCAAAGGGAAAGGTAAGCACGAGGGCGAAGGGAAAGGAAAACATAATGGAGAAGGCAAAGGAAACGCTTATGGCAAGGACAAAGGCGATTTATCTGGCCGAGATTTTGGTCAAAACCGAGCTAATGAAGCGCGAACTAATAGGGTGGTAAAGGAAAAAGAACTTGAGGCTACTGCTGTAAAAGGCAAGGAAAAAGCTAACGAAGCTCGCGAGAAAATTAAGCAGGCGAGAGAAAATTTAGAAAAGGCCAAAAAGGAAAAGAAAGTAAACGAAGTACAGTACAAGGAGCAAAAGCAAAAAATTGACCAAGCCGAGGAGGCTGTTATTGAACTTGAAGAGCGAGTTGCTAAGGCTAAGCCAACAGTAGCAATTGAAAAAACAGAGTAATCTGTTAACTTCAAGCATAAAAAAAGCCTCGCTAAGAGGCTTTTTTTTGGCTCATTTATTTAGCCATAGCTAAAGTTTTAAGCTCCTTAGGCATTTTTTCAATGGCATAGCGCAATGCAGTGCGAGGCATTACTGCTTTTTTCGACATAACGTAATTGAAAACTTCTGTTTGGTGAGCCTGACTTGCCGCCTTTAGCATCCAGCCGTACCCTTTTTGAACGAGGTCATCTTTGTCCATTAGCAGAATATTGGCAATTTCGAAAATATCCGAAAGGAATTTGCCCTTGCGGGCAGGTACTATAAGCGATACAGCCGCCGCACGGCGAACCCAACGATTATCGGATTTAGCCCAACCTTTCAGCTTCGAAATGTGCTCGGGGTACATTACCACAAAGTCGCCCACCGTATGGTTGCATAGCGTATCGCACGAAGCCCAATTGTTAACATAATTTGCTACCCATTGCTCCATACGAGCAAAGTGCTTGGGTTCGTAATTTTTTCGTACAAAGTACGACCAGTTGCAGGCCACAAACGACTCTTCGAGGTAACCCGATTGCCAAAGTTCGTCGCACAAATCGAAAACTTCATCAACTGACTTTTCCTTTATTTCGCCAAAAAACTCCTTCGCAATTTTGTCAACAATGGGCGTTTTTACTCCGTAAGTTACTATGGCTTCCTTAAAAAAATGCTTACTCGATTGCTTCGTTTTTTTGTCGATATTTTGGGCTAATACTTGCCTTATTCTACTAATAATACTTTCCATCAGTTTCGGTAATGTATGTGAGAATGTAAATTTAAAACAAAATTTTCCAACCAGCTCCTCATATCATATTAATAAACTAAGTTGAATAAAAATCCAAACAGAATTGCCCCAAATAGCGAAAAGATTATGTAAAGAAAGAAAACCCTGCGCCTAACAATACCCCAAACAGCCATCATAGCCGGAATAGTTGTTACAGGACCTGCAATCAAAAATGCCAGCGCAGCCCCTTGGTTCATTCCCATTGAAAGCAACCCGCTAATAAGTGGAAGTGCCGTTAAGTTACTTGTGTAAAAGGGAATTCCTACAAGAGTAGCAATAATAACTGAGTACCAATTATTGTTTCCAAGGTAGTTGGTTAGGAAGTTTTTTGGCACATAGAATTCAATTAAAGCATTTACAAGGAACGCTAACGTCATAAATTTTACAACTAACCACAGGGACTTCCAAGTTTCCTTTAGCAGTTTTGTTGCTGTCTCTTCCTTTTTAGGCATTTCTGTGGCGCTGCATGGGCAACCACATGGCGAATTATTAACGTTACTGGTTGCAGTTATGCTACTTATAGGAATGCAACAATTTACAGTTACACCGTTTTTGGTTGTATTTTCCAAAGTCATAGGCTTTAGAGTTAGCATTTTATTTCTTTTTAGGAGAGAAATAGCAGTAACTACTGAGTCAAAAAGGATAGAAATTATGGCCTTTTTGGGTTTTGAAACTTTGGTTATAGAAGTCCGTAAAATTTCGGATCCTAAAAATCCGTTTTTCATAAAATAGTGCGTGGCAAAACCCGAAAGCAAACTAATAGCAAATGTAGCCGAAAGTCGCCAAATCGATAACTTCCAACCAATTGTAGTTACACTAAGAAAGAAAATTTCGGGATCCATTGAGGGCGATGCAATCCAGAACGACATAACTGGAGCTAATGGCACACCACCTATTAGAAGCGATGCGATAACAGGTATTACACCACACGAACAAAAAGGGCTTATTGCACCAACGGCAGTTGCAATAATTATTGAAGTAAGGGGTTTTCTGCTAAATGCACTGTTAATGTGTTTTGTTGCGCCAATAAATTTTAAGCCCACTGCTAAAGGAATGGTAATGGCAAGGTAAGGCCAAATGTGAATAAATGAATTCACAATAAAAGTTGCAATTCTTGTAATCTCTTCCATCTTTTTAAGGTTTTAAAGGTTAAACACTAAGTCAATTTGCTCCATAGACGAAGTGCCCTTAAAAAGGACGCAGCTTGGTTACGAAAAAAAATATTTTTCGCTACTTATGTGGACAGCAGCAGCAATTTGGTGATATGTCGATAACGGTTTCGTAACGGTCCAACTCGTAGTGGCAGCATTTAAGGAGCATATCCTTAAGCATTTGTCGCGAACGCTGAACACGCGATTTTGCTGCAGTGTATGAAATTCCTACTTTTTGTGCATAATCCTTCTGGCTCAACCCATCGAGTTCGGTTAAACAAAGTGCTTCGCAACTCTCGAGAGGAAGGTTGTCCATCATCTTAATCATATCGGCTAAGGCTTCGTTCCAAAGGTTTATAGTTTGCTCTTCCTCTTGATCAGCAACCAATGGAATAAAAATTTTGCCCTTTTTTAATCTCCTGAAATGATCTGTTATTTCATTTCTCGCAATCTGGTAAATCCATGCGTTAATTTTATTTTCATCTTTTAGTGTTCCAATGCTCGAGTGGATTTTTATAAAAACATTCTGAAGAATATCTTCAGTATAGCTGATGTCCGACACTTTGCTTAAAATGAATAATTTAAGCTTTTTGTGAATTGAATCCCAGTATTTATTAATATCGTCCATTATAGAAAAATAACCCAAACATAGTAAATTGATTTAATTGAAATTATTCCTTTAGTGATTTTGTTCAATATCTGAATTCTTAGGAGATAGATAGACTGAAATCAAAGGACTTGACATTAGAATTTATCTTTTTTTCCCACATATTGAAATTGAAGAAAACATTTTACTACTACTTAGTATTAGACAAATTCATACAAAGTTCTATTGTTGCCTAGTTGGGGGGCAAATACATTTGTTGCGAACCCAATAACCCATTAAAATATGATTAAACTACTTAGAGTAATTATGGCAATTGCTTTGCTGGCAGGCGTTTCGCTTCAAAGCGTTGCTCAAGAGGAATCGCCACTTCAACTTGGTGCCGACTTAATGAGTCGTTACGTTTGGCGAGGTGTAAGTTTGGGCGGAAGCAGCCCCAGCATTCAGCCCTGGCTGAAATACGATTTTAAAAAGGCCGATTCGCCTCACGCCCTAACCATTGGCAGCTGGGCGGCCTACACCTTTTCGCAAACAGCCAATCAAGAGGTCGACCTGTACTTAACATATTCTTATAACGAAATGTTAAGCTTAACGGTAACCGATTACTTTTTTCCCGAACTATTTACCACAGCTGATAGGAGCAACTACTTCAATTTCGACAAGGATAGTACTTGTCACATTTTCGAAGGAATTGTGAGCTTTAATGGAACCGAAAAAATTCCGTTTACTCTTCTTTTTGCAATGAATTTTTATGGCAACGATGCCCGCAAAATTAATACCGATGGTAGCACTGGTAAAATATTTATGTCGAAGTATGTTGAAGTGGGCTATGGCAAATCGATTGGCGATGTTGACTTTAATGTTTTTTTAGGCGCAGCCCTCGATAAACCCAATAAAGATAGGGGCGAGGTTGGCTTTTATGGCAATCAATCGGCTGGCATTATAAACTTTGGACTAAAAGCTTCGAAGGCAATAAAAATTAACGATAATTTCTCGCTTCCTGTTCAGGCATCGTTTATTACTAACCCCGAGGCGAAGAATGTATTTTTTGTATTTGGCATTTCACTTTAGTACTCACAATCAAAAACTTTAACCAATGTTAAACTCAATTCTTTTACAAGCTGGTTCTGTTCTCGATACAGGGTCGACTGGTTTTATGTTGCTTGCAACAAGCCTTGTAATGCTTATGACCCCAGGGTTGGCGTTTTTTTATGGTGGTTTAGCCACAAAGCGAAACATTTTGGCAATTATGATTCAAAGTTTCGTGTCGCTGGGCTGGACTACTGTTCTTTGGGTGTTTTTTGGATATTCGCTTTGTTTTAGCGGAGGCGAAGGAGGTATTATTGGAAACTTCGACAAGGCTTTCCTTACTGGCATTAGCATGGATACCCTTTGGGCTGGAAACGGAAAGATTCCAGAGTTTGTTTTTATTGCATACCAAATGATGTTTGCCATTATTACCCCTGCTCTTATAACTGGTGCATTTGTTAACAGGGTTACCTTTAAGTCGTATTTTATTTTCTTAACCGTTTGGCAGGTTTTGGTTTACTATCCATTTGTACACATGATTTGGGGTGGTGGACTTTTGGCTCAGTGGGGCGTAATCGATTTTGCTGGTGGCATTGTAGTTCACGCAACAGCAGGTTTTGCTGCATTGGCTTCGGTTTTTTATGTAGGCGCAAGGGTCGACAAGAACTCAACTCCAAACAGTATTCCTCTTGTGGCTATTGGTAGCGGATTACTTTGGTTTGGCTGGTACGGTTTTAACGCAGGTAGCGAAGTGCAGGTCGACTTTATTACATCGTTGGCTTTTATTAATACCGATATAGCAGCTTCGTTTGCTACCATTGCATGGTTGGCTGTTGAATGGTCGAGGGAGCGGAAGCCTAAATTTGTTGGACTTTTAACTGGCTCAATTGCTGGATTGGCAACCATAACCCCATGTGCTGGTTATGTTCCTATATGGGCATCGCCAATTATTGGAACAGCAGCAGGTTTGGTTTGCTACATGGCGGTTCAGTTAAAAAATAAAATGAAATGGGACGATGCTCTCGATGTTTGGGGAGTTCACGGTGTTGGAGGTATTTTAGGTTCAATTCTTATTGGTGTATTTGCTTCAAAGGCAATTAATCCTGCTGGTGCCGATGGTCTCCTTTTTGGTGGTGGCGGAACTTTGCTATTTAAGCAAATTGCAGCGGTAGTTGGTGCTTCGGCCTATGCTTTTGGATTTACATACTTAATGCTTGTAATTATTAACCAAATTACTCCCGTTAGGGTTTCCGAGTCGGACGAAATGCTGGGCTTAGATAACTCGCTTCATGGCGAAAAGGCTTACGACGAGGGGGCATTGTAGATAATTATTTTTAATTATTGGGCAAAGGGGTTGTCGGAAAGGAGTACAAACAGTTTCTACATACTTCTCTGAGATACTCTGTGAATTTTCAGGGGAACTCTGTGATATAATTTTAATGTTACGCAGAAAGACACAAAGAATGCACAAAGTTACACAGAGACCTTTTCGACAACTTCTTTGCTTTTTTTCTTTTTATAAATTGTTACTTTGCTACAAATATAAGTTGATGTTTAAGAAATCGATTAACCGAAAGCTAATGCTACTTTTCTTTGTCGTAGGACTGGCGGCACTTTCGGTTGTTGGCACCTATGCATACTTTAATGCAAAGGATGCCCTTCTTAAGCGAACCCTCGAGCAGCTTACATCAATTAGGGTTATTAAAAAGGAGCAAGTCGAATTCTTTTTCAACGAACGATTTAAGAATGTTACTGTTTTAGCCGAAAACTACTACCTAAAGGTGCTTATTAACGATATTTATTCAAGTAGAATTAGTACCCCATACAACGGGAATTACTCTTCAGACTACTATAATACAATTGCCGAAAAGTTAAACTATAGTCTTCTGGGGTTTAAAGGAATTTTTTTAATAACAAATTTTGGCGAAGCCAACTTGGAGGTTTATAGTTTTTTAAACGATGGAATATTCCATTTTAAGCCCGATTCGATAACCAGCAACCAGTTAAACGCACTTTGGCTTAAAACCGCCTCGAAGAGCGAGCCCTATATTCAAGATTTCGATAAACAAACCAACAACACAGAGCCGAACTGCTTTGTTGGAAAGCGAGTAATTTCGCCAACGCACAACCACAGCGCAGTTTTGGCAATACAAATTCCCATTTCCGAAATTAATAGCATTATGCTTGAGGAGAACCCCGAAAACGGCTTGGGCAAATCGGGCGAGGTATACCTTGTTGGTAGCGACTACCTTATGCGAAGCAGTTCGCGATTTTTTCCAAACTCGGTGCTTAACACAGTGGTTAATACCCAAAGTATTCGAAATGCCTTTAGCAATAAGTATGGGTCGGCGTTAATTGACGACTACCGAACCGTTTCGTGCCTAAGTTCGTACGACCAATTGGTTATGCCAGGAATAAACTGGGCAATAGCTGCCGAGATTGACTACAGCGAAGCAATGGTTCCCATTAAATCAATACGAAACGACATTGTGTTCCTTTCGCTTGTTATTTGCGTTTTCCTTTTCTCAATTTCGCATTTCATTTCGCGAACCATAACCAACCCCATTGTTAAGCTTAAAAATGCTGCTCAGCAAATTGGAAAAGGAGATCTTGATGTGACCCTTAACCCAAAATCGGACGACGAAATTGGACTTTTAACGCTGGCATTCAATACAATGGTGCTGCAACTTAAGGAGGAGCGACTTAAACGCATGTCGGCGCTATACGATGGGCAGGAAATGGAACGTCAACGCATTTCGAGGGAACTGCACGATGGACTTGGCCAAAAAATGGTAGCCATAAAGCTTCAGCTCGAAAGTACCAGCAAGCAAACTCCCGATGAGATAAAGGAAACCATAAAGGAGGTTAAGGAGAGTTTTTTAACAACCATCGACGAGGTTAGGCAAATTTCCAATAATCTTGCCCCAAATATTCTTAACGAATCGGGTATCGACATTGCCCTGCAAAACCTCTGTAATTCATTCACAAAAACAACAACTGCCGAAATTGAACTTTCGGTTTTTGGCGACTACGATACTTCGAATTCAAAGATTAAATTTTACATATACCGAATTGCACAGGAGGCTCTTACAAACTCAATTAAGCATTCCGAAGCCAGTAGAATACAGCTGCAACTAATTGGAAATAGCGAGAATATAATTCTAATTATTGAGGATAATGGCAAAGGGTTCGATTATACTTCCAATTTTTGCACTCCTTGCAACGGAATTTACAATATGAAGGAAAGAGCTCGGTTGCTTAATGGAGCGCTCGACATTGAAACCGAGCCCTCAACGGGAACAACTATAAGGCTGAAAATTCCAAAGAATCAAATGCCACTTTAAATATTAAAAGAGGATGGAAAAAATTAAGGTTTTAATAGTCGACGACCACCAAATTG
Source organism: Bacteroidales bacterium UBA2287 (assembly GCA_002345675.1). GTDB lineage: Bacteria > Bacteroidota > Bacteroidia > Bacteroidales > Tenuifilaceae > UBA2287. The sequence continues at coordinate 26,078 of DDWL01000026.1, read as the reverse complement.
TTCGCGATGGCATTAGGAGTATTTTGGCCAATGAGAACGATATTGAGCTAATTGGCTCACTTGCCAGCGCAACAAAAGCAATAGATTTCATAAAAGGTTCCCTTCCCGACGTGGTTATTGCCGATTTATCGATGCCCAACATGTCGGGTATTGAGTTTACCGAAAAGCTAACCGAAGCTTTCCCAAGCATAAAGGTTCTAATACTTTCAATGTTTAACAACGAAGAGTACGTTGTTAAGGCAATTCAGGCTGGAGCTAAGGGGTATTTACCGAAGCAAGACTCAACAACCGAACTTTTACTCGAAGCCATAAGAATTATTTATAACGGCGACGAATTCTATAGCCCCTCAATTTCGAAAGTGGTAATGCGAAATTTTGTGCAAAATGTTAAGGGAACAAAAGCTGGTGAAACAGTTAATAAAAATCAGCTAACTGTTCGCGAAATGGAAATACTTAAAATGTACGTCGAGGGATTTACAAATACCGAAATTGCTGAAAAACTTAACCTAAGCATTTATACTGTTAAAACCCACAAGAACAACATTATGCAAAAGTACAACTTTAAGAGCACCGTTGAAATGATAAAGTTTGCTATAAAAAATAGCATTGTGGAGTGGTAAAAAAACAGCAGGAAACTATAATCAGTTCGATTTCCTTAGCAATCTTGACTTTTATGTCACTTTTTTAGCAAATCCCAATTCCTGTTTTAATTATTTCTGACGCCATAGGATTCGACTTCGAAAAATCTTCCTCTTTTATTGGATGTGGTTCAATGTCTAAAGAAAAATTGCGCGCAAAAAGCATAAGTTGAATTTGCATTTCAAAAGTATCGTACTGATTTGGCAATACAATGGCAATGTCAATATCGCTATTTTGGTTTTGAGTACCTTTTGCGTACGAGCCAAAAAGGAATGCTTTTTTTATAGCAATGTTTTTAGTACTTATTAAATAGTTAACATAGCGGGATGCTATTTCAAGTGCTCCGTTTTTATCCATTGTGCTATGGTTTTTATTTTTTCAATCCAATACGCTGTAAACTCGGGTGTGCATCGATTGTAAAACGCTATTTTGCAATCGTCAATTCATTCACCAAAAGTACTCGATAATAGACAAATATGCAACTAATGAGGGTGAAGGTAAACTAACTGACTTTTAAACATCGACTTTTAGTTGTTTATAGAAAGTAAAGATTAAATGAGATTGTTCATCTTTAACAAAGAGACTGTTTAAGTTTTGAATAATAGTTTGGTTTTTCAATTGCCCACGCCCCGATATCCCGATAGTTATCGGGAATCGGGGTTAGCCCGTGGAAGAGAGAAGGTGCAAACAATGGCTTTAGCCAAACAAATTAGTTACTTATTGGGCTGAAGCCAAGCATTCTTCTTTTATATTGACCCACGGGCTTAAGCCCGTGGCAATTAACAGAGTATTTCTCATGAATAAATTATCGAAAAAGGCACAGTAGAACAATGCGCCCTACTGTGCCTTATGTGGTGAATATACTTTCCTTTTCTACTTTTTTAAAATCGCATTTAGCACAGTATCCTTATGCAGTTTTTTGGTGCAGAAGAACCAATCGTGGCATTTTACGCTTTCGTCCTTGGTCTCCATGCGCTCCTTGGCAACACCGCACGAACCAGCAGTTGGAACAATAACATCGTCGCCCGGACGCCAGTCGGCTGGAGTGGCAACCTTAAACTCGTCGGCAGTTTGAAGAGCCAAAACTACCCTGTACAGCTCGTCGAAGTTGCGTCCAAGGCTTAAAGGGTAGTAAATAATAGTGCGAATAACTCCATGGGGATCGATCACAAACACTGCGCGAACGGCTTTGGTGTTGCTTTCGCCAGGCATCATCATACCGTACTTTTTGGCAACCTCCATGGTAATGTCCTCAATAAGCGGAAAGGTTACCTCAACGTTCTTCATTCCCTTGTACTCAATTTTTTCCTTAATTGTGCGCAGCCAGGCAATGTGACTGTATAGCCCATCGACCGAAAGGCCTACCAGTTTACAATTGGCCTCGTTAAACTGCTTTTCCATGCTGGCAAAAGTCATAAATTCCGAGGTGCAAACAGGGGTAAAGTCGGCTGGGTGGCTAAACAGAATTACCCAGCTACCCATGTAATCGCCCGGAAAGTTAATTTCGCCCTGCGTTGTAACTGCTTTAAATTCGGGAGCCTTGTCGCCAATACGTGGCATTGCATAAACTTGATTCTCATCCATTTTACTTGATTTTTATTTAGTTAAACATATATTTCTACATTCTTAATTTTTTAAACTCTTCCTTCATCCTAACTAAGTCGTTAATCCAGTCCTCAATGTCGTTTTCGTGTTCTAACTCTTCGGCCAAAATTTGGGTAGCCATTTGGTGGGTCATATGGTCTTTACCAGCAGTAAAGGTTGCTATGTCGTTGTAGCGCTTTATGGCGCAACGTTCGCCTTTAAGGTTTTGCTCCAGAATTACCTCAATGTAAGGGTCAACAGGGGCATCGTAGTCGCAACCTGCGTGCTTAAACCAATCCTGTGGGTGAAGAATTGGAGTGCCACCAAGTTGAATAATACGATTGGTAACCAAAACCGCGTGATTTAGTTCCTGTGTTGCGTGTAGCAACAGCTCGGGTTCAACTTCGCTGCGCATAGGGCCTTCCATAACCCTTGCACCAATCCAGTACTGGTAGTAGGCAAGCCACTCTTCGGCCAAAGCCGAATTGAGCATTGTCAATAATTTGTCAACGTCAACCGTTGAAATTTTCTTTGCTTCTCGTCCCATAGTTATTCGTTTTTTGGAGGTTTGTGATTCGTATAGTTTCCGTCAATTTGGAGTTTTATGTTTTTTATGTCCCAGCCAGGAATTGGTTTTTTCGAAAAGTAGTTGAGCAGAATTTCGTCGAGTTCCTCATCAAAAAAATCCTCAATTCGGTCGCATTGTCCACAGTACAAATGGTGATGATTTTGGGTAATAATGTCGTACCGCATAAAATCCCTATCGGTTTTAACCTTTCGAACTATTCCCTTTTCACAAAATGTTTCGAGTGTGTTGTACACCGTTCCCAAGGCAAGGTTTGGGTGGTTTTTTCGTACAAACTCCTTAACGGCATCGGCTGTGGGATGATTTTTAAGTGCAAAAAGCGCATCGATTACTGCAACTCGTTGCGGGGTAACCTTAAGCTCATTTTCGGTGAGCAACTTTGCAATATCGGAGTAATTCATCTTAAATGGGAATTATTCTTATTTAGTAAAAACAACAAGTTAGTGAATTTGTTTAGCGAAGTCAAGAAAATAGATTGAAACATTAATTCAATATGATTAGAAACTGTTTAAGTTTTGTTTTTTTTATTAGCCACGGGCTTCAGCCCGTGGAATACAGTTTGAGAAATATTGGGCTTTAGCCCCAAATTCAATTATTTGTTTTGGCTAAAGCCAAGGCTATTTTTTTATTTTAATCCACGGGCTTAAGCCCGTGGCTATTACTATACTAATTTTTACAATTAAAAACTTAAACAGTTTCTTAATGATTAGGAAAAAATACATCAAGCATTTAATAGTGAAACACATAACCTCATTACCTTTTCTAAATAAAAATTCACAGCCAATTTTTATCCCCTCAAGTTACAATTTTGGTCATTCGCCTACAATAATTTTTTAACTGAATTGTCAGGGTATAGGTTTACATCGAAATTTCATTTACGGAATCGTAATTCAAAAAATAAGATTATTATGAAGGCAAATCTTTTAAAAACTCTACTAACGATTGCATTTGCAGTTTTTTTCTTCAATACTGTAGTTTCGGCTGAGGTTGCCGAAATTAGCGGAATTGTAACTGGGCAAGTTGTTGATGCTACCTCGAAGACGCCCATTGAGTATGCCAGTATTGCAGTATATAGCACCATCGACTCCAGCTTGGTAACAGGTACAGTTACTAATACGGAGGGAGTATTTAGCTTAAAGGACTTAAAACCAGGTTCGTATTACGTTCAAGTAAACTTTATTGGCTTTGAAAAAAGCCAGTCGCCAATTTTTACCTTAGGAAAAGGTAACAAGGAGGTTAATTTGGGCGAAATATTTATTCGCGAGTCGAATGTTAACCTCGACGAGGTAGTTGTAACTGCTGAGCGGTCGAGGGTGGAGTACAAGATTGATAAGCGGGTTGTAAATGTTGAAAAGGATATTAGCGCCAAGGGTGGAACTGCCGCCAGCGTGCTAGAAAATACACCATCGGTGCAAGTAGATCCTCAAGGAAATGTGACGCTTCGTGGCAGTTCCGATTTTATTGTACTAATCGACGGGAAACCCTCATCGATAAAAGGTAGCGATGCCCTAAAGCAAATACCAGCATCGGCTATAAAGCAAATTGAAGTAATAACCAATCCTTCGGCTAAATACGAGGCCGACGGGCAAGCTGGAATTATTAATATTATAATGCAAAAGGATAAACTACAGGGGTTGAGCGGAAACATAAACCTTGGAGCTGGCAATTTGCACAAGCGAAATGGAAATGCCCTGGTTAACTATAGGGCGGGTAGGTTCAACTTGTTTGGAGGCGTGGATTATACCGATAACTTATATGGCAGTAATCTCAATATTAATAGCGTTGCAAAGGTTTATAGCGATTCTGTTCATTTTGTAAAATTTGCTAATCAGTCGTTTTTAAATTACAATGTTAACTATAAAGCAGGAACAGATATTGACTTGAACGATAACAATTCGGTATCGGTGTCGGGGAATGTGAGCCAACAGAGTTACGACAGGGGAACGATTGGTACTATATATAAACGCAACTTAACCAATGTGGGCGATGATTACAGCAAGTCCAACAACTTTACCGACATAGCCGGTTTGGTTTATGGCGCCAATGCCGACTTCACACAAAAATTTGCAGAAAACCATAGCCTTTCAATTTCTGGAGTCTACTTCAGTTGGGATGGTGACGACGATAACAAGATGAACGAGCTTATTACCAACGAAAGTTACAATGAAATTGGGGTGGCTTCAAAATTAAGAAATCAAAAATCCGACTTTAATTTTAATTACCGCATTAATATCGACTATAAATTACCAATTGCAAAGGGAACTTTTGAAGCAGGAGTGCAGTACCGGTTCGAAAAGAGGTTTGAGGATTATATATTTCAAAACTACTTGGTTAGCACCGATGAATGGATTCAGAACCCTCTTTATACTTACAACCTGAGATATAAAAATGCCATTTACTCTGGATACACAACCTATTCGAACACCCTTTGGGGTATTGGCTACCAGTTGGGCTTACGCAGCGAATACTTCGACAGAGGCATTACTACTACAAATTCTTTAGTACCCAACAACTTTTCGAAATTTATGTTTTACCCAAGCCTCCACTTGTCGAAAAGTATTGGTGAGCGGCACCAGGTGCAACTTAGCTATAGCCGTAGGATTAACAGGCCAGTTCCCTACTTACTTAACGATATACCCCAGTATATCGACCCTGAGAATGTATTTATGGGAAACCCTCAGCTAAAGCCTGAGTATACCGACTCGTACGAATTTAATTACAGGGGCAGCATTTCAATTTTCACCATATCGTCGCAAACGTACTTTAGGAATGTCACAAACATTTTTCAGTCGCTACGACTAATGGACGCTAATGGAGTGATGACCCATCAGCTGGCAAATTCGAAAAACCAGATGGCCTATGGCGAAGAAATTGGTTTAGATTTTAAGTTGGCAAAATGGTGGCAAATTAGCACAGGAGCCAACCTTTACCATTACAAATTGAATACCCTTGTGAACTCAACAGAAATTAAGCAGGAAGCTTTTACGTGGGATGCCCGAGTCATTTCCAATTTCCAGTTGAAGTGGGGAACACGAATACAAGCCATTGGATACTACAGAGCCCCAAACTACGATGCTATGGGTAAGAATTCAGGTTTTTTCGTAGCAAATTTGGCACTCAATCAGCCGGTGCTGAAAGGGAATGGCAATGTAAGCCTGTCGGCTCAGAATATTTTCGATTCCATTAAATTCAACTATAGTACATCTGGAAGTAGTTTCGATAACAAGTACGTTATTCAAGCTGAAGGACCCGTGTTTATACTAAATTTCTCATACACGTTCAACAACTTTCATAATAAGAATCGAGGCCGTGCCGACGATATTAATTTTAAGGGAGGAGGCGCATTTTAACCAACGGTAGTCCTAGTATCCGTCATTCAACTCGTAAAATCCGTCATTCAACTAAAAAGTTCAAGGGATTAAAGGTTATCTTTTTAACTTTGGTAGTTAATCGATCTAACCCGAAAAGTATGCTATCGTTAAGAAGTATCGACAAAAATAACAGCAATCCCGAGTTTACTTTGGAGCGCGAAAAGCACCTAAAATCCTACCTGCTAACACTTACCATTGCAGGGTCGGGGGTTGTATTGCTATGGGTATTATTCGATTTCCTTTTTTATCGAAGCAACATTCAAGTATTACTAATGTTGAGATTTAGTACCATTGCGGCATATGCTATTAATCTTTTTATTGCATTTAAACGAAATTCATCGTTGGCATATCGTCAGCATTTAGTGGCAGGGTTTTACCTAGGAACGCTGTTTTGCGCAATGTTAACTTCGCTTACAGGTTACTTTGGAAGCAGCTACACCTATGGTTTCCTTTTTATAATTATTTGCTGGTTGGTGCTCATTCCCCTTTCGTACAAAAGGGTTCTTGTTCACTTTTTAGTGCTCCTAGTTCTATTCAACCTTTCGGTTGCCATTTTATCAAAATTTCATTTTCCCTTAGGTCAAATTCTACAGGCCAACTTTCTGTTCTTGGGTGTTTCGGTAGTAGGAATTGTTGCCGCCTTTTTTAACAACCAGGCTGCTGTTGAGAATTATTTGATTAAACAAAACATTCAAAAAGCCCTAGAGCAGGTTTCCGATACCAATAGGCAGTTAAAGGTTGAAATGGAAAAAAGAGAAACTGCCGTAACCGAACTTCGCGAGAAGCAGGTGCTGCTTCACGTTCTTTTAAATCAGCTACCATTAATTATTTGGAGCGTCGATTTTGATGGTAACTTTATATTTAACGAGGGTAGCGGGCTTAAAAGAATTGGTTCGGAATCGGGCTTACGCATTGGGCAAAGCGCTTTTGAAGTATACAAAGGAAACGATCAACTTCTTAATTTTATTCGAAAGGCAACAAAAGCAGAAGTAAATGCGGAAATAGTACTGTTAAATGGAATTTACTGGGATACCAGAGTAGTGCCTTACCTCGACCAGCAGGGCAAACAGATAGGAATACTAGGCGTTTCGTTCGACATTACTGAACTCGTTAAAATGCAGCAAAGCCTTTCGGAGAGCGAGATGAAGCATAGAACGCTGATTGAGAAGACGCTTGATGGCATTGTTATTAGTCAGGATGGGAAGGTAATCCTTGCAAATCAGGCCATTGCCAATATGCTTGGATATTCACTAGAGGAAATGTACACGGTTTTTGGCACTAATTCAATTGCTCCTGAAGATAGGGAGCGTGTCCTCGATATTCATAACAAGAGAATGAGAGGCGAAATTGAAAATATGCGCTACACGGCATCGTTGTTAACAAAAACGGGAGGCAGAGTAATACTCGATTTCAATTCAACCTCAATTACAATTAATAATAAACCAGCTTCGCTCATTACGCTTCGCGACATTACCGAGTTCACCCAAATTCAGAATGCTCTTAAAGAAAGCGAGGCCAAGTATCGTACTCTTATCGAAAAGTCGCTCGATGGCATAATTATAACCCAGGCTGGTAAAGTTCATCTTGTCAATCAGGCATTTGCCAATATGCTGGGATACACCATAGAGGAAATGTACACTTTGTTTGGTCCCGAAACCATAGCTTCCGAAGATAGGGAGCGGGTAGTTGAGATTCATTACAAAAGGATGCGGGGTGAAATTCAAAACGCAAGATACACAGCAACAATGCTGAAAAAAAATGGTGAACGAGTAATGGTTGAGTTTAATACCACCACCATCCAAATCAGCAATGCTCCTGCTTCGTTAATAACTGCTCGCGATGTAACCGAGATTTCGCAAATGCAGAATGCCCTAATGGAGAGCGAGGCGAAGTACCGAATGCTTATTGACCGTGCCAACGATGGTATTATAATTACTCAATATGGCAAGTTCAGATTTGCAAACCGAGCATTCTGCGAACTTATGGAATATGCAGAGGAAGAGGTAATTGAAAAACCCTTTGTAAACTACTTAGTGGAGGAGGACAAGGAAAGGCTAATGGAATACCACAGGAAACGAATGGCGGGCGATACAACCCAGTTTATATACGAATGCAACGCCATTACAAAAACTGGCAAAATTGTTAACCTTGAGCTCAATACTACGCACATTGAGTACCAAGGGAATCCGGCCACTTTTATAATAATGCGCGACCTCACCGACCGCAAGGCCATTGAGCGCGAGCTCGAAAAAAGCCAAAGGCGCTACAAAAGCCTAATTGAGAGCATTCAAGAGGGCCTTTACGTTGTTCAAGATCAAAAATTCGTGTTTCTCAACGAGGCTATAGTAAACCTAATTGGCTACTCAGTTGACGAGCTAAAAGGGAACGACTTTATAAAAGCAATTCCCCCCGAACACAGAGAAATTGTGACCCTTCGACACAAAATGCGTATGAACGGCGAGCCTGTTAGTACCGACTTTGAAACAACCCTCTTGCATAAAAATGGAACTACTAGAGTGCCGGTAATTCTCTCCACAACACTTACCGAATTCGATGGGCGACCAGCAGTGGTTGGAACAGCAAAGGATATAACCGAAAGAATGAAAGCCGAAGAAACCATTCGGAAAGCACATAGTAAACTCGAAGAGATAAACCATACTCTTGAGCAAACCATTGAAATGCGCACTACTCAACTTACCGAAGCAAATACTCAATTGCTCAAGTTGCAGAAAGAGAATTTGCAGTCGCAGTTCGAAATGCTGAAGCAACAGGTAAATCCCCATTTTCTGTTTAATAGCCTCAACGTGCTTTCGTCGCTCATTAAGCTCGAGCCCAATTTGGCCGAGCGGTTCACCGAGCACCTCTCGAAGGTTTACCGATACGTTCTCGAGAATAAGGACTTCGAACTGGTTAAGCTCAGTACCGAACTGGAATTTCTAGATGCATATATATTCCTTTTAAGCATCCGATTCGAAGACAAACTGCAGGTTAAAATTTCTATACCCGACAAGAAACGGGATTTAATGGTGATACCATTAGCCCTTCAGCTTCTTATCGAAAATGCCATTAAGCATAACGCAATGTCACAAAAATCGCCACTTATCATTAGTATATTCATCGACAGTGAGAACAATTTGGTAGTTAAAAACAATTTGCAGGAACGAGAAAAATTCATCCCATCTACGGGTGTAGGTTTAAAGAATATTACCCATAGGTATATGCTTCTTAACCTCAACGAACCTCAGTTCGAAAGAACCGATTCGGAATTTATTGCTAGTGTTCCATTAATAAATAAGCAAAATTATGAGAGTATTAATAGTTGAAGATGAGCGTCTAGCCGCTCGAAGGCTTGAGAGTATGATTTATGCTTTCGATTCGAGTATTGTGGTACTAGCCAAACTCGAATCGGTTGAAGACTCCGTAAGTTGGCTTAAATCGAACCCGCAACCCGATCTGATTTTTCTCGATATTCACCTAGAGGACAACCTAAGTTTCGCCATATTTGAGCAGGTCGATGTGAATGCACCCATAATTTTCACCACAGCCTACGACGAATACGCAATAAGGGCATTTAAGCTGAAAAGCATCGATTACCTTCTGAAGCCAATTGTTCAGGACGAACTCAACAATGCCATTACAAAGTATAAGAATTGGAAGGGTAACGAAGCCGCCATCGACCTTGCACCAATTTTCGATTTAATCGAGAATAATAAACGCAGTTACCGTGAAAGGTTTTCGGTATCGTTTGGGCAAAAAATTAAATCGTTTATGGTTTCAGATATTGCTTACTTCTACTCCAAAGAGGGCTTAACATTCGCCGTTTTAAATGAAAACAAAGAGTACCCAATCGACTATTCGCTCGATGCATTGCTAAGCGAACTCGATCCTACCCAATTCTTCCGCATCAACAGGCAGTACCTAATATCGCACCAATGCATTAAGCAGGTGCACATTTTTCCTAAGAGTCGACTAAAATTAGAAATAATCCCCAAGCCCTTAATCGATATTTTTGTGAGTATCGATAGGGTTACCCCATTCAAAAAATGGTTTGGCGAGTAATTAAAAGGTAAATAAAATGAATGCAATTGTAAGACAAGAAAAATTTGATGACCATAAAGCGGTTTTCGACATTACCGAATTGGCCTTTCGCAATCTCGAAATATCAGAGCATAACGAGCAGTTTTTGGTTGAAAGGTTAAGAAAATCGGCGGCATTTATTCCCGAACTATCGTTGGTTGCGGAAATAGACGGTAAGGTTGTAGGACACATCCTTTTAACTAAAATTTTAATAAAAAACGAACAAAGTGAGCACGAATCGTTATCGTTGGCACCTGTTTCTGTTCATCCCGATTTCCAGAAAATGGGAATTGGAGCAATGCTAATTCAGACCGCACACCAAAAGGCCAAGGAGTTGGGTTACAAGTCGGTTGTTCTGGTTGGCCATCCCCATTACTACCCTCGCTTTGGTTACTGTAAAGCAAGCGATTTTGGCATTAAGTTTCATTTCGATGCACCCGACGAGGTTTTTATGGCTAATGAGTTAATTACCAATGGGCTAAAAGGGGTAAATGGTTATGTTGAATTACCAAAGGAATTTTTTGAAAAGTAAGATTGATAGGAAATTATGTTACAAATAAAAAATTTATCGCAAGTAGGATTCGATACTCTATTCGAAACTTTTTCGCAAGCATTTAGCGACTACGAAATTACATTAAACCGCTACGAACTGCAAAAAATGCTCATCCGTAGGGGGTTTGAAGCAAACCTTTCGTTTGGAGCATTCGATAATAATAAACTGGTTAGTTTTACCTTTAATGGCATTGGTAGGTATAATGGGCAACTAACTGCTTACGATACTGGAACTGGAACAATTGAGGCGTATAGAGGCCAAGGGTTGGCGTCGAGGGTGTTTACCGAATCAATACCTTACTTGGTTGAAGGAGGAATAACGCAATACCTTCTCGAAGTATTACAACATAACGATAAGGCTATTTCGGTATACAAAAAGTTGGGTTTCGAGGTTAGCCGAGAGTTCAACTACTTTGTAAATGAAGCAAAAATGCTTACCGTTATTAAAAAGGAGCTGAGTAGGGACTACACCATTAGGCAAATAACCGTCGACGATCTCGGTGAGCTAACGATGTTCTGGGATTTTGCCCCATCGTGGCAAAACTGCTTCACCTCAATTTTTCGTAGTCAAACCGATTTTATTGTTTTAGGAGCATATCGCGAAAATCACCTAGTAGGCTATGGCATTTTCGAGCCTTCGGCAGGCGACATAACCCAACTAGCCGTGCATAAACAGCATAGGCGAAAGGGAATTGGAACAGCTATTTTAGGTGAAATGCTAAGCCGAAATAAGCATTCGAACGTAAAGGCTATAAATACTGAAATTGGTTGCGAAAATGTTACACAATTCTTGGTGGCAAATGGGTTACCATTAAAGGGAAAGCAGTACGAGATGGTGAATAGAATAAAGTAAAATCGGTAATAACTAAGCAGACGCAGTATGGATGTTAGAAAAGCATACAGTATTTGGGCCGATCAGTACGACACCAACGAGAACAAAACGAGGGATGCCGAAGCGCTTTCGTTAAGGGAATCGCTTGCAGGCATTAAATTCAGTAGTTGTTTGGAAATTGGTTGTGGTACAGGAAAAAATACCGAATGGCTTGTGAGCAAGTGCAATAGTTTAACGGCCATTGATCTGTCGGACGAAATGCTGGCAAAAGCGAAGGAGAAAATCAAAACTGATAATGTTAAGTTCGTTAGGGCCGACATAACCAAGGATTGGGACTTTGCCACAGGAAAATACGACTTGGTTTCCTTTAGCCTTGTGCTTGAGCATATAGAAGATTTAGACGATATTTTTCGAAAAGTTTCGAGAGTAATAGTTCCAAATGGAGTGGTTTACGTAGGCGAACTTCATCCCTTTAAGCAGTACGTAGGAACAAAAGCCCGATTCGAAACGGAGGATGGGTTACACGTTGTTACTTGCTTTAAGCATAATATTTCCGATTTTACTGGGGCTGCCAAAAACAATGGATTTCAAATTGAAGATATTATTGAGCGCTTCGACGATGGAAATAGGGATTCAATCCCAAGGATTATCACTTTGCTTCTAAAAAAGAAAGCAGAAAATTAGAAATTCATCAATGAAATTAATGACTTCCATTTTTGAAATATTTAAGTAAAGTTGTAAAACTGTATGAAAACAATCCAAGTATCGGTAGCGCAAATATCTTGTGTTGATGGCGAGGTTGAAAAAAACTTGGCTCATGCTCACGAAATGGCTTCAGAAGCCCACAAAAAAAATGCGGAACTACTTCTCTTCCCTGAATTCATGTCGCAGGGTTATCGGTTAACTCAAGAAATCTGGAATTCAGCCGAACCATTCGATGGCCCAACTACAAGTTGGCTGACTAGTGCAGCTAAGCAATTCAATATGTTTATTGGTTCTAGTTTTCTAGAGGTAAACAAAGGCCATTTTTTAAACACTTTCGCATTTGCCGAACCCTCAGGTAAAATTATTGGAGTTGTAAGAAAGCGATATCCTTCCATGTGGGAAGCTTATTTCTTTAAAGGATTTAAAGGGAAGAATGTATTTAATACTGATTTTGGCAGAGTTGGAGTTGGAATTTGTTTCGACAACCACACCCATAAGGTTGCAACAACTATTGCTAAAGATAATCCCGATTTGGTGCTAATGCCGCACTCGTATTGCACTCCCACAAATCCAAATAAAATTACAACTATTAACGATATTGAACGACTGAATGGGCTACCTTTAACCGTTGCCCATCATTACAATAAAACCCTTGGCGTTCCAATAATTTTGTGCAACAAAAGCGGTAACTGGAACTCACCTGTTCCAAACAAGATGTTTGGAACACCCTCAAATTTTAAATTTTCTGGAAGGTCAACAATTATCGATGCCGATGGAGTAACCCTTTCATTGCTCGACGACAAGGAGGCCATTGGATTTGGAGAGGTTAATTTAGACCCAAGTTTTCGACGGAGTAATTTGTTTCCAAAGCATAGCCGCTATATTTATCCAGGGCCAGCAGGTCGAGAAATTATTAGATTAATGGAGCTTCAGGGTCGTATGAATTATTTCTTAAGTAGACAACGAAAGAAAAAAGCAGCCGAGTTTGATAAAATATGAGCTTATAACTCACCTTTTTCAAACTTTTCAATCATTTCACCACCAATACTTAGGTTTGGAGAATACGCTGGAAGGTTACCCCGGTTAAACCAGCCCGCTTCCAATATTTCCGTCTCATCAATTCTAATGGGTTGGTTGTCGTTGGCCTCGGCAACGAAGCCTAGCATTAGCGAATTCGTTAATGGCCAGGGTTGGTTTTTGTAATACCTAACATTGCATACATCAATTCCCACCTCCTCAAACACCTCCCGTTTAACGGTTTCTTCTAAAGTTTCGCCAACATCAACATAGCCGGCAATTAAAGTATGCCAACCTAGTATACTCCCCTGACCTCGAATTAGCAGAATTTTATTGCTACAAGTTACTGCAACAATAACGGCTGGAGCTATTAGGGGATATATTACTGTGTTGCAGTTAGGACAAACTATAGCTCTCTCGTCGGTTTTATGCAGGGTTGCTGCTCCACAATTGCCACAGTACCTATTGCTTTGGTACCAATTTTTCAGTTGATATCCAAGCAAACTTAACCAGGCTAGCTCTGTTCGACTCATTGTTCGAAAAAACCTAATCTCTTTGCAAACAAAATTTTCACATTTAGTTTTTGGTTTTTCCCAAACCAGATAACAGGAAGTATTATCGAACGAGAACAGATAAATAGCTTCGGTTTTATCAGTAAAATCTAAAAAGTCCTTTTTTTGTGGAATTGAATACTCATCTCCGGTAACTTTCCAAAGCAATCCTTCTTCACCGTAAAAAAAAATATAGTCCGCTTCTGAAATTGATTTATTGTTCGAAAACTTAATGTTTATAGTGTTTGGAGCAATTTCGTTTATCATTTTTACAAGTGGCTTAGTGTAGTTTTATACTTAACACAAATTTGAGGAATGATTTGCTAAATAGAACCTTTGGTCGGTTGTTTTTATTACTACTAAAGCATTTTTTATAGTTTAATTGTCGAACTAATCATTTTTTATTTCGCATTTAACCCACATTTTTCGTTTTTTAACGGGCTTATTTCGGCACTCACCTTTTTTTAATTTTTACCCTGCCTGTCAAAACCTACTTTTGGTTCAGTTTTTTTAAATTGAATGGCAATGAATAAAGAATTTAAGGCAAGCGTTCTGAAGTTTGGAACCATTGCTGTTTACATCAACCTTTTTGGAGTTATATTTTCGGGACTCGTTTTTCCCGTTATCTCATCCATTTTTTATCCCCAACCACTGTGGCAGGGAGCCGATACATTCATCAAATCGTACCATCCCATTCAAACTGCCACATTTTTCTGTGGTTATTTCTTGGTTGTTGGATCGTTGCTTACATTCGTTACATTGTACTTTTTAGCTGGCAAAGCTAAAAGGGTTTGGGCATTTGCAGCAATTTGTGTAAATGTTGTATTCACAGCCATTGTTTTTATAAACTACATAATACAAACTACTTACGTTCCCTATTTAGCATCGACAAATGCGCCCGAGGCGCAATACATACTGGTAACCTTTACAATGTCGAATCCTGGCTCATTTGCTTGGGCCTTGGAGATGTACGGTTGGGGAGGAATTGGCTTGTCGTTTATTTTTATGGCGTTTATTTTTGGAAAAGAACGTTACGAACTAACCTTAAAATTACTATTTTGGATCAATGGAGTTGCTAGTGTAACTTCGGCCTTGGTTACTTCGTCAAATATGAAATGGCTTTTTTCCCCAGCTGGGTTTGCAGCTTTAATAATATGGAATTTACTTGTGATAGTAATAGATGTAGTTTTAATTAAATATTTCTCGACCGTTTCTTTAAAAAAGATGGTGAATGAATTGTATGATTAACGCCAATGTTAACAAAAACAGTAAATAAAATGAAAAGACTTTTAGCATTATTAGCCGTAGGACTAATGAGTTTAATGGGTTTTGCGCAGGAATTCGATAAGGCCAAGCTGGATAGCTACTTCGATGCCCTTGAAGCAAACAACAAGTTTATGGGAAGCGTGGCGCTTTCGCAAAATGGCGAAGTAGTTTACACCAGAGCTATTGGGTACTGCGATATTGAGAGGAAAATTAAAGCTAATCCATATTCAAAGTATCGAATTGGGTCAATTTCAAAAACATTTACTACGGTTCTGGTTTTTAAAGCTGTTGAAGAGGGAAAATTGGATATCAATCAAACTATCGACAAGTATTTTCCAACCATTAAAAATGCCAATATAATTACCGTTAGCCATTTGCTTTACCACCGTAGCGGCATACACAGCTTTACAAGCGATAAAGATTACTTAACTTGGAATATCAACCCCAAAACAGAGAAAGAAATGCTCGAAATTATCGCAACCGGAGGAAGTGATTTTGAACCCGACAGTAAGGCGGAGTATAGCAATTCAAATTTTGTGCTGCTGACCTATATTCTCGAACAGACATTTAATAAACCTTACGCCAACCTTTTAAGCGAGCATATAACCACTCCATTGGGTTTAAAGAACACCTATTTAGGTGGAAAAATTAACCCAAACAGCAACGAATGTAATTCGTACAGCGTTGGTGGCAATTGGAAACTTGAGGCCGAAACCGATATTTCAATTCCATTAGGAGCTGGTGGTATTGTATCTACACCAAGCGATTTGGTGAAATTTAGCGACGCATTATTTAGCTATAAGCTAGTAACGAAGGAAAGTGTTGAACAAATGAAAACCATTAAGGACAACTACGGAATGGGTTTATTCAAGTTTCCCTTTTACGACAAAGCTGGGTATGGGCATACAGGTGGAATCGATGGTTTCTCCTCAGTTTTCACCCATTTCTCCAACGAGAATATTTCTTACGCAATGACCTCAAATGGAACAAATTTTAATAACAACGATATTTCGCTTGCAGTTTTAAGCGCCATCCACGGTAAACCATTTAGTATCCCCGAATTTAAAACCTTCAACGTAAGTGCAGAAGATTTAGAAAAGTACTCGGGTATTTATTCATCGTCTCAAATTCCTTTGAAAATAACAGTTACAAAAGAGAATAATACTTTAAAGGCTCAGGCAACGGGGCAATCGGCATTTCCGCTTGAGCCCACTGAAACGCATAAATTTAAGTTCGACTTAGCTGGAATTGTAATGGAATTTAACCCTGATGATAACACAATGATTTTGAAACAGGGTGGTGGTCAATTTGTGTTTACGAAAGAATAAAAAGAATTAGTTAACTGACAAGATATACATTTTGAAAATTTTATTTGAAATTACAATGACAAGTTTTAAAAGCAAGATATTTAACTTCTTAATACGCAACGGGCATTTACTTCGAGGGCAACTTCGCAAGGAAGTTTTCGATATGAACACATCCATCCATATGTTCAGGGAGCGATGCGAGAAGGGAGCTAGTAAGTATGCAAAAATTCCCAAAAACGTCGAAATTAAACCACAAGTAATTGATGGCATTAATGCCGAATGGCTTATTCCAGCAGGAGCAAGCACCGAAAAAGTTATTCTTTACGTTCACGGTGGAGGCTACGTTTCCGGTTCGTGTAGCGACCATAGGGGGTTTGTATCGAAATTTGCTCAAAATACTGGAGTTACAAACCTTACTTTCGAGTACCGCCTTGCCCCAGAAAATCCATTCCCAGCGGCTATTGACGATTCGGTTGCGGTGTACCAATGTCTACTTAAAACGGGCTACAAACCCGATAACATTGTCATTGTTGGTGAGTCAGCAGGTGGTGGATTAACTTTAGCCCTCCTGCTGGCTCTTAAGGAGCAAAAAATTCAATTGCCCAAGGCAGCAGTGGCAATTTCGCCATGGACAGACCTGACCTGCTCCAGCGAATCGTACCGAACCAAGAACAAGGTTTCGCCTGCTCCACTTAACTCGTGGTACGTTTTCAGCAAGCATTATATTGGTAACGGCAATGCCGAAAATCCGCTTGTTTCTCCACTTTTTGGCAATTTAATGGGATTGCCACCAATTCTAATTAACTCGGGGGTGGACGATGAACTGTTCGACGATGGCGAAAAGTTTTACCAAAAAGCCAAAGCTGCCGGGGTCGATGTAACTTTTAGGGCAGGAGTTGGAATGGTGCACTGCTACCCATTACTCGCTCCAATGTTTCCCGAGGCAACCGAGGCGATGGATGAGATAGTTGATTTCATTAAATTGCATTTGGGGAAGTTATAATTAATCCTTCAACTTGCTGAGGATTGATTAAATGACTTTTTATTACCACGTTACGATGATTCGTATGGTTTTAAATTATTTATTGTATTTTAAATATACAAAAAAGCATTATGGAAACAAACTCTGAGAAATTTGCAATCAAGTCACTTAGGCCAATGAAAATGGCCTCTTCGTTGCTATTCTTTGGAATACCTTCTGTCATCCTTTGGTTTTGTGTTTACTATGTAATGCAAAAGTTACATCAAAATGGGGTTAATGATTTCCTTAATTTTTATGTATCGATGGTTACTCCGCTAATGTTTATGCTCGTTGCATCGTTAGTGGCTTACAAAGTGGAAGGAAACCGGTTTAACTGGCCCTCATTTTCGAAACGGTTCAGGTTGAAAAAAATGACAAGAACCGATTGGCTTTGGACCATTGGCTTGTTTATCCTTATGGGCATCTTGTATAGCTCTCTAACGTTCACCTCGAAATGGTTAATTCAATTCAAACTGTTTGCTCCCCCTGAGTTTCTTCTGCCTGCGGTAGACCCCCGAATTGAAGCACAATTTTTTCCCGAAACCTTTATGGGAGTTCCTCTAAAAGGCCAATGGTGGATTGCCCTATGTTATTTTTCTGCCTTGCTTTTCAATATCTTTGGTGAAGAGTTTTGGTGGCGTGGCTACATTTTACCTAGGCAAGAATTAGCATTTGAAAAATGGACATGGGTAATACATGGCTTGCTTTGGACCCTGTTCCATATATTCTGGAAATGGAATTTGCTAATGCTACTACCAACCTGTTTAGCACTATCGTATGTGGTGTATAAAAGGAAGAATACCTGGATAGGGATTATTACCCACATGGCTTTCAATAGCGTTCCACTTATTGGGCTCATAATAGCAATAATTGGATAGTAAGAAAAATGATAAATATGTACCAACTAAATTAAATTATTAACTTAATTTTTATAGCTATGATTATTTCAACTACCGAAAACATTCCTAACAAGGAAATCACTGCCATTTTGGGAATTGCCCGTGGAAGCACCGTAAGGGCGCGCAATATTGGTCGAGACATTTTTGCCGGATTAAAAAATATTGTAGGCGGCGAAATTGAAGAATACACCCAGTTACAGGCCGAATCGAGAGAAGAGGCTATGCAGCGAATGGTTGATGATGCAAAACGAATGGGTGCAGATGCTATAATTGGGTTCAGGCTCGAAAGTGCAATGATAATGCAGGGTGCAGCCGAAATACTGGCCTATGGCACTGCAGTGAAAATTTCGTGAAATGAGCCCGTTTTTAAAAACGATTCTGGGTATTTACGGGTTGACTTTTACCATTTTTATTGTTCTAATTGTTTTTCTGATTATTACCCGACGAAAATCAAGAAGGAAAGAGACCTTTGAAAAAAGGTCTAATTAGGGTTAAAGGTGGGCTGAATCAACCCACCTTTTTCGTTTTTTAACCATTCCCTTTCGGCATTCATCCTGAAAATGTTGTCGCATACCCCCCTTAAATTTACCTTTGGTACAACATTTAATAAAGGGTTTATTTTAAAAATTAGTTGAATTATGGAAACAAAAATCGACAAATCGAAGGAGCTTGAAGCAAGGCTTACGCTTATCAACAACAAGCTGCATTTTACTGGAATGGTTGAGGGTAACCAACCAATATCTATCGATTACATTCCCCCAATTGGCGATGGGTTGGGCTACACCTCGCTTGAACTTCTTCTGCTTAGCTTCTCGTCGTGCCTGGGTAGCGCTTTGCTAACCTTTTTGCGCAGGATGCAGAAAAATATTGCGGGTTTTGAAATTAAAACAACCGGCGTAAGGAATACCGAGCATCCAACGGGCTTTAAAACCATTAACTTTGAAATTGTCATTAAGTCGGACAATACAACCGAGGTTGAGGTTAATAAGCTTATTAAAATGGCAGAGGAAACCTATTGCCCTGTTTGGGCCATGGTAAAAGGGAACGTGGAAGTTAAAACTTGGGTTAAAATTTTATAATCAAAGAAATGAAATCAAAATCTGAAATAGCCGAAACGGCTGCCGTATGTGGCCTTTACTGTGGCGCATGTGGAATTTACATTGCTACTCAAGAAAACGATTTATCAAAACTGGATTACTATGCCAAAATGATGAACCAAACCATCGACGAGACCCGATGCAATGGTTGTCAATCAAGCGTGGTAACTGCATACTGCAAGAAATGTAAGTTCACAAAATGCGCTTCCGAAAAGGGAATTGGTTTTTGTGGCGAATGCAACGATTACCCCTGTGCCGAACTCAAGGATTTTCAAGCTATGATGCCCCACCGGGCCGAACTATGGGAGTCGCAGGAAAGAATTAAGGAAGTTGGCTGGGAGAAGTGGATCAACGAGAGGCGCATCTACTTTTCTTGCAAGCAGTGCAGTAAGGTAAATACTGCATACGATATGAAGTGCAGGAAATGCGGTGCTACTCCAGGGAATGAGTTTGTAAATAAAAATCAGAAAGTAATTCTAGATTTTTTTCAAAATAAATCAAAATAGATAGTTCAATGAAAAACAAGTTAGTAACATTTTACTCCATTTTTGTTGGTGTCTCGGTAATCTCAATGTGGGTTTTTATTCTTTGTTCTCAAAGTATCCCCGAAGGCAAAATTGAACTCTCATTCCACCTCTTTTCAGAGTTTTTAATGGCCATAATGTGTATTATTAGCGGTTTTCTATTGATTAAAAGGAATAAACTTGGAAAACTATTGAATTCAATAGCATTGGGAATGGTATTGTATTCGGTTCTTAATGCAGCGGGTTACTATGGACAAAAGTGTGAATTACCAATGTTTATAATGTTTTTGTTACTATTTATAGCAACATCATTTGCACTTACAATTGCTTTGATTAGTTACACAAAGAACGAATAAGTGGGTGGTAAATGAACTCAATACGATTTAAAATAAAGGACGAATGCCGGCAAAATCTTTGTAAATACTTATCACAGGCAATATCGGTGTTGCCACCATTTGAAAAACCTACAATTCTTGATATGGGATGTGGCACTGGCGTACCTACTTTAACTTTAGCAAAGTATTACAATGGGGTTATTTTGGCAATTGATACAGACAAAGAAGCATTGGACTGCATAATCTCAAAATTAACAACACAGGTCGTTTCAAGTAATATAATTGTTGAATGCAGATCTGCAAATGAGATAGAATTTCCACTTCAAAATTTCGATATTGTTTTGGCCGAAGGTCTTTTGAATATTATTGGCTTTGAAAATGGCCTGAGATTGGTAAGTAGGTATCTTAAACAAAATGGTTTCTTTATTATCCACGATGAGTATAAAAACCATTCAGCAAAACTTGAGGTAATAAAAAGTAATGGCTACTAGATAATTAGTAACATAATGTTGGGCAGCGATATCTGGTGGAACGATTATTACAGAGTACTTGAAGCGAAGATTTTAGCGCTTGATTCAGAAAGTCAGAAAGCGTTTGAAAATGAACTCTACGAAATTGAACTGATCAAAAAACAACCCAAGCAATTCAGTTCTATCTATCACATCTTAAAAAAAAATAAATTAATTAAATAGAATACTTATGAACAAAATTACTACTGGTAAGATTGCCCGTTACACATTGGGTACACTTCTCGCCTTTTTGGCGTTAAACGCCTTTGGAGGAGGTTACTACGGAATTAGTGGAGCCGAAGGCGTACCTCTTGAGCACCTTGATGGAAGTCCTTTCGAAAATTACTTAATCCCAAGCCTCATACTTTTTATTGTAGTTGGAGGGTCAGCCCTTTTTGCCTCCATAGCCCTTTTTGCTGGAAGTAAAATTGCTCGAACTGCTTCGTTTGCCAATGTAATAATCGTTTTTGGATGGCTCAGCGTTCAGGTTGCAATTATAGGTTATATTTCGTGGATGCAACCCGCAACGGCATCATTATCATTAATTATACTTGTAGTTACCTTTTTTGTGCCTAAGAAATCTGCCATTTATAAAACCTCTAATAATGAATAATAGCATAAACATCCCTTTTCAAACCATCAATTGGGATTTAGTTCCCAAAACCGAACATGTGGGCGAAACAGGGGTTGCCCTTTGGCAAACCCTTCAGTTGCCAGGTCTGAGGATCCGAATTATTGAGTACTCCAGCGGCTATTTAGCCGATCATTGGTGTAAAAAGGGTCACATTGTGCATTGCCTCGAAGGAGAATTCGTGAGCGAGCTGCAAACTGGCGAAGAAATTACTCTTACAAAAGGAATGACCTATGTTGTTTCCGACGATCTGAGTTCGCATCGTTCATCAACTCAAAACGGTGTTAAGTTGCTTATTATCGATGGCAATTTTTTAGAATTGAAGTAAACATTCTCAATTTAGTAACTGCTTAGGTGTATTTTATAGTTGATGTTTTCTTAAGAGGGTGAATTTAAACTCCAGTAATTAAAAATTGTTGCTCGGTTTTTTTTAACTTCGTTGAGCCCTTCGGGGTTCTCGCAAAGTCGCAAAGTGCGCTAAGAGAGAAAAAACTTTTAAGTTTTTTCTCTTTACGTAGTAATTGGTGATACTATTAATTCCACTTTTTTATTTTTAGACCCTGTTAAGGAATAAACCATTTTCAATGAAGTATCTGATAAATTTTCAATTTTCTTTGTGCTTTCAGAACATATTAGCGTCTTTGCGTCTTTGCGTGAGATTTTATGCTGCTTTATTATCCCCTTTTGACCTATGAAAAAATCGTCTCTGTCTCCCTTAGGGCTTAATCCCAGTGGCGTAGGCCCAATTTTAATAATATCGGCATTACCATTTATTATTGTAGGAGTAGTTTTAAGCAATTGGCAACCTCAATTAGCAATAATTCCATTTATTACAGGTTTTTTCCAACGAACGGTTGGCCTTACTTTGATAATTGTAGGTAGTGTAATTTGGATTGCGGCAATTGTTCAGTTTGCTGTTGGCTTTAAAAAGGGAATATTGGTAACCAATGGGGTTTTTTCTCTTTCGAGAAACCCAATTTATGCCAGCTGGTTTGTTCTCATACTGCCCGGATTATTCCTGTTTTATTCGAACTTTTGGTTTTTACTCGCTGCTATTGCCATGTTTGTTGCATTTAATCTGGTTATTAAAAAGGAAGAGGAGTGCTTAAAAAATGCCTTTGGAGCATCGTTCTACGAATACTCCAAAAGGGTTGGAAGTGTTTGCCGTTTCCCAAAAATTAAATAGTAAATGGATAAACTCGAAAGTATTCTTTTAAAGTGCTGGAGCAGCAAAACAAGCAGCAAATGGACCCCCGAAAATCCCTATAAAGGTCAGTGCGGGGTAACCGCATTGGTTTTACACGAGCTATTTGGGGGTCAAATTTTAAAAACAAAAATTAACAACCAGTGGCATTTCTATAATTATATAGACTCAAAACGCTTCGATTTCACCAAAAAGCAATTCGATTTTGAACCTAGCTACAGCGATATTTCATCGAATTGTGAAGAAGCCTTTTCCGACACAAATAATGAGCAGTACGTAGAACTAAAAAGTAAGCTTGAAAAAGCAATTCGATTTACTTGTTAAAACCAATTTTTCACATAAATTTGGTAGAAACCCTAAACCAGCATTTTTATGTCGAAAAAACCTATTGCTACCCTTCTGCTTTTGGCAGGGATTTCATTTTTTGCTTTTGGAAGTAAGCGCGATACAATTCCCCCATTTATTGGCGTAAACTATATTCCTTCGTTAAATTGGACCGTGCATCATATTACAACCGACGATGGCGACTACCTAAAGTACAATTTCAACAATACCACCCTTTCGTCGTACGAAGGAAGTTTTGGAGTTCGTCGAATAGGAATGCGGGTTGGCCTTTCGGCGCATGTCGACGATAACTTTATTGGTAAAATTAACCGTTGGGGCGGTTACCTTGGGTTAAAGGGTTACTGGCTGCGGCTTCAGGGTTCGTCGGTTTCGGGATCGGTCGACTGGTCGGGTACTCCGCTTCCAATTGGGTTTAACAGTCATTATAATTTTAACAATAAGTACTTTACAGTTGAACTGCTAAAAACGTTTAAAAAGAAACGATATATCAACGGAAAGTGGGAAACCCTTCATGCCGAAAACCAAATGGGTTTTTACTGGGGAATTGGGTACACAAACTTTAAACTTCCCGTTAAGGTAACCACGCTTACAACTCCCGGAGGGAGAGAAAATCAGCGATTTGGGTTTTCGGCATACGACACCCTTTTTTCGGCAAGTTACTATACAATAGGAGCAGGGTTCGATTTACTACGCCAGCTATGCATGACCGCTGGTAAGTACAGCATGACTGCCGGAAGGGTACCAAGCCGCTTTTCCATGTACGCTTCCACTCAGGATAAAATAGGTTTTGGCAAAGGGCAGCAGTCCGATCATGCAAAAACCATGGGCGAAGCCTTAAATCCCGGTAAAACAATGGTAAGTCGCACCTTCTTTTCCACTTCCTTATACTATAACCTTTCGGTCGGCTTTCGCTACTATATCCCTGCAAAACCTGTTTTTATAGTATTTGCAGCGGGCTACGATCTCGAAGGGGCTGCCGTCATAAACTTTGGAGGAGCCGCCGACACTAGCACCGACCTTGGTTTCGACACCAATTTCTTTTACCTAAACCATGGCGTTTCGTTTAAAATTTACCTTTCGTGGATGGGCCGGTGAGTTTGGATTTGTGCAAAAAAGTTAAACTGAACCAATAGCAGTATTACCAAAGAACATTAATCATATGCTGATGTTGTTCATCAGTGCATACTATGCGTTTTATTTTTTAAATCCATTCTTGTTTTAAACAAATCATCAAATATGAAGTCGAACTGACTCTATAAAATCTTAACCATCTCAAACATGCCTCGCATTTTTAAAGCAAAATATGCTGAATTAGCCATACAACGCTTTCGATTGGTGTTTTTGGTAACACTTTTAAGTTCCACTACCATTGCAACTTTTGGTTGGGGACGAAAGGGTCATAACATTATTGTTGATGTGGCCCAACGTATTGTAACCAAAAGCACTAACGACTCCATAACCAAGTACCTTGCCGACGAAACTTGGCAGGCCGCCTCGGTATGGATGGATGAACTTCGCGGTAATTCGCAGTACGACTACATGCGCAAGTGGCACTTCGTAAACATGGAGCAGAACGAAGCCTATAGTTCAAACATCGAAAATGGCGATAATGTTGTAAACCAACTCGATGTAGCCATTCGCAACCTAAAGAACCGCCGGAATTTAACCCCCGACCAGGTAACGTTAAACATTAAGGTGCTGTTCCACCTCATGGGCGACCTCCATAACCCGCTACACGTAGGCTATGGCTACGACCGTGGAGGCAACGATGTTAAGGTTCTTTTCAACAATAAAACCTACAGCCTCCACCGTATTTGGGACACCGAAATAATTGAGGTCAAGCAAACCACCCAAAGCGACATAATGGATAGGCTCCAAAAAACTAAGAAACGCAAGTTGAAGCGTATTGCCAAGGGTAGCGCCCCAAAATGGCTTGCCGATTCGCGCAGTGCGCTTCCAGTTGTATACTCGCTCACCACCGATACCATAACCACACAATATTTCGAGCAAGGCAACCCCGTGGCCGAGAACTTACTCTTTCTTGGAGGTGTTCGTTTAGGAGTAACCTTGAACCAGATTTTCCGAAAATACTAGATGGTTAGGTTGAGTTTCTGCTCTAAAAGGCGTGACCAATTTTTCAAACCTGCCCGACTGCGTCATTCAGGCGCCGATACCTCCGATGGTTATCGGAGCTGAAGCGACCGTACTTTGCGAAATTGCCGTTGGTAACGCAATTCACAAACAGATGGTTAGGCTGGTTACTGACAGGGTGACTCGAAGTCACCCCGTCAGTAATTTTCAGTAATCCCGTTAGTATTTTCAGACCATACCCATTAATTCGTTTACAATTAATAATAGTCAACTCACTTTTCCCCATTATTTCGTTAAACGAACTAAATTCCCAATCCTCAATATGGTTTACCAATCCGTCTTTTAACGGGTTAAAATTTATGTAGTTAAAGCAAATGTTGGGGTACTGTTTCTCGGGAATTGTAACATTTATTTGGGTAATACCTTGCGAAGTAAACCACGAGCGGGTTATTTTATCGTTTTGGGTAAGGCAAATAGCTTTGGTTTCCTCCCTGAACAAGGCACCTGATCGGTTTTCTTGTTTATTTACTGCACGTGTGTACGATCGAAGCATTATTCCAATTGAGTCGTTAAAGTTGCGTTGCTTTGTACTATTAGTGTCGGGGTGACTCTCAGTCACCCCGACACTAATTGAAATCTCATTTACGTGCACCATAAGGTGAAAATGGTTGGGCATTAGGCACCAAGCTAAAATATCGGCATAGGGTAAAATGTGCTTTTTAATTTTTTCGAGAAAAACAAGTAGTTTTCCCTACTAAAGAAAATAGGCTGGCGGTTATTGCCCTGATTATAAATGTGGTATAGATGCCCTTTTTCGAAATCCATACGTTAAATATCAGTAAATATTAAGAGTGCCCCTAATAATCCGGGCGCGACTCAAAGTCGCGCCCGGACTATTTATGAATTTTTTGGCTTAATGGTCAAAAATTAGGCTA
>DDWL01000016.1 GCA_002345675.1 Bacteroidales bacterium UBA2287 | reverse complement strand
GATATATTCGACTGAGGCGCCCCCGATAGCAATCGGGGCTCAGCCGAACGGGCAAGTTTTAGGTCATTATAACCTCAAAAAAATTATAAAGCAGATGACAGTAAAATGTAATTGCAAAAATTATTGGAAAAGAATTGAAAAATTGCATTATTACTTTTTATCAACGCATTACTCCCCTTGAAATTTACTACCCGTAAGGCTTACAAGAAAAACATCTTAATAGCATGAAAATTATGCAATTAAGTTTGTTAAAATAAGTTAAAACAATTACTTTTGCTGTCCTTAAAAAACCAAAAGAACCGTAACAATTTATGACCTTAAAACTTTATCTCTTCTTCTCTTCCCATTTCAATATTGTAAACCCCACTGCATGTAATGACATACTTGCAAGTTCTTTTTTACATAAAATTAGCCAATTAACTCAATAACCAATTAACCAATTAATCAATCAACCGAACATTTGAACAAAGGAACAAAGGAACATTTGAACATTTGAACAACAGAAAACAGACAACAGACAACAGACAACCGATAACCGATAACCCAAACTCCCCATGAACCACACAACTTTTAACTCCGCTAAAATCTGGCTTACAGGCATTACGCTAGCACTACTACTTACAGCCTTTGGCTGCAAGGAGGATAAGGGCGAACTGGCCTTAGTGCTAACTAGAGCTGCAAGCGAAGTAAATGCCACCACCGCTCGCTGCGGCGGGTTTGTATCCGATAATGGAGGTACCGACATCACCGCAAAGGGCATTTGCTGGGGCGCAAACCCCAACCCCACGCTCTCCTCAAATTATACTAACGAAGGGGGTGGTATAGGGGGATTTGCCAGCACACTTACGAATCTTAACCTCGCCACTACATACTACTATAGGGCTTACGCTAACAACAGCGCCGGCACTAGCTATGGCAACGAAATGAGTTTTACAACTCAGAATGGCATTGCAAGTGTAATAATTGAATCTGTTGTTGAGATTAAATCCACTTCAGCAAAAATTGAGGTTAGTATTCCCACCGATGGAGGCGACCCCATAACTGCCAAGGGCGTGTGTTATGGCACCAGTTCCCTGCCAACATTGACCGATAGTTACACAACTAATGGCATAGGAACCGATGCTTTTACTTCTGCTTTAGCAGGGCTAAACCGCTCTACTCTTTACTACGTAAGGGCTTATGTAACTAATGTTTATGGTACCTATTACGGCGACGAGCTGAATTTTACCACCAACAATGGATTAGTTGAGATAACCTCAACTTACGTATCGTTTATTAATGCCACCACAGTAAACGCAAGGGGTAATATTACCACCGATGGGGGCGACCCAGTTACCGAACGGGGTTTTTGCTGGGGCACCAACCCAGTGCCAACCCTAGCCGATAACCACACTGCTTCAGGAGAAGGCATTGGTGGCTTTGTGGTTAGTATGACCGGCTTTTTGCCCGAAACCCATTACTACGTGCGAGCTTACGCTACTAACGTGCTAGGAACAACCTATAGTAATGAGAGATCTTTTACCAGCTATGGTACCATGACCGATATAGACGGTAACGAGTATCTGGTGGCCACCATAAATAACCGGAAGTGGATGGCACAGAACCTTAAAACCACTAAGTACAACGATGGCACCAGCATACCGCTGGTTACCGATAATGCAGAATGGGCAGCCCTAAGCACCCCGGCCTATTGCTGGTACGATAACGACATTAGCAATAAGGACATTTGTGGTGCGCTATACAACGGGTACACCGTAACCACGGACAACCTTTGCCCCACGGGCTGGCATGTGCCCTCCGATGCCGAGTGGTATGCCATGGAGAACTACGTTGACCCCACAATAAACGACCCCAATGCAACTATGTATAGGGGAACTTACGGGGGCTATAGGCTGAAAGCTACAAACGGGTGGCATTACAACAATCATAATGGCATCAATTATTACGGCTTCTCAGCTATTCCGGGCGGTTTGCGTTATAGTAGTGATGGAAGCTTTAACTTAAATATTTATTATGAAAGTCATGGCTTTTGGTGGAGCAGTTCTTTGTGGGAGACTACGCATATATGGTTCAGATCTATAATAGATAGATACAGTATCGTGGAGCGTGATTTTTCAAGTACAAAAAGTTCTGGAATGTCAGTACGGTGTATAAAGAATGATTAGTTTGTAGGATTTGTAAATCAATATAAAACAATTTTGTTAAATGGATTGTCACTGTTATAGTTTATTAAAAATTTGTACCATGAAAGTTACCATTAGAAGACTTATACTTATTGTTCTTTTTGTACTACCTATATTAAATTATAATGAGGTAAAAGCACAGGAGCAGATTTATATGTTTAATATGCCAAACAGTTTAATAGTAACCGATGAAGATGACCCTGAAAATGGCAATGCCATAAGTATTCCTACTACAATTCCAAGGAGTTGCAATAAACGATTAATTTACTTAAGAAGCGAGAAGATTGTTTACAATTCATTATGTGGCTATTTTGATTTTACAGAAGTCTTCAGTCCCATAAATACAACTTTAACAAGCGGAACATATCCTCCGGGTACAGTCGATACTCATTATTTTATTATATTAGATGAAGATCAAATTGAAGATTTTGCTTATTCATTTTCATATAAGTCTACACATGCAGGATTAATCAATGGAGAAGGATTAGTTTTTGCTGATTTTATTGAAATTGGTAAGTTTTATTCTGAAAGTTGGGTGATGGATAATGAATGCAATAAAAGCAGTGGTAATAATCCAACTATAAGGGCGACTACTATAAAACACAATAAATACTATGGTATTACACCCAAAGGGCCAACTTCATTTGAAGTTAAAATTAAAGCTAAAGCTAACCTTTATCCTTATTCAACCAATTGGTATATAACAACAATGGCCACCGAAGGCGATACTTTACGTTTAAAAGCGGAGACAGCTGACCATGATATTGATATAGTTTACCAGTACAGCTGGTATGATATTGACAATGTTGAAAGTGTACCAGAGTATATGTGGACAACCATAGGTGTAAGTAGGGATAGCATTGATTTCGTGGTTCCAGAAATTGATGAAGAAATAGAAAGTGCAATTCCTAAGCTATGGTTAAGGGCATATACAAAAGTAAACAACGTACCTTTGTTAGGTAAAAGTTTTGGTTTAGTATCGAATAAAATTAATGTTTACCCAAAACCTAGGTTTGAAATAGACCCATTAATTAATTATTGCTATAGTGAAGAGGGGATTGACTCGATTCAACTAGATAGTGTTGAAATATTACCTGGGTTAGAGAGCATTATTTTTACTTTGTATAATAATGGTAATCCCTATCCATGGAAAAAAACGATTACGGAATCTGGTAGTTACTTATTGAAAAAATCAGGAGAAGGTAACAGTAATTATATTGAATCTGGTGAATATGAAATTTTAGCAGAAAATAATTGGAGAAACGAAGCTGGAGATCTTTTTGCCGCAGGCCATGTCGTAAAAACATTTACTGTAAAACAGCGCAAAACCTTAGAAAACTATTTATTAAAACCAATTAGCCCCACTTGCTATAAAGACACTTATCTCACTAACATATATGTCAATACCGATACTTTAACCGGAGTTGAAGTTTATTACGGAGGGGAATTGCAAACCCAAGCAGATTTAGAAAACTTTTCGTTAATCAATGGTTCAAATACATTTCAGGTTTCGTATAATACCGAACCCTATTGCACAATAGAAGATACCATTAATGTTGTTTCCCAGTATCCTGATTTTGATTTCACCCCAAGCCAATCTCAGCTTTGCTCGTACGATAAAGTTTACATTAAACCTAATGTAGTTCTTCCTGTTTCAAAAGATTTAAAAGAATTGTATTTAGATCAAATGTACTTTACAGTTAGTGGTGTAACAGAGCCACAACCTGTTACCGAATCTATTGCTGTTACCACAGCAGGTCTTAAAACCGTTACTGTTTTTTTTAAAAAAGGTGGTAATACCTTGTGCAATAAAAGCCAACCATTTACAGTAACACTCAAACCTGCTATTTCATTTTTATTATCGGCAGAAGCACCAATAGGCTGTAATTCGGCTCTTAACGGGTCGATTATTATATCCGATATAAATAATGCAGTTGCGACAGTAAGCAACCCTTGTAGAATTAAAATTAAGAAGTTTGGCGCAACAACTTACCTCGAAACAAAAGTTATTACAAATATTCCGGTAGTTAATAGCTATACTTTTTCGAATTTAGTGGTTGGAAAGTATTTAATCGATTTAATCGATGGTAACGGTTGCACTAAATCTGCAAGTATAACCCTGACTCTTAATGGCGCTCCCTTTAGTGTAGATACGATTATTACTAACCCAGGCCCCTGCTCGTACAGCAACAACGGAAGCGTACAAGTTATTGCCAGCGGTAGCGGTTCTTCATACTACGAGGTTAGCAGGGATGGTTTAACCTGGCAAACCAGTAACACCCTAAGTAATTATTCCCAAGGTAGCTATTCAGTTTATGCCCGTCCCACTTTGTTAGGTACTGGAATTAATGAATGCAAAATTCCATTAGAAGTTTCCTTTACTGCCCCAAATTCAGTGATAATAACTGCCACCGTAACCCAGCCCACCTGCAGCCAGGCTATGGGTAGTATTCAACTTAATGGAACTACTAGCTACCAAAAACAGTTGAATGGTACTTGGCGACCAACAACAGCATTTGGTTATTACAATCCCGGTACGTATTGGTTTCGAGGCATAAATAGTTTTGGGTGTACTTCAAGCGACACTTCGGTAACCATCGATTCAATTCCTCAAATAAGTATAACAAACTTTGCACAAGTAAACCCCAGCTGCTATGGAGGTTTTGGCTCAATTAGTTTTAAAATATTTGAGCAAATACCTACAGGGCAATACACTATAAAATTAAATAATGAAGCAGTTAATGTATGCAATAAAGGTGAAGAACCAGCGGACAAGGGTACGAAATGCTTTACATTAAGCAATGGCGTGTACAGCATAGGTAATTTGCCCGAAGGGTCCTATAACCTAGCCGTTACTGAGGGCACGCTTTGCAGCAGCAGTGTAAATTTTGCAATTACCCAACCTGAACAGTTACAAATTACTTTTGAGGATTTGAGCCAAAATGCTGGTTACGATATTGCTTGCGCTGGAGGAACAGTTAACTTTTCGGTAATTTTTTCGGGAGGAATCCCATTCGATGGAGGTAATTATTTATATACATACAAAGTTAATACATTACCAACAGTAAGCAGTTCTGGTAATTTGATTTCGTTTGAAGATGTAATTGCTAATACCATTTATAAAATTTCGGCAACCGATAAAAACGGCTGCATGGTTAATGTTAAAAGGGTTATTAACGAACCCGAACCACTAAAACTTAAACTAACTGATTCAACTTTTGCCTCATGCCCAAATATTGAGGATGGTAAAGTAACTTTTGAAGTTTCTGGTGGAGTTTTGCCCTATAACTTGCACTACAAAACTTGTGAGGATTGTACTGAGCAAATCAATGAATTAACAACTGCTGGAAGCCATGATGTTTTGGGCTTAAGGGAAGGTTGGTGGCTTTTTTATATGACCGATTCAATTGGATGCAGAATTCCTTCTGAAGATAATATTGTGCTAGTTGAACTTGTTAATCCCGATGAGATGGGAATTGCTACAACCTTCTCGAAACCAACTTGTTACAACAAAAATGATGGCGATATTACTGTAAAAGCAATAGGCAGGAACGGGTTAGAAAAAGTATTCAACCTATATTTAGATGAGACCTTAGTAAGAACAGATAGTACAACCAGCGATTCAATTACGTTTATCAACCTTATAGCAGGTAATTATAGTGCTGAATTTTTATATGCCGATTCTTGCTCTGTTGAAAGTATAGTAACATTAACCCAACCATCTCAGCTAACCTATACCATCTCTTCGAAAAACATTTCGTGCTCTGGGAGCAATAATGGCAGCGTAACAGTTAACGTTTCGGGAGGAACGCAGCCATACAAAATAGTTCTTTTCAATAGTGAAATTAAGGTCGATTCGGTTATACTTACTACTCAAAGTAGTTTTGAATTCGATAGCCTTTCGCCTGGAAGTTTCCATATTGATCTTTCCGATAAAAATGGCTGTGATGTTTATCCACCAGCTGTAACCGAAGTAACCATTTCGAATCCCCAAGAGCCAATAGGCATTTTGCTTTCGCAAACCCCTGTCGTTTGCTACGAAACCGCATCAGGTATAATTACAGCCAACGCAAGTGGTGGATGGGGCAGTTACAATTATTCTATCGATGGTGTAAACTGGATTGCCGATGACACATTACATATTTTTACTGGCCTAGTCGATAGTACCTACAATATTTTTCTAAAAGACCTAATGGGGTGTGAAATTTCCCAAACTATTGAAGTTACCCAGCCCGATGTTCTGGCCATTGACAGCATCGTTGTCGATTCGGTAAGCTGCTACGGTGGCGCCAATGGCTCGGTTTCCCTTACCGCCATGGGCGGAAATGGCGGGTATACTTGGTTGTTTAACAATGGCACCGAGGTTTTACCCGATAGCACCGTTCACAATTTAACATCGAAAATGTACCGCTACTCGGTTGTTGACAAAGAGGGCTGTACCGTAAGCGATTCAATCTTCGTTCCTCAGCCCAACGAGTTTAGCATCGAGTTTTTTACCAACAGCTACGATGGTTACAATATAAAATGCAATGGAGGCACCGACTCGCTTTGGTACTCGATTAATGGCGGAAATACGCCGTACAGCACACTTTTAAATGGAGCAAATGCGGGCATTGCCAACAGTGGCGACACGCTTGTGTACACCAATCTTTCGCAGGGAAAGTACGTGCTGTCGCTAACCGACCGGAAAGGTTGCTTGTACAACGATTCTACAGTTCTTGTTGAGCCTATTGCGCTTAAAATTGACAGTGTAATTTACACCGAACCGCGATGCCATGGTGGTAATGATGGAAAAATTGAGGTTAAGGTAATTAATGGCATTTCGCCTTACATTTACAAATTAGAATTCGATGCCGAAACCAGTTGGCAAAATACAAGTGGAATATTTAATGGGTTAGTAGCCGATACCTTTCAGCTAAGCGTAACCGATAAGTATGGGTGTACTATCGATTCGCAACTAACATTAGAACAACCCGAGCCAGTTACACTAAAAGTTGATACAATAATTGCTGTTGCCTGTAAGGGTGGGAACACAGGCTATGCCGTAGTTTTGGGCGAAGGTGGAGTAGGAGGTTACTCATTCACTTGGTACAATAGCAATAACGAAATTGTATCGAATATAAATTCCATTTCCAAGGTTTCTGCCGACAATTATCTTGTTAATGTTTGGGATGGTAACGGGTGTAATATTGCCGAGCAATTCCCAATTCAAATTCCCGAACCAGCAAACTATTTGGCCATAGACACCATTGGGTTGACCCAACCAAATTGCTTTGGCGAATCGAATGGAGAAATTTATATAGCTGCAACTGGTGGCTGGGGAGAGTTTACATACACTTTGGATGGTATTTCGAACAGCGAGGGTAAATTTATTGGTTTATTGGCCAATACATTAGGTTATAAAATTTTCATTTCCGACTTGCTAAACTGCAAAATCGACACAACGGTTATACTGAATCAGCCCGATTCCCTTCAACTTATGCTAAAACAAATACAACATATTACTTGCAATGGCGATAGTACAGGATTAATTAAGGTTGAAGCAGTTGGTGGTAACGCTGGGTACGAATATAAAATCAACGATATAATTACAAATAACACAACAGGCGAATTTACTGACTTAACAGCTGGTGGTTATACAATTTTAGTTAACGACTCAAAGGGGTGCGTTGCATCTTTATCGGACACTATTACTCAGCCCACTGCCATTACCTACGCATCGGCCGATATTATAAGACCAACCTGCGGAAATGCCAACGGGGCAATTACAATTAATAATCCTTCGGGTGGCACTGGCCCCATTTCAATTGATTGGGACGACTTTGTTACCAATACCAGTTTT
This sequence comes from Bacteroidales bacterium UBA2287, assembly GCA_002345675.1. Taxonomy (GTDB): domain Bacteria; phylum Bacteroidota; class Bacteroidia; order Bacteroidales; family Tenuifilaceae; genus UBA2287. The sequence goes on along the minus strand of DDWL01000016.1, from coordinate 78,389 downwards.
TCGATCGACAGTTTACCAGCAGGAATTTACGGTTTTACTCTAACCGACACTGCTTATTGTAATGTATCGTTTAGCGAAACCCTTTCGAATATTGACGGGCCTGTAATTGATAGTATTTTTCTTAAAAATCCAACCTGTTCGTACCGTAACGATGGAGAAATTAAGTTTAAAATTATTGGCGAAGCTGCCCCTTTCACTGTAACTTGGAGTGGAAATGGTACTTGGAATCCTGATAGTTTAACTTACTCAAATGTAATAGGGGGAATAGATACCGCTCTGGTTGTCGACTCGAATAATTGTATGACTTTCCAACCATTTACACTCAATGCACCACCACCCATTTCGGTTAACGTAGTTGCTGAGCCAGTTATTTGTTTTGGCGAAAACAGCGGTATTCTAACTGCAACTGTTGCGGGCGGGTCTGAACCCTATAGTGGAGGTTGGGAGGTTGGCAATGTTAATGTCGGATTTGTTGCTAATGGGTTACCAAGTAGAAGTTATGCATTAAATGTTTACGATTCGAACGGCTGTGGTTTTGGTAATTCCGACAGTACTTTGGCGGGTAATTTTGAAGTTAGCCAACCAGATTCACTTTTGAAAATTAAAAAAATCGATATTTCTCAACCTAAATGCTTTGGAAGTAACAATGGTTCGTTAACTATTACTGCTTCGGGTGGGTGGAATAGTTACAATTACCAAATAAGTGGCCAATTGTTACAAAATAACCCCAATTTTGTTCATCTTTTTGCTGGTAGCTATTCGGTTGAAGTTACCGATATGCTAGGGTGTACTGTTCAAGATTCAGTTGAAGTTAATCAGCCTCAAATTCTCGATTTACAAAAGATTTCAATACAATCTGTTCTTTGCTTCGGCAAGAGCAATGGTGAAATTAGGGTTAGAGCCAGTGGTGGAATTCCACCTTTTCAGTACTCAAATGTGGGAGATACAGTAAGCAATGGCCATGGCAACTTTCCTAACTTATCGAGTGCAAATTATATTTTTTCTGTTGTCGACCGAAATGGCTGTAACGATATGTTGAATTTGTTTGTACCTCAACCCGAGTTGCTTCAGGCATCGGTAGATACTATTCTTCCTGCCCATTGCGGATCGTCCGATGGCGAAATTCTGCTTACCGCTCAAGGTGGAAATGGATTGTACCGTGCAAATTGGACTGGATTTGAAAGTGTAAGTTCACTTACGTTAAATAGTATTCCTTCAGGAAATTATAGTGCAACCGTAGTTGACAAAAAGAACTGTATTAGCAACCAAATTTACGGTGAAGTTCCCGAAATTGCAGGTCCTACGCTTGTGGTTGGCGATATAGTATCGCCACTTTGTAGCTACTCGTCCAATGGGAGCATTCAGCTTTCAACCGTTAATGGTTCGGCACCATTTGTCTACGAAGCCAATGGTCTGCCTTTTCAGAATGAAAAAGTTGATAATATTTCTGGTGGAATTTACAAACTTATGGTGGTCGATTACTTTGGCTGTTTCGACACGGTAACCGTTGCGGTTGTTGCCCCTCAGGATTTATCCATTAAAGCAGATGAACTAAAGAGTCCTCAATGCCATAATTATTCCAATGGAAAAATAAGAATTTCGTCCGAGGGTGGTACATTGCCGCATGGTTACAGCTGGAGCAACCTTCAAAGTGGCTCAACAATAAGCGCCCTTAGTGCCGGCAGCTATACAGTAACCCTTACCGATAATAATAACTGCACGAAACAGGCGAGTTTCGTACTCAGAAATCCTGCACCAATAGTTGTTAACCTTCCCGAGGCTGTTACCCTTTGTGCCGGACAAACAAGTCAATTTGATGCAGGTAATGATGGGAGCCAGTTTTGGTGGTTTTTAAACGACATTTCCTTTAGCATCGAAAAACAGATTGAAGTTTCCGAAACGGGCACGTACACCTTACAAATTACAAACCCTGCCGGGTGTTTTGCCAACGATACAGTGAAGGTTACAAAGCACAACTACGAGGTCGATGCAACGTTTATTATTCCCAGCGAAGCTTATGTTGGCGATACCATTGTGGCAATCGACATTTCGTGGCCAATACCCGATTCGCTTTACTGGGTTATTCCCAACGAATTCGAAATAGTTGAGAGCTATCTCTACGAGTATTTGCTTAAACCCAAACAGGTAGGAAACTATTCCATTGGAATTGTAACCTACGTGGGCGAGTGTAGCGCATACCAGCAAAAGAGCATTAGTGTTCTTCCACAGCAAGCAGCACCTTTGTTGCCGAAGGAGGGATTAAACGATATTTTCGTAAGTGTATCGGTTGCTCCAAATCCAGCCGTAAATAGTACCCTTTTGTCGGTCGAACTTAGCCGCATTGCCAATTTGAGCATTTCAGTTCATAATGCCTTTGGCCAAAAAGTAAAAGCACTTAGCGTTTTAAATGGAAACAGCTATAGAATTACTATTCCAGTTGCTGCATTTACTAAAGGTGTTTACATGATAGTGCTAACCGCCGAAACATCGACTCGCACCATTAAGTTAGTTGTAAACTAACTTCTATGTTCGGCATAGCCCCTGCCTATCCTAAAGTTATGTGCAAGGTTATGAATAGGTTGCAACATTGTAGTGAAAGGAAAATATGAAAAAAATAATTATACTAATCGGAATATTTATTATTACATTCAGTTTTGGATGCCAAAAAAATCATTCAGGAAAGAAACCATCTTGGGATACTGACGGATTAAAAGGTAAAGTAAATATTTTAAGGACTTTTCAATACAAAGCCATAGATTCTTGCGGAATTATTTCTAAAAGTCAAATGATTGATAATAATTATGGGAATGTTTTAATTAAGTATAACAGAAATGGTGATTGGATTGAATTGAATATAGAAGTTTTACTACTGAAGGAAATAAAAGTTGGTCTGAATTACCGAGATTTGATAAAAAAGGGAATATGACTATAAGAAATGACTACTCTTATACAAAGTCGGACAGCACTTTGGTTCGAAGATATGAAAGTCGTTTTGACAGAAAAGGTAATCTAATAGAATCCATTCGTTGCAATGGAAAAGATAGTATCACTCATAAGTATTTTAACAAGTATGATAGTAAAGGGAACCTAATTGAATCCTTCACTTATAACTCTACTGATAGTTTATTAAGAAAATCAATCTCAATCTATGATGAAAACAATAACTTAATTGATGTCAATAGTTTTATTGCCCCGAAAAATCATTCTATAACTAAATATAAATATAACAATAATGGAAAACAGTCTGAAAAACTTACATATAATTCAGATAATCTATTAGAAACCAAAACTATTTATGAATATAATAATATGGGGTATTTAAAGGAAGTCAGAATTTATAATTCAAATGATGAATTGATTGAAAGTAATAGTTCTGAATATGAATATGATAAGAAAGAAAATTGGGTCAAAAAAATTGAATTTAAACATAATATTGCAACTCGAATTTTTGAAAGACAAATTTTGTATTTCGAAAAATAAACCCAGCACATAACAAGGGGTGTATTTCGCGCTGGGTGGCTCCCCGATTAGCCAGCTAATCGGGTTTGGCGATACCCCGTTACCCCGAGGCTGTCCGATTGAAACAACGTTCGGCGGTCGGCTTTGCCGCCGTCGGACTATCACCAGCAGGCTGTGCCTGCAAATGCAAAAGATTAACTTCGCAAATCAGGCAAAAGCCTGCCAAGATATATTCGACTGAGGCACCCCCGATAGCAATCGGGGCTCAGCCGAACGGGGGTCGAATCGTTAAAGTTTCTACATCTATTCGCAATTCTACTGTTCAACTGTTCAGTTATTCTACTGTTCTACCCACGTTCGGCATAGCCCCTGCCTATCCTAAAGATAGGTCTAGCTATGTCGTTTTTTCTTTGTCCTCAGGCCAGTTTCCGCTTTACATTTTACATTTTTAGTTTACAATAAATAACTGTAAAAAATTGATTGTGAAATGTGGGTTTAAGTAGTTCGGTATTCATGTTATTAGCATTTATGGGGAACCAAACCAAGTGGTCTCACAGTATTCAAGGAGCATTGATTTTTATTATGATTTTATCCAATTATACTGTTCTTTAACACATGATAATTATCAATTTAATGAATTGATAATTAAAAGATTCATTTACTTTTGCACATTCAAAAAAAAATAGACCAACCTAAATACTTTAAAAAATGAAAAAAGCACTTTTATTTTTATTTGCAGGAGCCTTTATGCTATTAAACAGTTGTACTGAAAAGAATTATTACACAGTTAGTAATGTTGAATCAGAAGGAACTATTGTTACAAGTAATCCAACGGGAATTTTAACTTTTAGCGAGTTAAAAAATATTAGTAAAGGAACTGAAATGTATATTCGAATTAACCGTACTGGATTTCAGGTCGAATCTCACGCTATTAAATATGAAGGAACATTGGAAGAAATGGGCGAGAATTTAATTGTTTGTAAAACACTTAATAATTTAAGTATAGGACAGGGCGATTCAGGATCTCCAATTGTTACCAAGGACGGAAAAATTGTAGGTGCATTGTGTTATGGATTTTCGGGTAGCAATACACAGTTTATAGCAAGAGCCATTGAAGACATAATGTCAATAGAAAGCGGCAAAAAAAGCGTAAAACAAAACACAAATTCAATATACGAAAGAATTGAACCATATGTTTATTTTACAAGCAATTCGATTAACTTGCCCTCCTATGCAAATACAGATTTTGCAATAAAGTGTGAACCCTCAAAATCGAATTCATTAAAATCTGGTAAAAGCGACGACCAAGAACCAGCTCACCTGATTGCAGGAATGAGCATTGACGTAAGCATGGTAAAAGGCGACATAGTTAATTATGGTGCAGTTGGCACAATAAGCTACATCGAAGGAAACAACCTATATGCTTTTGGCCATTCTTTTATGGGTCAACAAACGAATGGGATGCCAGCTTTCCATCGTGAAATGATTACGTTAATTGAATCACATGGCGATGAGCCATCGTACAAATTGTCGGCACCTTCCGATTTTTATATTGGAGCATTAGTTAAGGATCAAACGGAAGGAATATTAATTAATAAAGACTCAATAGCCTATTATATAAATACTTTGCATACCATAAATGTAAATAATGGTGAAAAGCTAAAGACATTTAAACATACAATTTCGTTGGAGTTCTATCCCTATGATGAGATATATATGATTAGCTTATCAAATGCTTTAGCCATTGATGTATTAGTTTCAAATTCAACTTACCAAAACATTAGTGGCCAAAGCATTGTAAATATAATTTTAAGCGATAATACAACTATAAACCGTGTATTTACAACTGAAAACAGTTACTATTACGATAGTGATTTTTTTTATTGGTTGAGGAATGAATTATACTATATTTATTATTATTACGATTTGCGCATAAAGGATATTAAAATTAACTCTCACCTAACTACAATATAAAAATAAAGCTTTATGCTAGGAGTGGTCGGAAGAATTTTCGACCACTCTTTTTTTATGTTTTATTGAAAAAGTATTAGGTTTTCCTCACATTTAATTACTATAATAGCGATTGCAAAGTCTCATTTCCATGTTAAAAATTTGTAACTTTTGTTATTCACATTCGGCATAGCCCCTGCCCATTCGTAAAATAAGTCTGGTTATGTCGTTTTTTTCCGTCCGACCGCTCCAAGCGGTCGGACGGGTTGTAAAAACCGCAAAATGTAAAACATAAAACGAAGGGCAAAATTTGAGTTTTGCCTTTCGTTTTATTACTTAAGGTATTAATATGCAAAAGCAAAACGATGCTTTGGAAATACGATTAATTTGGGCAAACTATGTCTTGACCATTCTCGTCCCAGCAGTGCCAATCGCTATTTTGGTAAATGTGTTGCGCTTTAATATGCCCAAAATGCTCGGTTGTGCTCCACTCAATATAGGTATCGTTAAAAATGGATGAATTATTATTAAAAGCGTGAGCTGTAAAGTAGGCATTGTAATTACCCGACTGTAATCCGTATTCTAAGTAGCTGTTTTTGAACGTGTCGGGTTGGTTGTTGTCGTTGTTCTCGCGAACATAGGTGTACTTAATTTTACCAATTTGAGTATTCTGTTTTTCCCAATCGATTTGAAGAACTGGATCCTGATGTAAAGGGCTGTGGTAAAGTATCCACTGACCACCATTGCCATCTAAATCCGATGTTCCCTCGAACCATTTAAATTCGCTAAATGCTACAACACCTGTTTTGGTAATGTAGGTTTCCCACTTAACATCGTTGGCTCTAATTTCACCTGTTAAGCGTACTGCATAATTTGCTGCTAGTATGGTAACATTATAGGTCCATTCCCATTTTTTATCGCCAAGACAAGTTGGAGTATTGGCAAATGCATGCTGAAATGCTGCAACTGGTGTTACTAATGTTATCGATAGAATTAAATTCCATACTCCTACTGTAGTAGCCGACCAAGCAAAGTTATTGGCTGTTTTCGAATTTATATCGCTTTTCGAATCGGTAAAGTCACTAAAGTCGATTACCATTGTTTCTAAAGGTGGTAATACTGGAGCTGTTTCGTCATCTTTTTTACATCCTGAAAGTAAAAGGATGAAAAATGCCACACCAAGCATTGCTAAAAGTCTCATTTTCATAGTTTTGAAATTTAAGTTAGTACTTTTCCGAATGCATTCGGGGTTAATTGTAATATGTTTGTTTTAGCTTAAAGATTGCAACCTGCTATTTTTTTTAAAAGTAAGTTCTATAAATATAAGTTTGAATATCGAAATTTCACCAATTATTATTCAAAAAAAATAAGGATTGAACTTAGCATAGTTCACAGAGAAGTAGTCTTTTTTTGTTATGTGCAAGAATAATAGTGTGATAAGTGGATAGTTCGATTTTGTTTGACTAAATCGAAATAGAAGGAAACTTTACAAAACGAGAAGAATTAAGGTTTCTAAATCGTAATAGCTTCAATTGTTCTACTGTTCAATTGTTCTACTGTTCAGTGGTTCAAATGTTCAGTGGTTCAAATGTTCAGTGGTTCAAATGTTCAATAGTTCAAATGTTCAATAGTTCAATTGTTCTACTGTTCAATTGTTCTACTGTTCAGTGGTTCTACTGTTCAGTGATTCAATTGTTCATTTGTTCCAATGTTCGATTGTTCTGTTGTTCGATTGTTTAAAATTGGGTTAAACCTTTATCCCCACAACCAGCACATCGTCAATTTGGTCGAAACCGGCCTGCCATGCCTCGAGTTCCTTATCGAGAATTTCGTAGAGTTCGGAAGAGGGAAGTTGATGGTTTTCGAAGAGTATTCTCTTTAGCCGCGACGACGAGAACTTCTTTTTTGCAATTGGTTCGAACTGGTCGCCATAGCCATCGGTAAAAAGGTAAAGTATATCGCCCTTCGACAGCTGCTGTTCTTGGTTCGAATAATTTGGAGTACTAAGATTCCACCCAATTCGGTAAACGCTTGGTTTAAACTTTACTAATTCACCATTTAATACTATATGAATTCCAAGTTTTGCTCCGCTGTAGGTTAGCTTGTAAGTTTTGTGGTTAAAGGTGCAAAGGGCAATTTCCATTCCCGGGTGAATGTCCTTTTGCGTATGCGTAAATGTGTCGACTACATATTTATTGGTTTGATCAAGAATTTGGGCAGGGTTTTCGAATCCGCAGTTTGCAACCGCTTGCCTAAGGGCATTTTCGCAAATTACGCTAATAATTGCTCCCGGTACACCATGCCCAGTACAATCGGCTACTGCAAAAACCGACAAATCGCTTTGCCTTGTATACCAGTAAAAATCGCCACTAACAATGTCTTTGGGCTTATAGTAAACAAATGCATCCGAAAAATTCTCTTTAATCTCGTCAATTGAGGTGAGAATGGCATTCTGCAAAAACTTGGCGTACATTAAGCTGTCGAGAATTTGCTTATTTTTCCTGTCAACAATTTCGAATTGCTCTCGGAGTTCGAGAGTTCTAACTCCAACAAGGCTTTCGAGTTCCTTTTGCTTTTCGCGAAGCGACCTAATTCGGTTTATTACATAAATGTAAACGAGTAAAGCAGTAACAACTAACACGGCAATTCGAAACCACCATGTTTCCCAAAAGGGAGGGCGAACTATAAAAAGCATCGACTCAACCTCGTTGGACCATGTTGTGTCGCTGTTGGCAGCCTTTAGCTTAAAGGTGTAATTTCCAGGGGGAATGTTCGAGTAAATTGCCTGTCGGCTCGAGCTTGTAATCCAGTTTTTGTCGAATCCTTCGAGTTTCCATGCGTACTTAACCATTCGAGGATTTCGGAAACTAACCCCAACAAACTCGAAGGTTAGGTGATTTTGGTAATGCTTTAGTATTAGCTTTTCGGGTAAGCCGTTCCAAGGGTTTACATGTGCCGAAAATTCGCGCCAGTTAGTTTCCTGTGAATTCAACTTTAAATTAAGAATTCGAACTTTAGGTGGAATACTGTTTGGCTTATCGGCTGTTCGTTCGTACTTTAGCAAACCACCATTGGTGGCAATCCAAAATCCTGAGTCGCCATCCTCAAAAACGCCGTTTAAATTAATCTCCAAGTCAACTAATCCCTCATCGGAGCTGTAGTGGCGAATTTCAGTTTTGCCTTCATTCTTTAAAACTTTTAAATCGACACGATCGAGACCTAAATTTGTTCCCACCCACAAATTATGCAGCTTATCGGGATAAAGAACGTAAATAAGGTTCGATGCTAAACCATCCTTTTCGGTAAGTCGGGTAATGCTTGTGCCATCGTACCGAAATGCCCCGTTGGTTCGTGTTCCAATCCAAACATTACCAGAATTATCCATTTCCAACGAGGTTACTTCAAGCTTCGAATCGAGCAAGTCGAATTGCAGCACTTTTCCATTTTGCATTGTGAAAACCCCGTTGTATCGGGTTCCAATCCATATAAAATTTCTTAGCGTGTCAACTAGTAACTTTTGAACAAACACTTGGCCTGTATCGTTTGGAAATAATGGTGCTTGAATAAAATTCGTGTAGTTTTTTGAATAGAATAGCCCTTTGTTCGATGCAACCCAAAGAGTACCATTGCGATCCTCTAAAATATCATCGACTCTAAGTTTTGAGTCCATTAGGAGTGGCAATCGGACAAATTTGTACGACTTTGAATTATTATTGTAAGTTGCCCTGCAAATACCAGCATTTCCAGTTCCTAAGTAAATTTCTCCATTTTTAGCCTGAAAAATTTTCGCTATGTAGTTGTCGGGTAACCCATTTTTAGTGCTGTAGGTAGTAAATTTATTGTCGTTTATAATAGTTAGCCCTTCTCCAATTGTTCCAACCCAAAGGCTACCATCGCTCAATTTCGTTATTCCCCATGTTTTATTGCCAGCCATTCCGTTAGCCGAATTAAATGCTACAAATGCATTCCCTTTAAGCAAACTAACCCCGTTGTTCGAGGTTGTCCAAACATTTCCCTCGTGGTCAATAAACATTTGGGTTGGCTCATCAGCTAATCCGTTGTTTTTACCAATTTTCCGAATATTTTTTCGATTACTTAAGTCGATGGAATATAAGTATGTTTCCAACGTACCAGCAACAAGTTCTTTGCCCAAAAACCAAATTTTTTCGCCATCGGAGTTTATACTTTTTATGTCGATATTGTTTGTATTTATATTACTAAATTGAACAAGTTTAGTCCCCTCGAGTTTGAAAATTCCTTTGTTTGTTCCAAACAATACGGTGCTATCAATAAGCTCCATACCAGTGTTCACGAATAGGTTTTCTTCGGAATTTATTTTTTCAACTTCATTGCCCTTAACACAAAATAGTTCGCCACTATTTATGTAATAAGCGCTTCCTGCTTTGGTTTGAAATATAAAGCTACTTAGTATTCTGTCCTGAAATATTTGCGATTGGGCAGCCGATTGAAATAAAGGAATAGTAATTTTTGTAACATTAAATTCCCCATTTAAAAACTTCACTTTAAAAAGACCACTATTCGAAACCACCCAAACCATCGATTCTCCAGCCGATGAAATAGCAAGTATTTCGCCGTTGAGCAGCGAATTGAGCACCGAATAAATTGTTTTTCCGTAAATAAAGTTTAACCCCTTCGACGAGCCTACCCAAATGTTATCGTCATCGTCGGTTGTTACACAGGTTAAGCGGGTAAAGTTCAACCCATTTTTTGTAGTAATATAGTCAAATTCAACACCGTTAAAACGGCATAATCCGCCACCGGTTGCCATCCAAATATCGCCACGTTTATCCTGAGTAATGCCAGTTACCAGCGAGTGCATAACTCCCTCGCGCACACCAAACTTTACAAAGTTGTAGTTTTGTGCATTAATGCTAAAAACAGCAAAGTAACTTAACGCAAAAAGAGGTATTAAGCGTTTTAACATATCGAAATATTAGGCAATGGGTTCAAATATATTGAAATATTAACATTATAAACCCAATTGGCCTTAAAATATGAAAATACCTAAAGCAAACGATTTAAAATTTAGCGCTAAACAAGTTTCTGTTTGTCGCAGTTTCAGTTGTTCTTTTGTTCAGTTGTTCTTTTGTTCAGCTATTCAGTTGTTCTTTTGTTCAGCTATTCAGTTGTTCAGTCTTCGGTTATCGGTTATCGGTTATCGGTTATCCGTTGTTCAGTTGTTCTTTCGTTCAAATGTTCAGTTGTTCAAATGTTCAGTTGTTCAGTTGTTCAGTTGTTCAGTCTTCGGTTATCGGTTATCGGTTATCGGTTGTCCGTTGTTCAGTCATTCAGTCATTCAGTCATTCAGTCATTCAAATGTTCTATTGTTATCTATTGTTTCTACTGTGGTTGTTTTTCTAATTTTCGAATTATGAAATCCTAAAAACCAACCCCGAGCTTACCTTTAGTTGCAACGCAATGCCTTCGTGTTCGGCTTCGAAAGGGTGAAATGAAGTACTAAAGTTTTGGGTTATAACTTCGGTTGCTTTCCATGTTTTAGTGGTCGAAAGGCCAGCAATACGAATGGCATCAATGGGAAATTTAAGCTTAATGCTATGCTCGTTTTGTAAATCGAAGTTTAAAACCACAAGCACTACCTCTTTACCATGGTGACGAATGTAGGCGTATATTTTATTAGTGTTAACATGCGAATTAACCCACATTAGGTCGTAAAAACTACCCGCATTTATAGCAGCAGAATGTATACGCAGCTGGTTTAACTTTTGGTAAAAATTTCGAAGTTTATTTTGCTCTTCGCTTAGCAATTGGGAGTTAAAAGTTCCTTTATTAACCCATTTTTGGTACTCAGTTACGCTCCAGTAATCGAAAATAGTGGTGCGCCCATCGTATCCACTAAAACCTTCGCTATCGGTTGCTTTTTCGCCAATTTCTTGTCCAAAGTAAACCATTAGTGGCCCAGTATTCAGCGTTGCTGCCAGTATCATTGCTGGCAATGCTTTCCATGGATTATTGGCAAATTGTGGCGATGTAATTCGCTGCTCGTCGTGATTCTCTAAAAAGCGTAGCATTTTATGCGAGTAGCCTTCGTACTGCTGCCAAAGCATGGTAATATCGCGTGCCGAGCCGTACCCTTCAATTAATGCTCGCAAAATATCGTAAAGACCAACCTTATCGTATAAATAGTCGAACCCAGCGGCAAGAAACCTTTTGTATTCCTGCGGTTTGTAAACTTCGGCAATTATAATTATTCTACTATTTTCCTCTTTAACCTGACGAATTGCCCAATTCCAAAACTCAACTGGAACCAATTCGGCCATGTCGCAGCGCAGCCCATCGACCCCTTTTTGAGCCCAAAACTTCATTATATCAACCATTTTTTCCCAGGTATCGGGAATTGGGTCGAAATGCGATTGCATATTATTAAGGTAATCAACCCCATAGTTTAGCTTTACGGTTTCGTACCAGTCGTTAATGCTGGGTTGTGCTGTAAAAGCATCGTTTCCAGTTGCCTTTGCTGGAAACTCCAAGTAGCTGCTTGCTTCGTTTGTGTAGGGTAAATTAATTCCTTCGGGAATTCGAAAGGTATCATTAGGTTCGTAGTAAAAGTTATTAGTGGGTAAAAATGCAAAATTAGTATTGTCGTTTTCCCCAAGGTTCATTACTCCTTGAGGCAAATTAGTGCTTTTATACTGGCGAGCAACATGGTTTGGAACAAAGTCGATAATAACCTTAAGGCCGCTGCTATGACAACGCTCAACCAATGCTTCAAATTCCAGCATGCGGTTTTGTGGTTCAGTGGCCAAATCGGGGTCCACATCGTAGTAGTCGGTAATTGCGTATGGCGAACCAGCACGACCCTTTACAATTTGCGAGTTATTGGCTGGCAGCCCATACTGTTCGTAGCTTGTGCATGTTGCATGCCTATTAATGCCAGTAAACCATATATGTGTTATGCCAAATTCTTTTAATGCTTGCAAAGCAATTGGTGAAAAATGTTCGAATTTCGAACAGCCATTTTCTTCAATGGTTCCAAAAGGCAAATTCGCTTGCTTATCGTTTCTAAACAATCGTGTAAAAACTTGGTATATGTTAATGGCTCCGTTCATGCATTTTTGTTCAAATATAGTATGCTTTTTTTTAATTACTCAGGTGTCTTTTATTGTAGGTGTTTTCTTAAGAGGGTAAATATAAACTCCAGTAATCTGCTGAATAGTTACAACTTTCTTTATTAGACTGCAACAAGATTTTTTTTTAGCATTCGAAACAATTACTCTGTAGTAATCACCTTTTGTTTACATTCCATTAAATACCTATACTTGTAAAAATAAAATTTATGGAAGTTTTAGGAATCGACATAGGGGGATCGGCCATTAAAGGCGCAATTGTAAACATTCAAACAGGTCAGTTTGTTGGCGAAAAGTATCGAATTGAAACATCGCAGCCTGCACCTATTACCGAAATAGTTGAAACGGTTAAAAAAATTGTGGAGCATTTTAACTGGAAGGGTAAAATAGGTTGCGGCTTCCCGGCAGTGGTGCAAAATGGAGTTGTTAAAACTGCCTCAAATATCGACAAGCAGTTTATTGGGGTTAATGTTAACGAGCTTTTTAGCAAAGCCACAGGCTGTGAGGTTAACGTAATTAACGACGCCGATGCCGCTGGTTTTGCAGAGCTTATGTTTGGAGTGGTACAGCATTTTCAGGGCTTAGCAATCTTTCTTACTGTGGGAACAGGAATAGGATCAGCAATTTTTAATAAAGGCATTCTAACTCCGAACAGCGAACTAGGCCAAATATACATGAAAAACGGCCTTAAGGCCGAAAAGTACACCTCCGATGCGGTTCGTAAAAAGGATAATATTGATTGGAGCGATTGGGGTATGCGATTTAACGAGTACCTAAACTATATCGACAAACTTTTTTACCCCGAACTTATTATTATTGGAGGTGGAACCAGCAAGCGATTCGATAAGTTTCAAAAGGAACTCACTCTTAAAACCCCTGTTATACCTGCAAAGTTACTTAACGATGCTGGAATTATTGGTGCCGCTTTAGTATAGTTTATGTAGAATTTTCGACCTACACCAACCGATTGGCTTAACTTCGAAGTCTTTGGTGGTTATGGCATTTCCGATGTTGATGTTAGTACTCACAATTCTTACGATTACAATTCGGGTAGTTGGTCTTATCTTAACCTTAAGGGAAGTTACAATCGATTCTTTATACAACCCTCAATGGGTTATGTTTCCGATTATTTCGACATTGCATTTACACCTCAGCTTAGCAACGGTTAACTTTTCGGGGAAACTTAATAATACTATCGATAAATCGGGTACGGGTGTGTTTGTCGAACCTAATCTTACTTTTAAGGTGGGCTTTAAACAGTTTAAATTTTTTACTCAATTCGGTTTTTCGTATAAAGTAAACTCGTCGGGTTACAACTTCGACTATCAAGCAGGAATGTTTAGCATTGGTGCTCAGGTTACTATTGCTAGGAAAAGGGAAAGAAATTTTTTAAAATAAGTAGCACTTACAATAACTTTTTGGCTTCCGAACGGAAGCCTTTTTTTATTCAAATTTTTAGCACTACTACCACTCGTAAGTGCTTTTTTAACTCAAGGTAGTAAAAATCACCTTGTTTTTAAAGTTCAGAAAATAAGCATATTAAAATATTAAATCGTTGCAAAACATAAAAAATAAACTACCATTTTTAGCTATAAATGAAAAAGTTATGTATTTTTGCAGTCCGTGTTTTAACTATCAATAATGTCTAACTAACTAATTGTAAGCAAATTTAATGATTAATCACGAAGAAAATGCTTCAGTAGAAGCTAATGTTGAACCAAACGAGCAACCTGTGGTTGCAAAAACGAGTAATGTAGTTGCAACTGGCAACGACGGAAATGCTGAATTCGACTGGGAAACTTTTGCCGAAGAAGGTTTTTACTCCAAAAACAAAAAGGCCGATGTAGAGGCCATGTACGATCTAACCCTTTCGTCGGTTGGCGAAGGTGAAGTTGTTGACGGTACAGTTATTTCAATGAACAAGCGCGAAGTTGTTATCAACATCGGCTTCAAATCTGAAGGTGTTATTAGCTTAAACGAGTTCCGCTACAATCCCGATCTTAAAAATGGCGATGTAGTTGAAGTTTACGTTGAAACCCAAGAAGACAAAAAGGGTCAACTTGTGCTTTCGCACAAAAAGGCTCGTGCACTACGCTCGTGGGATAGGGTTAACCAAGCTCTCGAGAAAGACGAAATTATTAAGGGTTACATTAAGTGCCGTACCAAAGGCGGTATGATTGTCGATGTATTTGGCATCGAAGCATTCCTTCCTGGTTCGCAAATCGATGTTAAACCTATTCGCGACTACGATATGTACGTTGGTAAAACCATGGAGTTCAAGGTGGTTAAAATTAACCAAGAGTACAAAAACGTTGTGGTTTCGCACAAAGCGCTTATCGAAGCAGAACTCGAGCAGCAGAAAAAAGACATTATTGCCAAACTCGAAAAAGGTCAAGTTCTTGAGGGAACTGTTAAAAACATTACCAGCTACGGTGTGTTTATCGACCTTGGCGGAGTTGATGGCCTTATCCATATTACCGACCTTTCATGGGGGCGCGTTTCTCATCCCGAGGAAATCGTTCAACTCGATCAGAAATTGAACGTTGTTATTCTCGATTTCGACGATGCTAAAAAGCGTATCGCCCTTGGTCTTAAACAGCTTACCTCACATCCTTGGGATTCGCTCGACACTAACCTTAAGGTTGGCGATGTAGCTAAAGGTAAAGTTGTAGTTATTGCCGATTATGGCGCATTTATCGAAATAGCACCCGGAGTTGAGGGCCTAATTCACGTTTCCGAAATGTCG
Organism: Bacteroidales bacterium UBA2287; assembly: GCA_002345675.1. Lineage (GTDB taxonomy): Bacteria > Bacteroidota > Bacteroidia > Bacteroidales > Tenuifilaceae > UBA2287. The sequence goes on along the minus strand of DDWL01000016.1, from coordinate 63,128 downwards.
TGGAGCCAGCATCTTCGTAGCGCTCAGGAATTCTTAAAAGTAGGCGATATTGTTGACGCTCAAATTTTAACCCTCGATCGCGACGAGCGAAAAATGTCGTTAGGCATTAAACAGCTTAAAACCGATCCATGGAGCAGTATCGATGCTAAGTACCCAATTGGTTCGCGCCACAGCGCAAAAGTTCGCAACTTCACTTCATTCGGCGTATTTGTTGAAATTGAAGAGGGAGTTGACGGTTTAATTCATATTTCGGACCTTAGTTGGACTAAGAAAATCAAACACCCCGCCGAATTTACCACCGTTGGTGCCGATATCGATGTTACCGTTCTCGAAATCGATAAAGATAACCGCAGGTTAAGTTTAGGCCACAAGCAACTCGAGGAAAATCCTTGGGATGTTTTCGAAACCCTATTTACTGTTGATTCTGTTCACGAAGGTACTATTATCGACGTGTTCGATAAAGGTGCTGTAGTTGCTCTTCCTTACGGTGTTGAAGGTTTTGTTACCCCAAAACATTTAGTAAAAGAAGACGGATCGAACGGTAAAGTTGACGAAAAACTTGAGTTTAAGGTTATCGAATTCAACAAGGCAGCTAAACGTATTATCCTTTCGCATAGTAGAGTTTTCGAGGATGTTCGCAAGTCGGACGACAAAGCCGAGAAAAAAACTAAGGAAAATACTACACAAAAAGCTGTAAAAAAGTTGAAAGCTAATTTAGAAAAGACTACCTTAGGGGACATATCCGAATTGGCTGCTCTTAAAACTGAACTCGAAGATAATCAAAAGAGTAAGAAAAAAGAGAGCGCTGATTAAGGCGGAAATTGAACTATATATTACTAATTTTTAAACCTGATAGCGATGGAATTTAAAATTGATAAGCTGGAAAACTATACTTTGATAGAAGTTTTAGAGGAAAAATTGGACACCAATATTGCCCCTTCACTTAAATCGGAGCTAGTTCTTATTTCTGGTAACGGCGAACGTAATATCATTCTCGATCTTAGCTCATGCCGTTACTGCGATTCCTCCGGCCTAAGTGCTATCCTTGTTGCTAACAGGTTATGCAAAAATGCCAATGGTGCTTTTGTTCTCACTGGCTTAACCGATGCCGTTGAGAGGCTTATTACAATATCGCAACTCGACACAGTTCTCAGCATTGCTTACAGCAAAAACGAAGCTGTTGAAATGATTCGTAAGGCCGAAAGTGATAAATAGTAGTGCCCTTTACAGTTACAATTTTAGGAAGTAGCAGCGCGCTGCCAACTTCTACACGATTTCCCTCCGCTCATGTGCTTAACGCGCATGAGCGGTTGTTTTTAATCGACTGTGGTGAGGGAACTCAAGTGCAACTTCGTAGGTTTAAGCAAAAGTTGTCTCGAGTCGATAGCATATTTATTTCGCATGTTCATGGCGATCATACGCTTGGAATATTCGGCTTAATTTCAACCCTTAACCTTTTAGGTCGAAAAAATGAGTTAAACATTTATGCTCATGCTGCGTTTGAGCCTGTTTTAAAATTCAACCTGAATTTTTTTGCAAACGAAATTAGCTTTCCCATTAACTTTAATATTCTAAAAACCCGTGAACGTGGAGTAATATTTACCGACTCCAAAATTGAGGTAGAAGCGTTTCCGTTAAAGCATCGCATACCATCAACGGGTTTTATTTTTAGGGAACAACCTAAAGAGTTGAATATAAAAAAGGAACTAATCGAAAAATATACGATTTCATTTAAGGATATAGTTCTAATTAAAAAGGGAGCCGACTTAACTCTGCCAAGTGGCGAGGTAATTCCAAATAGTAATTTAACAGCAGAGGCAGCAAAGCCAGTATCATATGCTTACTGCTCCGATACAATGTACTCCGAATCGGTAGCCGAAAGCGTTAAAAATATTGATGTACTTTACCACGAGGCTACCTTTGCACATAGCTTGGCGCAGCTGGCAAAAGCTACCGGTCATTCAACAGCCCTTCAGGCTGCAAAAATTGCTGCAAAAGCAGGAGTTGGCAAACTAATTATTGGCCACTTTTCGTCGCGCTACAAGCACCCCGAGGTTCTCCTAAACGAAGCCCGTACAATTTTCCCCGAAACCTACCTTGCCGAGGATGGGCTGACGATTAGTATTAGGAAATAGAAGGGTTCTCAGTTCGCAGCTCACAACGGACACTGAGTTTATCGAAGTGTCAGTCTTCAGTTCTCAGTTCTCAGTCCACAGTCCACAGTCTTCAGTTCGCAGTCTTCAGTCTTCAGTCTTCAGTCTTCGGTCTTCGGTCTTCGGACTTCGGTCTCATGTGTCCTGTCTTCGGTCTCAAAAATCCACCAATTAACCAATTAACCAATTTTACACTGAGCGAAGTCGAAGTGCAACCAATTAACTCAAACAATCCTTCAATCCCTCAGTTCTCAAGTATTCAAGTCTTTTGTTTAAAATTGCTTATTTGCCTGTAATATAGATTGTTATAATGACGTCCCAAAAAGGTTGCGTCAACAATTATTTTTATTGATATGTTTTTTAGCAAGAAAAAATATCTATCTTGGCGCAAAATTTTAACTATTTATTAACCTTAACCCTTAACCATTATGAAGAGAGTTTCACGCTTTTTATTCACATTATTATTGGCATTATCATTGGCCAGCGCTGCTGCTTTAGCGCAAATTAGCCAAGGAGGTACGCCTTTAAGTTTTGAGATTTCCGAAAAAATCACCTTAAATGAGGTGCCCTTCGAAAAATTGCCATCGATTGATACTAAACGATTCTTGGAAGAGGATGAAATTGGCGATTTACAAAAAGATGTTCCATGGCGTTTCGGGAAAGTTCACCAAGTGTCATTAAACCCAAGTAATTCAGGTGTTTTTGACATTCTTGCTGATGGTACGAAAATATGGAGACTGGGAATAACTTGCCCCTCTGCATTGTCAATAAATATTACGTTTGACATGTATAAACTACCTGAGGGTGCAAAATTGTTCATTTATTCGGCAGATAGGAAAGAAGTGCTTGGTGCATTCACCAGTTTCAACAACCAAGATGACAATCTTTTAGCAATCTCTTTTGTTTTTTCCGATAATGTTGTTGTTGAGTATATTGAGCCTAAAGACGTGCAATTTGCTGGTTTGCTTAATATAAATGAAATTACGCATGGTTACAGAACTTTTGTTCAATACCTAAAAGGTTTAGGAGGTTCTGGTTCGTGTAATGTTAACGTAATTTGTCCCTCAGCTGCCGGAATGGAAGACCAAATTCGTTCGGTAGCAATGTTGGCTTCATCTAATGGTGTTTCTAATGGATTTTGCTCTGGCGCACTAATTAACAACACAGCTAACGATGGAAAACCTTATTTTCTATCGGCCGATCATTGCTATTCAGCACCTGGTTCTGTGTTTTATATCTTTAATTGGCACCGCACAACATGCGATAATTCAGGTGGTGCTACAGCTTACCAATCAATTTCGGGCGCAACCGATAAAGCACGAAGTGCTACTTCGGATTTTTGGCTTGTTGAACTTAATTCAACACCTCCATCAAATTATAATGTATACTATTCAGGTTGGAATAGAATAATGGACGATAATATTTCAGGTAAGTTTTGGGGTATACACCACCCTGCAGGTGATGTGAAAAAGATTAGTTGGTCAACCCTTGGCGTTTCTACAACAACTTATCTTCAAAATCCTGTTCCTGGCAATGGATCACATTGGAGAATTACTTCATGGAGCGATGGAACAACTACTGAAGGTGGTTCTTCGGGTTCTCCATTATTCGATCCAGAAGGAAGAATTATTGGTCAACTTCATGGTGGATACGCTTCATGTACGAGTAATACTTCTGACTGGTACGGAAAACTTGGTGTTTCGTGGACTGGCGGAGGAACAAATGCTACACGTTTAAGCAATTGGCTCGATCCTTCAAGTTCTGGAGTTACATCAATTACTGGTTACGATCCTAATGCAATAGTTGTAGCTGTTGATGCTCAGCTTTTAAGTGTTACTGCTCCTGTTGCTTCTTACCAAGCACCTCAAAGCATTATTCCTGCAGTTGTAATTAAAAATAAGGGTACCGATAATCTTACCGCAGCAACAGTAAGTTATACTCTTAATGGGGGAACTGCTGTAGAGGTTTCATGGACTGGTAACCTTGCCTCAAATGCCACTGCAACAGTTAACTTCCCTTCAATTGACATTACTGCTGGTAGCCACGTTTTTGTTGCTACAGTTACGGCTGCTGGCGATGAGAATGCTGCAAACAATAGCCAAACCGTAAACTTTATTGTTAGCAATTGTGGAGCTCCTGCTACTCTTCCATTTAGTGAAGGTTTTGAAGGAGGTGTTCTTCCTAACTGCTGGTCTCAAGAATATGCTAATGGTGCTATTAATTGGGCTTTTGGTGCAGGAAATGGTGGAAGTAACCCAGCGTCTGCATACCAAGGAACAAAAAATGCATATTTTAAGGTAGCGGCTAGTGGTGATAGAGGTAAAAAAACAAAATTGATTACACCAAAATTAGGTCTAATTGCCTATATGGATGTTCAATTGAAGTTCTACTATCAGAATCAGTTTTGGTCTCCCGATCAAGATATTCTTAAAGTTTATTATAAAAAATCAAGTTCTGGTTCATGGGTGTTATTAAATACATATAACACGAACGTTACAACTTGGACTCTTGTAACTATTAATATTCCAAATGCTGAACTTAGCGACGATTTTTACATTGCATTTGAAGCTGAAGGTCAGTGGGGATATGGTGTTTGCATCGATGCCGTTTCGGTTACTGGAACGCCAGCAGGAACATACGCTAACTTTACAGGAACTCCAACTACAATTGAGGTAGGCCAGTCGGTTACCTTTACCGATGCATCGGGTGGTGGAGCCATTACCAGCTGGAGCTGGAACTTTGGCGAGGGTGCTAACCCTGCCACTGCTGCAGGTCAAGGTCCTCATACGGTTACTTACAATACAGTAGGTTTAAAAACAGTTGGTCTTACTATTAATGGCGATATTGTAAATACAAAAACGAACTATATTAATGTAACTCCATTCTGCGGCGATGCAATAACTGTTTATCCTCATGCCGAAAGTTTTGAGGGAGCATTTACCCCAACCTGCTGGTCGCTTCAGAGTACTTCTACTAATACTTGGTCGAAAATAGCAAGTTTCACAACTGGTGGAACGTCTCCAGTTACGGTTACACCTCAGCAAGGTTCATTTTTTGCAAATGTTCAGTGGTTAGCGCAAAACCAAGATGAAAAGCTAATTACTCCAAAGTATGACTTTACGGGTAAGATACCAACTGTAAACTTCTGGTTTGTTGGTAGTTATGAGTGGGCGGTTACTCAGTCAAAATGCGATCTTAAGTTGCTTGTTAGCATTAATAATGGTGCTTGGACTCAAGTATGGATGGAAACCGATCATCCAAACTTTACTTCTGATGCAGCAACTTATGTATGGCACAATACTCAATTACAGCTTAATGCTTACCAAGGCGAAAGTAATGTAAGGTTTATGTTCCAGTACACTGGCAACGACGGAGCAAACTTTGGAGTTGATAATCTTGTGGTAGATGCAGTTACAGTTGAAACTACATATACTATAACCACTTCTGCAGGTGTTGGTGGTAGTATTACTCCATCGGGAACTGTAGTTGTTGTTGAAGGTAACGACAAATCGTTCACAATTACTCCTTCTATTGGATACAATATTGCCGATGTTTTAGTTAATGGTTCGAGCGTTGGTGCTTTAACGGAGTATACTTTCTCAAACGTAATGAGCAACCATACAATTGCAGCAAGTTTTACTGATATAACAAGCATTAATCCTTCGGCTCTTTCGAATTTAAGCGTGTACCCCAACCCATTCAACGAAATGGTTAACCTAACAAACGTAGCAAACGTTAAGGTTGTTTCGTTTACCAATATACTTGGACAAAAGGTTGCTGAGTTTGCATTGAATGGTGAGACCAACACTTCTATTTCAACAAGTAACATTGCTAAGGGTATTTACTTTGTTACCTTCCAAAGCCAAAATGGTGAAAAGGTTGTGAAAAAACTTGTTAAAGATTAACACACCATTAACTTAACTTTAAAGCAGAGCCGCTCAAGTAGCGGCTCTTTGCTTTATAACTGTTAATAATGTTGGTTTTATAAATGTGAGTTATTTTTTTTATTCGGTTAAACGAAAATTTGTTTTTTGATTCTAACTCTTTTATTTATTATCGATACTTTTAAAAAAAAATAAATTACCTAATTGTTATACTATGTACCTAATTAGTAGAATTTTACATAAAAAGTATTTATTATACTTTTTATCAATCTTGCTTTTTAATTCTTTTTTAACTGAGCAAAAAGCCTTTGGGGTACCTGCGTACCCAAGTCCTGTTGAATACAAATTACCCGATGGTACAAAAATTACAGTTCAACTTATGGGCGATGAAAAGATTAAGTGGGCGCAAACAATTGATGGCTATACTATACTTATCGCAAAAGATGGGTTTTACGAGTACGCTATTGCCGATAATAATGGCGGCATAACACTTTCGGGTATTCGTGTGTCGGAATCTATTAGCAGAAAACCTGAAGAGATTACTCTTCTTAAAACGATTCCTCAAGGATTGTTTTATAGCCCCTATCAGACTTCCATTATGCAACAAATATGGAAAATGGAAGAAAATGAGGTCAAATCAAAAGGGTTTCCTACAACAGGTGATAGAAAGTTAGTATGCATTTTAATTGGTTACCCCGACAAACCTTTTGTAAAAACGAAAGCCGAGTTCGAAAACCTTTTTAATCAGGTTGGCTATACTACTGGCGGAGCAACTGGAAGCGTTAAAGACTTCTATTTAGAGAACTCATATAATCAGTTTAACCTTACAGTTGATGTTGCTGGCCCTTATACTGCGAGCAATAATTTAGCTTACTATGGTGGTGATAACGAAAGCGGGAACGATTCGCGCCCCAGAGACCTTGTAACCGAAGCGGTAAATTTGGCAAATCCCGATATTGACTTTGCCAATTACGATAACGACAGCGATGGTTATGTTGATGGGGTTTACGTTATTTTTGCTGGATACGGAGAAGAAGCGGGAGGCGGAACTGATGCAATTTGGTCTCATGCCTGGAATTTATCGCCATCGGTAACCTTAGATGGAAAAATTATAAGTAGGTATTCTTGCTCTCCCGAGTTACGTGGAAATTCAGGTTCAAATATTACCCGTATAGGAGTTATTTGCCATGAATTTGGTCATGTACTTGGTGCTCCCGACTATTATGATACCGACTATGAAACTGGGGGATCGTATTCAGGAACAGGAGGTTGGGATTTAATGGCAGGTGGTTCGTGGAATAATGGCGGTGCAACCCCTGCTCATCACAATGGTTATACTAAAGTGTATTACTATAATTGGGCATCTGCAACATTACTTTCTACTCCATCTAATGTAACTATTTATAATTCAGCAGAAAATAGCAATAGTTTTTTTCGAATAAATACAACTACACCAAACGAGTTTTTCTTTTTAGAAAATCGCGAAAAGCATAAGTTCGACGCAGCGATACCCGGTAGTGGAATGATTATTTACCACGTTCATAGTGAAATTGCTAATGCTGGAAATGGTATAAATTCAACACATCCACAGCGAATGTATCCTGTTAGTGCTAACGCTCCCTCAGATCCAACTAGTACTCCGTCGTCCTATGGTTCAATAAATTCGGCAAGTTGCTCTTGGCCAGGGACAAGTAATAAAGCTACTTTTAACGATTTTTCTACTCCCAGTTCAAAATCATGGGCGAAATTATATACAAGTAAACCTATTACAAATATTACTCGAAACGCTACCGATAAAACGGTTAACTTCGATTTTATGGAAGGCATTTTAGAGAACCCCTCAAATTTTGTTGCACAGGCAACGAGTAATACACAAATTGATTTAAGTTGGCAAAAATATAATGGATTAGATGTACTAATAGCATTTTCAACTTCCCCAGCATTTGGAGTACCTGCAAATGGAACAAATTACTCTACAGGTAATGTTTTGTCGAGTGGAGGAACAATAATTTATGCTGGTTCTTCTACTTCTTTTTCACATGAAGGATTGAGTACTGCAACTCAGTATTACTATAAGATATGGACTAAAATGAATGCATCCCCAACTTGGTCGGCTGGTCTCGAAACTAATGCTTGGACAGTATGTACCCCATTTCTTTCTCTCCCTTTCGCCGAAGGTTTTTCTTCGACATCAACTCCAGGTTGCTGGAGTGTTGTAGACAATATTGGAAATGGACAAGTATGGAAATTTGGAACTATTTCTACAGCAAGTCTTGCGGGTATTACTGGAAATTATGCTTATTTGAATAGCCATGAATATGGAATAGCTAACTCGCAGAATTCTGACTTAATTACTCCTACGTTCAATTTTTCTGGGTTCTCTTCAATTAATTTATCATTTAAACATATCTTTAAGCAGTATCCTGGCTCAAGTGTTTCATTTTCATATAGTATCAATGGCGGTTTAACATGGGAACTAATTCAGCAATGGACCATCTCATCAGCAAATCCAGGTTTCTTTAATCAATCATTAAGTTCGATTGCAGGAGAAGATAATGTTCTATTCAAATGGAATTATACAGGTAAGGGCGGTTGGTACTGGGCTATTGAAGACGTTCTTATAACTGGAACACCAGGGGTAGTTAATGTTACTCCTAATGCTCTTTCGAATTTAAGTGTTTATCCAAATCCTTTCAACGAAAAGATTACCCTAACAAATGTTGCAAACGTTAAGATTGTTTCGTTTACCAATTTACTTGGACAAAAGGTTGCTGAGTTTGCATTGAATGGTGAGGCCAGCACTTTTATTTCAACAAGTAATATTGCTAAGGGTACTTACTTTGTTATCTTCCAAAGCCAAAATGGCGAAAAAGTTGTGAAAAAGCTTATTAAAGATTAAGAAACTGTTTAAGTTTTAATTAACATTTGGTTTTCAATTGCCACGCCCCGATAGTTATCGGGGTAGCCCGTGGGATATTGTTCCCAATAAATATTGGGCTTTAGTCCAAAAATGGTTGAAAAGTTTGGCTAAAGCCATGTCCTTTTCCTATTTTAAATCCACGGGCTGGTTGCTGAGCCTGTCTAAGTAAAGCCCGTGGCAATTGTTATAATAAGATTTACTATTAAAATTTAAACAGTTTCTAACACTTTTTAAACTTTTTTTAAAGCAGAGCCGCTCAAGTAGCGGCTCTTTGCTTTTGTTGTTAAACCGTAGTGTTAAATTATAAGGCTTATGTGTTATTCGTTCGGTGTTTAACAGCAATTATCGCAGTAATTTGCATTTTTTACTCTTCTTAAAATCAGACTATTAGATAATTATCCCAATTTTATTCTACACTTTGCTAATACAATGTCAACTAGGACTTGAACGATAATTATTAACCCTTAAAATATGTAATAAAAAATACTACCTTTGCCCCTGAAAAATTCAATCGATGCACAATAAGATTTTAATCCTCGATTTTGGTTCGCAGTATACACAACTTATTGCCCGCAGAGTACGAGAACTAAATGTTTACTGCGAAATTCACCCATTCAATAATTACCCAAAGGTAGACGAAACTGTAAAAGGTGTAATTTTTTCAGGTAGCCCCTTTTCGGTTCACGATCCTGAGTCGCCAAAACCCGATATTTCTGTTTTCCGGGGTAAAATACCATTCCTTGGTGTTTGCTATGGAGCGCAACTACTTTCGCACACGCAAGGTGGTAGTGTTACCCGTTCGCAAATTAGGGAGTATGGGCGAGCAATGCTAAACATTAACGATAAGTCATCGAAACTTTTTAAGGGAGTAACAAGTCGTACACAGGTTTGGATGTCGCATGGCGATACTATTGCTGCTGTTCCTAAAGGATTTAAAATAATTGCAGGCACCGACGATGTTCCCGTGGGAGCTTTCGAAGCCGAAAACGAACCAACATACGGAATCCAGTTTCACCCCGAGGTTTACCATACCACAGAAGGTCTCGATTTGCTTCGAAACTTTGTAGTCGATATTTGCGGATGCACACAGGATTGGACTCCCGCCTCTTTTGTTGATGAAACAGTAACAAATCTTAAGCAGATACTTGGGAACGATAAAGTTTTACTTGGCTTATCGGGAGGTGTTGATAGTTCGGTTGCCGCATTGCTTCTTCATAAAGCAATAGGAGTAAACCTTGTGTGCATATTTGTCGACAATGGCTTGCTTCGCAAGGATGAATTTGCTCAGGTTCTCGATTCATACAAAAACCTTGGATTAAACGTTATTGGAGTCGATGCTGGTAAAAAGTTTTATGCCGATTTACAAGGAATTTCCGACCCCGAGCTAAAACGCAAGTCGATTGGTAAAAATTTCATCGAAGTATTCGATGCCGAAGCAACAAAACTTACTGAAGTTAAATGGCTGGCACAAGGCACCATTTACCCCGATGTTATCGAATCGGTTTCGGTTAATGGCCCTTCGGCAACTATAAAGTCGCATCATAACGTTGGTGGGCTTCCCGAAAAAATGAACCTTAAAATTGTTGAGCCTTTAAGGTTACTCTTTAAGGACGAGGTTCGACGAGTTGGCCGTGAGTTAGGTTTACCTTCGTTTATTCTTGGTCGCCATCCTTTTCCTGGTCCTGGTTTGGGCATTAGGGTTTTAGGCGAGGTTACCGAAGAAAAGGTTAAACTATTACAAGAAGCCGATAGCATTTACATAAATGGACTTCGACAGTACGATTTATACGATAAAATATGGCAGGCTGGAGCAATGCTTCTTCCTGTTCAAAGCGTTGGCGTTATGGGCGACGAACGAACCTACGAGTTCGTAGTTGCGCTTAGAGCAGTAACATCAACCGATGGCATGACCGCCGACTGGTACCCATTACCATACGAATTTCTGGCAAAAATTTCGAACGAAATTATTAATAGGGTTAAGGGAATCAATCGGGTTGTTTACGACGTTAGCTCAAAGCCACCTGCAACAATTGAGTGGGAGTAACGGTAAACTTTTCTGTGGGTTTTCTCGTTAATAGGTAGTATATTAATGAGTACCTTACCTTAATAATTTTCCGACAACTGAGTCGGAACAGAAATTATTTGTTTGTATGATAAAAAGAATTGTTTTCACATCGCTAGTAGTTGCAATTTCTCTTTTTACTTCTGGCAATTTAAATGCTCAGGCTAATTCGAACCTTAGCATTTACAAAATGGCTCGCTTTTTACAGCTTGTGTCAACCGAGTATGTCGATACGCTTAACACCGACAAATTAGTTGAAGATGCTATTGTAGATTTTCTTAATAAACTCGATCCTCACTCAGTTTATATTTCAAAGGAAGATGTTAAAGCCATGAACGAACCACTCGAAGGTAACTTTGAGGGAATTGGCGTTGAGTTTAACATTATGAACGACACCCTAATGGTTGTTAATCCTGTTCCTGGCGGACCCTCCGAAAGAGTTGGAATTATTGCTGGCGACAGAATTATTGTAGTCGACGGAAAACCAATTGCTGGTGTTGGCATTAAGAATAGCGATGTATTTAAAATGCTTAGGGGCGATAGAGGCACAAAAGTACTGGTTTCAATTTTAAGAAGAGGTTCTTCAAAACCATTAGATTTTACAATTATTCGCGACCGAATTCCAATTTACAGCCTCGATGCATCGTACATGATCGACGATAGAATTGGGTATATTAAGTTAAATAGGTTTTCACTTACTACCGAACGCGAATTTCTCGATGCTCTTGATACTTTGCGCAGATTGAAAATGCAGGATTTGGTGCTCGACCTCAGAGGTAATGGCGGAGGATACTTAAATGCCGCAGTTGCTTTGGCCGACCATTTTTTGCACGCTGGTAAATTAATAGTGTATACCGAAGGACGCAATAATCCTCGTACCGATTTTTACTCAACCTCAGCAGGTGTTTTTAAAACTGGACGATTGGTAATTCTTGTTGATGAGGGTTCGGCATCGGCAAGCGAAATTGTTGCTGGGGCAGTGCAGGATTGGGATAGAGGAATTATAATTGGTCGTCGATCGTTTGGCAAAGGGTTGGTGCAAAACCAAATGCCACTTCCCGATGGATCAATGATTCGCCTTACAGTTGCCCGTTATCATACTCCAACCGGAAGGGTTATTCAGAAACCCTACGGAATGGGCGAATTCGAAGATTATTCTAAAGACTTTTCCAATAGGCTTAAAAAGGGGGAACTCTACTCGTCCGACAGTATTTCGTTACCCGATTCGTTAAAGTACAGCACTTTAATTAAAAAGAAAACCGTTTACGGTGGCGGTGGCATTATGCCCGATTTCTTTGTACCGATTGATACAAGTTTTTATTCACCCTACTACGGAAAACTTATTAGAAAGGGCGTTCTTAATCAATTTGTACTTAAGTATGTCGATGGTAATCGAAAGCAAATAAAAAAGAGTTACCCCACTTTCGAAAAGTATAATCAAAACTTCACCATTACCGATAAGGCAATGAATGAATTTATAGAATTTGCGGTAAAGCAAGGAGTTGAAACCGACCAAGAAGGCCTTAAACTGTCAGAGGACGAAATTAAAATTCAGCTTAAAGCTCTTTTAGCTCAGAATATTTTTTCCACAAACTACTATTTTCAAGTTATAAACCAAAAAAATAATGCGCTAATACAAGCAGTTGAAGTGCTGCGAAACTGGAATAAATACAACCATTTGGTTGTAGAGTAATGAGAAATAGTGCAAAGGAATTTTGCAATTATTCTTAGTCAATATTTTAAATATTCCATTGTGGCATAATGAATTATAGCGTATATTGTGCATTATTAAAAAACAAATTACAATACATAAATGCAAGTACCAAACGAATTTTCAATCCTTGGTTTATCCGAGGAATCTCTTAAAGCAATAGCCGGTAAGGGATTTGAAACACCATCACCAATTCAAAAGCTGGCATTGCCAGTTTTAATTAGCGAAGACTGTGATGTTATTGGCCAGGCACAAACTGGCACAGGTAAAACAGCCGCTTTTGGCTTACCCATTCTCGATAAAGTAAAAAGTGGCGACAATAAAAGTGTTAAAGCCCTTATCCTTGTTCCAACAAGGGAACTCGCACTTCAGGTTACCGACGAAATTCTTTCGTACCGTGGTAACCGTAATATTAACGTAATAACCCTTTACGGAGGGCAGTCAATTTCGGAACAGCAACGCCGTCTCAGAAGCGGTGCTGCCGTGGTTGTTGGTACGCCTGGTCGTATTCTCGACCTTATTAAACGCGGCGATTTAACTTTTACCAAACTTGAGTGGGCTGTACTCGATGAGGCCGACGAAATGCTTAACATGGGCTTTATTGAGGATATTGAACTTATCCTTAGCCATACGCCAACTGAAAAGAGAACTCTACTCTTCTCGGCTACAATGCCCGATAGGATTGTAAAACTTGCTAAAAAGTTTATGCACAATCCTAAAACCATATCGGCAGGAAATAACCAACGCCCAACAAGCCTTACCGACCAAATTTACTTCGAAGTTCGCAAGGGCGATCGTTTCGATGCCCTAACCCGAATTGTTGATATTGAACCCGAGTTTTACGGATTAGTTTTCTGTCGTACTCGCCTCGATGTTGATGAGGTAACCAGCAAACTTATCGAACTTGGTTATGGTGCCGAAGGACTACACGGCGAAATTTCGCAAGCTCAACGCGAAAAAACGCTTAAAAAGTTTCGAAAAAAACACCTTAACATTCTTGTTGCAACCGATGTAGCAGCCCGTGGAATTGACATTACCGATCTTTCGCACGTAATAAACTACGGCTTACCTCAAGATCCCGATTCTTATATTCACCGCATTGGTCGTACTGGTCGTGCAGGCAAAGAGGGAACTGCTATTACGTTTATTACTCCCGATGAGTACCGTAAGTTTATGGTTTTACAAAAAACCATAAAATCCGATATTCGCAAGGAGGTTTTACCTAGACCTCAGGATATTATTGAGGTTAAAAAGGCAAAAATTAAGGAAGATATTCAAGGCATAGTTACAACCGGAAACTATACCGAATACCTTGGTATGGCCGAAGATTTACTCGAGGTTAACGGACCCGAAATTGCTCTTGCGGCTCTTCTTCGCATGGCCTTTAAAACTCAGCTCGACGAGAAGAACTATGCCGAAATTCGAACCTTTAAGGTCGATAAAAAGGGTACAGCTCGTTTATTCGTTGCTCGAGGTAAATTAGATGGAATGACCCCACGTAAAATTACCGAGTTTATTCAGAAGGAGGTTCAAATTCCTGAAAATAAAATCGACGATATTGCGGTGTTCAACGAATTCTCGTTTATTACTGTTCCATTCGACGATGCTGAGAAAATATTAGCCGCATTTGGAAAAAGAAAACAAGATGGTAAGCCATTAGTAACCAGAGCAAAGGACAAGAATTAGCCTGAATATTTTTTTATGACCCAAAAGTTTGATTTTGTTGCCAAAACCCTGTTTGGATTAGAAGAGGTGCTCGCAAAGGAGCTACGTGCCATTGGAATCGACGACCTTACAGTTCATCGTCGTGCAGTGTCGTTTCGAGGTACCACCGAAGACCTTTACAGGGCTAACTTTCATTGCCGTACAGCCATTCGCATTTTAAAGCCTATTTACCATTTCACAGCTCGAAACGAAGAGGAACTGTATGGGCAAGCTAAAAAGTTCGACTGGTCAACCATAATGGATATTTCGCATAAGTTTGCTGTTGATGGTGTAGTAAACTCCGAAACTTTTACGCATTCGCGGTACGTTGCACTTAAGCTAAAAGACGCAATTGCCGATCAGTTTCGCGATAATACTGGACGTCGTCCCTTTGTCGACCCAAAAAACCCACACATTCAGCTTCACATTCATATATCAGGACAAGAGTGTACAGTTCTTCTCGATTCGTCGGGCGATTCGCTTCACCGCAGGGGCTATAGGCAACTTCAAGATGTGGCTCCCTTAAACGAAGTGCTTGCAGCAGGCTTAATTCTGCTTTCGGGGTGGGACGACTCAAAACCTTTTGTCGACCCCATGTGTGGCTCGGGAACTCTTTTAATTGAGGCAGCGCTAATTGCAAGGGGAATTCCGCCAGGGGTTTTTCGTAAAGAGTTTGGTTTTGAGAACTGGCTTAATTTTGATAAGGAACTTTTTGAAAAGGTTTACAACGACGATAGCACAGAGCGCGAATCGTCGGCAATTATTCTAGGCGGCGACCTTTCGAAAAGAGCTATTGAAATTACACGCGAAAATCTTAAGAGCGCAGGACTTCAGCGATTTATTGAGGTTCAGCACAGTTCCATTTTCGACCTAGTGCCCCCAGCAACTACTGGTGTTGTTATTACTAATCCTCCTTACGGTGAACGCTTAAAAAAGGAGCAACTCGATATTTTTTACCGTCAGGTTGGCGATTGCTTTAAGCAAAAGTACGACGGTTGGGATATTTGGATGCTTGCAGGTAACACCGAAGCCTTAAAAAGTTTTGGTTTGCATGCTTCACGAACAATTTCTCTTTTAAACGGGACTATCGAATGTAAGTTTCAGCGTTTCAGTATGTACAAAGGAAGCATGAAGGCAAAGTATAGAGAAGAAGATACTAACAGTGATAAAAAGGTTGCAAACGAGTAGCATAAGTCATAAACGCTATTGTGTGTATCGGAAAAAGGAGAAAATCGCTAAGCGTTTTCTCCTTTTTTTTAGCAAACATGCGCTATTTGTTAAATTTCTTTAATTTTGTTTACCAAAAACTTGATTTATACTCCATAAATTTTTATATATTTGTTCTAGGCAACTAAAAATATGCATTTCAAAAGAAAAATTAGCCTAAATGAGTTTCTTTCTTGATCAATGCTTTGAGTACATGAACCAGGGGGAGGTTATAGTTGCCTATAAGGGTAGCATTGGTGCTGACATTATAGCTAACACGCTAAACCTTGTTGAATCGAAAATTGACGATACCGTTCAGCAAAATTCAACTAGAAAAAAGTTATACAACGTTTTAGTAGAGAGTTTGCAAAACCTATATCATCACGTCGATGCACCTGAAGAAATGAGGGAAGGGGATTCGAATTATGGTGTTTTTATACTTAGCAAAGTGTCAGTTGGTTTTCGAATTTCAACAGGAAATTTTGTTAAGCGTGAAAAGTCGAGCATGCTAAAAGAAAAAATTGATAAGATTAACTCACTTTCGAGCGATGAGTTAAAAGATTTTTATAAATTTGTTCTCAATAATCAGAAGTTTTCCGAGAAAGGTGGAGGCGGTTTAGGTTTAATTGATATGGCTAGAAAAACAGGCAATTCGTTAGACTATCGTTTTTTCGATTATAACAATGAATTTGATTTTTTTACCTTAAATTTATTAATAAACGATTGATAATTAACACATACTGATATTATGGAATTGATAAAAATTGAGGGTAGCCCTAAAACCCCTACAGTAATTATGAATCCCGAAACGGGAGTTGTTGAAATAAAGGGACGATCAATTCCTGAGAATTCCATTGAGTTTTATAAACCTGTTGTTGATTGGCTCGAGGAGTACTCAAAAAGTCCTGCTGCTAAAACAGTTGTAAATATTCAACTGGAGTATTTTAATACCAGTTCATCAAAGTGTATTCTCGATGTTTTTAAGAAACTTGAGGCTATAAAAAAGAATCAAAACGATATTGTAATTAACTGGTACTACGAGGAGGACGATGAGGATATGCTTGAAGCTGGTGAGGATTATGAATCGATTATTAAGGTTCCTTTCAAAATGATTCAGATAGTTGACTAATACATTTTTTATTTCCTAAAACAGAAAAGCCTGGCATATTTTAAGTCAGGCTTTTCTGTTTTATGTATATTCATTTATTCCGAGCCATTGCTAAGTTTGTTCTCCATAAAGTCTAAAAAGCGCTTTAGTAGTCGGTAAAACAGTACAACATACAGCATAATTGAAAAGAACCATATAACCGCAATGTTTACCCAAAAAGTGCTAAAGAATGTTCCAAATACCTGCTTGTATGGGGCGTAAAAGTGTGCATTTATAAAAGGGCTTTCGGGTAAAAGGTAAATTGGATCAACTTTTTGAATTAGCCTACCTTTGTACTCAATAATGCGTTCCATTTCCGACGAGTTTCGTACAAAGTCGTTTAAATTCTCGTTAAAGTACTGGTGTTTAAGGGTTAAGAATTGCTGCCTTTCGGTTTCGGTTTTTTGCATCGAAGTAATTATGCTATCCTTCCTTTCGTTTGCAGCTTTGTAAAGCTTAACGTAATATAGCCTAACCTGTTCGAGGTAGGTTTTTAGTTGACCTATTAGCTCATCGTTAATGTTTTCGGGAGTAAGCTTGTTTAGTTGCTTAAAGGCAATGCCCGAAGCTCCTACACCATGAGATTCCTTTTCAATTTCATTGAAAATTAGAGTGAGAGCCAATCTTACATCGCCTGCGCGCAAAGGGTTATCGTAGTTTCTTTCGCAAAGGTCGACTTTGTTTTGAAGTGATTTTAGCCAGTAGTTTCGCTTGTAATCCGAAATGCTCATGGCCTCGTCGTAAATATAAAACTGCTTTTGGTACTTATTATTTTTAAACTGATGAACCGAAAGCGCTTCGTAAGCCCAGCGGGTAAAAATTATTTCTCCGTAAAAGGGAATGCTGCTTGGCGATGAAATGTTTGGGTTTAATTTTTCGTACTTTACAATAATACCGCTAAGTATAATTTGAGGAATTACCAGGAATGGGATTAGAATGTAAATTGTTACAACAGTTTTAAAACTATCGGAAATTACTAAGCCCAAAAGATTAGCCGACACCCATGTGCTGAAAAGAGCAACCCAGTAGAAGAAATACATTCCCTTTATTTCGAGAATTGTGTTTCCTATAAGCACAAATACTAAGGCCTGAAATGCAGAAATGGCAAGCAGAATTATTACTTTGGACATTAAGTAACTGCTCCAGCTAAGGTTAAGGAAACGCTCGCGTTTTTGAATTTTTCGATCCTTTATAATTTCCTCGGCACTTACCGTTAATCCTATAAAAAAGGCCACTATTACCGACATGAAAAGGTATACGGTAATATTGCTGTTTTCCATGTAAGTGTAGCCTAACGTATTGGCTACATCGACATTATAGAATTTAATAATATATGCAAGGAGTACTGCAAGAAGCGGAGCTTCGAAAATGTTAATAATCATATACTGGCTATTGGCCAGTTTACTTAGCACATCGCGACGAATGAAAACTTTTAGCTGCTTTACCCAACCCGGTATTTTAAACTGATTTTTTGGGAGGCTTTCGGGAATTTCACCATTCTTATCAATTTGCTCTAATATAAACTCGTTGTAAAACTGCCGCCACTCAGGAGGAGTTGTCTTTCTCGAACGGGTTGGATTTCCGTATTCGTCGAGTACATTGGCTTCAACAATATTGAATACCTGTTCGGGATTAACGTTACCGCAGGCTCTACACTCGCTTTCGTTCCAGTTGGCGTGTTGCACCCTCGATTTAAAGTAGATAATAGATTCGATGGGGTCGCCATTGTATATAAGGTATCCACCAGTATCGAGAATTATTAGCTTATCGAACATTTTGAATATGTCCGAAGAGGGCTGGTGAATTACAACAAAAACGAGCTTTCCCTTAAAGGTAAGTTCCTTTAATAGGTCGAGAATATTTTCAGAGTCGCGCGAACTTAGTCCGCTGGTTGGCTCATCGAGGAACAGAATAGCGGGTTCACGAATAAGTTCGAGGGCAATGTTTAGCCTTTTGCGTTGACCTCCGCTAATCTTTTTATTTAGAGGCGAACCGACTTTCATGTCTTTTATTTCGAAAAGGCCTAAACTTATAAGGGTTGTTTCAACTGCTTTAAGAATTTCCTTTTCGGTATAGTTGTCGAAGCAAAGTTTGGCGTTATAGTATAGGTTTTGGAAAACAGTAAGCTCTTCAATTAGCAAGTCGTCCTGCGATACAAATCCAATAAGGCCTTCAACTTCGGTGCTTTGGCTGTGAATATTAACTCCGTTAATTGAAATACTGCCCGATGTTGGAACCTCCGATCCATTAAGTACATTAAGAAGCGTAGATTTACCTGCGCCCGATGCTCCCATAATTCCTACGAGTTGCCCCGATTCGAAGGCAAAACTTAAGGGGTGTAGTCCAACTTTTCCTCCTTTAAAGCGAAACTCAAGGTCGGATACATCGAAGAGGATTTTTTCCCCAATTTTATCAATAGTAAACTGCGCAACAATATCGCTGTAGTATATTGGCTTTAACTTTGGGTTTCGAATTGAGGAACCATGATTTAGCACATAGGTGCGATCGGTTCGTAAAAGGTGCCCATTTAGGTATAGTTCTTCATCGCCCGAGTAGCAAAGAAGGTAAATGCTTGCACTTTCGACCCTTAGTATGCTAATGTTGCCGTGCAAGCCTATGGCGCGCATATGCTGCACATTTTGCACTGGGGGCGAATCGATATCATTAATTATTAGAATTCGGTCCGAAGCAACTTTCCCTTTTGTTCCATTTAGTACAAAGTCGCGAATGTCGTTAAATTCGTCGTCGGGAATAAAAAATGTTTCGGCAACAGTTGAAATAAAGGCCATTTCCTGATCGGTAACAGTGCCTTCGTCGGATTTTACAAACTCGAGAAGTTTGAAGAGAACAACAACCTTTTGTTGCAGTACAAGTTCTTCGTTTATTTGGGTGCAAATTTTTAGTACCCTAACCGAACTTGATGATGTGCGTTTGGCTTTTTTTCCTGTTTCGCTTTGCTTTTCTTGATGTATTTCGTAGTAGTAGTCGAAAACTTTAATGTATTCTCTAACCAAGTCTTGGTTTAACTGTTGCCTAAGGAACGATTCAACTACCTTTCTACGGTCGGTATCTGCCTCGTCTGAGCTTTGATCGTTTTCGGGGTGAGCGATAATTGCAAAAAGTTGCATTAGCGCCTTAAGTATCGACTCGCTCATGGGTTATAATATTAGTTTATTAGGGCTTGTAGCCAATAAGGAGCATAACAAAACCAGGATTAAACTTAACACTTTTAACATCGACCTGAATAATACAGGTTATTGTAGAACTGAATCGAAAATCCCAGTATGGAGTGAATTCGTAGCTCGAATTTGTAAAAAGTAAATTTTTTTCAGTGTCGTATACCGAAAAAGTTACGTCGCCCTTTCGCACGTTTGAACAGGCAATTATTCGGTAGGTGTTATCCTGAAAAAAAGTTGTACGAAATTCTATTTTCTGATCGGGTTTAAGTGGTGCAAAATATTGTTGCCCATCGGAAATGAACTCGGGCGAAAAGTAGAGGGAGCAAATATGTTGAAGTTGCTCAATTTGAGCACTTGCGCTAAATGCAAATACGAACTGAAGGCTTGTGGAAAAAGCAAATATTAGTAGAAATTTTCTCATTTTAAATTATGAGTTAAATAAAGTGTAACCGTTATTCAGTAATAAAATTCCGTATAGCTTCAACCTTTTTTGTAATTGCTTGAAGATGATATTCGGACATGGTAACCCTTGATTCGCTGTGAATATAGGTGATTTTATTTTCAACATCTATTTTAGGCTCTTTGTATGAGTATGAGAAAATTATACCATCGAATTCGTAGGCAAGCTCAATAAACATATCGGTTAGCTGAGTAAACTCAGGCGATTTATAGTAAAGTGGTGTAAGTACTTCGATAATATTATCGAGAGGATGCTTTTGCTGACCAATGCGATTAATTACATCGCGGTTCGAGGTGGTTTTTGCTATTTGGGTTAAAATGTAAACACTTTCAATCCAACCGCCAGTAAGAATTAGCGTACTTGTTTCGGATCGGTCGTTTTCGCGAAGAAACCCATCGGCTTTTCGGTAAGCCTTGCTTAGATATACAAGAAGAGAGTCGCGAGTGTTAATGTTTCGTTCAATTCCCGAGAAAAAATCGTTACTAAATGCGGGTGTAATGCTAAGGTCTTCGGAGAGTCGTTTTAGAGCACCAATAAATACTATTGATTGCTGAGTACGGTCGTAAATGTTCATGTAGCTTAAGTCGGTTCCGTAAACTCCCATATTCAGAGCTTTCTTAAAGTTTGTTGTATATCGCTGCTTGTTTTCGGGTTTGTTAGGAATATTCTCGTCGAACGGAATAATATGCTTTTTAATTAGAATAGCTGCTTGATACGGAGAGGGCAGGGGAAACAAGGAATTATCGTACTTTATTAGGTACGAAAGGGTGTCGGGCTTAAAGGAATCGCGAGTAATTAATGATTTGTCTTTTTCGCTATTTCCCTTGCAACCTATAATAATAGCAACAATAATTACAAGGTATAGAACTATTTTTTGGGCTTTACCCCTTGAAAGGCTATTACTTAACATTTAGAAGTAACTTTTAATTTAGTATGCAAGTTAAATAAAAATATACGAATAATAAAAGCAAATATCTGTGTTTCATTTAATAATAACTTATTTGTTGTGTCGAAAAATACATCTAAAACAGTTAAGTATAAGATACACAGAAATATAACTTCTTTTAACGACTGTACTTGCGTTTTAAGTTATTTTACCAATTTATTCCAACCGTGTTTTTGCAACGATTTTGCAATAATAAGTGCACCTAGGCCAAAAAGAATAAATAGAAAGAATGCCGACCAGTAGCTGCCTAAAATAAGTTTTCCTAATCCAAATAGAAACGAAAAAATGGTTAAGCAGCCGCCAAACCAAGCATACCAAAGGTATCGAAATCCCGAGTCGCTAACTACATTTGGCAGTTTGTCCGAAATAATTTTCCATCCAACCCCGCCCGGATGCACCCTTTCGTAAAAACTTATTAGTGTTTCGGTTGCAGTTGGTTTTGTAATAAATGTAACAATAATCCAAACAGCGGTTGAGAAGAAAACCGTAATTATTAACGTAAGTTCGAACTCAAGATTTGTAAAGCTTTTAAGCCAAGGGTAAACCATAAATGGGGCAATCATTGCAGCAATTTCGGACCAAGCATTAATGCGCCACCAAAACCAACGTAGAATAAGCACAAGCCCAATACCACCGCTACAGGCAAGAATGAATTTCCAAGCATCGCTAATTTTCGTGAACTGAGTGGTAGCCAGAATCGACAAAATCATAAGGACAAACGTAGTAATTCGCGAAACCTTTACAAGGTACTTTTCCGAAGCGTTGGGCTTTATAAAAGGCTTAACAAAATCGTTTACAATGTACGAAGTACCCCATACCATTTGCGAAGCCATTGTTGACATATAAGCTGCAAGAAATGCTGCCATTAGCAACCCAAGCCAACCCGCAGGCATAATATCGCGAATAACCATAACGTAAGCAGCACCTTTGTCGGTAGCATCGGGGTAAAGAACAAGAGTTACCAAAGCAACCAAAATCCATGGCCAGGGACGAATACCGTAATGGGCAATTTGAAACCAAAGGGTAGCCATAAGCGAATGCTTTTCGTTTTTTGCCGACATCATTCGCTGTGCTATGTAGCCGCCGCCACCAGGTTCGGCACCAGGGTACCAACTTGCCCACCACTGAACACCAAGGTAAGCAATAAAAGCAGTAAGACTAAGAGTTAAAACACCTCCAACGCTGGTTTCGCCAATTGTAGGGAAGAATGAGAATACCGAAGCGGGAAGCTTCTCCTTTAATCCGCTTATGCCCCCAACATCGGGATGGCGAAGAGCAAAAATTGCGAGAACAATGCACCCTGTCATGGCAATAATAAACTGAAAGCTGTCGGTTAAGCTTACACCCCACAGTCCCGAAAGGGCTGAGTAAAAAGCAACGAATACCAGTAGCGATGCAACCAGCATTAAATGAGCCGATAGCGTAATGCCAAGGAAGCTAATTTCGGTAATTCCAAAGAATGTAAAATTTGGAAGCATTACCGTTAGAATTTTAACCATTGCCAGGTTAACCCAAGCAAGTACAATAACGTTCATTACAATTCCAATGTAAATGGACCTAAACCCACGGAGAAACGAAGCTGGTTTGCCCGAATACCTAATGCTAACCAGTTCGCAGTCGGTAAGTATTCCGGCTCGTCGCCAAAGGCGAGCAAAAAAGAAAACGGTAAGCATTCCGCCAAAGAGCATATTCCACCAGAGCCAGTTTCCTGCAATGCCGTTTTCGGCAACAAGTTCGGTAACAGCTAGGGGTGTGTCGGCGGCAAAAGTAGTTGCCACCATGCTGGTTCCAGCAATGTACCAGGGCAAATTACGCCCGCTAAGAAAAAAGTCGCTGGTGCTTCTCCCTGCCCGTTTGCTCATGTAAAGGCCAATGGATAAGCTAATAACAAAGTAAATGGCAATTATTATCCAGTCAATTGCAATCATGTGAGTGTTTTTTATTTTAAAAAGACAGTTTTGTTGGGTTAAACTAAAAACAACCCGAGCTATCAAAGTATCAACTCTTTTCGGAGGCTGAAAATAGCAACAACCATTGAATTTACATGAGGTTTTTTCAAAATAAAAATTTTCTCATTGTTTTTGATGCTAAAAAAAGCCATTTTGCGCTCTCGTTAAAATCTACGAAATGAGTGTAATTATCAGAAATTAAAATACTTATAATATGATTCGACGTTTCTCACTACTCGTTTTTGTTCTATTTGTATCGAACACGTTTTTATCGGGGCAGCCGAAAAATTTTACCATTACACAAGCCGTACTCGGACAAAATAGCGACTTTGCACCCGAAAGGCTTACAGGTTTGGCTTGGAGACCATCGACAAAAAGTTATACATATATACAAGACAAGGATTTACTTCAAGTTGATGCCCAAAAGGGAGCATCGGCAGCTATTTTATCTCTCGATAAGTTCAACGAAAATTTGAAGCAAAAGGGAATCCTCGAGGCTCGTTCGCTTAGGCAGCTAATATGGGTTGATAACACGAAATTATCGTACATAACCGATTCTTTATACATGGAGTACGATGTGGAAAAGGCAGCAATACTCAATATAATAAATTTCGATGAGAATGCCCAAAACCAAGACCTCGACCCTTTACGAAAAAGAATAGCCTATACCCTTGATAATAACCTTTTTGTGGTTTCGGAAACGAGTACTCCAGTTGCCGTAACATCCGATAAAAACAAAGGAATTGTAAATGGGCAATCGGTTCACCGTAACGAGTTTGGAATAGAAAAGGGAACGTTTTGGTCGCCCACGGGAAAAAGTTTAGCCTTTTACCGAATGGACGAAAGCATGGTAACCGATTATCCGCTTGTAAACATCGACGAACGTATAGCCCAAGCCGACCCTGTTAAGTACCCTATGGCAGGCATGAAAAGTCATGAGGTAACTGTTGGCGTTTTTAGTATGGAAACGACAAACACGGTTTGGCTAAAAACTGGCGAGCCCAAGGAGCAGTATTTAACAAATATTGCATGGAGTCCTGATGAACAGTCGATTTACATTGCCGTAATAAACCGCGAGCAAAACCACATGTGGTTTAACCAGTATAGTGCAATTACAGGAGAGTTTATTAAAACACTTTTTGAAGAAAAACACGAAAAGTACGTTGAACCTCAAAACCCCATGGTTTTTTTGAAGAGCAAATCCGACCATTTCCTATGGCAAAGTCAGCGCGATGGTTATAACCATGTTTACCTTTACAAAACCGATGGTACGCTTGTGAAGCAGGTTACAAAGGGAGAGGGGATGGTAACTGAAATTATTGGAATCGATGCTCGTGAGCAATTTATGTACTTTATGTCGACAAAGCAAAGCCCACTCGAGAGTCATTTATATAGAGTTGACCTAAAAACCGGCGACGAGCGACGACTTACGCTTGCAGCAGGAACCCACAGAGTTCTTTTGAATACCGAAGCTGGATTTTTTATCGATACCTGGTCGAGTACAACTGTTCCAAGCAGGGTTGAGCTATACCAGCAAAATGGCAAGTTTGTAAAGCAGCTTTTGGCTGCTAAAAATCCCTACAACGATTACAGTATGGGAAGTTTGGATATGGTAACTCTTACGGCAAACGATGGTAAAACCAGTTTGTATGGCAGGGTTATAAAGCCAACCGACTTCGATTCAACAAAAAAGTATCCAGTTATTGTTTACGTATATGGCGGACCACATACACAGCTAGTTAAGAACTCGTGGCTTGGTGGAGCTCGACTTTGGGAGTACTTCATGGCACAAAAGGGGTATGTAATGTTTACCATCGATAACAGGGGTTCGTCGAACAGGAGTTTGGAGTTTGAGAATGCAATACACCGAAATATTGGAGTGAACGAATTAGCCGATCAGCTAACAGGAATTGAATACTTAAAGGGCTTGTCGTATGTTGACACAGCAAGAATTGGAGTACACGGATGGAGCTACGGTGGCTTTATGACCGTTTCGATGATGCTTAAGGTATCGAAAATTTTTAAGGTTGGCGTGGCTGGCGGACCCGTTATCGATTGGAGTTTATACGAAGTTATGTACGGTGAGCGCTACATGGATACCCCCGAAGAAAACCCCGAGGGTTACAGCAATTCGAACCTTAAGAATTACGTAAAAAATTTAAAGGGAAAACTGCTCATTATTCATGGCGACATTGACGCAACGGTAGTGCCACAGCACAGCTTTGGTTTTTTACACGAATGCGTTAAGCAAGGGGTGCAGGTCGATTTTTTTATGTACCCACGCCACGAACACAATGTGCGGGGCCGCGACCGAGTACACCTTATGCAAAAGGTTACCAACTATTTCGACGATTATTTGTAAATACGTGTTTAAACTACTTTTTTGAAAACAACAATTTCATACAATAGGGTATGGCAAATTGCTTACCCTATTATTATTGGTAGCATTGCCCAAAACGTTATAAACGTTACCGATACAGCATTTCTTGGGAGGCTAGGAGAGGTTGCGCTTGGCGCAGGAGCAATTGGTGGGCTCTTTTACCTTGCAATAGTTATGCTAGGTTGGGGATTTGGAATTGGAGTTCAAATAGTTATAGCCCGTCGTTTTGGCGAAGGTGCATACCGAACCATTGGTAGGGTAGCCCAGCATGGTTTTTTCTTTTTGACCGCTCTTGCGCTTCTTCTATTTATTATTTATCAGAGCTTTGGAAATAGTATTTTAAGCAGTTTGGTCGAATCCGAAGCAATTAACCTTTCCAGTGCTGGGTTTCTGAAGTACCGAATTTGGGGACTGTTTTTCGCACACACCAGCTTTTTGTTTAATGCATTTTACGTAGGCATTGGACGAACCCGAATAATTTCGTTGGCAACTGTAGTTATGGTTGCGCTAAACATAGTTCTCGACTATGCGCTAATTTTTGGTCATTTCGGTTTGCCGCAAATGGGTGTTGAGGGAGCTGCGTTAGCATCGGTTATTTCCGAAGGCGCATCGGTACTAGTTTTTATTGCATTTTCACTTTCGCGGAGTTCGCTAAAAAAGTACCGACTTTTTACCTACCGAATTTTCAGCTTTAAGCTGCTATTTCGTTTACTTAAAATTTCGGTGCCAACCATGTTTCAGTCGTTTTTTGCGTTTGCTGTTTGGTTCGTATTTTTTCTGATAATCGAAAAAATGGGCGAAACGGAGCTGGCAATTTCCAACGTTATTAGGTCGATATACGTTCTTTTAATGGTTCCCATAATGGGATTTGCATCGGCAGCAAATACGTTAGTAAGCTTCGTAATAGGTCAAGATCGATCTGGAGAGGTGCTTTCGCTTGTAAAAAAAGTTGCTGCGCTAAGCGTTGGTATGGTAATGGTGCTTGCCATTTTTAGCAGCATATTTGCCCCTCAGCTATTATCGTTATATATAACAAGCGACACGCTTGTTGCAATGGGGATTCCAATAGTTTACATTATATCGGTGGCAGCAATTTTTTTAGCGGCTGGGTCAATTCTTTTTCATGGTGTTTCGGGAACCGGAAAAACCAATGTTTCATTAATTATCGAATCGTTAGTTCTTACTTTGTATGTTGCAATTACAGCCCTACTAGTTTTACATTTTAAGGTAAACTTAACAATGGTTTGGACCGTTGAACTTTTCTATGGTTCATTCCTTGCCATAGTTTCGTATTTCTACCTAAAATCGAATAGGTGGGTTGGGCGAAAGGTATAACGGTAGAGGGAGTATTTCAGGTGGGAGTTCAGCGAATCTAAATGCATTTGTTAACGTTAGTAAATTATCTCAACCATTTTTCAAAATTTAAATTATTTATCACTTCGAATGAAGCGTTTGGATATGCATTTTCCCATTGTGTAGGAATTTTTACTTTATCTTGTTTCAATTTAAATTCATATCCATACAATGAACCTCCTCTTTCTTCAACCCAATCTATCTCTTGCTGGTCATAAGTTCTCCAAAAATAATTATTAGACGATATCTTTTTGTATTCTTGATATTTAAGCCTTTCACTAATCATATAGTTTTCCCAAAGTTGTCCTATGTCATTTCGGGCTTCGATGGGATTGAAATTTGCAATTATTGCATTTCTGATACCATTATCTAAGAAATACCATCTTGAATTTTTGGTAATTTCTTTTCTTAAATTTCGACTAAAACCTTCTACTTTATGAAGAATAAAAACTTTGCTCAGTAAATCGAGGTATTTTTCAACTGTATTTTTACTTATTCCAAGCTGTTTTCCTAGTTCCTGCATCGATACTTCTCCGCCTAATTGAAATGCTATTAATCGTAAAAGATTAAAGATTGTTTGAGAGTTTTTAATGTTTTCGTAAACTAAAATATCTTTTAGTAAATATGAACTAACCATATCATTTAAGTAATCAATTTTATCAGCTTGGTCGGGCAATTGAAGTAACTCAGGATAATTTCCAAAAATTAAGCGTTCTCTAAGTTTATCTATTTTTGAAATACTATTTTCAATTTGGTTATACTCATTTTCAGACAACGCAAATAAATTGAATGTATGTTTTCTACCTGTTAACGGTTCTCCAGCTTCTTTTGAAATATCAAATGATGATGAACAAGAGATTATAATTTTTAACCCCTCTATTTCATCAACCATTAGCTTAAGCTTTAATCCAATGTCTGGAATTTTTTGAGCTTCATCGATATATAAAACTCTATATGAACCAATAAGTTGCTTGTAATTTTCAGCAGACCTGATTGCAAGTTTATCGTGTACATTTATATCTTCTCCATTTAACGATAGAATAGGTTCGTCTAACTTCTCTAAAATTTCTTTTACTAGAACTGTTTTTCCTACTCGTCGTGCACCAAAAACAATAACAACCTTATTTGGTTGAAGTTTTCTTATAACACTTTCTGATATTTCTCGCTTTAAATATTTCATAATTCCGTCGCGTTAAAGACGCAATTTACTCTATTTGTGTCAAGAAACAAAATTTTACTGTTTTTTTTATTAACGTTAACGGCTGGGGGTGCGTTTTGCGCTGGGGATAGTAGATTGTCGTATATCTCTTATAAAATAATTTGTTAATTATTTTTAATACAACATCATAATTACTTTGAGAATTCAAATGAATTTCTTACTCTAACATATTTTTTTTTCGTTTTACTCTCTTTATCCTGTTGTTTTTTCTCAACATTTGGAAAGTCTTTTTCAATGAATTCTAATTTGAAATCCTCGGGAAGATTTTCAGCTAAATTTGGATTGTCAATCATATGATTTACGAAATCAAAAGTCAATCCAATATTTCTTTCAACGGTTTCCTTATTAGTCATAATTCAGCGTTTTTTCATTTTCTTAACATATCTTTCCTTGTACCATTCCCACCTATCTTTCAAGTCTTGTTCTGCATATTTTGATGCACCTTTTAAGTTGTCAATCGCAATTTCTTGTTTTTCTTTATCTCCATTAGGTTTTATTATATCTCTATGAAAAAAACCGTGAGCGCAATCATACCTTACTATTGGATGCCATTTATCTTCTAAAAATGCTTCATATTGAAAAACAACATCAATTAGTTCACCTTTTTCAGTTTTCAAACGAACACGTAATCTGTCATTACCGTGTTTATCTAAAAGTGTTTCAAAATTTACTTCTTTCACAAGTATTCAAATGTTATTAAACGCAAATATACGACAATAATTTCAAATTCGTTTCATTTCTTATATGTATGGTATTCAGTCGTATGCGATTTCGTCACCTACTTTTTACAAAACTTATGAATAAGCAGGTATGCCTGTCGTAACCCTAACTCGCCTGCTTTACCAAGGTCGGTGCAGGCATTTTCGGAGTTTTTTTCCATTAGGTAAATAAATCCTCTGTTAAACCATGGTTGTGGAACCGATGGGTTTATTGCTATTGCCTTTGTATAGGCTTCAATGGCCTTTGCGTTTTCGCCCGTGAGGGCGTGAATATTTCCAATATTGTAGGCTAATACTTCGCTGTTTGGCAGCAAATTGTCGAGATACATAAGTATTTCTAAAGGCTCTTCGAGGGCAACTGGAGTAATGGTTTGCGATTTTTGCGTTTTGTTCGATCCAATTTGTGAGCCAACTACCAAGGGCTTTACCTCATCCTCGAACATGGCAATAAAGCTTGCCATATCGGCCTTTTCGGCTGCTAGGTTTAGTAAAAGCGCTGGGTTTTTAGGATCGTTGGCAAGAGCATTTTGGTATCCTTCAATGGTTTCTCTATACTTACTTGCAGAACTTAATTGCTGCAAATTCAGTAGAATTCGCACTAAGCTGCTACTACCGCTGTATTCCCAAGTTTGAATCGTATTTGTGTTTTGAACCGAAGTTGTAAATGTAAACTCTTCGTCGTTAATGCTTTTGTTTAACGAATCGGTGAATGGATTGCTTTGTGTTGAGTATTTTACACTTTGTTTCGAAACGGCAACTACACGAAGAAACGGCATAATATCGGGGGCTTTACTTTCAATATCGCTAAGTAAAGGGTTTCCAACGGGCATCGAGAAATCGGAGCTAAACGCTAAAAGCGCCTTAAAGTTGCTGGTAGTGTCGGTCCAAGGCGAAGACTTGTCGTTACTAAACTTTTCGGCAATGCTTCGGGCAAAAAGGTAATCGCTTTGCGCTTTACTTTTATTTCCAATTTGTTGATATGCCTCGGAGCGTGCAAGGTAGGCACGATAAAAGTCGGGAAATAGTTCAATAGCCTTTGTTAGGTCGGTTATTGCATTTTGGTAACGCTTTATTTCTAGTTGAAGTACAGCCCTATTGAAGTGAATAAGAAGATTGTTAGGATTTAACTCGTTTGCTCTATTGAAATCGGCAAGGGCATTTTGCGTATCGTTTAGTTTCCAGTAAACAAGAGCGCGGTTAAATAAGCTTAATGGGTTTGAAGGATTCAGATTTATTGTTCGATTAAAATCGTCGAGTGCTTTTGGGAAATTGTTTAGCTCGTTATAGGTTAGCGCCCTAAAAAAGAAGTACATCGAACCAAGGGAGTCGAGTTCAACCGATTTGTTAAAGTCGGCAAGGGCAAGTAGGTACTTTTTTCGTTCAAAGTAAATTCGGCCACGTTTCCCGTACGCTTCGGAGTAAAAAGGTTTAAGATTAACCGCTCTATTGTAATCGGCCAGCGCACCTAAGGTGTCGGCATTGTATAGGCGCGCAGTTCCACGATTAATCCATGCATCGGCATTTTTAGGATCGAGAGCAATAACTTTGCTAAAATCCGATTCGGATTTTTTAAAATTTTGCCTGAGCAAATAGGCAATTCCACGGTTAAAGTATGCATCGGTTGAACTTGGGCGCAAGTCGATAACCATGTTGTAATCAGAAATGGCAACATCGGTTCGTCCAATTTGGCTATAAGCCGACCCGCGGTATAGGTATGCTAACGTGTAAACAGGATTTATACGAATGGCAGCCGAAAGGTCGGCAATTGAACCCCTTAGGTCGTTTAGACTGTACTTGGCAACACCACGAAGCATCCATGCTTCGGCAATTGTAGTGTCGGCTTTTAAAAGGTGATTTATGGTAGCAATAGCTTCAGTATTCTGGTCGTTTCCGAGCTGTATGCGAGCCCTGTTGAAAAAGTAACTTTTGTTAAGCTGCGAAAACCCATTTGTTGCAAAACAAAGAGAAAACAGCAATAGTAAAATTCCGAATTTATGTTGCACTGCTTAGTATTTACGAGTTTTTTTTGTTTCCTTTTTTTGTGGTTCAGTTTTAGTAAAACTAACAGGGTCAATTCTGCTCATAATTCGAAGAATTCGTTGCTGATTCGATTTAAGGAAAGCTGTTGGTTTTGCCGCATTTCGCTGAATTGGGTTTGGTAGCACCGCTGCCAGCATTGCAGCATTACTTTTTGTGAGTTTTACGGCAGGGTTTTTAAAATAAAGCTGTGAAGCTGCTTCGGTTCCGTAAACTGCTGGGCCAAGTTCGATAATATTAAGGTAAACCTCCATAATGCGCTCTTTACTCCAAAAAACCTCAATGAAAACGGTAAACATTGTTTCGAATGCTTTGCGAGTCCATGTGCGTTTTGGCCACAGAAATACGTTTTTTGCTGTTTGCATCGAAATTGTGCTGGCGCCTTTAAGTTTTCCACCTTTTTTTAAACCTTGTCTGGCCTTTTTAATCGATTCGAAATCGAACCCATAATGTTCCATAAAAAGATTATCCTCTGAGGCAATTACTGCATTAATCATATTTGGCGAAATATTATCAATGCTAACCCAGTTCCTTTTTGGTGTTACAAGTTTTGTTTTAGGATGAACATAGTAGCGCTGAGCCATTAACCATGTTGTACTAGGATTAACCCACTTGTAGGCAATAACGAGAATAAGCGTTGCAATAAAAGCCGAAAGCAAGGCGTAGCTTACACCTTTTAGTAGCCACTTTGAGTAGGATAAATTGTTCATAAGGTTCAAATATAAACAAAGCGGACATTTAGTCCGCTCCGTTAACGTTACAAATTTATATTTTATTGCTTTTTAGCTCTTTAAATCACTAATGTCCGATTAAATTTTCGAATTCAGGGCTGAAGCCCAAATATCCTAGGCTTTAAATAACCCCAGCCTTAAGGCTGGGGTTACACAGTGCAAGTAATTGAAGGACTTTAGTCCTGATACTTTTATCGGACAACAGTGTTTTAAATAGAAAGCAAGGGTAAATTACACTACACTTTAGCCAAAGCCTGATCGAGGTCGGCAATAATATCTTCAACATCCTCAATGCCAACAGCAAAACGAACAAGGCCGTCGGTAATTTTTGCTTTTTCGCGCGATTCCTTATTCATTTTGGAGTGAGTCATCGATGCGGGGTGCTGAATAAGAGTTTCAACTCCACCCAACGAAACGGCAAGTAGCGCAAGGTGAACATTGTTCATAAGCGTTTCGCCAGCAGCAAAACCTCCTTTTAGTTCGAAGCTAATCATTGAGCCTGGACCCATCATTTGCTTTTGAGCTAACTCGTACTGTGGATGGGATTTTAACCCTGGGTACTTTACCCATGCAATTTTTGGGTGTTTTTCGAGGTATTCGGCAACCTTCATGGCGTTTTCCTGAGCTCGTTCAACCCTTAACGATAGAGTTTTAACCCCACGGTGAACCAAAAATGCTTGGTGAGGATCCATATTGCAGCCCATGCCAACCATAGTTGCACGAAGTTTCTTGTATAGTTCCTGTGTGCGGGTAATAATAATACCAGCAACTATGTCGGCATGGCCGTTAATAAACTTGGTCATACTGTGAAAAACCACATCGGCACCCATTTCGATTGGGCGCTGAAGTACGGGACTTGCAAATGTATTGTCGACAACCAAAACCAAATTATGCTCACGAGCAATGGCCACACATGCCTTAAGGTCGGTAAGCTCCATTGTAGGATTAGTTGGTGTTTCGATAAAAAGCATTTTGGTGTTAGGCTTAATTGCCTTTTTTATTTCGTCTAAATTTGAGGTTGGAACGTAGGTCGACTCAACACCAAAGCGGGCAAACATTGTTTCCATTATTACCCTCGAAGGGCCATAAACTGCATCGGTGCTAACAATATGGTCGCCCTGAGCAAGTAGCCCCATGTAGATTGTAGAAACTGCAGCCATTCCCGAGGAAGTTGCAACAGCACCAAAACCACCTTCGAGCGAAGCAATAACTTCTTCTAAAGCATTAATGGTTGGGTTTCCGATGCGGGTGTAAATATACCCGTCGCTTTCGCCAGCAAAGCATTTTGCTCCTTCGTTGGCACTTTCGAAAGCAAATGTAGATGTTTGATAAATGGGTACTATTGCGCTTCCGAATTTATCTTTAATTGAGCCTGCGTGAATGAGTTTGGAGTTAAAACCAAGTTTTTTGTGATCCATAGTTTTATGTATTTGAAATTGGGGCTACAAAGGTAGAAATTATATTGCCCCAAACAAACTTTGCAAAATGCTGTTAATTAGCTAATGATTTTCGTAAATGCATTGCAAAGTGTAGCATTTAGTATTTTTATTGTACGTGTTTGCCTATATTTGTGTTTAATTTATTTTTGTTGATTATATACTGAAAACGTGTTACTAATTATTTTAATAGGGCTTATTGCAGCTGCAGTTGCAGCAACAATTCATAGAATTGATAATAATAGGGCAGGCATTTGGTTGAGCATATTGCCGCTTGGTATTTTTATTTGGGGTATTGCTCATTTGAATAGTGTTTTGCTTAATAATTCAATAATCGAGGTTTATCCTTGGGTTGATTCCATTTGTCTTTCGCTCACTTTTATGCTCGACGGACTTAGCCTTTTCTTCGTTCTTTTAGTTTCGGGAGTTGGCTTTTTTATTTTTATTTATGCCAATAGTTATTTGCATAACGACCCCAATAAAGGTAAATTTTTAACCTATTTAAGCTTGTTTATGACTGCAATGCTGGGCATTGTAATGTCGGGAAACCTGCTTATCCTTTTTATTTTTTGGGAGTTAACAAGCCTTTCGTCCTATTTGCTAATTGGTTTCTATAGTGCCGAGGAAGAGTCGCGCAAATCGGCACTAATGGCAATGCTTGTAACCGTTTCGGGTGGGCTTTTTATGCTTGCCGGAATAATTTTGCTTGGTATTGAGGCAGGAACTTTGGAACTCGACCAGCTTCTTGCTAACCCCACACTTCTTTTAAATAATGCAAAAGCACCAATAATTGCTGTTCTAATAATGATTGGCGCCTTAACCAAATCGGCACAATTTCCGTTTCATTTTTGGTTACCAAATGCCATGGCGGCTCCAGCACCCGTTAGCGCTTACCTGCATTCAACCACAATGGTAAAGGCAGGGGTATTTCTTCTTGCCCGTCTTTCGCCAGTTTTTGTAAATGTTCCTATTTGGCAATCGGTACTTGTTCACATTGGAGGAATAACAATGGTGTTTGGAGCGCTAATGGCGCTAATGAATACCGACATGAAAAAGGTGCTTGCGTATACCACCATAAGCGCACTTGGTATTATGGTGCTGCTTTTAGGAATTGGCACAACCATATCGGTGCAGGCGGCAATGGTTTTTCTTTTAGCCCATGCGCTTTACAAAGGCACACTTTTTATGGTAACCGGAAATGTGGACCACGAAACGGGGATGCGCGATTTAAACCTACTTTCGGGGCTTGGTAAAAGAATGCCATACACCTTTTACGCTGGGGCTTTGGCTGCCCTTTCGATGGCTGGTGTTATTCCGTTTTTTGGCTTTGTTGCAAAGGAAATTTTGTATGGTGCTGCCTTCGATACTCCATTAGTAAGCGGAATTGTAGGTGTTGCTACTTTTTTGACAGGTGTTATGTTTACCGCTTTAGCTTTTGAATTTGGCTATAAAATATTTATGGGAATGCAGGCCGAAACCCCAAAGCACCCCCACGAAGCTCCATTTGGAATGATTTTAGGTCCAATTGTGCTGGCTACATTTGGTTTAATTGGAGGCATTTTTTCGGAGCAAATTGCACAACCGCTTCTGCATCAGTCGTCGAGTGTTATTTTAAATGTGGATAAAGTATTGCAACTTGGACTTTGGCATGGGTTTACCCTAATTTTTGCGCTTAGCCTTTTAACGCTACTTTTTGGGTATGGGGTATTTAAGGTTCGGCAACATATTCGAGCTTTTTCAACAAAACTTTCGCTTTCGAATTTGCCAGGTCCCGAGGCACTTTACTTTAAAAGTATTCCAGCCCTTTTGCAGGTGGCAATAAAACAGACCATGTTTTTTCAGTCGGGAATTTTACGAAACTATTTAACAACAATTGTTTTAACCCTTGTTTCACTAATTGTTGCAATTTCAATTATTGGCGGCGATTTTTCGGTTATTGGCTTATCGAAAACCATTCAGGTTAAGTGGTTCGAAGTTGTTTTTATAGTTCTTATGATTGTTGGTGTGGTAAATACGCTAACTACAACGTCGAGGCTTACGGCAATTGTTTCGTTAGGTGTGGTTGGTTATGGTACCGCAGCAATTTTTCTTTACTATGGAGGTCCCGATGTTGCAATGACCCAATTTCTTATTGAAACCCTTACAATTGTTCTTTTTGTGTTGGTTTTAAATAGGTTACCAAAATTTGTTGATATGGATAAGAGGTTGTCGAAACGAATTGCATTTCCTTCGGTAATTTTTGGAGCAACCATGAGCACCATTTTGCTGTGGGTTCTTTCGCAGCAAATGAATTCACCACTAAAGGATTACTATTCGCAGTCGAGTTACCTTTTAGCAAAGGGTAAAAACGTTGTTAATGTTATACTTGTCGACTTTAGGGGCATTGATACACTGGGCGAAATTACCGTTTTAGGCATTGCAGCCATTGGAATATACGCACTTTTAAAGGTTAAATTTTCAAAGAGTTAACTACCATGCGAACAGTTATTTTCGAAACAGCCATAAAACTTTTGCTACCACTTTTTATAGCATTTTCGCTATTCCTTCTTTTTCGTGGGCATAATTCGCCCGGTGGTGGTTTTATTGGAGGGCTATTGGCTGCCATTGGTTTGTTTTTACGTGCTATGGTTTTTGGAACAAAAAATACTATTGCAACCTATAAAATACGACCTATTGGAATTATTGCCATTGGCCTTTCGGTTGCATTAGTAAGTATACTAATTCCACTTTTTAGTGGGTTACCGCTAATGACAGGACTTTGGTTCGACTTAACATTGCCATTAATTGGTAAACTTGGAACTCCGCTTATGTTCGACATTGGGGTTTATATTGTTGTTATTGGAGTAGTTTTAAACATAACATTTATTCTTTCGAACGGCTAACTATGGAGATAATACTTTCGATACTAACAGGTTTGCTTTTTGCTGCAGGACTTTTTTTAATGCTGCATAAAGGAATGGTAAAGCTTATTTTAGGAATAATGATGCTTAGCTACGCAACAAACCTTTTCATTTTTATTGTTGCCCGTATTACGCGAGGGCTTCCAGCAATTATTCCCAGAAACCAAGATGTTTTAGCCAACAGCTTTGCCGACCCTGTGTCGCAGGCACTAATTCTTACGGCTATAGTAATTGGATTTGGTATTCAGGCATTTGCAATTGTTCTAATTAAGCGGGTTTACGCAGCAACAGGAACAACAAACATGGACGAATTGAACAAAACCGACAATCTCGAATAGTACATTTTATACTGAAATTTTTTTTATGCAAAACGTTTACTTGCTATCGGTACTACTTATTCCTTTGCTTACAGCAATTACAATTCTTTTTCTTTGGGGAAAAGTGGTTGCACAAAAAATTGTTGGTGCAATTTCGTCGATACTCTACCTTTTTGCCGCCATTATGCTTTTTAATCAGGCTTTAACCAGCGGAATGGCAATTGAAAACGTAGGAAACTGGCCAATTGGTTTCGGAATTGTACTTGTTGTCGACCAATTGTCGGCAATATTTCTGATGCTTTGCGCAATTCTTTCGGTTGTTGCATTTTGGTATGGCAGCTCGTTTATTGAGTCGAAGGCTTCGCTATCGATTTTTCTTCCTGTTTACTTTTTCCTGCTTTTTGGGCTTTCGGGAGCATTTATGGCAGGCGATATATTTAACCTGTACGTTTGGTTCGAGGTTATGCTTGTTTCGTCGTTTGTGCTCTTTACCATTGGTGCCAGTCGAAGTCAACTCGAAGCTTCGCTTAAGTACGTTACAATAAATGTAGTTAGTTCGGCACTTTTTTTAATAGGAATAGGAATTCTGTACGGCTTAACTGGAACGCTAAATATGGCCATGTTGGGCAAGCTGCTACCCGAACTTCAGAACCAAACATTAGCAACAGTAGGCGCCAGCTTCTTTTTGATAAGCTTTGGTATAAAGGCAGCAATTTTTCCGCTTTTCTTTTGGCTGCCAGCAACATACCATACTGCACCAATAGGGTTTACAGCTCTTGTTGTAGCGCTTCTTACAAAAGTTGGTATTTACTCGTTAATTCGTTTTTTTACAATAATTTACCCTTTACAAGGAACCCCAATTCAGCCAATTTTACTTGTGCTTGCTGCCTTTACAATGGTGGTAGGCGTTTTTGGCGCTGCAGCCCAAACCGACTTTAGGCGAATTCTGTCGTTTCATATTGTTTCGCAAATTGGCTATATGATTATGGGAATTGCCATTTATACCCCATTAGCCATTGCGGGAGCACTATTTTTTGTTGTGCACAACGTTTTGGTTAAAACCAACCTGTTTTTTATTGCAGGTCTTGTAGGAAAACTGTTTGGAACATATAAGTTGAAGGAACTTGGTGGAATTATGCAGAAGTTACCCTTTGTGGCAATTCTTTTCGCAATTTCGGCATTTTCGCTTACAGGAATTCCCCCTCTTACAGGCTTTTGGGGAAAGTACTTGTTAGCGAAGGGCGGTTTCGAAACCGGCAATACACTAATTACTATAGTTACAGCTGTTTCGCTGGGGGTTAGCTTATTAACCCTATTTTCGATGACTAAAATTTGGAACGAAGCCTTTTGGAAACCATTCCCCAATATTTGTGGCGATTTGGAACCCAGTACAAATTTTCGTTCAATTCTAAAAGCATATCCTGGCATGTTGGTTTCCATTTTTGTTCTTACTGCAATTATTTTGGTAATTAGCTTCTTTCCAAATAGTTCAATTGAGTGGTGCATGAGTGCAGCAGAGAATATTATAAATAGGGATATGTACATAAATGGCATTTTGCAACATAACTAACAGCAAACTATGAAAGCACTTTACTGGCAAGTAGTTATTGCAACCCTTGTAACATTTGGCTTTTTACTGTATAACGATTTTAAGTTACAGGCACATTGGGCAATTTTGCTTTTTACAAGCCTTGTAGCTGTTATGTGGCTTTTTTCGTTTGTGTACAACCGCAAAAGTTTTTTTCAGGTGTTTTTTCTTATGGAACTTTTAATTTTTTTTACCAAAGAAATGTTTAAGGCATCGTTTCAGGTTGCATGGGAGGTAATTTCGCCAAAGTTGAGCATTGAAGCGGGTATGATTGCTGTTCCCCTCGACGTAAAGAAGAACCTCGAAATTACAATTCTTGCTTCACTAATTTCGCTTACGCCAGGAACGCTTAGTGTTGAAATTTCGGAAGATAAAAGTTACCTTTTTGTGCATGCCATGTACATACCATTTGGCGATGTTGATAAACTTAAAGCCGAAATTAAGGATGGCTTTGAACGAAGGGTTCTTAGAGTTTTTAACTAACAATATTCGAAATGCTAAACATTGCGATTATAGTTTCAGTTTTTATTATTGGGCTGTGCATGTTGCTGGTAATGATTAGGTTTATTAAAGGTCCATCGTTGCCCGACAGGGTTACTGCATTCGACTTGTTTGCAACATTAGTAATTGCTTCAATAGCAATTTTCTCGTTAGTTTGGGAGAATACAAATTTTCTCGATGTGGCAGTTGTACTCTCGCTTATTGCATTTCTTGGCGCCATGTCGTTTGCATATTACATACTTAAACGAAGAAAATAGCCATGTACATCGATATAATAACTTCGTTTCTACTTGTTTTTGGCGCTTTACTAATGCTAATTGCCGCAATTGGTATCCTTCGGTTACCCGATTTTTACCTTCGCATGTCGGCAATTACTAAAGCCGCAACATTAGGTTTGGGCATGGTGCTTTTTGGTGTTGCAATTCACTTCGACGATATTGGAGTTTTTGCCAAGGCCCTTATTATTGTTACATTTCTGCTACTTACCAGTCCTGTTGGAGCTCATGCCATAGCAAGGGCGGCTTATAAGCAGGGCGTTAAGTTTTGGGGCAAAACTATTGTCGATGAACTTGAACTGCTTATTCAAAAATCGCAGCAACTCGAGGCTGAATGGCTAAACGATAAAACAAACCTAATAGTAGGCGAGGGGCTTATTCTTACGCTACTTAAGCTGCCATCGTCGCATGGAGGAAGCTTTAACCATGCACTTGCCATTGCTAAGGACATTTCGTTGGTTAGCCCTGCAAAGGGTCACCGTCTAATGGGAATAATTTATAGTAAAATGGGGAGGAAAATTGCTGCCGAGCAATTCTTAAATAGGGCTTGCATTGATAGTAACTACAACAATAAGTCGGTTTATGCACTGGTAGGTTTTTATACCGACAACAACTTGCCCATTAAAGCGCTAGCAATTCTCGAAAAAGCATTAGATATTCATACCGAAAATATTAATTTTTTAATGAAAGTAATCTACCTTTCGTTCGACTTTGGCGTTCGCCATAAATTTGGGTTCGAATGCTGCAACCGTGTAATAACAAGCGAAAGCGAAATTCAAAGCGATTACCTTCTCGAAGCAGCGCGGTATAAGCGATTCTTTATTGAACGGCTAAGTGGAAAGGTAGAGTGAATACGTAGCTCGATTTTAAATGGTCTTTGTCCCCGATAATTACACGCGTAATTTTAAAGTTCCATCCGTTTACTTTTAAGTAACAGTATTTCAATGCAATGCATTTTATTTTCAAAAAATTTTCAATAATTTCTTAAAAAATATTTGTTAGATAAAACTAACTATATTATGTTTGCAGAATAAATTTTTAGATATGGACTATACATTAGATAAACTTATAAGCATATTGCTTAGTAGGAGCGAACAAATGGAAGATGATTTAAAAAGGGAGTCGGAAATTGAAAACCTTTCGATTAAGCAATTACAGTGCATTGAACTGATAACGGAAATGCAAAATCCAAATTTTTCGGAACTTGCCGAAAGGCTTAAAATTACCAAACCTTCGGTTACTGCAATGGTTGATAAACTCGAAGCAAATGGATTTGTTACAAGAATTAAATCCGATACCGACCGTCGTTCAGCCCATATTCACTTAACGAGTAAAGGCGAAATTGCAGGTCAACTTCACGATAACTTGCATCAAAGTATTTCGAAACGACTCACCAAAAACCTTACCAAATCGGAAAAGGATATTATGGTTGTATTGCTTAACAAAGCAATTTTATCGTTCGAGTAAATTTTTTTATCAATATAGTTAGTTAAATCAAACTAATATAAAAATGAAAAAAATAATTGACTTTATTCAACTTAATGGCAAAGCATTAGTGCTGATAATTGCTATTGTAACGGCATTTATGTCGGTTCGACTTGGTGAAATTGAAATGAAAGAAGACGAGGAAACATTTATTTCGCCAAATAGTCCAGTTCTTAAAGAATTTAGGGAGTTTAAAAAAACATTTGAATCGAACGAAGGTGTTATAGTCGCATTCGAATCGCCCAACATTTTCACCGTTGAAAATTTTAAATACATTGAAAAACTGGAAGCCGAATTAAACAAATTACCTGGTGTAACCAATGTAAACTCTCTTATTAGCGCTAACAATGTAAATGGTGTTGAAGAAGGTTTAGAGATATATCCAGTTATTGAACTGGTCGATATAACGGAAGCGAATGTAGAAAAGGCAAAAGAAAAAGTGATTGGTAATCAATTTTACGAAGGTGTTTACATTTCGCAAAACCAAAAGGTTACTGCATTAATAATTGAATTGCCAGGAATGTTTAGCGGTGGGTCCGATAGTTTAGCCAAACTTTTTTACAAAAAGCTAACAAATTTAGTAAACACCCAAGAACTCGAAACTGGTTTAAGACTATACATAGGTGGCGACATTGTAACCGATGCTTCGATAGAGCAGCTTATGGATAAAGATTTGGCGCTGCTATTTCCCCTTTCGCTACTGCTGTCGGCAATAATACTCCTTTTTTTCTACCGAAAACTTGTTACTACTATTGTTCCTCTTGTACCCGTTTTAATTGCAATTGTTTGGGTTTTAGGCTTAAAAGGGTGGACAGGAGTGCCAATGACCCCAATATCGATAACGCTGTTTCCATTAATAATGGTAATTGGTTTGGCCAATTCTATTCACATTATTAATCACTATAAAAGAGAAAGGCAGTTTGAAAGTAATAACTCCGAAGCCATTACAAAAACCTTACAAGCGATAATTAAACCATGCTTTTTAGCTGCATTTACTACTGCAATAGGCTTTGGATCTTTAGCCATTAGCGATGTAACAGGAATTAAGCAAATGGGCATATTTGCTGCTTTTGGTGTAATGTCGGCCTTTTTGCTTTCGATTATTATAATTCCTTTATCGCTAAAGTACTCGAATGTTTTTGCCGAAAGTAAACCCAATATCCAATCAAGAAATAGTATCACAAGGTTGCTTTTAGGTATCGACAGGCTAAACCATTTGCATTCATGGAAAGTAATGCTTGTCTTTTTAGCAATTACGGTAGCAATAGTTATAAATATTCCCAAAATAAAAGTTGAAGGCTCAATGGCATCGTTTGCCAAGGAAAATACAAGATTGAGGCAAGATATAAAGTTTTTAGACAGCAATATGTCGGGTATAAATGCTTACGAACTAATTATTAAGGGCAGCGAAAACAGTTTTAAGAATCCCGAAAACCTTACAAAACTCGATGAAATTGCAAGAGAACTATCGGAAAACTCAGAGGTTCTAAAAACCTTTAGTGCTGCCGATATGGTGAAAACCATTAACAAAGCATTACATGCCAATAATACTGATTACTACAGCATCCCTTGTACCGAAACCGAAATAGCTCAGTACTTATTTCTTTACGAAATATCGGGAGGCGATGAGCTTAGCAGCTTTGTTAACGAAGATTACTCGGTTGCCCGAGTAACAATTCGTACAAGCCAAATGCCCAATAAAATGCAGAAAGAGTTTGTAAGTTCACTTGAGAGCCTGATGTTATCAAATTTTGGGGGCATGGATTGCGAAATAACAGGCTTTGGAATGCTTATGAACCACATTAACGAAAACCTAATATCAACTCAAGTTGAAAGTATTCTAATGGCTTTCGGTATAATTCTCATTTTAATGTTCATAATGTTTGGTTTTAAGGGTGGTTTATTGAGCATACTTCCCAACGTTTTTCCAATTCTTTTCTTTATGGGATTGATGGGGATTTTTGGAATAGACCTGAATATGGCAACTTCGATTATTGCCGCTGTTACCATTGGTATTGTGGTCGACGATACAATTCACTTCTTTTTTGGGTATAAAAACGAAATGCAAAATGTAAACAACCCAGCAATTGCAGTTACCAATACAATGCTCAAAGTAGGAACAGCTTTGTGTGTAACATCGCTAATACTAACACTGGGTTTTGGAATTTTAGTTTTTTCGAATAGTAAGTTTATTGGCGATTTTGGCATCATGTCGGCTTCGGCAATTGCTTCGGCGCTACTTGGCGACATTTTTATTTCGCCTATAGTGCTAATAAAAAGTAAACTTTTTAAAAAATAACCCTTTAATCGTAAAGCCATGAAAACAACACTTTTAGTGTTATTAATTCTTTTTTCAACCCTGCTTAATGCGCAGGATGGTAGGGCAATAGTTCGCCTTTATGAAAAAGAAATGGAGTCGACCGATCAGGAGGCCATGCTTACAATGAAGCTAATTAGCAAAAATGGTAGCACAAGGGAGCGTACACTTATTATAAGCAATAGAACCGATAAGAGCAATAGGGATGCGTCGTACATATACTTTTCTGCACCAGCCGACATAAAAGGCACTGCCTTTCTTTCTGTTGAAAATGAGGCAGGTAACGACGACCAGTGGCTGTTTTTACCAACGCTTAAGCGTTCGCGCAGAATTTCGTCGAACGAAAAAGGAAAAAGCTTTTTGGGAACCGATTTTACTTACGAAGATTTAGGTAGCGAAAAGAGCAGCGGAATTACCTACAAGTACCTTCGATCCGAACAATTGGGAAACATTATATTACAAGTTGTTGAGGCTGTTTATACAAATCCTACTCGCAGCAAGGAAACAGGTTACTCAAAGCGTATTTTATTCATTAATTCGGAGAATAACATGCTTGTAAAAACCGAATTTTATGGAATCGAGGGTACTTTAAAAAAGATACTTGATTGCTCCAATTTTGAATACTATGCCGACTCGAAGAAGTGGCGTCCTAAAACTCTAATTATGAAAAACATGGAAAAGGAAACCCAAACCATTTTACAATTCGAATACTACAAAATTAATAAGGGTATCGATCCCAATCGATTCACCTTGAGAAATTTAGAGTCAAATTAGTTGCTATGAAAAATAGAATACTTATTCCAATAATCGCTTTAGCGCTTATGCTAAAAGCTAACATTACCAATGCTCAGGATAGTACTTTAAGTATTGGAGGACAAATAAGTTACGATAATATTTCCTACTTCAACAGTCAAAAAGGGAAAGTAAACAGTCGTAACGAAGGGCTTTTGCAGCTCAATTTTGGATCGGCAATGTCAAAATCAACTCAATGGAAAGCAATTTTCGAATTACGTGAAGATAATTCGGATAAAAGCAGAAATAGAGCTTGGATTGATGAACTGTGGATTAAGCAAAAATTAGGAAAACTCGATCTAACAATAGGAAAACAAATTTTGGCTTGGGGTACAGCCGATGGATTTAATCCTGTAAATAATATAAATCCAGTTGATTACAGCGATATGTTGGACACCGAAAATGAGCGAATTGGGGCTTATGGTATTCGAACGCAGCTGTTCTTTAATTCGGCCGATTTCGATTTTTTCTGGGCGCCTATTGCAAGCATGGGAAAACTTCCTAATATAAATAGTCGCTGGTTTCCACAGCCCACTGCTATTGGAATTTCAATGGAATTATTTGCAATGGGGCTCGAAATGAAAGTCAATGAAATTTTACCCGAGCCTAACCTAAAAAACGGAGAGTTTGGAGTGCGCTTCCGAAAGAGATTTTCGATTGCCGACATTGGTGTGAGCTACTACAACGGTTTCGATCATTTGCCCGAATTTTATATCGATTCAACTCAGTTAATGCTTCCAACCCCACAATTAGTGCTTAATGGCGTTTTCAAACGCCAACATGTAGTAGGTTCAGAACTTACAGTTATTTTGCCTTACGGAATAAACTTAAGAAATGAGGCTGCACTATTTATTCCAGCGCAAAGCAATCCGCAACTAAATCGGTTTGTACAAGTTGTGGTTGGTGTCGATCGCTCATTTACAATTAGCAGTACAAGTTATTTGGTTATACTTCAGTACATTGGCGATTTTAATGCAGATGGTAAAGCATATGACTCCTATGATATTAGGCATATTTTTAAAAATACCCTTATGGCAAATTTCGAAATTAACCTTAGCAACGGACTTTCATTAAACGCTGCCGCAATTACGTATTTAAATGGGA
The DNA here is from genome assembly GCA_002345675.1 of Bacteroidales bacterium UBA2287. Taxonomy (GTDB): domain Bacteria; phylum Bacteroidota; class Bacteroidia; order Bacteroidales; family Tenuifilaceae; genus UBA2287. The sequence goes on along the minus strand of DDWL01000016.1, from coordinate 18,653 downwards.
ACGGTTTTATTTTGCGACCAGAGATAAATTACCTTACATCGAAGGGTGTTAAGCTTTGCTTGCGATTTGACCTCATAGAGGGTTCCAATAATTCATTTTTTGGGATGTATTCATTTAACGATAGGATTCAAGGAAAAGTGGTTTATTCGTTTTAGCAAATTAGACAAATTGAGGTATATTTGTTTGCAGCCATTTAACAATTTATACTGACCATATGAAAACCTCCTTTCACATATTACTAGCAGTTATAGTTTCTACATTTTACGTTTCGTGTACCACGCAGCCACAAAAAGCCCAATGGGCAATAGCCCTTCATGGTGGTGCTGGCAATATGCAACTAACCGATTTCGATTCGGTTGAAATAGAGGCATTTACCCGAGAGCTTAGCGCAGCGTTAGTCGTTGGCGAAGGTATACTTATAAAGGGCGGCACTAGCCTCGACGCAGTTGAGCAGGTGGTGCGCTACCTTGAGGATTGCCCACTTTTTAACGCAGGAAAAGGAGCCGTTTTTACAAACGAAGGTAAAAACGAACTCGATGCTGCAATTATGGATGGCTCAAACCTTAAAGCGGGTGCCATTGCTGGCGTTGGCGATATTAAGAATCCAATTTCGGCTGCTCGAATGGTAATGGACAGCTCGGAGCATGTTATGATGGTTGGGAGAGGAGCTTCGCTTTTTGCTGCTTCGAAGGGATTAGAGGTTGTTGACAGTTCGTACTTTTACACCGAAAAAAGTTGGAAAGCCCTTCAGCGCGCCTTGCAGCGCGACAAAAAAATGGGAACCGTTGGCTGCGTTGCACTCGATAAAAATGGAAACCTTGCTGCAGCAACTTCAACAGGAGGAATGACTAACAAGCGTTATGGTAGGGTAGGCGATGTACCCATTATTGGAGCTGGAACCTATGCCAATAACACTACTTGTGCCGTTTCGGCAACTGGTCATGGCGAGTTTTTTATTCGCTACACCGTTGCTCACGACATTTCGGCGCTAATGGAATATAAAGGGCTTTCGCTTTCCAAAGCCGCCGAACTTGTTATAAATCAAAAGTTGAAAACCGCTGGCGGTAACGGTGGCGTAATTGCAGTCGATAGAATTGGGAATGTTCACCTAACAATGAACACATCGGGAATGTTTAGGGCCTATTCAACATCAACAGGAAGCAGGGGCGTGGCAATTTTTAAGGATTAATTATTACACTTTTTTAAGGCAATAGTTTTACTCCGCTGAGCTCGCATCTTGGCATCCCGATAGATTGCCTCGGGCTTAATCCCAAAAATGGCAGAAAAGTTAGGCTATCCATGTTCATCATTTTAATCTAAGGACTAAAGCCCATGACTATTGTAACGCCAATTTGCCCATTAAAATCTTATTCGGATTCTAGTTTAGAATGTCTTAACAACATGATTATTAACTCTATATTACAAGTGTTTTTAAACATAGCGTTAAATAAATAACAATGTTATAAAAATAACGCAAAACAAGTTATCTTTGCAGCAGTAAACATTTGTTATTTATTTTCCAAGTTAATACCCAACGCAATGAAGATACAGGAAGTAGTGAGCATTATTGGAGGAGAAGTTTTATGCTGCAATCATTTGTTAGATAGAGAGGTAGAGTTTGCTTTTGCATCCGATTTAATGAGCGATGTGCTTACTACTCAGGTCGACAAAATGTTGCTGTTAACAGGTTTAGCAAATCTTCAGGCAATTAGAACCGCCGAAATGTCGGATATTAACTGTGTTGTTTTTGTGCGAAATAAAAAAGTTACCCCCGAAATGATTAGTTTAGCCATTGAATTGGAAATTATTATTGTCGAGTGCAAGACGTCGATGTTTAGTGCATCGGGTAAACTTTATACTAATGGACTTAAGCCAGTGTTTTAACAACTATTTTGCAATGCATTTTAAGTACGAAATACAAGGAGGCGACTTTACCAATGCCGGTCAGGCATCGAGTCAGGTTAAGCAGGTGCTTAAGCAACTTAATGTCGACCCAAAGCTTATTAAGCGCGTAGTTGTGTGCCTGTACGAAGCAGAGGTTAATGTTGTTGCCCATGCTTGGAGCGGTGTAATTGATGTTGAAGTTAATACCGAAAGAATACAAATTGTACTTGCCGATAAAGGTCCTGGCATTCCCGATATTTCGCTTGCCATGCAAAAGGGTTTCTCTACAGCATCGCCTCAGGTTCGCGAAATGGGTTTTGGTGCTGGCATGGGGTTGCCAAACATCGAATCGAATGCCGACGAATTTCGAATAAACAGTAAGGTTAACGAAGGTACAACAGTAGAAATAATGGTGTACCTTTCCCAAGCCTAAAAAGGTTAGCAATGGAACGAAAAGATTTTCATCATGCCCTCACAATTTTAACCGATGTTTGCATTGGCTGCTCCCACTGCATGAGGGTTTGCCCAACCGAAGCATTAAGAGTTCGAAATGGAAAGGCTGTTTTGTATGAGAATAGATGTATCGACTGTGGCGAGTGCTTTAAGGTTTGCCCCGTAAGGGCAATAATAATTGAACAGGACGATTTGCGCCAAATATTCGACTACAAGCACCGTGTTGCACTAATTCCATCGGTATTTTTCGGTCAGTTTTCCGATAAAGTTACCCCTGCTGCAGTTCACGATTCGCTTATCGAAATTGGCTTTACCGATGTTTTTGAGGTGGAGAATTCTGCCGAAATGCTTAGCCATGCCATTAACCGTTACATTGCATCTCCTACAGCAGTAAAACCCGTAATATCGTCGTTTTGCCCCGCTGTAGTTCGTTTAATTCAGGTGAAATTTCCAGCTTTGGTCGACAATATTATGCTGCTAAAGCCACCACTCGATATTTCGGCAGTTTACTATCGCAAACGACTTGTCGATGCTGGTGCAAAACCCGAGGAAATAGGTATTTTTTACATAACTCCCTGTGCTGCAAAAATTGCTGCCATAAAAAGTCCTGTGGGCGAAGATTCCTCTGAAATTACAGGGGTTATCAACATGGATACCATGTACAATCAGGTTTTAAAAAATATTCGGCACAAATCCAATGACTCCCAAAGCGCTACCCAACCATTTATAAAGGGTAAAAGTTTAATGTGGAGTTTAACCAATGGCGAATCGGGGCATATTAATGGAAATTGCCTAGCAATCGACGGAATCGATAGCGCCATTGAGTTTCTTGAAAAACTTGAAGGGGAAGAGGTAACCGATATCGATTTTCTCGAAATTCGTTCGTGCGACGAGGGCTGTGCTGGCGGCGTACTATCGTACGGAAACCGATTTTTAACAGTTGAGCGAATGCGTAAACGTTCCAAGCAAATGGGAACAACACAAACTGCGCCCATTTCGGGGCCAGGGACCGATATGTGGGACTTATACCCATACCTTCTTCAACGAATCCCTCTTGTTGAGCCAATTAAACCGCGTAATATGGTAAAACTCGATGAGGACATGGCCAAGGCCATGAAAAAAATGGAACGTGTTCAACGCTACATGTGCTTTTTACCGGGAATCGACTGCGGTGTTTGTGGAGCACCCACCTGCAGAGCGCTTGCCGAAGACATTGTTCAGGGGAAGGCCGCTATTTCCGACTGTGTGTTTCTTCAAAAAAATATGGAGCATTCTCGAAAACTTCATCCCGACCATTCGTACCGTATTATGGAGCGAATTTGGGGGAAAGACAGATTGCAGAAGGACTGTAATAAACTGCAAAATAGAAATTTAGAAAGTTAGAAGTCCGAAGAGAGAAGTCCGAAGAGAGAAGTCCGAAGAGAGAAGTCCGAAGAGAGAAGTCCGAAGAGAGAAGGACAGAAGGCGAGTGATTGAGTTATTTGGTTATTTGGTTATTTGGTTATTGAGTCGGAAGACTGAAGACCGAGAAACTGAAGACTGAAGACTGGCGACTGTGGACTGTGGACTGGCGACTGATAACCGATAACCGATAACCGACAACTGATAACCGAAAACCGTGAACCTTTTCACAAAAATACAACAAACAATGACCGTTTCAGAATTAGTAAAAAAAGCCGAGTTAACCGTTTTTGCTGGTAGCAATGGTTTAAATAATGAAATTGTAGGTGGTTACACCTCCGATTTACTTAGCGATGTTATGGGAAATGCCGATGCTGGGTGTGTTTGGATTACACTTCAGTCGCATAAAAATGTTATGGCAATTGCTTCGCTAAAAGAACTTGCTGCTGTTATTATTGTAAACAGCGGTTCGCCCGAGGCTGATATGTCCGAACAAGCCGAAAAGGAAGGCATTCCGGTACTTGGCACAACGCTTGGAGCATTCGAAATATCTGGAATTCTTTATAATTCTCTTAACGCGTAAGCGACTTTTCCATAAAAGCAATGAAGAGTTTTAGGGCCGACCTGCATATTCACACTGTTCTTTCGCCTTGCGGCGATTTGGATATGAGTCCTGTGCAAATAGTCGACCTAATTAGGCTTCAAAACATAAACATAGTTGCTATAACCGATCACAACGCCACGCACCATGGACCTCTTGTTCGTAGGCTGGCCGAGCCATATGGCATAAAAGTGTTTTTTGGAGCCGAAGTAACATCGAAGGAGGAGGCTCATTTGCTTTGCCTTTTCGAGGAAGAGGAGCAGAGAGTTGCCTTTCAGGAATTTATCGATTTAAACTTACCACAAATTCCAAATAAGCCCGAAAAGTTTGGCTATCAGGTTGTTGTTAACGAAGCCGAGGATATACTACAAGAAATTGAGTACTTACTTATTTCTGCTTTAGCAGTTGGGGTAAACCAAATTGAGCATGAAGTTCACCGTTTAGGCGGGTTGTTCATTCCAGCTCATGTCGACAAGCCTCGCTACAGTTTAACAAGTCAGTTGGGTTTTATTCCATCCGATTTAAACTTCGATGCATTGGAACTTTCTCGGAATACTTCAACCGAAGTCTTTTTGGCAAGTAATCGCTACCTTAAACAGCAACGGTTTGTGCGTAACTCCGATGCCCATTACCTAAGTGATATAGGGAAGCAGACCACAAGTTTTAACATTGAAGAGCCAACGTTAAGCGAAATGAAAATGGCGCTTTGGGGTGTAAACGGTCGCAGCGTTGAGTTATGAAAGAGCTATCGCTTCATATTTTAGATATTGCTCAAAACTCCTTGGTAGCAGGAGCAACATTAATCGAAGTTTCGGTTAATGCTAATACCGAAACTGATATTCTTCGAATTGAGATTACTGATAATGGGAAGGGTATTGCACCCGAAGTTTTACCAATTGTAATGGATCCCTACACAACCTCCCGCACAACGCGAAAAGTAGGAATGGGTTTACCTTTACTTAAGGATGCCTGCGAGATGTCGGGGGGAAGTTTAACAATTACATCCGAAGTTGGCAAAGGAACAGCAATTAAAGCAATGTTGGGCTATGGCCATATCGACAGGCAACCGCTGGGCGATATTTCAGGAGTTATTATGCTTTTGGTTTCGGCAAATATTAATGTCGACTTTATATACAAGCATTCGCTTAATGGTAACGAGTACATTTTCGACACGCGAGAAATTAAAGAAGTTCTCGAAGGGTTACCGTTAAATTCGCCAGAAGTGTATAAATTACTAAAGGAGATGCTTTCTTTAAATTTAGACGAAATACAAATAAGGTAGTTAGGTTATAAAACATAATCGTTTTGCTTAAATTGTGTTACAATCTGAATAATTTTGCAGTCTTAAACTTACAATTCGTTTGTTAATAAATTAACATAAACCTAAGGAATATATGAATAAAGTTAAATCGTTAGCCGATCTTAAGAAGATGAAGGAGCAGCTTCAAGGCAAGATCGATTTGAGAGAAAAGGGTGAAAGTCCCGAAGGCCGTGTTCAAATCAAGGTGGCAATGGCTACTTGCGGAATAGCCTCGGGAGCAAAAACCGTTATGGAATTTCTTATTGATGAGTTAGAAAAAAGAAGCATCGATGCCGTTGTTACTCAAACGGGATGCATGGGCTACTGCTATGCCGAGCCAACTATCGAGGTTAAACTACCAAACCAGGAGCCAGTTGTTTTTGGCTACGTTGACACCCAAAAAGCCGACGAAATTGTAGAAAAGTACATTAAAAACGGCGAACTTGTGGATGGAATTATTCCAATGAACTACAATACTATTGATAATTAATAACCGCTAAGGAGGATACAATAATGGCAAAATACAAATCGCACTTACTGGTTTGCGGTGGAACTGGCTGCCGGGCTTCGGAGAGCGACTCCATTGTGGAGAAGTTAAGAACTGAGCTAGCAGCCAATGGGCTTGAAAACGAAGTGCAGGTTATTATGACTGGCTGCTTCGGTTTCTGCGAAAAAGGCCCAATTGTTAAGGTGCTACCCGACAATACTTTTTATACCGAAGTTAAGGGTGCCGATGCAGCAGAAATTGTTGCTGAACATATTATTAAAGGTCGCAAGGTCGCAAGGCTTCTTTATACCGACCCCACAAGCAAGGAGCACATTAGCGACTCCAAGCACATGAATTTTTATAAGAAACAAATTCGTATTGCTTTACGCAATTGTGGAATTATTGACCCTGAGAATATTGAAGACTACATTGCTCGCGATGGATACCAAGCAGTTGGTAAAGTTTTCGAAATGGGAGCAATTGCTGCCATTAACGAAATGAAGAAATCGGGGCTCCGTGGTCGTGGAGGCGGAGGTTTCCCAACGGGTCTTAAATGGGAGTTTGCTTCAAAAAATAAAGCCGATCAAAAGTACGTAATCTGTAATGCCGACGAGGGCGACCCCGGAGCATTTATGGATCGCTCAATTCTCGAAGGCGATGCTCACTCGGTTATTGAAGCAATGATTATTAATGGTTTCTGTATTGGTGCAACCAAAGGTTTGGTTTACATTCGTGCCGAATACCCATTGGCAATTCAAAGGCTACTTATTGCATTAGGTCAAGCTCGCGAGTACGGCTTGCTTGGTAAAGATATATTAGGAAGCGGTTTCGATTTCGATATCGAAATTCGTTACGGTGCTGGTGCATTTGTTTGCGGCGAAGAAACTGCCCTTATTCACTCAATGGAAGGCGATCGCGGTGAACCTACTGTTAAGCCACCATTTCCTGCCGAAAGCGGATACCTTGGTAAACCTTCGAACGTAAACAACGTTGAAACTTTTGCCAACATTCCAGTTATCTTTTTAAAGGGTGCCGATTGGTTTTCGGCCATTGGATCGGAAAAATCGAAAGGAACAAAAGTTTTTGCCCTTGCAGGCAAAATTAATAACGTTGGTCTTATTGAGGTTCCAATGGGAATTACCCTTCGTGAAGTAATTTACGAAATTGGTGGCGGAATTAAAGATGGCAAAAAATTTAAAGCAGTTCAAACTGGTGGCCCTTCGGGTGGTTGCTTAACCGAAAAACACTTGGATACTCCTATCGACTACGACAACCTTATTGCTGCAGGTTCGATGATGGGGTCGGGTGGTATGATTGTTATGGACGAGGACGATTGCATGGTGTCGGTTGCCAAATTCTACCTTGAATTTACCGTTGAAGAGAGCTGTGGAAAGTGCTCGCCTTGCCGCATTGGCAATAAGCGTTTGCACGAAGTGCTTGAGCGCATTTGCGCAGGCAAAGGCACAATGGAAGAAATTGACAGGCTACGTAACCTTAGCGATGTAATTAAGGATTCTTCGCTTTGCGGACTTGGTCAAACTTCGCCAAACCCAGTTCTTTCAACTCTCGATAACTTCTACGAAGAGTATTTAGAGCATGTTAAAGACCATAAATGTCGTGCTGGCCAGTGTAAAGCACTTATGCAGTATGTAATCGATGCCGAAGCATGCGTTGGGTGTACAGCTTGCGCAAGGGTTTGCCCTGTAAATGCAATTAGTGGCGACCGTAAGCAACCTCACGTTATCGATACAGCAATTTGTATCAAGTGCGGTGCTTGTATCGAGAAATGTAAATTCAGTGCAATTAGCATTCAATAATATAGGGGGTACAATAAATGGAAACAGTAAAACTAACCATAGATAAGAAGTCGATTGAAGTTCCCAAAGGAACTACAATTTACAAAGCTGCCAAGCAGTTGGGTATCGATATCCCAGTGCTTTGCTACATGGAACTAAAGGACCTAAAAATTGAGAATAAACCCGCTGGTTGCCGTATTTGCGTTGTTGAAGTTGAAGGTCGCCGTAACTTGGCTCCTTCATGCTCAACCGACTGCGCCGAAGGTATGGTTGTTAAAACCCACACAATGAGGGTTATTAATGCTCGTCGAACAATTCTCGAACTTATCCTTAGCGATCACCCAAAGGATTGCTTAACCTGTGCAAAGAGCGGTCGCTGCGAGTTGCAGGACATGGCTGTAAAACTTGGAGTTCGCAATATTCCTGGTCAGGAGTATGCCGAAATGAGCACTTACCGTATCGATACATCGCCTTCAATTATTCGCGACCTCGACAAGTGTATAATGTGTCGCCGCTGCGAAATGATGTGTAACAAGGTGCAAACAGTTGGCGCTCTTAACGCAATTAACCGTGGATTTCAGGCAGTTGTTGCACCAGCCTTTGAGCAAAATCTCGAAAAATCGACCTGTACTTACTGTGGCCAGTGCGTTGCAGTTTGTCCTACTGGTGCGCTTACCGAGGTTGACCATACTCCAAAAATTATTCGCGCCCTTTCCGATCCAACCAAAACGGTTCTTGTGCAAACAGCACCAGCTATTCGTGTTGCCTTGGGCGAAGAGTTTGGAATGGAACCTGGCACAATTGTAACTGGTAAAATGGTTGCTGCGTTAAGGGAAATTGGTTTTAAATACGTATTCGATACCGACTTTGCTGCCGACCTTACCATTATGGAAGAGGGCACCGAGCTGCTCAGCCGTCTTTCCCGTCACCTTGCTGGCGACAAGAGCGTTAAACTTCCAATTCTTACAAGTTGCTGCCCAGGTTGGGTAAACTTCTTCGAGAATAACTTTAGCGACATGCTCGATGTTCCATCAACTGCAAAATCGCCTCAGCAAATGTTTGGCGCCATCGCAAAAAATTACTTTGCTCAAAAAATGGGTATTAAGCGCGAGGACATGGTTGTTGTTTCGGTTATGCCCTGCTTGGCTAAAAAGTACGAGGCACAGCGCGACGAGTTTAAGGTTGATGGTAATCCCGATGTCGATTTTTCAATTTCAACTCGCGAGTTAGCACACCTTATAAAAGAGTTCAATATTAACTTTAACGACCTTGAAGATCAGGATTTCGATCGTCCACTTGGCGAATCGACTGGTGCTGCTGTAATATTTGGAGCTACTGGTGGAGTTATCGAAGCTGCTACCCGTACCGCTTACGAAATTCAAACTGGCAAGAAACTCGAAAAGGTCGATTTCAAGGAACTTCGCGGAATGGAGGGTATTCGCTCTGCAACTGTCGATTTTAATGGCCTACCAATAAATATAGGTATAGCACATGGATTGGGAAATGCTCGTAAGCTGCTCGAAGATGTGCGTAGCGGTAAAGCAAACTACCACGCCATTGAGGTTATGGCATGCCCTGGAGGCTGTATTGGCGGAGGTGGTCAGCCACTTCACCATGGCGATATTTCTATTCTTAAAGCTCGTACTGAGGCTATTTACCGCGAAGATGCTGGGAAACCAGTTCGCAAGTCGCACGAAAATGAGTATATTAAGAAACTTTACGAAGAGTACTTAGGCAAGCCAATGAGCGAAAAGGCTCACCACTTGTTGCATACTCACTATTTCGATAAAGGTAAAAAGGATATTTACATTTAATTTGGAGGATAGGTATATGTCACATATAAAAGTTGAGCTAAAAAAAGAGGATGTTGCTAAGCTCAAGGAGATTTGCAAATCCTTCAACAACGAAGCTGGTGAGTTAATTAACGTTTTGCATAAAGCCCAAAGCTACTTTGGCTATTTACCTGCCGAAGTTCAGGAGGTAGTTTCGGCTGAGCTTAACGTACCAGTAGCAAAGGTTTACGGTGTAGTTACCTTTTACTCGTACTTCACAATGCTTCCAAAGGGTCAGCACCCAATTAGCATTTGCACAGGTACAGCTTGCTACGTTCGTGGCGCCGAAAAGGTAGTTGATGAGTTTAAGCGAGTGCTAAATATTAAAGTTGGCGAAACCACTGCCGATGGAAAATTCTCGCTTGGCTGCCTTCGCTGCGTTGGTGCTTGTGGTCTTGCTCCCGTTGTACTAATTGGCGAAAAGGTTTACGGTCGCGTTTCGCCCGACGGCGTTAAGGATATTTTGAAAGAGTACGAATAATCTCTGTTTTAGTCGGAGTGCGACTTCGAGTCGCGCCCCGACTATGTCAATTTAAGAAGGTGCAGCCCATGGTTGCACCTTTTTTTTTAAACCCGTCCGACCGCTCCAAGCGGTCTGACGGGTTAATTGCTGGTTTAACCAATAATGTCAGAGGCATCAAATGTTTATAGGGACGATTAGCGAAACAACATACGACCCCAGCTGGGGTCGTACAAATCCCCTTGCATTTTGCTATAAACATTTAAACCCTCTGGGTTTACCTTGCTGCAAATTGCTACCCGTCAGACCGACCAAAGCGGTCAGACGGGTTTATCCGGACTGCCGAACGCAAGACAATCCGTCCGACCGCTCCAAGCGGTCTGACGGGTTATTGATGGTTTTACCAATGATGCCAGAGGCACCAAATGTTTATAGAGACGACTAACGAAACGGCATTCGACCCCAGCTGGGATCGTATAAATTCCCCTGCAAATTGCTATAAACATTTAAACCCTCTGGGTTTACCTTGCTGCAAATTGCTACCCGTCAGACCGACCAAAGCGGTCAGACGGGTTTTCTAAAAAATATTATTTCAATGGTGATTAGTTTAAATAATGATTTAGGTCAATAGCATAAAAACATAAATAAATACTTTAAAAAAGAAAAATATTCTATCAAATTTTAAGATTTGATTGAAATCATCAGAAGCAGAGCGTATTGCGGTTTAGTCAGAGGTTTTTGTACGTTCGTCACCTAAAAGTAGACGTTTACATATAGATGTATTCTATTTGCATAAAACGTTAAAAACTTAGCTCCGCAATAATTTGTAGTTAACAGTTTTTAACATACTTTGCGGTGCTAAGAATTAAACAATATCTATGCAACATTGTTTACAATCGCCTTTTGGAAAAACGTTGTGCAGTTGGGTTAGGGTAGTGGCGATTAGCTTAATCACCTTTATTTACTGCGTAAATTCAGCATCGGGACAAACAACTCTTGCCCCCGGTGACGTTGCTATTGTTGGGTTTAACTCAACTGGAGGTCCCGGTACCGATAATTTTGGATTTATTCTTTTAACCGATGTAGAAGCGGGAACAGTTATTTACTTTTCCGATAGTGGCGTATTAGCAAATAATTGCCTTCGAAATACCGAAGGTATTTTAAAATGGACTGCCCCAGTTGGAGGCTGTACTGCAGGTACAATGGTTCAACTGTACACAAATGCAGTTATTATTCCGCCTAGTGTTGGAACTGTAGCAATTGTTAAAAATACATTCGACTTTAACATGAGTGGAGACCAGATTATTGTTTTTCAGCATAATACCGAAGCTGAATTAACTGGAAGTGAACCATGCCCCGATAATTACGTTTTTGCCTTAACCAATAATGAGGAGTGGCAATCAACTTCAACAGATTCTCACACATCTGCCTTACCATCGAATCTTGATGCAACTACCAGCGTAGCAATTCCCTTAACAAGTGGTGATTATAATAACAACTCATCGTTCGACTGTACCGTAACCTCTGGCTCTGCAGCTGATATTTTAGCTGCACTTGTTGACCCAAATAACTGGGTGGGAAACGAAACTGATGTAGTTCCATTACCCGATTGCGTTTTTACAATCGGTAATTTTATGGTTAAGTACATTACGTACAATCAAATTCAACTAGTTTGGAATGAGTTAGATGCCGATATTGAACTAGTTGTTGTTTACCATACTGCTCCAATTACCGATACCCCTACTGGCGATGGTAGTTCATATACTGCTGGTAATCCGTTTGAAACAACTGGAATAGTTGCATTTAAAGGAACCGTTTCAAATGATACTTTTTCAGTAATTACGGGACTTACCGAAGGCCAAGAATATTTTTTCGCAGCATTTACACACAATGAGTCAACTCCCACAATTTGGTTCGATGGGGTTGTCTCAATACCAGAAAGCGCCATTGCGTACGTTCAAGAAGCTGTTAGCCCAACTGCGGCACTAGCTGCAGCTACCAATGCAACTGTAAACTTTGCATGGACCAACTACGATGCACCAAAAGCCGACTGGTGGAATGGTGGGGTAGCCATTATTGCAAAGGAGAGTAGCGCGGTAACAATGAATCGAACTTCGATGAATGCTTTGGGGCAATCGACTGCTGGGCTTACAGTTGGTGAAGTATTAAGCGATGGCAACTTTGTTGCAGCCATTATTTCCGATGGTTCAACAACAGCAAGTGCTACATTAGATCCTTGCAAAACCTACCATTTTAGCGTTTTTCATAACGACGACACCCGTTGGAGCGACGGCGTTGCCTTTGGCCCCGTTACAACCCTTTGTCCCGAAATTAAGGTTGAAGGCAATAGTATTGAAATTGTAAATACCGATGCAACACCTTCGGTAACCGACCATACCGACTTTGGCGAGGTTCTTACAACCTCAACCCTTGCTCGTACTTTTAAAGTTAAAAATTCGGGCACAGGAACAATTTCGCTAACAGGAGCACCAACAGTTAACATTAGCGGCGATGCCTTTTTTACAGTTACTACACAACCAGTTCTTACTTCGCTTGTTGCGCTAGCCGAAACTACTTTTCAGGTAACCTTTGCACCAGTTGGTGCCTGCAATGGTTTAACTTACACTGCAGTTGTAAGCATAGCCAACGACGATACCGACGAAAATCCTTACACTTTTAGCGTACAGGGAAAATGCGTTGCAGGCTGCTTTACCATGAGCCCCCTATGCGGAACACCCGGAACAACGGTAACCATAACAGGTGCTGTATTCGATGGTACAACAACTGCCACATTCGATGGCATTGCAGCCACCGTTACGCTTGTTTCGCCAACCCAAATTACAGTGGTTGTACCCAATGGTGTTGCCGGAAACGTTGATGTAAACACCACCAGCGCAGTAACCCCCGTTGGTTGTAACCAGTTTAACGTTATTGCCAACTCGGGCACTTGCCCACACTAATTCCATTTACTAAAGCATGAAGCGTAACCCAAATAGCAACTACTGTCGCCGCACCCTTTTAAGGGTGGGGTTGGTGGTTGCAGTTTGGTTCTTCTTTGCTTTTAATGGATTTGGGCAACCTTGGACATACAATTTTGGAACTGGGACTGGGGTTTACAATACATCAGGGGGAACAAGTACAACTTTTTTACCACAACCTACTTCGGGTAATGATTTTATTAGACTTAGTGCTAACGGAGGATCATTTAATTTAGAAAATTCTGGATTAGCATCATTAGGCTCTGATAGTGAATTTCGAATTGTTGCTCCAACAGGTGGGTCTGTTAATAAATTTAGTATTTATGATTATTCTGCATCGAAAGTATTTTATACAAAATTTTCGGTTCTATTTGGGAATTCAACAGGAGCAAATACTGCCACTTCTGGAACTTGGTTTTTTTTTCAAGGCGATGGTGCAACATACAATGATGCAAATGGATTTAACGGGGCACAAGTTTTTTCTGGTTTGCAGTTTGTATATGGTGCAGCAGGAGCTCTAACAACATCATACAGAAATGCAGCTGCGTGGACAGCAATTTCAACACCCGCTCCTTTACCGATAACACAAGCAAACATTTATACATTTGAAATATATGGAAATAATTCTACAACATCTCAAGACTATGAAAGAGGAACAACATATAGCATTGCTGCAAATAAGTGGGATTTATGGATAAATGGAACTTTAGTAGGTGATGATTTATCTAAGGCATCAATTGCTAATAATGTAAACATTGATTCTTGGATGTTTTATAGTATAAATTCTATCGGTAATGTTGCAAATATTTTTCTTGACGATTTTGAGTATTCCAATGCTTTACCAGCAGCGGGTTGTCCGGTTACAATCACTGGAATTAATCCCACTAGTGGACCTCCTGGCACCGTTGTAACACTAACAGGAACAAATTTTACTGGTACTTCAGCGGTAACCTACAATAGCGTTGCAGTATCATCATATTCAGTTATAAATTCTACTACTATTGAGGCTACAATACCTGCAGGCACTGCTGTTGGAACTACAGCAACATTTACTGTAACACAGGGTTGCGATGTAACAAGTAGTTCTTCTTTTACTGTTACTTGCCCAGTTTCAGTCACTTCTTTTTCTCCAACAAGTGGTCCCATTGGTACTTTAGTAACAATTACTGGAACCGATTTTACTGGTTCAACAGGTGTTACTTTTAATGGCATTTCGGCTAGCAGTTACACAGTTGTTAATGCAACAACCATGACTGCTAGAGTTCCGGAGGGTGCAACAACAGGGAAAATTGCAGTAACACAGGGTTGCATTGGAACAAGTAGTGGCGACTTTACTGTAATTGGGCAGAGTGGAACGTGTAGCAGTTCAACTCATATTAATGAGAATATTCAATCGTGGACAAATCGTGGTAGTTATGGATCATACACTCAGGTTATTCCTGCTGGAACTGTAACTATGACACGGTGTATTGTATCAAGTGCAGCATCAGCAAGTGGAACAGGTACCATTGGTAGGGTTCAAATGGAAGGTACTACCGGTATTATTGAACTTCCTCAGGTAAGCGATGTAAGTAGTGTGCAATTTAACTTAGTCGCAGGTGCGGCAGGTAGGTCGGTAAAGCTACAAAGTTATAATGGTGCGGATTGGGACGATATTACAACTTTTACAGGAATTAATACCACTGGAGCTACTTTCTCATACACTATTAACTCAGCTATTCCAACAACTTTAAGACTTGCTTCTCCAAGTAGTGCAGTATATGTACATGATATTATTGTTAATTCCGTAGCATCAACATCTGTAAATATCACTACCCAGCCAGTTTCTCAATCGCAGTGCGATGGTGAAGAGGCAAATTTTTCTGTAGTAGCAACTGGTTCTCCAACATACCAATGGCACCAACATAATGGTACTTTGTGGTCACCGCTAGGGGGTGAAACTAACGCAACCCTTACCATTCCTGTCGTGTTAGGAATGGATGGCTACCAATACTACTGCGTAGTTACCGAGGGAAGTTGTAATGTGCCAACCAATGCTGTTCAGCTTACCATTTCGGGTAGTTGCTGTTTAGCCCCTGCCGATGAGCCTACAATGTTAGTTTTTAGCAATATAACTGCAAGTTCGCTTGATGTTGATTGGACTGCGCCCGCTTCGGGTTGCGGTGGCTACGTAGTTAAAATTGGAACCGATGCTTCGTTTGACCCTTTGGTCGATGGAACATCGCTGCCTTCGGGTAGCTCGGCACCATGGAACGATGAGGATATTGTACTTACTGGAAGTGACAGAACAGGATTTACCATTGGAAGCCTCGACGAAAATACGGTATACTATTTTAAAGTATATCCATATAATCTTTGCGGTTCAACATATAAATTCAATAATACAGGGCTTGCCGGTACAATTACAACCAGCACTCAAACATACCCAACGCCAGTTTGTGCTCAGGGTGCCGTAACACTTTCGCTTGTAAACACTAACGAAACTAATGCCGAATACCAATGGCAGGTATTCGATGGAAGCAGCTGGAGCGATATTGCCAATGGTGGTTCGTACAGCGGAGCAACTGCCCGTGAGTTGGTAATTGACCCTGTACTTCAAACAATGAACGGTTACATTTATGTTTGTCAAGTAAGCAATTCAGCCCATGGTTGCGTAACGCCTTCGGTAAGTTTTACCCTAACTGTTAACGCGCTTCCCGATACACCCATTATTGAAAGTGTTACACAGAACTGTGGAAACACAGTGTTAAATATGGGCACAACTCCAGCAGGAGTTACTTGGTACTGGCAGGGAACAGTTTCGAACGGTACAGCAACAGCTAATAGCGATCCCACTTACACGGTTCTATCGGGCGCTGAGGGCACATACTACCTAAGGGCTGTAAGCACCGATGGTTGCTGGAGTACAAATAGCGATTCGCGCATTGTAACGGTAAAGCAGGTTCCTGTAGCAACGTTAACACTAACAGCCGGCTGCGGTTCGGGTTCGGCACTAATTGAGTCGGATTTAAATTTTGAGCAAACCTTCGAACTTCTCGACAATCTAGGAAATTCACTTGTTCCGCCACGTAGCGCAACAGTAACAGGGTTAAGCCATACGTTTAACGGTATTGTATCGGGCGATTACACAGCAACAGTAACATATAATGGTTGTGCAAGTGCCCTAACTGCAATAGGAACTTTAACAAATACAATAATTTCGGGCGAGCCAACTGCCTCCGACGAAACAATTTGTGGTGCAGGTACAGCAACACTTACGGCAACTTTAGGAACAAATGCCGACAGAATTGAGTGGTCGCTCGATGGTGTATTTACCGATGGACTAAATGGTGACGAAACCGATAGTGGCTTCCCATTTGAGTATGACGTTGCCCTTGCCGATGGACAAACCATTCCAGTTTATGTTCGCAGCAACAACGCCGGTAACTGCCCAAGCGGTTGGGAAATAGTTAATGCAATTTCAACAGAAACAATAACAACCCCAACTTTTATTGGCGGATTGGAAACTGTTCACTGCCCGGGAACTGCAAACCAAACCTTTACGGCTACGGCAGTTAGGGGAACTGTTGTATATAGCCTTGATGTTACAACCGGAGCGCCAATTACGCCACCAACAATTAACTCGGCAACAGGCGTGGTTACTTATAACGATGATTTTGTAGGAACTATAACCATAACAGCAACAGTTAACGGCTGCAATGGACCATTAACCGATACGCATGAAGTTACAATGGTGAAGCACGGCACAACAGGAATTATTGCACTTTAAATGAAAATATTTTGAACTGATATTAACAATTAAAAACTTAAAGCCTATGAACAGAGAAAGTGAAAATACAAGTTGAAGTCAGTCTACAGTCTGCAGACGACAAACTTCGGACTCCCGACTTCGGACTTCGGACTTCAACCTAAATAACACAATAACTAAATAACACAATAACACAATTACTTAATTAACTAAAACAAAAAAGCTATGAAAACTATCGTTCGTATTTTAATGACCGCAGCTGCGGTAATGATGTTCGCAAATTTTGCAAGCGCGCAAATTGATCAGTATTTGTGTGAGAATGAAACTGTTAGAGGCTACGAAGCTGATAATGGTGACGTTGCAAGTAACTATGTGTGGGCAGTAACTGGTGGTGTCCCATTCGTAGGAGGTATTAGTAACACCAAACAAGTACAACTTAATTGGACTGGTATTGCCCCTGGAGATTATACACTTACAGTACAAGAAGGTTTGCCTGGTTGCTTGGGCGCATTAAGAACTTTTGTTATTCGTGTAAGTCCTTTTCCTACTGCTGCAATTTCTTATGCTGGAGGATTTGTTTGTAGTGGAGCACCTTTTGATTTATCAGTTGATTATACAGGTACTGCAGCTAACTGGACTTTTTCTTATACCATTAATGGCGGTGCACCTATTGCGGTTGCTGCAATTCCATCTGCAACAGATCCATATACTTTAACAATTGCTGGGGGTATTCTACTCAATTCAACATTTGAAGTTGTTGCAATTAGTGATAATGCTTGTTCTACACCTATTGTTATGAGCAGTTCGGTGACTGTCGACATTCAAACATTTGGAACAACTGGCATTATTGCCCTTTAGTCAAAAATAGTTTAGAAAGTTTTCGAACGACTTTCATAGCCCAATCCGCACCTTACTGCTTCGGAACGCCGAGGCGGTAAGGAAAGGCGGGGAGGAGATGAGAATGTCGATTGAAGAGTAACGATTGATGATTTAAGAAGTGTTGAAAGATTGCTACGCCTTGTAAAAAAGCACAAGGCTCGCAATGACAAACTGAAAGAGATTGCCACGGCACAAAGTAATGTGCCTCGCAATGACGACAATTAAGAAGACTTTCCCCCGATAATTATCGGGAGTTAATAGGACTTGGAAACGTCGAGAAAAAAGTGATTTTTTAACGTTTCCATGTGGTTTGCACCACGATGGAAAGTTAAATCCCTGTTCGGACGAGCCCCGATAGCAATCGGGAGTACCTCGGTCGAATATACGAAAACAGGCTAGCGCCTGTAAAAGAAACATGTTGGCTCAGCCAACTATATTAGAAACGACTTAGGCATTGCCGATAGCGATTGGGATGCGATAAGCCGAACGAAGGATGATATTTAACGTTTCCATGTCCAAAGTACGGACGATGGAAAGTTAAATGTGTACAATAAATAATACACACCACTAAAACTCTGTGATACTCTGCATCTCAGTGTCTCTGTGGTAAAGTATAACATAGCGTCTTTGCGCCGTTGCGTTTAAAAGAGTAGTATAATAACTCTGTGAACCTCCGTGACCTCCGTGCCTCTGTGGTAAAAAGAGGATACCGTAGCGTCTTTGCGCCGTTGCGTTTAAAATAGTAAGTAATAGCGTCTTTGCGCCGTTGCGTTTAAAAGAGTAGTATAATAACTCTGTGCACCTCCGTGGCCTCTGTGTCTCTGTGGTGAAAAG
>DDWL01000025.1:4747-40841 GCA_002345675.1 Bacteroidales bacterium UBA2287 | reverse complement strand
ACTACCGTGAAAAATTATGCCCAAAGTATGGCGTTTACAAGCCTGCCAGCGGTTTGCGAATATGGACATACAGAACTGGGGGTGAATGGTCAGGTAGCGCACCCATGGCAAAGCAGATTTCAATGGGAGGTACTACGTTAATAGATTTTCTATACGCACTTGGTGTTACTGCTGGTACGTGGTATATGTCATTATGTCTTCCCGATGTTTTTATTTTACAAGATTACACCAACACAAGAAATGCATACAACACTCTTTTTCACGAATTATCCCATGCCAGTCATTACTCCAAGGCAGGGTCGTGGTATTGGATAAATTATATTTCAGGGATTACAAATAACGGTGGATACGGTGATGGCTCAGGTAATCAGGATGGTTATATAGGAGTAGGTGAAATGTGGGGCAACTACTTCGGCTATATTTGTACAAAGGACTATTTTGGAAGTGCTTATCTTAACGATGTCGAAGGTTGGTACAAACCAGGTATTCTAAGAAGACTAAGAGAAACCTATGGGTTTTCAACGTATCAAATATTCAACTGCCTAACAAGCGATGTTACCACTCATTATAAACTTAAAGACAAAATAAAAAGTAATTATGGACAAGCCACTCAAGTTAACGAAGCATTCTCCCACTTTGGGTTTTAAATATTTTGCATTATTTTGGTTAGCGCTATTTTTAAACGGTTGCTTATCAAGGAATCCTGATGCTTGGAATCAGTTAATAGTTTATAATTTTACAAACGATTCACTTGTGCTTCAGATTACTAAAAAATATTTATCTGAATTTCCTGGGTCAAAGAATTATTTACCCCCAATGCATGAGTATCCTTTAGCTATTGCCTTACACAATTCAGGCATGGACATGATTAGGGAAAACTGGGGCAAATCTGGCGATACCATTGAAATTTACCGTAATGATACCTTGCTAGTAAAATGGGGCGGCCCACTGCGCACAATGGCCGATAGTATAAACCATTTTTATAATGAAAACTCTTGGACATTAAAACTAGGTGGAAATAATAATGAATATGCTATTTCAACTTTTACAATTACTAATGAGGATTTAAAATAGGATATAATAGTCAAAAATGGTTGGTAAAATATAATTCAACCATAGATTGTAAAAGGGTTTCAATTAGCTAAATTGAAACCCTTTTCAATTTCAAAATCTATGTCAAAAGAAAGTTTTCTTAGCCATTGATGCTGCCAGTTGTGAGAATGGGATGTGCATTGCATCCCTTCCTTACAAATGTTAGCAATAATATTATTGCTGGTAAGTTGATCTTCAGCAGAGCCTAATTTCTTTTTAAATTACAAACGACTATTACAAAAAAATTGAACCAAGAACCATCCATTTTTGATAACATTACCAAAAATAACTACTTGTAACAAAACGCTAACAAAGTGTGTAACTAATGCGGATTGATTACAGGACTTCGGAGATAAATTGCCCGTCCATGTGGATTTTGTCGGAACAAAATAGATGCTTGCTCACCAGCACTGCCCACACCCTCACCGTTGCAATACCCCCAAAAAGCATTGACTTTTGAGGGTATTGCAGTTTAATTCTATCGACTATGCGTTACTCCATATCCATATAGCTACCCTCGTCGTCGGCACGTTTTTCGCGACGCTGGCGGAATTCGTTAATTCGGTACGAAAAGCCAAGGAAAATTACACGGCTTTCGCGAATACGCTCAATATCGCTTGTAAAATTCGACCCATAGGTATACGCTTTGTGGTTCATGGTTTTAAGCACATCGCTTACCCTTAACGTAATTGTTCCCTTTTTCTTTAGCACCTGCATGCGCATTCCTATGTCGAACCAAAACATTTCGTCGGTTTTTCCCTGACCTCCTCCACTTTCCCAAAAGCGCATTCCTGTCCCCCCTGCCGAAATCATTGGCGAGCGGTAATTTCCATTCAGCTGCACCTCTAAGCTGCGGCCAATATTCCATGTCGAAGTAGCCTTTGCATTCCAACTTGTACCTTTACGAGCAGCCTCTTGTAAGTCGGGGGCATCGAGTTCAGTAGCAAAGTAACCAGCGCTACCGTTTATTTTCCACCAATTTGTAATATTTTGAGTTAGCACACCTTCTAAACCAATGTTCTGGCTTTTATTAATATTCAAGTATGTTGATATTAAAGTGTCGCTATTGTTCACTCTATCAACATAACGCGAAATTATATCAGTTGTGTTTCGGTAGTATGCGGTTGCGCTAAATTTTGTTTTTGGCAAATTGTAAAAGTAGCTTAGTTCTAAGCTGTTGGTAAACTCGGGGTTTAACAATGGGTTGCCCATACTCAAGTTCTTTGGATCGGAGTAGTTTACAAATGGGTTTAAAACTCTCGAATTTGGCCGACTCACCCTTTTGCTATAGGCAATTTGTGTTGAATTTTTCGAATTTATATCCCATTTAATGTGTGCACTTGGAAATAAATTAAAAAATTCGCGAGGTGTTTTTGTGTTATTTACCACTTGCTCTCCCTCGGTAAATGCCTGTTCGGCTCGTATACCTCCCTGATAGCTAAATTTACCAAGCGTGTTCGAATAAATTGCATATGCCGACAACAGCTGTTCGTTATATATAAAACGATTACTTCGGGTGGCATCGTTTTGCCAGTCGCCATTTAAAAAGGAGAAAACATAGTCGATGTCCTGTTTGCGCATTACCCCTTTTACCCCACCTTCAATGCGTCCACCGTTTCCTATTGGCTGTATGAGGTCAGTTTGAACTGTAATTGTATTGCCAAAAATATCGGAGTTTGTTTTTTCGAATTGCTCGGGGCTTAAATTATCAACCCACCACTGGTTCATATTGCTCCCAAACGAACCCACATTTCTATTATAAAATGCATCGGCTGTAAGTTCCTGCCCCTGCTTTTTCCCATTCTTTTTATAGTTCAACGAAATGTCGAACGACGAAAAACCGTTATCGCTGTCATTCAACCTGAAAAACGAAGTAGGTGTTGGCACTAATTCCGAAAAATTATCGGTTTGAGCAAAATCCCACAAATCGAAATCGCGAGTATTAAAACCTCCCGAAAGGGTTATCGTATTCGATGAGTTAATAAAGTAGTCGCTTCCTCCACGAATGCTTACAAACTTACCTTCTCTTCTAAAATTCTGATCCTGTGAATTGTATGTATTGTTAAGGGTGTTCGAAAATACATTATCGGTAAAAGTTGAGCCAGTCATTCGAAACTGCCTATAACTAATGTTTGTGAATAAATTAAACTTGTTTTGCCTATAGTTAAAATTTAGCGACGCATTATACTTATCGCCAGTTCCAGCATTAATCATAGCCATTCCGTGGTAACCTGGATCTCGTTTCTTTTTCAGCACAATATTTATTAACCCCGACAGCCCATCAGGATCGTAGCGTGCCGAAGGATTTGTAACCACCTCGACGCTCTCGATAATATTGGCTGGAATTTCTTCGATACTCGAAAAGGTTGAAGGCCTCCCATCGACCAAAATTGTAACATTCTGGCTGCCACGCAGGCTAACATTTCCCTCCATATCAACCTCAACCGAAGGAATATTCTGCATTATTTCAAGCGCAGTGCCACCCTCGGCGGTAACATCTTTCCCTACGTTATAAACTTTTTTGTCGAGGTTATGTTGAATCATCTTCTTATCGCCTGTTACAACAACGGCCTCAAGATTTTCTGATGTGCTTGCTAACTTTATTTCGCCCATTGCAACCTCGGGCTGACGAGGGGTTACCATAACGTTGTCAATTCTCAATTTCTGATAGCCAATAAACATTACCTCAACATAGTAGCGGCCTCCAGGAACTTTTTGCAATTCAAAGTCGCCCTTTAAATCGGTTACCCCACCTGTAACAAGCGACGAGTCGCGAAGGCGATAAAAAACTATGTTGGCATACTCAACAGGAACTCCCGACGACGCATCAATAACTCGCCCTCGAACCGTGCCCGAAAAGTTGCTCATATCACCCTGTCCGCTTCCACCTGCTCCTTGGCGGCGATCTTGTGCATTAACAGGTTGCAAAAAAAATTGGCTTAATGCCAAAAGTGTAAGTACGAATATTTGTTTCATGTTTT
The DNA here is from genome assembly GCA_002345675.1 of Bacteroidales bacterium UBA2287. Classification (GTDB taxonomy): domain Bacteria; phylum Bacteroidota; class Bacteroidia; order Bacteroidales; family Tenuifilaceae; genus UBA2287. The sequence continues at coordinate 36,768 of DDWL01000025.1, read as the reverse complement.
ATTTAAATTTCTTTAACAACTAAATGGTATAATAACACAAGTTTGACAACTATGTTTCGATAAACTTGCGAAACAGTTTGAATTATATTGAATAAAAAAAACTTTTTAGGTTTAGTGGGCTAACGAGTTTTAATATTAATGAACAAATGCAATTTAATATCGTTATTTAAAGGCAATCTATATAAAATTAATTTTTAGCAAAACTTTGTTAAATTATTTCGTTATGTATATTTTTGCATGTCGTAAATTTAAATTAGAATAAAAATGAATAATGCAATTTTCAACTTCGAGAGACCTGTAAACGAACCCATTAAGGCTTACGAATCGTGCTCGACCGATAGGCTTGCCCTATTAGAGGAAATTGAAAAACAGAGCAATACTGTTATCGAAATACCTTTAATAATAGGTGGTAAAGAGGTGCGCACAGGGAAAATGGGCGAAATTACCATTCCCCATAACCATAAAAAAGTTGTTGCCCGCTACCATATGGCAGGCGAAAAGGAGGTGCAGATGGCAATCGATGCTGCACTCGAAGCGCATAAAACATGGTCGACCACATCGTGGGTTGAGCGAATGAGCATTTCGCTAAAAGCCGCTGAACTTATTTCGAAAAAGTATCGGTTTAAGCTAAATGCCGCCACTATGGTTGGCCAAGGGAAAAACGTTTTTCAAGCCGAAATTGATGCAGCCTGCGAGGTAATCGACTTTTTGCGATTTAACGCTCACTTTATTTCCGAAATTTACAATCAGCAACCACACTCCGAATCGGGAGTTATTAACAGGGTTGAGTATAGGCCACTCGAAGGTTTTGTGCTTTCGGTTACCCCATTCAATTTTACAGCAATAGGTTCAAACCTAAACATGGCACCAGCTTTAATGGGCAATACTTTGGTATGGAAGCCTGCCAGCACTTCGCTTCTTTCCAACTATTTGTTAATGCAAATTTTTAAGGAAGCCGGGCTTCCCGATGGAGTAATAAACTTTGTTCCTGGAAGCGGCTCAGTTATTGGCAATGCTGCCGTTCCTCACCCAATGCTGGCTGGAATTCACTTTACAGGTTCAACCAATACGTTTAATACGCTTTGGAAGCAGGTTGCCGAAAACATTGGCAAGTACCGGTCATACCCAAAACTTGTTGGCGAAACTGGGGGAAAAGACTTTGTTGTAGTTCACAACACAGCAAATGTCGATGAGGTTGCTACGGCACTTGTTCGTGGGGCTTTCGAGTACCAAGGGCAAAAGTGTTCGGCTGCTTCGAGAGCCTACATACCAAAATCGCTTTGGAGTTCGGTTAAAGAACGCATGGGCGAAATGCTGGCACAGGTTAAAATGGGCGATGTTTCGAATTTCGAAAACTTTGTGAATGCGGTAATCGACAAGAAATCGTTCGACAACATAATGGGCTATATAGCTAAAGCGAAGGAATCGAACGAAGCCGAAGTTATTTTTGGTGGGAAAGGCGACAGTTCGGTTGGCTGGTTTATTGAACCAACGGTTATTTTTACTACTAATCCTAATTTCATAACAATTGAAGAGGAAATATTTGGGCCTGTTTTAACCATTTTCGTTTACAACGATGAGGAGTGGCACGAAACCCTTAAACTTGTCGACAACACTTCGCCTTACGGGCTAACAGGTTCGGTAATTTCGAAGGATCGAAAGGCACTAAACGAGGCTTGTGCTGCGCTTCGCTACGCAGCAGGGAACTTTTACTTTAACGACAAGCCTTCGGGAGCGGTTGTTGGCCAACAACCATTTGGCGGTGCTCGTGCAAGCGGTACAAACGATAAAGCGGGTGGTCCCTACAATCTTTTGCGCTGGGTAAGTCCTCGCACAATTAAGGAAACACTTGTACCCCCAACCGATTTTAAGTATCCATTTATGACATACCGAAATTGCGACAAGTAATAACGTTAGTTCGGCGTAATTCCCCCAACTTGCCCGAAAGCAAGTGAAATATTGACTATAACGGCTTGAAAGCTTTGATGTATTAGAATAAAATATAGGCTTAATTGCTTTTGTAACTATCTGATTAGCTGAGCCGTTATTTTATATTTTAAACTCAGAGATTTTTATATTTTGCATTTTACAAATTGGTTGTTTTAAAATAGGTTACGAATTTACGATATTGACGCTAATTGTTTTTGATAAGCACAGACCCCGATAACTATCGGGGCACAGAGTTGATGATTTTGCATTAATGCAAAATCATCAAAATTTTCACTCCTTAATGTAATTTCTTCATACGTTAATATATTCTCATACTAAAATGCCAGTGCAACAATTAATGCTGTACTGGCATTTTTAATTAATTTCAATTTTTATAAAGGCAGAATTACTCAACCGGATTATTAACATTTGGGAGCCTTAATCCAATAACTGTAATGTCGTCGCGCTGGGTGGCTCCCTCCTTAAATCCATTAAACTCACTTAAAAGGTATGAACCTATATTGTCCATTGGTTTATCAATACAGCTCAGAATAAAAGTATTTAATCGGCACGAAGTAAATTTTTTGCTCATAAAGTTATTCTGATCGGGCATGCCATCGGTATACAAAAACACCGAATCGCCAGACTCAAGGGTTAAATACTTATTTTCGAACAGCATATCCAGTTCGGGCATCATTCCACCTATCGACCTTCGATTACCCTTAACAATTTCCATTTTTGTCGAGTTCTTTTTATGGTAATACATTGGTCGGTTTGCGCCTGCATACGTAATGTCTATCTCGCCTTTTTGCTTATAGGTTAGGCAACAAAGTGCCACATCCATGCCATCGAAATTATCGGACGACTGCTGGTGCAGTACTGTATTCACTGCAATGTCGAGCTCTGCAAGTATTTGCTCGGGGCTATGAATTTTTCGTTCGTTAACAATTTCGCTTAAAAGCCTACTCCCAATCATGCTCATAAATGCGCCTGGAACCCCATGACCAGTACAATCGACAATGGCAATAAAAACTTTTTCGTACGATTTGCCCTTAGCAGGCCAATGCGAAACCCAGTAAAAGTCGCCCGAAACAACATCTTTAGGAAGGTAAATTACGAAGTTTTCGAAAAGGTGGTTTAAATGGCTTTTTTCGGGTAGTATCGATTGTTGAATGGTTACAGCATACTGTAAACTGGAATTTATATTCTTGTTCTGATTTATTAAATCGTCGCGTTGAGCTTGTAGTTCTTCCTTTTGCTGCGAAAGTTCTTCGTTTTTCTCCATAATTTCGACCTGCTGCTCCATAATTTCCTTTGTTCGGTCGTTTACAAGAAGCTGAAGCTTAATATTCGAATGCTTTAGCATTCGTGTTTTAACCCACACCGAAAAAGCTACAATGGCAACCAGCAAAATGAGGTAAAGAATGTAAGAAATTTGGTAAAAATACCAAGGTCGCTCAATTACAAACGAATACGTTGCAACAGCACTTTCAACATCGTAAACATTAAGTGTTTTTACCTGAAACGTATACTTTCCGTGGGGCAAATTTGTATACTCCTTATGGTTAACGGGCGACCAATCGGACCACTGCTTATCGAAACCTTCGAGAAAAGCCGAATATTTAGCCTTATTAACCTGATCGAAAAACGGTGTTGAATAACTAAAGGAAAAGGAATTATTGCTATAGTCAATTACTGGAATATCGCCCTCCTGCTGGCTAAAACCTGTACACCCATAATTTCCATCGGCACATTTATACTTAAAAGCGCCATTAAAAATAGCACTTCCATTAGCTATAGTAACCTCACGAATTAGAACACGCGGTAATCTTGTTGCTTTTGTTTCCTCTTCTGGGTCGTATCGGTATAATGCGTCGGATCCCGAGAACCATGCAACACCGGTTGGTTCAACCTGTAAACCATAAAAAATCATTCGTGGAATGGCATTAAACTCGCCTGTTAGGCGAGAAAAAGTTCCATCGTTTTGTAAAACTGCACGTTCAATCCAACGGCTATAATCCTCCTTGTAGGCTTCGTACCACAAGTAGCCATTTTCATCGAGTTGAAAAACTCGCAACCCCATTGATGAGTTTGCAAACTCAACACCCAGCGAACTATCGGGCACAAACTTGTTTTCGTTTTGCGAAAAGTGCGACAAACCCCTGTTCGACGAAACCTTAATGTCGTTACTAATTACATGCACCTCTGCATCATCGTCCAACTTTGGGTTAAAAGGGAATTCGGTATATGTTACAAGCGAGTCAACTAAGAGTGAAGTTGGGGAACTTATTTTTGCTTTCGACACACCTTTATACCTCTCGAGAAACCATATATTTCCATCTTTTTCTTCAGCAATACTAACTACTCTTCCATTAATGTTTGAAAATTGCCCTAAGTATACCCATCGCCCATTTCTTCGGGAAATTACCCCAAGTCCCTCGTACTGTGCAACATAAATAATGTCTTTAAAATATTGTGATTCTAAAAAGGTAAAACTGGGTTTGCTGCCATTTAAAACCGTAATAGATTTTCCACTTTCCAAAACAAATACCCCTTCGCCCGTTGCAATAAAAAGTGCCGAGTTACCATCCATGGCAACTACTGACTTCATATCCCACGAAAGATTTTTAACGTCCTTTACTCGGTCAAATTTATCGTTAGAGTATATGTGTACTCCTGAGTTTGTGCTAACAAACAAGTTCCCTTTAAACTTTGCCGACGACTGTACAACTCCGTGTAGACCTGCTTCTTCGCTCCAACTTGTAATGGCTGCCGAAGTGTTTGTATATGCAATGCCATTATTTAGGGCAAACCATAAATTTTCATGGTTGTCGGTATTAACATACCAAACCGTTTCATCTTTTAAACCATATTCCTTATTTATATAGCGTACAACTTCACCTTTTGAATTTAAAATTGCTGCTCCTCCTCTGTATGTTCCAATGGCAAAAGTTCCATTCGAAAGGGGTGTGGCACAGTATATCCAGTTCGATTTAAAAAAGTTATCGTCGGAAGTTTTAAAGGGCACAATTACGTCCTCCTTTAGCGAACTAGCTTGCGAATCGAGAAACTTTGTTTTGTAAAGTAAAAAACCTTCGGATTGGGTCCCTATAAGAATGTGCTGACTATCGAATGGTAACATGCAATAAATGCGCATTTTAGCGAACCTTGTTCCATCGGCTACAAGAATCATACTGTCGCCAACAGCCATTGTAAGCCCAACTTCGGGTTGAACCGAAAATAATTTATTGTTTACCGAGTATGTTCTGTGAAAAATAGTTTCGGGTTTGTATACCTTACTAATTCCCTCGTGAATATTAATAATGCAATTATTGGTGCTAAAATAAACACCGCTTGTTGTAGAGTACACTTGGCGAACAAGTCCTATTGGCTTGCACGATTCACTAATGGTTGAAAGAAGCGAGAAAAATTTCATTGAACCAAGTGAATCGGCGGCTAGATAACCAAGTTCGTCCTGACCTCCTACCCAAATTCTTCCAGCATTATCAACCTCGAGACTACGAACAAGCGACCCATTAACCGAAATTTTTCGCCATTCGCTGCCATCATACTCAAGTATACCATTATTGTTGGCAACATAAATTAGCCCTCGGCTATCTTGAACTATTGCCCAATTCTGCGAATGAGCGCTATAGTCACGATGCGAAAAGTAAACTATTGGATACTTGCCTTTTTCTTTGGTACTAGCAAAAACTAAAACAAAAGCAGAGACAACTAAAACCAAAACAAGCGAAAACTTCCTTATTAACTCTATCATTTATTGCTGGTTAATAAATAATTCACACGCACATCAATTCATATAAATAAAAAATTCAACATTAAATCGATATAATCAATTGTAATTATAGCTTGTTTTTACGAAAAGTAGGGCTAAAAAGGTTTAGAATTTAAACTGAGTTCTATTTTTAAAGTTAATAAAAAATGTAGTCAACTATATTTCTGGTAATTACGTTGTCTTAAAAGCACAAGTCGGGCTGTGCTAATAGTTTTTTTTTTGAAAATAATCGAATAATCGAACAAGTTAACTAAACTTAATCTATCGTCTACTTTTGCATTTGCACAATTTGAGCATTTTATTTTTCCAAATTATTTTAAATTAATAAGTTTACCGGGCTAATTGAAACCTAAATTAATGACCGAAGATTTACTTCATTTTCAGTGGCAGTATAACCACTCCAAGCTTAGCAAACTTGTTTGTTCAACTGGCGAGCAAGTTGAAATTATCGACCCTGGGGAACACAACTTCAACTCGGGTCCCGATTTTTTTAACGCAAAGGTTAAAATTGCTAGCACTACTTGGGCTGGAAATATAGAAATACACGTTAAATCGTCGGATTGGGAAAAACACAAGCATCAACGCAATTCACAGTACGACAGCGTTATTCTTCATGTTGTTGCACAAAACGATTGCCTCACGCACAATAGCAAGGGCGAAATAATTCCTACTCTCGAAATTCCTTACCCAAACGAACTCGAATGGGAACTTCAACGGTTAGTTGCCTCGGGTAAATGGATTCCTTGTGCCGATGTCATTGGTCAATTCCCATCAATCTCGCTAAATCTATGGCTATCGGCGCTGAGCGTTGAACGCATGGAAGAAAAAACGGAAGAAATACTTGCCGAAATGCAGGCAAACAACTTTTCGTGGGAGGATGCCTTTTACCATTCTGTTGCTCGTAGCTTTGGCTTAAAAATAAATGCGTTACCCTTCGAGTTAGTTTCAAAGTCAACTCCTTTAAAATACCTTTCAAAAATTAAGAATAACCTTACCCAACTCGAAGCGATGCTTTTGGGGCAAGCGGGGCTGCTAGAGAACACATCAAACAGCGACAATTACTTCAATGTTTTAAAAAAGGAGTATGGCTACTTAAAACAAAAGCATCAGCTAAACCCTATACCAAGCCATCTGTGGAAATTTATGAGACTTAGGCCTGTTGCCTTTCCTACAATTAGGCTTGCTCAATTTGCCAAGTTAATTCATCAATCGTCGGGTCTATTCTCGAAAGCCTTAGAGGCAAAAAATTTGAAAGAATTCGAAAAACTCTTCACTGTAACCACATCGGAATACTGGGAAACACACTATACATTCGATAAAGAATCGAAAAAAAGCATTAAACGACTTGGCTCCGATACAGTTTCCATTATTGTCATTAACTCGGTAGTTCCATTCCTTTTTGCCTACGGCAAATCGCGTAACAATCAAACCCTCACCAACAAGGCCATTAATCTTCTCGAAGAATTGAAATCGGAAAAGAATTCGATTGTAACAGGGTTTACAAACTCAGGACTAAAAATCGACAGTGCATTTATGTCGCAATCGCTAGTACAGCTTAAAACAAAGTATTGCGACCGTCGTAAATGCCTTTTTTGCCATGTAGGCACAAAAATTCTTTTAAAAAAGAGTAGCGACACCCAAACCCATCTATAGTCGCTCCATATAAGTAATTCAGCCAAAACAAGTAGTTGAAAATTATAATTGTTAGTAAAAAAAGAGAGTATCTGTAGAAATTTATTAAAAAAAAGGTTTTACCTTTGCACCTCGAATTGTGCGAATAACTTACCCACAAACAAAGTGTACTATGGATTATTTAACCGCAGAAAAGAAGCAGGAAATTTTCGAACAGTACGGAAAGTCTAATAATGACACCGGTTCCGCAGAGAGCCAAATAGCATTATTTTCCTACCGTATTAACCACTTAACTGAGCATCTGAAAAAGCACCGTAAGGATTACGGCACTCAGCGCTCGCTATTAAAGTTAGTGGGTAAGCGTAGGAGGCTGTTGGACTACCTAAAAGATCAGGACATTGAAAGATACCGTGCAATCATTAAGGTTCTAAACCTAAGAAAGTAAGAAACAAAAAAAGGCAATTTGCGAATTGCCTTTTTTTGCACCACATTCTTTTCAAATCAGAGGAGAAAAACATTTCCCTCTGATTTTCTGTTTATCAAATTATTTATCAATACCAATAATTATATGTTTAAAGTTGTAAGCAAATCAATTGACTTAGGCGATGGAAGGTCCATCGTCATCGAGACTGGGAAACTAGCTCGGCAGGCCGACGGGTCAGTTGTAGTTCGCATGGGAAAAACCATGCTGTTAGCCACCGTGGTTAGCGCCAAAGACGCCAAAGAAGATGTTGACTTTATGCCCCTTAGCGTAGAGTACAAAGAAAAATTCGCCGCCAGCGGGCGTTTCCCAGGCGGTTTTATGAAACGCGAAGCTCGTCCTTCCGACTACGAAATCCTTATTGCTAGGCTTGTCGACAGAGCGCTTCGTCCTCTATTTCCCGAAGATTTTCACGCCGACACATTTGTAACTATTAACCTAATATCGGCCGACAAGGATACTCCCCCCGATGCTCTTGCAGGTCTTGCAGCCTCTGCAGCCCTTGCTGTATCGAATGTTCCATTTCATGGACCAATTTCCGAAGTTCGAGTTGCTCGCATTAACGGACAATTTGTTGTTAACCCATCGTATAGCCAACTCGAAAATGCCGACCTCGAAATAATGGTTGGCGCCACCTACGACAATATTTTAATGGTTGAAGGCGAAATGAAAGAAGTTTCGGAAGATGTAATGCTCGAAGCCATTAAGCTTGCCCACGATACCATTAAAAAGCATTGCCTTATTCAAATGGAACTGAGCAAAGAGCTTGGTATTATTAAGCGTGAGTACTGCCACGAAACCAACGACGCAGATCTAAAAAAACAGGTTCACGAATTTTGCTATAATCGCGCATACACCGTTGCTAAGTCGATGCTTCCTAAGCACGAGCGTTCCGACGAGTTCGCAAAAATTAAGGAAGACTTCATGCTATCGCTTCCCGAAGAAGATCGCGATGCAAAAAAATCGCTGGTTTCGCGTTACTACCATCAGGTAGAAAAGGATGCCATGCGGAACATGATACTTAACGACAGCATTCGCCTCGATGGCCGTAAAACCAACCAGATTCGCCAAATTGAAAGCGAAGTTGACTTTTTACCAGCAGCTCACGGCTCAGCCCTTTTCACCAGAGGCGAAACTCAATCCCTTACCACTGTAACCCTTGGCACCAAACTCGACGAAAAAATTATCGACGAAGTTCTTCAAAAGGGAAGTGAGAAATTTATGCTTCACTACAACTTTCCACCATTTTCAACAGGAGACGCTCGCCCAGCACGTGGCTTAAGCCGTCGCGAAGTTGGCCACGGAAACCTTGCTCACCGTGCGCTTAAAAATATGATCCCTAAAGGTTCCGACAATCCATATACAGTTCGTATTGTTAGCGATATCCTCGAATCGAACGGTTCATCGTCAATGGCAACCGTTTGCGCAGGAACTCTTGCCCTTATGGATGCTGGAATTAAAATCACCAAGCCTGTATCGGGTATTGCAATGGGTTTAATAACCGAAGCCGGTAGTAAACGCTACGCAATTCTTTCCGATATTCTTGGCGACGAGGATCACTTAGGCGACATGGACTTTAAGGTTACAGGTACAAAGGATGGCATTACAGCCACTCAAATGGACATTAAGGTTGATGGGTTATCGTACGAAGTACTTGCAAACGCACTTGCTCAGGCACGCGAAGGTCGTCTTCACATTCTCGACCGCATGCTAAGCACCATTTCGGAGCCTCGTGCCGAACTTAAACCTCACACCCCACGCATTGAGCAGTTCCGCATACCTCGCGATATGATTGGTGCCGTTATTGGCCCAGGCGGTAAAATTATTCAAGAAATTCAACGCGAAAGTGGTGCAACCATAAACATCGAAGAAGATGACAATATGGGTATTGTAACCATTTTTGCCGACAATGCCGACTCACGTAACAAAGCTGTTAAATGGGTTAAAGGTATCGTAGCTGTTCCTGAAGTAGGTGAAACTTACACAGGGAAAGTTAAGTCGATTATGCCTTTTGGCGCTTTCGTTGAAATTGTTCCTGGTAAAGATGGCTTGCTCCACATTTCGGAAATTTCTTGGGAACGAGTTGAGAAGGTTGAAGACGTTCTTAAAGAAGGCGATATGATTGAGGTTAAGCTTATTGAAGCCGACAAGAAAACTGGAAAACTCAAACTTTCGCGCAAAGTACTTCTTCCTAAACCCGAAAAGAAAGAGTAGTTATTACAGTTCACTTTTAGAAACTGTTTAAGTTTTAATAATATATTGGCTTTCAATTGCCACGGGCTTTAGCCCGTGGAGGAGATAAGGTGCAAAAAATGGCCTTAGCCAAATAATATTAGTTACTTATTGGGCTGAAGCCCAGTACTCTTCTTTCATATTGACCCACGGGCTAAAGCCCGTGGCAATTAAAGGAGTATTTCTCATGAATAAATTTAAACAGTTTCTTAATATGCTATAAAAAAAGCATCAACATATATGTTGATGCTTTTTTTATAGCATATTTTCAGAAAAAAAATGCTTGTCTTTTGTTTGTTATTAAGCCCATAGTAATGGTAAATTCAACAAATTGCATAAAATCCGTAAGAGATTATGCTATATTTATAAACTTATTATATTTTTGTATCATTTCAAACGTGAAATCTGAAACTTCAATATAATATGAAAAGGACTACCACTTTGATTTTAGCAACCGGCATAATACTATCAACCTCTTGCAATAGAGGCGGCGTAAAATACCCCGAAACCTCTAAAATCGACGTAAACGACATATACTTTGGCACAACAGTTAACGATCCTTATCGTTGGCTCGAAGACGACAAATCGGAAGAAACAGCTAAATGGGTTGAATCCCAAAATGCAGTAACTTTTGGTTACCTAAATCAAATTCCTTTTAAAAACGCCATTAAGGACAGACTTTCCGAAATTTGGAACTTCACAAAGGTTTCGTCGCCATTTTTCGAAGGAGGCAAATATTTCTTCTTTAAAAAAGAAGGTCTTCAAAATCAATCGGTTTTATACATGCAAACCTCGCTAACCGACGAGCCCGAGCTACTTCTCGACCCAAACACTTTTTCAGAGGACGGAACCATTTCGCTTTCGGGATTAAGCGTTTCGAAAGACGGTAAATACCTCGCATTTTCAACCGCCGATGGCGGATCGGATTGGCAAAAGATAAAAGTTCTCGAGATTGCCACTCGCAAAGAGCTATCCGACGAAATTCGCTGGGTTAAATTCTCGGGTATTTCGTGGTTTAAAACGGGCTTTTTCTACAGCCGTTACGATGCTCCCAAGGGAAGCGAACTAAGCAACATAAATCAGTTTCATAAAGTTTATTATCACGAACTTGGAACACCTCAAGAGAACGACAAGCTGATTTTTCAAAATAAGCAGTTTCCACTTCGCAACTTCTCTGCACAGGTTACAACCGACGAGAAGTACCTTATTGTTTCCGAAACCGAATCGACCCACGGAAATTCTATTTATATTAAAAACCTTAATCAAGACAGAGACTTTATTCAGCTTACAACAAGCTTCGAGTACCAGTACGATGTAATTGACAACGTTGGTGATATGCTATACATCCACACCAACTTTCGCGCACCAAAGTACAAACTTATTCGCATTAACATGGGTAGCGTAGACGTGGGAAACTGGCGTGATGTAATTCCTGAGCGTAAAGAGGTACTATCAAATTGCAATCTTGCAGGTGGTAAAATTATTGCCTCGTACATTGAAGATGCGAAAAGTAAAGTTGAAATATACTCCATCGAAGGCGAAAAGTTAAACCAAATTCAACTCCCTGCAATTGGCACTATTGGTGGTATAAGCTCTAAAATTAATAGTTCCGTTGCTTTTTACACCTTCACTTCGTTTACAATTCCATCGGTAGTATACAAGTACAATGTTGACACAAACACTTCGGAAGAATTTTTTCGCCCCGATGTAAAGTTCAACCTCGAGGATTACGAAACCAAACAGGTTTTTTATAAAAGCAAAGATGGTACAGATGTTCCAATGTTTATTGTTCATAAAAAAGGGGTTGAACTTAATGGACAAAACCCTACCCTTCTTTACGGTTACGGGGGCTTTAACATTAGTTTGATGCCAAGTTTTAGTATATCGCGCCTTATATGGCTCGAGAATGGTGGCGTATTTGCCATGGCAAATTTACGTGGAGGTGGCGAATACGGCGAAAACTGGTACCGTTCGGGCACAAAACTTAATAAACAAAATGTATTCGACGATTTTATTGCTGCTGCCGAATACCTAATTAGTCAAAAGTACACCTCTTCAAAAAAACTTGCAATACAAGGAGGATCGAATGGAGGGCTGTTAGTTGGAGCCGTTACAAATCAACGCCCCGAGTTATTTCGTGCTGCATTGCCTCAAGTTGGCGTAATGGATATGCTTCGTTTCCATAAGTTTACAATTGGCTGGGCTTGGGTAAACGATTACGGTTCGAGCGAAGACTCCATTCAGTTTCTTAACCTGCATAAATATTCACCTCTTCATAACATTCGCACTTCTGGTTCATACCCAGCCGTTTTGGTAACAACAGCCGATCACGACGACCGGGTTGTTCCTGCCCATTCGTTCAAATATATTGCTACGCTACAAGAGAAACAGGGCAAAGGGCTACCAAAACTCATAAGGATTCAAACTAGAGCTGGACATGGAGCTGGAACTCCAACAGCAATTCAAATTGAAGAAGCTGCCGATACCTACGCATTCCTATTTAATGTTATGGACGAAATTCCTTATGCTAAATAAACTAATTATTTAATTATGAGTTACATATATGAAACCCGCCAAAAAGCGGGTTTCATAATTAAGAAACGGCAACAACTATTGCTACAAAAACCGAAATGCAATACATTGTTATAGAAGGAAATATTGGAGCAGGGAAAACGACCCTAGCTGGTATGCTGGCAAACGACACCAACTCGCGGCTAGTTCTTGAACAATTTGCCGACAACCCCTTTCTGCCAAAATTTTATGATGACCCCGAACGGTTTAGTTTCCCCTTAGAACTTTCATTTCTTGCCGAACGATACAAGCAACTTAACACTGAAATTCAATCGAATTCGCTTTTTCAGCCCTCAGTTATTGCCGATTACTTCTTTATGAAGTCGTTAATATTTGCCCACAACACGTTAGCCAGCGACGAATTCAATTTATATCGACAGATTTTCGAAATTATTTATAGTTCAATCCCAAAACCCGATTTGTACGTTTTTTTGCACAAACCAATCGATGGCCTTTTAAAAAACATAAAACATAGGGGAAGGGACTACGAGCAAACCATAACAGGAGAGTACTTAGAAAAGATACAAAACGGTTACTTCGAATTCTTTAAGCAGCATCCCGATTATAAATTTCTACTAATCGACACATCCAATATCGACTTTGTCGAAAATCCATTACATTACCAGTTACTCAAATCAGAAATTTTTGACAAACAGCATGAAAAAGGGATTAAAAGGATTACATTTAATGTTATTTAGTGTTTTTTTAGCGAAATATCCTTTTAATATTCGTCAAAGTGTATTATGTTTGTATCTTGTTTAACGAAAAGAACGAATTCAATTTAATTAACTTCAAACCTATGAAAAGTATAAAACTAAACTATTTGGCATTCGCCGCTATAACTGCATTAGTATTAAGCAGTTGCGGTGGGGTTGACAAAATGAAACAACTCCCCGAAGGAACTTCACTAAAGGTTACTCCTAATCCACTTGAAGTACACGCTAACATGGTAAAGGGTACCATCGAAGGCACAATTCCAGCAAAATACTTCAACAAAAAAGCGAAAGTAGAAGTTACCCCAGTTCTTATTTACGAAGGTGGCGAACTAATTCTTCCTGTAAAAATTCTTCAAGGCGAAGAGGTTCAGGAAAACAACCAAGTTATTCCTTTCGAGGCTGGTGGTAGTTTTAAGCACGACATTGAGTTTGAGTACAAAGATGCCATGATTAAATCGGATCTCGAACTTCGTCTTGTTATTCACTATAAAGACAAAAAAATTCCTTTCGATGCTCCTCAAAAAATCGGGGTAGGTGTTTTAGCAACCTCAAAATTAGTTGAGTTTAGCCCAAAACCAAGCATGCTAAAGGATAACTTTGTACGTATTCAAAGCAGCGAAACTGCAGCTCAAATTAACTACGTTATCCAACGTTCGGATGTACGCAAATCGGAATTAACAAAGGAAGAGGTTACAACTCTTGAGAAGTTTATTACCGAAACTGCAAAGGCAACCGACAAAGAACTTAAAAGCATTAACGTATCATCTTACGCATCGCCCGATGGCCCTGAAACTCTAAACGACAAACTTTCGAAAGAGCGTGGAAAAGCTGCTGAAAAATGGTTAGGCGACATTTTCAAAAAAGCTAAAGTTACTGGCAAGCCTGGCGATTTTGTAAAATCAGAAATCACATCTGAAGACTGGGACGGTTTCCAAAAATCGGTTCAAGCTTCCGACATACAAGACAAAGAACTTATTCTTCGCGTTCTTTCTATGTACTCCGACCCAGTTGTTCGCGAAAAGGAAATTAAAAACATGAGCAAAGTATTTAAAGTACTTGCTGAAAAAATTCTTCCTGAACTTCGCCGTTCGAAAATGATTGCTAAGGTTGACCTAGTTGGTTACTCCGATGAGCAAATGAAGGAAATGGTTGAAAACAACAATATGGACAACCTAAAGGTTGAAGAAATTCTTTACGCTGCTACATTGGTTACCGATTACGATACCAAGTTAAAGGTATACCAAAAAGCTGCTGCACTTCATAACGATTTCCGTGCTCACAACAACGTAGCTTACATTAGCATACTAAAAGGCGACGCTGTAACTGCTAGAACTGCTATTGATGCTGCTTTTGCTATTGACGCTAACAACGCCGCTGTTAAAAACAACAAAGCTTGCGTAGCTTTAATGGAAGGCAAAATGGACGAAGCTGAAGCTCTTTTCCTAAGTGCAACCAATGCTGGTCCAGAAGTTAAAGAAAACTTAGGCGCATTTGCCATTGCAAAAGGTCAATATCCTGCTGCAGTAGAGTATCTTGCTGGAACCGATTCTTTTAACCAAGGCTTATCGCTTCTTCTAACTAACAAAAACGACGCTGCTAAAAACACTTTCCAAAAAGTTGAAACTGCTAAAGGTTTCTATGGCTTGGCAATTGTTGGTGCACGCATTCAAGATGAAACTATGATTCTTAATAACCTAAGAACTGCAATTGGGAAAGATGCTACACTTAAGGCTCGCGCAAAAGTTGACCTTGAGTTCCGCAACTACTTCCAAAATGATGCTTTTAAGGCTATTATTGAATAATTACACTCACTCACAGCTTACAACGAAAAAGGCGCCAATAGGCGCCTTTTTCTATTAAATAACTTACTAATCGACAGGTGTTAGTTTTGTGAAAAAATCCCAAATAACAATCCCAGCTGTTACGGCTACATTAAAGGAATGCTTTGTACCAAACTGAGGTATTTCGATTGACATGTGGGATGCATCGATAACCGATTGTTCAACCCCTTTCACTTCATTTCCAAAAACTATGGCATACTTTTCATTCCTTTTAGGGAAAAAGTGTCGAATATTTTTACTTGCTGCAGTTTGCTCAATTGAGCAAATTATATAGCCATTTAACTTTAATTCATTTATTGCAGTTAAGGTACTCTCTAAGTACTGCCATTTAACTGAGTCTTCAGCTCCAAGTGCAGTTCTATGAATTTCGCGATCGGGGGGAGTTCCCGAAAAGCCACAAATAATAATTCTTTCAATTCCCAATGCATCGCTTGTGCGAAATATGGAGCCAATGTTATTTAGGCTTCGAACATTGTCGATAACAACAACCACTGGCATTTTTGCCGACTGCAAGTTCTCCTCAACGCTTTTTCGCTTTAACTCGTCGAGGCTTAATTTTCGGTTATTGCTCATTTTGCAATTGCTTAATGTTAATGGAATAGTTATTTTTGGCAAACGTAATAAAAAAAGTAACTCCTTTTTCGTACCTTAGTTTGCGAAGCAAATAAAAAGAAACCTATGAATATTCACGAATACCAAGCAAAAGAAATACTTCGACGAAATGGTGTAGCAGTTCCACATAGCCAAGTGGTATACAGCGTTAACGAAGCAGTTGATGCAGCTAAAGCCATAATGAGCGAAACTGGAACCAACGCAATTGCAGTTAAAGCACAAATTCATGCAGGAGGCCGAGGGAAAGGCGGAGGGGTTAAAATTGCAAAAAATATTGAAGAGGTTGCAACCTATGCCAAAAGCATACTTGGAATGACATTAGTAACTCACCAAACTGGGCCTGCTGGAAAACTTGTTCGTAAAATCCTTATCGAACAAGGCATTTATCATTCTGGGTCATCACCTGTAAAGGAACTTTACATGAGTATTTTGCTTAATAGAGCAACTGGTCGCAACATGATTATTTACTCTACCGAAGGAGGAATGGATATTGAAGCAGTTGCAGCAAAAACACCTCACCTTATTTTTAAGGAAGAAATTCATCCATCTGGTATTCAATCGTTTCAGGCTCGCCGTATTGCATTCAACCTTGGCCTTTCGGGAAAGGCATTTTCGCACATGGTTAAGTTTGTAATTGCACTTTACAATGCATACATAAGTAACGATGCGTCGCTATTCGAAATAAACCCTGTTGTAAAAACCTCGGACGACTGCATTTTTGCAGCCGATGCAAAGGTGAATATTGACGACAATGCCCTTTATCGCCATCCCGAACTCGAAGCCTACCGAGACATTGACGAAGAAGACCCCACAGAGGTTGAGGCTGCCGAGTCGAACCTTAACTTTGTTAAACTCGACGGCAATGTTGGTTGCATGGTTAACGGTGCTGGTTTAGCAATGGCTACAATGGATATAATAAAACTTTCGGGTGGCGACCCTGCTAACTTCCTCGATGTTGGTGGTACAGCCAACGCCAAAACCGTTGCTGCTGGGTTCCGCATAATTTTAAAGGACCCAAATGTTAAGGCAATTCTAATTAATATTTTTGGCGGAATTGTACGTTGCGACCGTGTTGCACAAGGCGTAGTTGATGCATACAAAGAGGTTGGAAACATTCCTGTTCCTGTAATTGTTCGGCTTCAAGGCACCAACGCAAAGGAGGGGAAAGAGTTAATTGACGACAGCGGATTAAAAGTTTTCTCGGCTGTTTCGCTTCAGGATGCAGCCGATTTGGTTAAGCAAATGGTTTAGACCATAAAATACAAAAAAGCCTCGGAGTAAATGCTTCGAGGCTTTTTTTGAATAAAAAATTCAAAGTTATTTTTTAGTTGGGCATGTACTAATGCCAAAAATTGTATAAAAGCCACAAAAACTCATAAAAGCAGTAGCAAAAGGTACTATTGCAAGTAATCCCCACCAACTCTGGTAAACTACTCCAATTACTGCTATTATTAGCCCAATTACAATTCTAATAATCTTATCGGTTGTTCCAACATTCTTATTCATACCTTAAACATGTTTTAGTTTGTTCTATTAACAATGAACACGAAAAAATGTTTAATGAAGTTACTAAGTGTAAAAATTACCACCTAACCGATTGTCGGTTTACGGGCATGGTCATACAGCGAGCACCTCCTCCACCTCGGGGAAGTTCGCTACCGTCGATTGTTACTACACACTTTTTATAGGCAAGTGGATCGATACGGTTTGCAATAACATCTTTGGCTTTAATAATTTCGTAGCCATTGCGGTTCATCTCCTCCATTGTGTAAATGTTTCGGGCGTAACCAATTACCTTTCCTGGACCAAAAGCAAAAAAGTTAGCCCCGCTGTGCCACTGTTCGCGCTCCTGTGTCCATGGGTCAATGGTACCTCCACAAATAATGGGTTTAAGCGACATACCAAGGTCACGAAGGGCAACCAAAATATTATCGACAGTTTTAATTTCCTGAACCTTACCATTATCGATGGTAATTAGAACGGTTTGAAAACGGTTTGGGCTTAGAATAATGGGCTCGAAAACCATACATTCGTCGGCATTGAGGAAAGTAAAAACCATGTCGAGGTGGATGAACGACTCGGGTTTATGAGGAAGTTCCTGCACAAGAACATACCTCCTACTCTTGTCGCCACTCGAAATAAGTCTGTTAATAATAAAATCAATCCCCTTTGTTGTTGTGCGGCAGCTGTTACCAATAAGCATAATGTCGTGGCGAGCAATTAGCACGTCGCCACCCTCGATGGTTATTTCGCTATTATCGTTAAAAAGCATTGGGTTAATGGTGGAGGTTTCGAATCTTCCAGATTTATTGAAAATGGCCTCCATGATTATCGATTCCCTATCGCGAACCATATTGGCCATTTTACCAATTAGCACCTCGTTGTAAACCGAAATAGCCGCATCGCGAGTGAAGTAAAAGTTGTAAAGAGGGGGTAACGAAAAGCGCTCCTGACTTAAAAAGCTGGTAAGCGAATTTCGATGAAGAGGTAAGCCCTCGACAAGAAGGCGCGCCAGTTCGCGGGTTGGAACACCCATTAACTCGTCACGAAGGCTTAGGGCATTTTCGTGCTTGCAAATAACGTTTATGAGTTCCTCCTTGGCAACTGGATTGCTGAGCACATCGACAAGCAAATCGCCAACCTGGTATGTTTGGCAAACCCTCGAAAGCACCCCGTAAAGTTGCGAATACTCCTTTCGGGCAACCGAAAGGTTAAGAATGTCGCTATATAGAGCACGTTGCGCATTCTTAGGGGTCATATTTTCAACCTCGGCACCGGGCGAGTGAAGAATTACCCCATTTAACGTTCCTATTTCGGTTTCAACATTTATTTGCATTCGCTTTTCCATTGTGCTTAATATTAAAGTTCGTTTAAAATCTGTTTGTTTTATAACCCCGGGCTTTAGTCTCCCTAAAGAATGCAAGTCAAAAATTGATTGAAAAGATTGGTTATAGCCATGTCCCTTTCTATTTAAAATCAACTGGCATATTTCGGCTTATTTCTTTAAAGTTGTAAAAATAACTATAATTACTGAAAACTGGGAGCAAAAATTATGTACAAAATACAGCATTAGGCTAAACACGTACCACGAAGAGAGAACAAAACATAAAAGTAATTTTCAAGTAAATCCTTTCCAATTCAATACCTAAAAAAGCAGTTACAGTTTTGTATCCGCTTTTTATGTTTAATTGCAAAAACTTCATACGTATATAATACACATAAATTGCACGTGTCTTTAATTTGTTGTATATTTGCAATGAACATTAAAATTTATTTGCTATGAATACAAAACTGACCTTGACAATTGAGCAGAGCATTATAGAAAAAGCAAAAAAATATGCTAACGAAAAGGGACGGAGTTTATCAAGTATAATTGAAAATTACTTGAAAATAATTACAAAAGAAGAAGAGGTTAATGACATTAAATTAACACCAATAGTTAAAACGCTAAAGGGCTCATTTAAAGCACCTAAAAATTTAAACTACAAAAAAGAACTTTCAAAAAGATTAACTGAAAAATACATCGATAACAATGACTAACGTTTTAATCGATACTGATGTAATTCTTGATTTCTTCTTTGACAGAAAACCTAACTCTGAATACTCTGCCGAAGTATTATCGCTGTGTGAATCGAATGTAATAAAAGGGTTTATTACACCAGTAATATTAAGTAACATATACTACTTGTTAAGAAAAACATCAACTCATGAGAGGGTAATTGAAAAGTTATCACTATTAATTTCAATTACCGAAGTGCTAGTAATTGATAAAACTTCAGTTAAACAAGCATTAAGTTCGAATTTCAAAGATTTTGAAGATGCATTACAAAATTTCGCTGCTGAAAGCAATGGAAGCATCGACCTAATACTAACGCGAAATTTAAAGGACTTCAAAAACAGTTCTTTAGGGGTTATGACGCCAGAAAATTATTTAAGAGTTTTAACTTGCTAGTCACTAATAAATGGCGCAAATTATGCACACATTTAGCAGAATATGAATTTCCATACTTTTATAGCATCTTTATAGTTTGGAAATAGATACCATTTCAATTTTCAAGACAATAAACACCCGCAGCCGCTATCTTCACCTGCAAAAACAGAAAATGAATAAGGCGAAAAATTTATTTCTTTCACTTCTCATAACACTCATATTAAGCACATTAAAGCTTAGTGCCAATTCCGATTCTACTCAATTGCAATTTGTTCAACTTTCGGGCGAAATGGGGAAAATTTGGGCACACGATACTCGCCTCGCTCCTATTGTTAGTAAACCATTAAAAGGACTCAGCTTTAGCTTTGGTGAAAGAGTTAGCGGATATAAAAATTGGCATTCAGCCTATAAATTCCCGCTTGTTGGTGGCGAAATAAGTGTTTACGACTTTGGAAACAGCAGCATTTTAGGTTACTCGGTGGGTTTTAATCCTTTCATTATATTTCCAATTGCAGGCACTTCAAAATACACTTTAGGTTTAAAGGTTTCGCCCGGACTAAACTACGTTTCTAAAGTTTATAATTTAACTAAAAACCCTACTAATATTGCCATAAGCACTCATATTAATGCCCAAATATTACTGGGAGTTGAAAATACTTTTCGAATTTCGAACCATATCGATTTTATTGTTGGGTTAAATATGATACATGTTTCAAACGCAACATTTCAAAAACCGAATACAGGTTTAAACTCAACTTCGGTATCAGCAGGGCTTAGGTTTAAAAAGCAGTCGAGCAAACAAAAATACTCATCGGTAAGTCTTTCGAAAACTTCAAGTAAACGAAGTTTAAATTTGCATGTAGGCTCCGCTATAAAAGAGATTAGGGAATCAGGAGGCAGAAAATACGAAGTTTACTACTTGTCGACCGAACTACTTTACCCATTAACTAGCTACACAAACGTTGGTGGGTCAATCGATGCCTTTTACGATGGATCAAGTCACCAAATTGCTTCGGAATTAGGTGTAAACTACAATAATCGAGTTGAACTAGGGAAAATTGGGGCTGCAACTTGTATTGAACTTAAACTCGATAGGCTTTCGGTTATTGGACACCTTGGCGTTTATGCGTACAATAGGATTCGGGAAGGGAATTATTTATACCAACGTATTGGCTTGCGATATAAACTTGCTCAACATTTATCGGCAAATTTGGGCTTAAAAACGCACCTTAACGTTGCCGACCACTTTGAACTTGGAATTGTTTTTCGACTCAATTAACCACATTAGACACAATAGACCACAATAGAAATACTAATGTGTCCTACTGTGTCTATGTGGTGAAAATAGTTACTTAACTATTACGGTTTTAGCTTCCGAAACAATAGTCATAGGTATATTAAGTGTTTGGCCTCCCATATTGGCAGTAATGCTACCGCTAAGGTTTTGCTTCGCATTCGATTCGGTGGTTAGCCCCGTTTTTAAATCGACAATTGTATTGCCTTCCTGAGTACCAAACATGGTAAACTGCATTTCGGTACCCATCATTTTCATTTTAGAATCGGGAGGCGTTGCAATTGTTGAAGCAACTGTAATATTGGCCGAACCGTTTTCGATTGATTTTACGTTGTAGGTCGACATAACATTAAGCACAACCTGATTCTTCATGGTTTTATTGCTGCTCCATGAGTCTTTTACATTAATTGCTTTTTCGGGAAATATAATGGCACCGCCATCAATCATTTGTTTCATGGCATCGCCTGTAAAACTCTCGGCAAGCATTGCCTTCATTTGTTCTTTCATGCCTTCGTTACCAGCCGACAACTCGTTAAGAATGTTTTCGAACATAGCTTCGGTTCCGCTTACTTCAACAACTTCGCCTAGGGTTGAGTATTTAACCTGAAAACTTTTACCTACCATCGCCCCAAGTCCGCTAAATGTAGGAATTTGCGATGTTTTATCAACATCGCTGTCGAACGAAAAGTCTTGCCCATTGGCATTCATCGATATGAAAAAACGAGTGTAAGTAATGTTGGCTAAAACATTACCGTTTGCCTCTTTTTCGGTTACAACCATTTTATAATCAACAACCTGTTTCTGAAGGGTAACCTGTTGTGTTCCTTGAACCGTTTGGGTAATGGTTTGGTTGTTCTCGGTACGATACTTGGCTTCATCACCTTTGTTAAGGTTAAGTCTTAATGTTGCTGTATTTGCATAAATTGATGAAGCAGCAACAAGAACTGCAAATAAAAGTGTAAAACGTTTCATTATTATTTATTTTAGGTGGTTAATAGTTAAACAAATGTGGCATTTTATGGAAAACTTTCAAAATTATTATTTCATACATTTCAATTTCAACATTCTATATAATTCCCCAATCCAAAAAACTGATGAAGTAAGCACGATAAGAATTAACCAGTCGACCAAACTCAATGGAACTGTTCTAAAAACTGCTCCTCCAAGCTGAACAATAGCTATTTGTCCCACAAGAATTGCAACTGCAATAAGAATAAAACTTTTGTTTTCGAAAAGCCCCTTAAATGGCGAATGCGACGAGTTTAGTGCTCTTGCATTAAAAAGGTTCCAGAACTGCAGCAGTACAAAAACGTTGAAGAAAATGGTTAAATCGTGTTTAGTAAGTTCTCCATCACTTTTCATAAAAACAAGCAGGGTAACAAGAACTGCAAAAAACAGCATCGACATTACTAGAATATTTCGCTTAATAAGCGAGGTTAAAATAAAATCGCTAGGTTTTCGAGGTTTTTCGAGCATAACTTCGGGATGAGGTGGTTCGGTTGCTAGCGCTAGCGCTGCAAAAGTGTCCATAATTAGGTTTACCCAAAGCATTTGAATTACCGTAAGCGGAAAAGTAACGCCAATAATTGGCCCAAACAGCACAATGGCTAATGCCAAAACATTTATGGTAAGCTGAAAGAATAGGAATCGCTGTATATTTTGGTAAAGCGAACGGCCCCAGCGAACAGCATTCACAATACTGGCAAACGAGTCGTCGAGCAGAATAATGTCGCTGGCGTCCTTTGCCACCGACGTTCCCGTACCCATTGCCAAGCCAACATTTGCCTTGTTAAGTGCTGGTGCATCGTTCGTTCCATCACCTGTAACTGCTACCACTTCGCCTTGCAGCTGAAGCAATCGAACAAGTTTTAGCTTATCGCTTGGGCGAGCTCGGTAAATTATTTTTAATTCTTTTATAATTGCCAAAGCCTCATCGTCGGAAAGCATAGCAAAATCGGGTCCCGATATTATGCTCTTGTGGTTCGTTTCATTATTAAGCAACCCAATTTGCCTGCAAATTTCCGTTACAGTTATTAGCGTGTCGCCTGTAATTACCTTAACCTCAATGCCTGCCTGCTTACACTCTAAAACAGCCTGCGTAACATCGGTGCGAACGGGATCGGCAATACCTACAAAACCTAAAAGGACTAAATTATCAACAAAGGGTTTTATATCCTCACCCTTTGCTATTTGTTCATCGAGTTCGTTATATGCAAATGCAATTGTGCGCATTCCCTTTGCCTGCATTGCCGAAAGTTGAAGTCGATAATCTTCCGAAAAATCGCTAATGCTAACAACTCCCTGAGGAGCAAGAACTCTTGAACATTTCGACATAATAATTTCGGGAGCACCCTTTACTAGCACAAGCCAACGTCCCGAAGAATTCGAGTAGCCTGCGCTCGCCATGTACTTCCACTCCGACGAAAACGCAACCTGCGACTTTAGTTCAAAATTGTTTCTAATGTCGCTATAGCTAAACCCATTTTCCGCAAGGTAAAGCAATAAAGAAGCATCGGTAGGGTTTCCAACTGGGGTTAATCCATTTTCTGTAGAATCGAGGTGTGCTCTTGAATTAACCGCAAACGACTTACGAACTAACGAAGCAATAGGATTTTGTAATGCGATACTCTTTTCGGCAAAAAAATGGGTTTCCATAACCCGCATTCTATTCTGCGTAAGTGTTCCTGTTTTGTCGGTGCAAATTACAGTTGCAGCACCCATTGTTTCGGTTGCAACCATTTTACGTACAAGATTGTTGGTGGCCATCATTTTGCGCATACTATAGGCAAGGCTAAGGGTAACGCTCATGGCAAGACCTTCGGGTACAGCCACAACAATTAGCGTAATGGCAACCATAAAGTATAATAGCAACCGCTCGGCAATGGCTAGGTTAAACCAACTGGATGCAGTAAAAATATTTGTTCCAAAATAGTATGCTACGGCACTTATTACAACAAATACCAAGAATGAAAAGACTAAAAGCTTTGGAAAAGCACTTCGAAAAGGGATTTCTAAAAACTTAAATACTTTTTTATTAACTCCTAAAAGTCGAATTAAGTCAAGTAAAATAGGTAGCCAAACCCTAACGCTCAGTATTACAATTGGAATGAAGAATGCTAAAAGGCAAAACCAATGACTTTGCTCAAAAACAAC
This sequence comes from Bacteroidales bacterium UBA2287, assembly GCA_002345675.1. GTDB lineage: Bacteria > Bacteroidota > Bacteroidia > Bacteroidales > Tenuifilaceae > UBA2287. Next base: position 12,580 of record DDWL01000025.1, on the reverse strand, counting down.
AACTCCTTTTGCCAAATCGGTAACGAGTAAAACTAAAAAAGTTGCAAAAGCAATCGAAAACCCAACTACCCCAATTAGCTTACTAAGTTTTTCGAGTTGAAGGGCTAGTGGTGTGGCATCGTTAACTTGAATTGATGCCTCTCGAGCTGTTTTTCCAATTTCGGTAGTATCGCCAACGGCAGTTACTTCGAAAACTGCATTGCCTTCGGCAACCTTAGTGCCCCTGTATAGCATATTTGAGGGGAAAGTCGATTGCTCATCCGTATCATTTACAACTTGCGACTTATACGAAATGGGTTCGCCCGTTAACGACGACTCGTTAACCGAGAGGGAAATTGCCTCTAAAATAGTCCCATCGGCTGGCACCTCGTCGCCTGTATCAATTAAAACTATGTCGCCCACTACAACCTCGCTCATGGGAATAGTAGTAACATTACCATTGCGAATAACTTTTGTAGGGGCTTCATCGTTAACCGCATTAAGAGCATCGAACTCCTTGCTAGCTTTAAACTCGTTTATAAATGCCATTAGCGTTGCCAGCATAATAGCAGCTATTATTCCTAACCCTTCGGTGTAATGCCCTTCGAAATAGCCTACAAACAGGGCAAAAACAGCGGCTATTAGCAGAATCCGAATAATTGGATCGTCGAATTTATGGAGTAGTAATTTCCACCACGGGTCTTTTTTGGGAGGAGTAAGCACATTTCGGCCATGCTTTGCACGGCTATTCTCAACCTCACTTAATGTGAGTCCTTTCTTTGAGTTTACGTCGAATGACATTGCAGCGCGTTTACAATTAATGTAAAGTTATTGATTTATCCTGTTGGATAGCAAGATACAGTCTTTTAAAAAACACAAATACAGCTTTAAAACAATCTAATTCAATGCGTTTGTTCTAAAATATTTTAAAAATTACTAAAGCATAAATAACAAATCGAAGGTATCGAAAAAGTGCCCAAAATAAAAAATGCTTAAAATTGTAATTTATTAACCCGCAAGCCAAACTGACAATTGAATAGGGAATTGGCAGCATTGCCCCAATAAAAACAAATAGGCCTCCCCATTTTCGTAAATTCGAAATGTGTTTTGCTATTTTAGTCTCAATGTGCCTATTTACTGCAGGAATTAGTAGCAATCGATTACCAATAAAGTACGCTACAGAACCTCCAAAATACGACATTGTTGCTAGTATAAACAAGAAAAGCCATGGTGTTTGAGATTTAGCAGCCCATCCAATAAAAACTTCGGGTGGAATTAAACCTAATACCGATTCGGAGATTAAAAAGAGTGAAAATGTTAAAATGGGCGAAAACATTGCCACCATATTAATAAGCAATTCATTTATATCCATTATAAAATATTGCACCCCCAATAGTAATAACACAAAAAATACTATTATAATACCTCCCTTAAATGCTGTGTCCTTTAAAAAGGAATAAAATTTGGTTATTTTGTAATAACGATTTATCAAACCTAATCGCTTTGCTGAAAGTTTATACTGTATAATCATTTTACTTCATTGTATTTTACTTGTTGATGATTTTGCCTATTAAGTAATATCATCAATAAAATTTATTGTAATTTATTTCTGTATATTTCTTTAAAAGGGTATTAAAACCTCAACTTTTAAAGCATTGATAACTTAAAAAAAGCTAATTGAGTATTAACAAGTTTTGGGCGGTTGCCAAACAATAAAGGAGGGTAAAATTAATTGACTTGAAAAATCAAAGTTGGCTGAGTACTTTTCAAAAGTAATAAAGAATGAATTTTCGGGCGTAATGCAAATCTGATCATTGTCAAAATTATCGGCACTCGAACAAATGTTACTATTCGACGAGCTGTTTTCGGTGGTAAAATTAACAGAGGAAAACAAATTATCGGATTGTGCATAGTAAACAAAACTCATAAGAGCCAGTAATAAAAACATTAAACAAAATAATAGGTTTATGCGAAGCTGATTCATGTGGCAAAGATATAAACAAACCCGTATATTTGCATTTGTAGTTTTTTATTAAACATTTTTAACAAATAATTAAAAAACATTCTTTTTTATATTCTCAAGTTACTATACATGAGAATAATAAACTATCAACAAACAAAATCGAATGAAGTTCGAAAAGTACCACTTAACTCCTGCAATTAAACGCAATATTGACGAAATGGGCTTTAAGCGCCCAACCGACATTCAGTTTAAGGCAATTCCTCCTATTCTTAAGGGCGAAGACGTTTTAGCCATAGCCCAAACTGGAACCGGCAAAACCGCTGCATTTGCCATTCCCATTGTTCATTTACTGCACGAAAACAAGCTTCGCGAAGACCCTCAGGGAGTTAGTTGCATAGTTATGGTTCCAACCCACGAGCTGGCCATTCAAATTTCGAATGTTTTTCGAACCATTGCTGCCCATACAAAAGTGAAAATTCTTTGTGTTATTGGTGGTGTCGATCAAGATCCCCAAATTGCCCAAATCGATAAGGGTATCGACGTGCTGGTGGCAACCCCAGGCCGCATGTTCGACTTAATGTGTAAAGGCAACCTTAAGCTTAACAAAGTTAAGTTTTTAGTTCTCGACGAAGCCGACCGCATGCTCGAACTTGGCTTTTTAAAGGATATAAAGGAAATGGTTGGCAATATGCCTAAACGCCGCCAAACGCTGTTCTTTTCGGCAACTATAAACGAAAACCTTAAAACCCTCGCCTACTCGCTTGTTCGCTATCCTGTTAAAATTCACATGTCGGCCAATGACCCCGTTTCAAAAAACATTTCCCATTCGGTAGCCTATATTGAAATGGACGATAAGCGGTTTTTCCTCGAAAGGGTTATAAACGAAAACCCCGAGAGTAAAATTCTAATTTTTGTTCGCACCAAGGTACGCGCCGAACGTGTAAGTAAAGCGCTCGAAAGGGTTGGTATTGTAAGCAAAACCATACATAGCGACAAGGAGCAAGCCGACCGCAAAGAGGTTATGGAAGCTTTTATTACCGGCGAAACAAAAATTCTTATTGCCACCGATGTTAGTGCCCGTGGTCTCGACATTCCGAATGTTGACTATGTTGTAAACTACGACCTTCCCGAAAAAGCCGAAAACTATGTTCACAGGGTTGGTCGAACCGGTCGTGGTACAAACAGAGGGAATGCCGTTTCGTTTTGCAGCCCCGAAGAGAAGCCAGTTCTTATGGAAATTGAGGATTATTTAGGCAAGCCTATTAACGTTTTGGAAATTGACAAAAAGGACTATACAGAAACCATCGATTTCTCGGTTGCTGTGGATAGCGACTGGAAAACACTTATGAAAGATGCCGAAATTGCCGAGAAAGAACGGCAAAATAAAAAAGCTAAAAAGAAACGTAAATAGGGCATTATTTAAAACATTCCAAAAAAAATCTTCATTTAAAGAATAGCGAAAGGGATTGTTTAATACTTTTGTGACTCGAAAAATAAAAAAACTTAGAAATGGGAAGAGCATACGAATACCGCAAAGCACGTAAATTTAAACGTTGGGGCAATATGGCAAGGGTTTTCACCCGTTTGGGCCGTGAAATAACAATGGCAGCAAAAAACGGTGGTGGCGACCCCAATTTAAATCCCCGTCTTAGACTTCTGCTTCAGAATGCCCGTTCCGAAAATATGCCCAAGGATACCGTTGATAGAGCTATTAAAAAAGCAACCGAGAAGGATCTGAAGGATTACAAAGATTTAGTTTACGAAGGGAAAGCAATGCACGGTATTGCTTTAGTAATTGAAACAGCAACCGACAACCCTACCCGAACGGTAGCAAATGTGCGAAGCTACTTTACCAAGTGCAATGGAACTTTAGGCACCACAGGTATGCTCGACTTTCTTTTTGATCGTAAATGTTCGTTTCAGGTTGAAGCAAAAGAAGGAATCAATATCGAAGATCTTGAACTCGAACTTATCGATTATGGCGTAGAGGAAGTTTTTGCCGAAGAGGATACCATAATGATTTTTGCCGAATTCACTAGTTTTGGCCCAATTCAAAAGCATTTAGAGGAAAACGAATTCGTTATTAAATCGTTCCGATTTGAGCGTATTCCTAACGAAACCAAAACCCTTACTGCCGAAGAGGCTGCCGATGTTGAAAAGTTAATCGAAAAACTCGAGGAGGACGACGACGTAACAAACGTTTTTCATAATATGGTTATAGCCGAATAATTAAAGTGGGAATAAGAATCTGCTTAATTCATTTTCGCTACTAAAACGAACCTTACTAATAGGAGAAACTTCACCCTAACAAATTAGAAATTTGAAAGGTTTTACTACTTTTAGTTCCAAATATACTACAATGGTAACCTTTCCGAACGCAAAAATAAACTTAGGGCTATTAATTACCGAACGAAGAGCCGATGGGTTTCATAATATCGAAACCATTTTTGTTCCAATTCCTAAACTTTGCGATATACTCGAAATTGTTGCGCCACAAAACCAAAAGGAAGAAATAGTATTCAACCAAACTGGGCTTAAAATCGATGGTAATTCCAACGACAACCTGTGCGTAAAGGCATTCTATAAGTTAAAAGAAAAAACTCAACTACCCAACGTGACCATTCATTTGCATAAGCAAATACCAATGGGGGCAGGCTTAGGCGGAGGTTCGGCCGATGGGGCATTTGCCCTTAAAATGCTTAACACATTAACTTCAAATCCCATAAGCGAAGTTGAGTTGGCAAATGTTGCCCTTTCTCTTGGTAGCGACTGCCCTTTCTTTTTAAAGAACGAACCCTGTTTTGCTAAGGGGAAAGGCGAATTGCTAGAACCAATTGGATTGAGCCTTTCAGGTTACAATATTGTACTTATAAACCCAGGTATTCACGTAGCAACAGGAATGGCTTACTCGCAATCGACACCTCGCCCCGCTCCCATCAACCTAAAGGTTGAAATCCAAAAGCCAATCGAGTTTTGGAAGGAAAGCATAGTAAACGACTTTGAAAAGGTTGTTTTTCGTCACCATTCCGAAATTGAAAATGTAAAAACCGAACTCTATAATTTGGGTGCCGTATACGCAAGTATGTCGGGAAGTGGATCGACAGTTTTTGGGATTTTTAAAACCGAACAAAATATTTCGAGAAATTTTGATAAAATGTTTACATATACTTCAGCTCTTTAGCAAAGAGTACAAGCCTTTTATTAGGATTGCTCTTTTTGTGTTAATTCTTGTTGCAGTTGACATTAGTAATGTTCTTTCGCAGGAACTAATTCAACAATCCATACCTTCGGCTGAGCTCATTGAGCAGAAAAAAGACTCGCTTCGTTTGGTGCTTTTAGCATATAAGCAAATTGTGGAAGATTACGAAGCATCGATTCTTGCTGCATTAATGTATTACCCCGATTTAAAGGCTACAAACATTCAATTTAGAAGTAGCCGAATTACTACTTCGATGGCTGCGCTACCAAAAGGAGGAAACCTATTCCGAAAAAGACAAAACAGGAAGTACGCTATTCTTATTAACAATAAAGTTAACAGCAACAGAGCCCCGCTAATTTCCGAAGTCCCTTTTGTAGCTCAAGTTGGCGTAATTGGTCACGAACTGGCACACATTGTCGACTATAAAACTAAGTCGAATATAAGATTAATGTACGAAGGATTAGCCTACTACTTTAACTCCAGTTTTAAACGTAAACTTGAACATAAAATCGATCGAATTGCAATTCACCGTGGGCTTGGCGAAGGCATTATAGCCTTTCGAATTTATATCGATAACGAGTCGGATGCTACTGAAAAGTATAAAATATTTAAACAAAAAATCTACCTCTCTGCTACTGATATTGAACGTATTATAAACGAACACTCTGCAACAAACCCCAATTCGAGTGCATTAAACAACAACGACTTAGATGTAGGTATTTAATTTCTCGTCGTTAAATATTCCTGTAATTTTTGGGGTACATTTGCATTTGGAATCCCTTATCGCAGCCAAATGAACAAAAAATCGGAAAAGGAGCTGAAACTAACCTTCTTTGTTCCCGAAATTTCGGAGGAATTAAAATTACCTTTAGTAAATGCCTTTATTAATGCAGGATTCCCCTCTCCTGCCGACGATTACCTCGAAAACAAGCTCGACCTAAATAAACTGCTTATTCGCAATGCCAGCGCTACCTTTTTTGCCCGTGTTCGCGGCAAATCGATGCAGGATGTGGGAATTCACGATGGAGATATACTAATTATCGACAAATCGCTTGAGCCATCTCCTAACTCGGTGCTTATTTGCTTTATTAACGGCGAATTCACTGTAAAAAAAGTAAAAAGGCTAAATGGGGAACTGTATCTAATGCCCGAAAATAAAGACTTTGAGCCAATAAAGGTTGAAAAAGGCTCCGACTTTAGGCTTTGGGGCGTTGTAACTTACTGTATACATAAACTCGGTTAACCAATAAAATTATTAACACGAAACTACCTGTAAATAAACTAAAAATATTTTTTATAAAACAGTTGCATTTCAATACATCACTAAAACTTCACCTTTTGTATGAATGTTTATTAAGTTATTTTTGTAGTTAAAGGATATAAAATTATGAGCAATATTAAACTCTTTGAAAGCAATCAAATAAGAACAGTTTGGAACGAAAGTGACCAAAAATGGTATTTTGTAGTCGCTGATGTAGTTCAAGTATTGACTGAGACTCCAAACCCGAGCGATTATATTAAGAAAATGAGAAAACGTGACGAACAGTTTTCTCAAGGATGGGGACAAATTGTCACCCCCCTTTTGGTTGAAACAGCAGGTGGCAAACAAAAACTTAACTGTGCTAATGCACAAGGACTTTTAAGAATAATTCAATCAATACCTTCCCCTAAAGCAGAACCCTTTAAATTATGGTTAGCAAAAGTTGGATCAGAAAGACTTGAAGAAATTGAAAACCCTGAAATAGCAACACAAAGAACACGAGATTTATATAAACTAAAAGGTTATCCAGATGATTGGATAGAAAAACGAATGCGAAGTATTGCAATTCGTGAAGAATTAACTGACGAGTGGAAAAACAGGGGGATTAAAGAAAAAATTGAATACTCAATTTTAACCGCTGAAATATCAAAAGCAACTTTTGGTTTGACTCCTTCAGAATACAAAAAGGTGAAAGGATTAAAAAGCCAAAATTTAAGAGACCATATGACTGACCTAGAGTTAATTTTTTCCATGCTAGGCGAAGCTTCAACAAAAGAAATTGTAATAAACACAAATCCTCAAGGATTTATTGAAAACAAAAGAGTAGCAAAAGTAGGCGGCAAAATTGCAGGAGATGCTAGAAAACAGCTTGAAATAAAATCGGGGAAAAAAATTGTTACCGAGGAAAACTTCTTACCTGAATCAAAAAAGAAAGGCATAGGTCAGAAAAAGACCGAATAACTTACATTCAGCGAAAACAGGGGATTAGTTTATCTCGTTCTATGGTCGAGAATATTTGTAGGTTGAAAGTAGGCATCGAAAATATATACCTCGTAAAATAATTTTATTTGGAGGATTTACCGACTGGCGTTCCGTTGAGTTTTTACGTACATAACACTAATTAGCAACAACCTAAATAGACGATCGCCTTGTTTTATTAAAATGAATTGCAAAGAGAATTTGAGATAAATATGTTTGCTTTAGTCGACTGTAACAACTTTTACGTTTCGTGCGAGCGGGTTTTTAATCCTGCACTCGAAGGCGTGCCCGTAGTTGTACTTTCGAATAACGATGGTTGCATTATTTCGCGCTCCAACGAGGCCAAAGCTCTTGGGCTTAAAATGGCCGAGCCAGTTTTTAAGCGAAAAGAACTGATCGATCAGCACAAGGTCCAGGTATACTCGTCGAACTACGCCCTTTACGGCGACATGT
>DDWL01000025.1:0-4720 GCA_002345675.1 Bacteroidales bacterium UBA2287 | reverse complement strand
CCATCGACGAGGCCTTTCTCGATTTAACTGGATTACTAATCGACCACACCGAACTTGGATTTAGCATACGAAAAACCGTTCATAAAGAAGTTGGAATACCCGTAGGAATTGGTATTGGAGCAACAAAAAGTTTGGCAAAAATTGCCAATAAAATAGCCAAAAAGAACGAAGGGGTTTTCACCATCGACTCGGAGCGTAAGCGCGACTGGGCCTTACGCAACACATCAATCGACGATGTTTGGGGCGTTGGCCGTCAGTATGCAGTTCTATTAAAGCAAAATGGCATTGGCACTGCGTACGACTTTACCCAGTTAAACCCCGATTGGATTCGCAAAAACATGACCGTAATAGGCCTGCGTCTTTGGGAAGAACTTCAGGGTCGTTCGTGCATTCCGTTGGAGTCGGTTATGCCTGCCAAAAGAAATATTGCAACAACCCGAGCCTTTGGAAAAAAGACTGCCGATTACGAAAACCTTCGCGAAGCGGTATCGACCTATGCAGTTGCCTGCGCCGGAAAGCTTCGACGCCAAAAATCGATTGCCCGTTTCGTAACCGTATTTATTCATACCGATCCATTCTCCGACAAGGAACGTTACCAGTCGTTTAGCATAAATGCAACGCTGTCGGAGGCTTCGAATTCCGACATAATTCTTGTTGAAGCTGCCCTAAAGTGTCTCGAGCAAATATTTCGTCCAAACCTTCTTTACAAAAAAGCAGGTGTAATTGTAAGCGAAATAACTAAGGGCGAAGCAGTTCAAGGCAACCTTTTTGCAAGTTACAACAGGGAAAAGTTAAATAAACTTTCGGTGGTAACCGATGCGCTTAACAATCAGTATGGCCGCGGAACAGTAAAACTTGCAATACAGGGAAGCGGCAAAGAGTGGAAACTTCGACAGGAAAAACTTTCGCCAGGCTACACTACACGCTGGGATGGGATAATTGAGGTTGGGGGGGGGCTGAATGATTGAATGAATGATTGATTGATTGGATGTTGGATGAAAGAAGTCCGAAGTCCGAAGACCGAAGAATGATGACTGATGACTGATGACTGATGACTGCCGACTGCCGACTGCCGACTGTGGACTGCCGACTGACCCTTCGACAAGCTCAGGGTTCAAAACTGAAAACTGCCTATGTGTTTCTACTACGCAATAACAAAAAAAAAAATACCAAGTCGCTGGTCGACAGATTTTTAATCATGGATTGTAATTATAAAAAAAGTTGTGAAAAACAGGGTTAATGCCTGATTCTCACAACTTTTTTTTATTTAAAACACCTAAAAACACATTTGTTTAAAAACGATAGGCTCCACCAAAACGAATTGAGAAACCAATGCTTCCATTGGTATTTGACTCCGAAACCCCTGGGTATTCTGTTGTAAATTCGACAATTTCAGGGATTAAAAAATGAAACAGGAAACACGATCTCAAATCAAACCGACCATACTTTAAACCAGCATGAAAGCCAGCATGGGGTGCAACATAAAAATCCTTTATTATGGATATGTCTGCCCTTGTACCTGAAACAGGGATTCTAAGACCTGTAACTACCAGCCTATTAAAATTGGCACTTAAACCTGCTGTGTAACCCAAATAGAGCATCGATTCTCCAATAAGGTTTCCATTTACCTCCAAGGGGACATGCAAAGAAACTACCGAGTTAAACTGCTTATTAGCATACCCGCCTCCCTTTACTCTTATTGAACTTGTTATTTCCCTTTCATAAAACAAACCCATAAGGCTTGATGATGATTCTATATAGGGATTATAGACATCGCCACCTTTAGCCGTTTTTGGGGCTTTAATCATATAACCCCCAAAATCAAATCCAAATGAATTTAAGCGTTGTGAGAAAGCCGAACTCAATGCAACGATTAACAATGCCAGAACTAAAAAAAACTTTTTCATTTCGTTATATTAAAGTTGTTTAATTTACAATTTTTCAATCCTTATGCCTAACCATTTGTCTCCATATTTTGCCATACCAAAAATTGAAGCATTTTTAATTGTAAAACTCGAGGGCACCACCGTAAAGTTATTTGCGCCAACACTACCACTCATGTTCCACGAAAATCTAAAAATACATGTTGCCCAGTCCAATGTTTTAACAATTTCATTTTGATTTAAGGCAACAAAATCTTCCCTGGAAAAGGTCGTTTCGTTGGGATTGTAAATAATTGCTAAATTTTCGGTTGGTACTTGTGGGGAAAGAAGCCCTTTTAGGTAATTAAATGCAGCTTTATATCCCTTTGCTACTTCCTTTGAAGTTAAATTAAGTTGGAAATTGGCAAGGTTAAAACCAATATAAGTTTTATTTGATTTTGGGGGATACATCTCATAAGCTGTCCAAAGAGGATTAGGTTGCCAAGTTTGATATGGATTGGCATTAAGAGGAATAGGTATAGGGTTATTAAAATTATATGTTATCCCATCCCAACCTAATATCAGTTCACTAGCGTTTGTGCCCGACCAACCAATCCAGTTCTTCTTTTGCATTTTAATCGAAATAGTTATGTAGGTGAATAAAATAAAATTCGGACTCGAGAATGCGACCTTTACCCTATTACTGCTACTAAAATTTCGAGTGTACGACGCTGTAAAGCCAAAAAGACCCTGCCACCACTGGCCAACAATGGTGTGATTGTTAACAATTGTGTGAACTTCTACATCCTGCTCGTTTGGGCTCGAATTCAGTGGCGCAACCACATAATTCTCAACATTGTATTCGTTGGTGTTATCCTGCATTTCCCCGAAAGTGTCGTACCTAAAAATGCCCTCTTCAATTTCATATAGGTATTTACTTTTTTCCGTTTCATCAACTTCTACATCTTCGTAATAATTACTTATTTTCTCATTTGCCTCAACCTCTTTATCGATTAAATAAACAAACGTGCCATATGGGGTTATCCTGTACACTGTATTCTCAACCTGAATAGCATTTTCGGCATTTAATAATGCTGCAAAATCAGGGTCTACAACTAGTGTATCGGTCACACCTTCAATTGAATTTTTCTCATTTATAATACTAAGCCTTTCAAATTTTTCGTAATTTTCTTTTCCAATGCTTTTTTCAAGTCTTGTTTTAATTGGCATATGTGGTTCACTTTTCAACTGCTTTACTATATTTGCAAAAACATCATGGGTTGTTACAATAAGCCTACCGTTGGCCATGTTAACTTGTACTTCTTGTTTAGCATCATGATAATCGTCTTTTTTACACGACGTAGTGATTAATGTTAAGAGAAGAGAAGAGAAAAGAAGAGAAGAGAAGAGAAGAGAAGAGAAGAGACTCTACCTGTTGTAATCCTTTTAAAAATCATCATAATTAAATTAGTTTTAGTTGTTAATAAATTGTTTATTTTTGGCTATTGAAGCCGAATTCGTGTACAAAGATATTATGAAATATTTATGGCACAAGGCATATTTTGAAATATTTATTGCACAAAACATATTTTTAGCAACACTTATCAGTGTGATATTTTCTTGCTTATTATTACCAGATAGTGTTCAATATATACTATTTATAGGGAATCAGTCTGCAAGTGAAAGTCCTAATGCTACTGAAGACTGTGCCCCGATAGTTATCGGGGTGAAGACTGAGAACTGCCTATGTGTTTCTACTACGCCATAACAAAAAAAAATGCCAAGTCGCTTGTTGCGAAGGGTATTATTAAGGAGAAGCAGCTGGAACTGTTTACCGATCACTTTTTGGTAAATGGCTTCGAGCACCCTGCTATGCCTGTAATTACTGGTGAAATGCCCAACGAAATAAGTTTCTTTCGTTGGGGTTTTGTGCCAAATACAGTGAGAACAGAGGCGAGTGCAGCCGAAATACTTAAACGGTACAACACTTTAAATGCGCATAGCGACCGAATTTTCGAAAGCAAACTTTACGGCGAAGCCGTTCGGAATAATCGCTGCCTTGTGCTATGCTCTGGCTTTTTTGAGTGGCGAAAGGTAAAGGGGAAAAAAGTTCCATACTACATTTCGCTTAACGACGATAGCCTATTTGCCTTTGCAGGCATTTGGAGCAATTGGGTTGACGAACTCGGCGAAGTTCATGGCACATACGCAATTCTAACGGTTGAAGCAAACGAATTGCTGGCACAGGTGCACAATGTTAAAAAACGAATGCCACTAATTTTAACTCCCGACCAAGCTAAGCAATGGTTAAATTTTGACTTGTCGACAGAAATAATTAAAGATATTTTAAAACCTATTGCAAGCGAGAGCTTAAAAGCACATACGGTAAACCAATTTTTATCGACACCACAAAACGAAAGGAACAATCCTGAAATTATTGCATACTACAATTACCCAGGTGTCGACGAAATAGTTTTAGAAAAATTACAAGAGCCCAATAACGAAAGTGGAAAACAGCTACTATTCGATTTTTAAATGGGGAAAATTGGAATAAAAAAGGCAGCGCCTGCCTTTGCCTGCGCTGCCTTATTAACCACCGGGAAACGAAAAGCTGAAACGCTATATTTCCTACAAGCAAATATATACTACAATACTTTAATTGCTTAATCAATTTGACAAAGCATAAAATATATTTGTTGAACGATTGGTTTTTTTGGACAAGGAGAATGTTGGAATACTGAAGTCCGAAGTCGGAAGTCGGAAGACTGCGAACTGTGGACTGCCAACTGCCGACTGCCGACTGAATACTGTGGACTGAAGACTGTGCCCCGATAGTTATCCATAGCCGTCAGGTTAAG
>DDWL01000029.1 GCA_002345675.1 Bacteroidales bacterium UBA2287 | reverse complement strand
GTTTGATTATAAAGAAGAGCAGAGAGAACAGGCTCAGTGAAGCTCTAGCAACCCTCCGACATATACGGAAAAGGTGCTAATACCTGCCCGAAAGGGAATTATAACAAATACCAAAAACAATGAAAACTCAAAGGTTTTTATATTTGCAATTAGCGCTTTTTTTCAATGAGCTCTTCAGTTCATTAACCTCTCGTCATTTTCAATTTCTCTTCTTAGGCCACAACGGGTTTGCTTGGTGTATGCGCGGCATGCGCAGCTGTTAACCAATAGGCCTCACCCAGTCGGGTTTTAAAATTGCTGTCCTAGGGATGGCATGGGGCAATCCTTTTACATTTTACATTCAATATTTTACATTTTACATTAAGTAGATAAATATGAACAATCAACCATATTCTCACTTCGAAACGCTGCAGCAACATGCTGGTCAGAAAATCGATCCAACAACACAGTCGCGGGCTGTTCCCATTTACCAAACCACTTCTTACGCATTTAAAAGCGCCGAACACGGCGCTAACCTATTTGCACTTAAGGAATTTGGAAATATTTACACCCGCTTAATGAACCCAACCACCGATGTTTTTGAGAAGCGTATTGCTGCACTCGAAGGTGGCGTTGCTGCACTTGCCGTGGCATCGGGACATGCAGCTCAGTTTATTGCGTTAAACAATATTCTTCAACAGGGCGACAACTTCGTGTCAACTTCGCACCTATACGGTGGAACTTACAACCAGTTTAAGGTTTCGTTTAAACGCCTTGGCGTTGAGGTTCGTTTTGCAAAAACCGATGACATTGCAGAGTACGAGAAACTTATCGACAACAGTACAAAGGCCATTTACCTCGAAACCATTGGTAATCCGAAATTCAATGTTGTCGATTTCGATGCAATTGGTGCTCTTGCAAAAAAGTACGATATTCCTCTAATTGTCGACAATACCTTTGGTGGAGCGGGCTACCTTTTCCGCCCGCTTGAGCATGGAGCAAATGTTGTTGTTGAAAGTGCCACAAAGTGGATTGGCGGTCACGGAACTTCGATGGGCGGTGTAATTGTCGACGGGGGTAACTTTAACTGGGGAAATGGTAAATTTTCACAGTTCTCCGAACCATCCGAAGGCTATCACGGATTAATTTTCTGGGATGCTTTTGGTGCAAATAGTCCCTTTGGTAATATTGCATTTATTACCAGGGCTCGTGTTGAAGGATTGCGCGACTGGGGACCAGCCATTAGTCCATTCAATTCGTTTCAACTTATTCAAGGCTTAGAAACATTATCTTTACGATTGGATCGTCATTGCGAAAACACTTTGAAACTTGCAATTTGGCTCGAAAACCACCCAAAAGTGGAGAGGGTAAATTATCCAGGGTTAAAAAGTAGTCCTTACCACGAAATTGCAAAAAAGTACTTGAAACGTGGATTTGGTGGTGTTCTTTCGTTTACAGTTAAAGGTGGAAAGGAGAATGCCACTGCATTAATCGACAATCTTAAACTTGTTAGCCATTTGGCAAATGTTGGCGATGCTAAAACGCTCATAATTCAACCTGCGGCTACAACGCATCAGCAGTTAACCGAGCAGGAACAACTGGCTGCGGGGGTTTTGCCCAATAGTTTAAGGGTTTCGGTAGGACTTGAGCATATTGATGATATTATTGGGGATTTTGAGAATGCATTAAGAATTTAAACACAAAGGCACAAACCCCGATAGTTATCGGGGACAGAGTTACACAGAGAATACTTTTATTTGGTTTATGTTAGTTAAAACTCCGTGCTCCTCTGTTTCTCAGTGTCTCTGTGGTAAAAAAAATAAAAATGATAAAAAAAACCTACACCCATAAGGGCGAATTTAAGTTGGAATCGGGAACTACGCTTACCGATATTGATATTTGCTACCATATTTCCGAAGAGGTTATTGATAAATTGAAGCCAGTAATTTGGATTTGTCATGCTCTAACCGCCAATTCCGATGCCGAGGACTGGTGGCCTGGAATGGTGGGAAAAGGAAAACTTTTCGACCCCGACAGGTACACTTTGATTTGTGCCAACATTCTTGGCAGCTGCTACGGTACAACGGGCGCACTGAGCATCAAGCCAAAAACTGGAAAGCAATGGCTAAACGATTTTCCTTTGGTTACCGTTCGCGATTGGGCTAACGCCCATGAGGTGTTGCGCCAATATCTTGGAATTGAAAAGATTTACCTCGTAATCGGTGGTTCGATTGGTGGATTTCAGAGTATGGAGTGGGCAATTCAGCATCCCGAAAGATTCGAAAATATGATGCTTGTTGCAACAACCTATATGCAAACTCCATGGGCAGTTGCCATTAACGAAACCGAGCGTATGTCCATCGAAGCCGATGCCTCATTCTTCTCTGGCGATCCAAATGGTGGAAAGGCTGGATTGGCTGCTGCTCGTGGCCTTGGTCTCCTCAGCTACCGTGGGTACGAGGCGTACAATATAACCCAACCCGAAAAGGATAACGAAAAGATATCCGAGTTTAGGGTGTCGAGTTACCAAAGGTATCAGGGTAAAAAGTTGGTCGACCGCTTTAGTGCGCATTGCTACCACTCAATAACCCGAAGTCAGGACACTCACAATGTTGCCCGTGGTCGTGGTAGTTTCGAAAAGGCATTTGCCAGCATAAAAGCCAAAACGCTTTGCGTTGGTATTTCGTCGGATATTCTTTTTCCGCCCATTGAACAGAAACGTTTGGCCGAGTTCATTCCCAATGCCATATACGCCGAAATCGACTCCGACTTTGGACACGATGGATTTCTGATTGAGAGTGAAAAGTTAAGTGAAATAATTTCCGAATTTCTTTTCGCGCAAAGACGCAAAGACGCAATTTAAATCTTAGCGTCTCTGCGACTCTGCGTGAAATAATTAAAAAACTAAAATGACAACTATAGATAACAAACAAACCATTGGACTTTTCGGATTTGGCGTGGTAGGCGAAGGCCTTTTCCACGTTCTACAGAAAAGCCCCGCTACTAAAGCGAAAATAAAAACCATTTGCATTAAGGATCCCAAAAAGGAACGCTCTGTTGCCAAGGAATTTTTTTGCACCGACTACAAAACCATAATCGACGATAGCGAAATTAACCTTGTAGTTGAACTAATTAGCGATGCCGATGAAGCATACACTATTGTTAAATCGGCTCTTCTTGCTGGAAAAAGTGTTGTTTCGGGTAATAAAAAGATGTTAGCTTCGCATCTCGAGGAACTTATTGGTATTCAAAACGAAACCGGAAGCGCTTTACTTTACGATGCTTCTGCTTGTGGCAGCATTCCGGTTATTCGCAACCTCGAAGAGTACTACGATAACGACCTGCTTCTTTCAATAACTGGAATTTTAAATGGCTCGTCGAACTACATTCTTTCAAAAATTTTTAATGAAAATAGTTCGTACGAAGCTGCGCTGCGCAAAGCGCAGGAGTTGGGCTTTGCCGAAGCCGATCCAACACTCGATGTTAGCGGACAGGATTCGCTCAATAAGCTCATTATTCTTGCCACTCACGGCTTTGGTACAATTGTAAAACCCAGCGAAGTTTTTGTAACTGGAATCGATAAGTTGAATAGTTTCGACATTCGCTTTTCTCGCGAAAAGGGTTTTAAAATTAAGCTTATTGCACAGGCAACCAAGATAAACGAAAACTCGTTTAACTTACTGGCTATACCCAAACTGGTAACTCCCGACGATTACATTTTTAACGTTGAGGACGAGTACAACGGTGTTGTAATTCGTGGCGAATTTTACGAAAAGCAGCTTATGTTTGGTAAGGGGGCAGGCGGTTTTCCAACCGGAAGTGCAGTACTATCCGACATTACAGCACGTATGCACGGTTACCGGTACGAGTACAAAAAACGGAAGTACTTCCAAAATCCTGTCTTCACTAACGATGTTAGTCTGAAAATTTACTTGAGGTATAAAGACTTAATCGATTTTGGGCATTTCGATTTCGAGAGTATCGACGAAAAGTACTCGGGACGCGATTACAGCTACGTTACTGGAAATATTAGCCTTAAGAATTTGCATAAAATTCAAAAGATTATAAGCAAATTGGATGTGTTTGTGGCGTTTTTAGAAATATAGATCTCGCAAAGTTTTTCACGCAAAGGCGCAAAAAAATATACTCCAATAATTCGTCTGACCGCTTTGATTGGTCTGACGAGTTATAAAACTTTAACCACTCAAAACCGTCAGACCGACTTAAGCGGTCAGACGGAAAGAAAAATTGCGCCTTCGCTCCCGATAGTTATCGGGATTGCGTTTAAATCAAATAGAATGAAAACACAATTACTCAAAGAAATAGCATCCCACCGTATCCTCATTCTCGACGGGGCTATGGGAACGCAGTTGCAAAAATTTAAGCTTACCGAGGACGATTTTCGGGGAACCCGATTTGCAAATCACCCTAAGTCGCTTAAGGGGAACAACGACATTTTGGTGCTTACCCGCCCCAATGTGGTGGAGCAAGTGCATAGGGCTTACTTCGAAGCTGGTGCCGATATTGTTGAAACAAATACTTTCAACTCAACTTCAATATCGCAAAGCGATTACGGAACCGAGCATTTAGTTCGCGAAATTAACCGCGAAGCGGCTCGTATTGTCCGCAAAATTGCCGATGAATTCACCACGCAAAATCCATCGAAACCTCGGTTTGTGGCTGGGTCTATTGGCCCAACAAATCGTACTGCATCCATGTCGCCCAATGTAAATAACCCAGCCTATCGTGCTGTAACCTTCGATACGCTCGCCAATGCTTACGAAGAACAGGTTATTGGGTTGATTGAAGGTGGAGCCGACCTATTTTTAGTCGAAACCATTTTCGATACGCTAAACGCAAAGGCTGCTCTGTTTGCCATTTACAAAGTGCTCGAAAATAAAAAGTTAGACATTCCCGTAATGGTTTCGGGAACCATAACCGATGCCAGTGGCCGAACGCTTTCGGGACAAACGCTTCGTGCATTTATCGAGTCGGTTAGCCATTATCCGCTTTTCAGCATTGGCCTTAACTGCGCTTTGGGCGCAGAACAGCTAATCCCTTACATCGAGGAACTTTCGGCTAATACCAAATTTCTTGTAAGCGCTCATCCAAACGCTGGGCTACCAAACGAGTTGGGCGGTTACGACCAATCGGCTCGCGAAATGGCTCAACTTGTTGAAACCATGCTCCAGCGTGGAGTTCTTAATATAGTTGGTGGTTGCTGCGGAACTTCACCCGAGCATATACGTCGAATTGCCGAAGTGGCTAAAAACTACTCGCCTCGGGTAGTTCCTGGAATTCCAAAGTATACAAGATTAAGTGGATTGGAACTGCTCGAAATTCGTCCCGAAACAAACTTTGTAAACATTGGCGAACGCACCAATGTGGCGGGGTCGAAAAAGTTTGCACGACTTATTGCCGAAGGCAAATACGAGGAAGCACTCGCCATTGCCCGCGAGCAGGTCGACGGTGGCGCACAGGTAATCGACATTTGCATGGACGATGCCCTAATTGAAGGCGAAAAGGCAATGGTAACTTTTCTGAACTACCTCGCCTCGGAGCCCGATATTTGCCGAGTTCCGTTTATGATCGACTCATCTCGTTTCAACATTATTGAAGCTGGATTGAAATGTATTCAGGGTAAGGCCATTGTGAATTCAATCAGTTTAAAAGAGGGTGAAGCAAAATTTATACAGCAAGCAAAAATTATTAAGAGCTTTGGTGCGGCAATGGTGGTAATGCTATTCGACGAGAACGGTCAGGCCGACACAACCCAACGAAGAATTGAAATTGCACAAAAAAGCTACAATATTCTTGTTGAAAAAGTTGGTGTTAATCCTGTCGATATTTTTATCGACCCAAATATTATGGCCGTTGGCACAGGAATGAAGGAACACACCAATTACGCTATAAGTTTCATCGAATCGGTAAAGTGGATAAAGCAAAACCTGCCATTCGCAAAAGTGAGCGGAGGGGTTAGCAACCTTTCGTTTGCCTTTAGGGGCAATAATGCTGTACGCGAGGCAATTCACTCGGTATTTCTATTCCACGCCATTTCTGCAGGAATGGATGTTGGCATTGTAAATCCATCGCAGCTGCAGGTTTACACCGAAATTGAGCCCAATTTGCTGCAATTAGCAGAAGATTTAGTGCTAAACAAACGAAAGGATGCCACCGAAAGGCTTCTTATTTATGCACAAAATGTTAACGACGACAAGGTCGATAGTACAAAAGTTCTCGAATGGCGAAACCAATCGGTCGATAAGCGTTTGGCTCACGCATTGGTAAAAGGAATTACCGAATTTATTGAGGTCGATGTGGTCGAAGCGCTAAAACAAACGGGCTCGGCGCTTAGGGTAATTGAGGAACCCTTAATGGATGGAATGAAGGAAGTTGGCGAACTGTTTGGCTCGGGGCGAATGTTTTTACCACAAGTGGTTAAAAGCGCGAGGGTTATGAAAATGGCAGTTGCTATTCTCGAGCCCCATATGGCAAAGGAAAAGCCATCGGCAAACCGAGGAAAAATTCTTTTGGCAACCGTTAAGGGCGATGTGCACGACATTGGGAAAAACATAGTGGGCTTGGTTTTAGCCTGCAATGGCTATGAAATTATCGACCTTGGCGTTATGGTTCCTTGCGAGCGAATTATCGAAACTGCAATGGCCGAAAAAGTTGATATTATTGGCCTTAGCGGGCTAATTACCCCTTCGCTCGACGAGATGTGCCAAATAGTCACCGAAATGGAGCGAAAAGGTCTTAAGTTGCCCCTACTCATTGGTGGAGCCACCACGTCGAAGCTTCACGCTGCGCTAAAAATTTCACCTAATTATAGCGGTGGAGTTATTCACGTAAAGGATGCTTCGCAGGCAGGTGGCATAACTGCTGAATTGCTAAACCCCGAAAAACGCAAAAGATTGATTGAAAGCATAAAGAACGAATATACTTCTATTGCAAAGGGTTACAACGAAAAGTCGACAAAACTTATTAGTTTAAAGTTTGCAAGAGAAAATGCTTTTCGCATCGATTGGAATAATTACGTTCCACCAAAACCAAATAGAACGGGAGTTACTGTTTTCCAAAACCAAAGTTTAGCAGAATTACGGGAGTATATCGACTGGACCTTCTTTTTTCACGCTTGGGATTTAACGGGGAAGTTTCCTCAAATTCTTACCGACCCCGTTAAGGGGCGAGAAGCCAAAAAGTTGTACGATGATGCAAATGATCTTCTCGATAAAATTGTAAACGACAAAAGCCTAACGGCTAATGGTGTGGTTGCCATTTTACCTGCTGCTTCTCAAGGCGACGATATTGTTGTTTTTAGCGATGAGAATAGGTCTGACATTGTCTGCCGTTTTCCACAATTACGAAATCAAGAAAAGAAAGAGGAAGGCGAACCAAACCTTTGCCTTTCGGATTTTATTGCACCTATCGATTCGGGTGCGCCCGATTGGATTGGACTTTTTGCCGTAACAGCTGGCATTGGTGCCGAAACTTTGGCCGATGCGTATGCTGCAAACAACGACGATTACAGTGCAATAATGTGCAAAATTTTAGCCGACCGGCTTGCCGAGGCCTTTGCCGAGCTGCTTCATCAAAAGGTACGAAAGGAGCTTTGGGGCTACAGCACGAACGAAAAACTGTCGCTCGACGAAGTTATAAAAGAGCAGTACGTTGGAATTCGACCTGCACCCGGCTATCCTGCTTGTCCCGAACATCGAGTTAAGCAAACCATTTTTTCAATTCTTAATGCTAACGAGACTGCAGGAATGGAGTTAACCGAAAGTTTTATGATGGTTCCAGCTGCATCGGTTTCGGGGTACTACTTTTCACACCCCCAATCGAAGTACTTCAACGTTGGGAAAATCGACAAGGAGCAACTCGAAGACTACTCGAAACGAATGGGTAGCAGCATTGAAGAAACAGAGAGATTTATACCAAATAATGTAGAATATTAACCACAATAGGCACATAGAACACATAGTTTCTATTGTGCCCTACTGTGTCTACTGTGTCTAATGTGGTAAAAAAAAGTTAACCATGACAATCCCCCAACACCTCCAAAACCTAAAAGGTCCACGCCTTTCGTTTGAATTGCTTCCACCTGTAAAGGATAGCAGTATCGATGAAACAAGTATATTGATACCGAATAAAAATGGATTTAAATCACAATAGGTACATAGAACACATAGTTTCTATTGTGCCCTAATGTGTCTAATGTGGTAAAAAAAAGTTAACCATGACAATCCCCCAACACCTCCAAAACCTAAAAGGGCCAAGCCTTTCGTTCGAATTGCTTCCACCGGTAAAAGGTAGCAGTATCGACACCATTTTTTCAACTCTCGACCAGCTAATGGAGTTTGCTCCGCCATACATAAACATTACTTACCACCGCGAGGAGCTAACGTACATAAATGTAAACGGGAAAAAAACTCCTGCTGTTGTGCGTAAACGCCCCGGAACAGTTGGTATTGCGGCAGCAATAATGGGTAAGTACAAGGTCGATGTGGTGCCACACATTATTTGCGGTGGCTTTTCGCAGCGCGAAACCGAGGAGGCGCTAATCGATCTCGATTTTCTTGGAATTCGCAACCTGCTTGTTCTTCGTGGCGATGGCGATAAAATTACTGGAAAATTCGAACCACACCCCGAGGGGCATAGGTACGCCATCGATTTGCTAAAGCAAATAGTTCTTATGAACAATAGCGACTATATGGAGAAGTACGTTGAGAATCCAACGCCAACTCACTTTTCGATTGGCGTAGCGGGTTACCCCGAAAAGCATCAGGAGTCGCCTAACTTCGATGCCGATATTTTCCATTTAAAGCAAAAGGTCGATGCAGGCGCCGAATACATTGTTACGCAAATGTTTTTCGATAATAATGTTTACTTCGACTTTGTAAATCGTTGCCGTAAGGTTGGGATTACTGTGCCAATAATTCCTGGTCTAAAGCCAGTTGCCGTTCACGAGCACCAGAATCTGCTTCCAAAAATGTTTGGAGTAACCATTCCCACAGAGCTGTCGAAGGCTATGTCGAAGGGCAAAACGAACCGCGAGGTTTGGCAACTGGGCGTTGAGTGGTGCACAGTCCAAGCAAAGGAACTGCTGGCCAACGGAGCACCCATTATTCACCTTTACACCATGGGCAGGGCTGAAAATATTGTGGAGATTGCGAGAGGCGTGTGTTAAGTTATCACTTTATTAACGTGTTAGCATCCATGAGGTCTGACAACTTAGAATTGCCATGTTGAATAAATGTTGTAATTTTGTTTTTATGGAAGAACAAATTGAAAATATTGATAAAGTAGTAAAATATTGGAAAGAATCATCTGACCAGAATTACACCACAATGAATAACCTCATAAAATCAAAGGATTATAGTTGGGCGTTGTTCATTGGACACTTGGTTATTGAAAAATTATTGAAAGCACATTACGTTAAAAATCAAAAAAAACACGCCCTTTTCACCCATGACCTTTTAAGATTATCATCAAAGTGCGCATTACAGGTTACAAGTGAATATGAAGAATGGTTAGACAATATTTCAACTTTTAACATAAATGCACGTTATGATAATTACAAGCAAGATTTTTATAAACTTTGTAACAAGGATTTTACAGCAGCTTGGGTTAAACGAATTGAAAAAATAAGAGAATGGTTAATCCAAGAATTATAGAAACAGTTAAGAATTATCTCTTGCTTATTCCTGCTGATTTTGGGGTTAAGAAAGTATATCTTTTTGGTTCTTTTGCAAAGGGAAAAGAAAAGGAAGAAAGCGATATTGATGTTGCAATTATTCTTAATAACATGTCAGATTTTTTTTCCACTCAACAACAATTAATGAGACTAAGAAGAAAAGTTGACCTTAGAATTGAGCCTCACCCAATTAACGAAAAAGATTTTAATACTATGAATCCTTTTGCTTTTGAAATCCAACAAACAGGTATTGAAATAAAATTTGATGTTTAACCGCGAAACTCTAACAACCTACTTTTACTGGTTAATTAAGGAAAAAGCATAATTATTTTGATAAAGTTATGCGCGCAACAGTACACTAAAAAACCTCTGTTACAAGCCTTTAGCTTATCTGACTAAAATCCAATTTTTTAGCTTGCATTTTGTCGAGTTGAATTTTTAAAATTGAGTTCTTTGGATAATTCAGTAATTTATCCTCATCCAGTATATCGTTGGCTATGTTTCGGGCAAGCTGAAGAATTTGACCATCCTGACCAATATTGGCAATTTTAAAGTCGAACGGAAGCCCGCTTTGCTGGGTTCCCTCCAAATCGCCGGGGCCACGAAGTTCGAGGTCCACTTCGGCAATTACAAAACCGTCGTTGGTGCTCACCATGGTTTGCATTCGCTTTCGCGATTCGTTGCTAAGCTTAACCCCCGACATTAAAATGCAGTAGCTTTCGTTGGCTCCACGGCCAACGCGTCCACGTAGCTGGTGAAGCTGCGATAGCCCAAAGCGCTCGGCGCTTTCAATTACCATAACCGTGGCATTGGGAACATTTACTCCCACCTCAATAACGGTGGTAGCAACCATAATATGTGCTTCGCCTCTAACAAAAAGTTGCATCGAAGCCTCCTTTTCGGCGGCTTTCATTTTACCATGAACCACAACCGTAGCATACTCGGGTGGTGGAAATGCTCGCGAAATGCTGTCGTAACCATCCATCAGATCCTTGTAGTCCATTTTCTCCGACTCCTGAATAAGCGGATAAACCACATAAATTTGTCGGCCTTGCCGAATTTGCTCGCGCATCATTCCAAAAACCACATTCCGCTTAACATCGGTGTAATGAAGGGTTTTAATAACCTTTCGGCCTGGTGGCAACTCGTCAATTACGCTCACATCTAAATCGCCATAAACTGTCATTGCAAGGGTACGAGGAATGGGCGTAGCAGTCATTACCAGAATATGAGGAGGATCGATATTTTTTGCCCACAGTTTTGCCCGTTGGGCAACCCCAAAGCGCTGCTGCTCGTCGACCACAACCAAACCCAAGTTATTAAACTGAACTGGATCTTCAATAAGTGCGTGGGTTCCAATTATAATTCCGAGCGAACCGTTGCTAAGCATTTCGAACATTCGTGTTCGTACCTTCTTTTTAGTACTTCCGGTTAAAAGCGCAACCTCAATGGGTAAGCCCTTTAAAAACTCGGTAATGGTGTTGTAGTGCTGCGTTGCAAGAATTTCGGTGGGAGCCATAATGGCGCTTTGAAAGCCATTATCCATAGCCAAAAGCATACACATTAAGGCCACTAATGTTTTTCCGCTGCCCACATCGCCCTGAAGAAGGCGATTCATTTGCTTGCCAGAGCCCAAGTCCTTACGAATTTCGCGCATTACTCGCTTTTGTGCCTCGGTAAGCTCAAAGGGTAGATTTTCGGTGTAAAAGCGATTAAAGTTTTCGCCTACTAACTTAAAGTTATGACCATTAACCTGCAATTGTCGGTTAGTTCGAAGCTTAAGTAAGCTAAGCTGCACGTAAAAAAGTTCTTCGAACTTTAGGCGAAGCTGAGCTTTTTTAAGCAGGGCAGCCGATTCGGGAAAATGTATTTGCTTCAACGCTTCGGGAAGAGTCATCAATTTTAGCCTGTCGAGCAGGTACGATGGAAGCGTTTCCTCAATTTGGTCCTTGGCAACATCGGCAAGAAATAGCTGCCATTTTAAAATTACCTTCGATGTAATAAAACTGTTTTTCAACCTTTCGGTTGTGCTGTATGCAGGTTGTAGCGCAGCAACTCCCTTTTGTAGTTTTTGCTGGGTTATCTCCTCCAGCTCGGGGTGTACAATATTCCACCTACCATTAAAAAGGGTTGGCTTACCAAAAAGAAGGTAGTTAACGCCTGGCTTTAGCCCTTTTAATATCCACTTTAAACCCCTAAACCAAACTAAATCGATGATTCCTGTGCCATCGGTAAAGACGGCCGAAAGTCTTTTTGCTCTTGGCCCTCCAGCCTCCTGAAAACGAGTAATTTGTCCAACTATTTGAATGTAAGGTAAATCCTCGGCAATCTCCGAAATTTTATAAAAACGGGTACGGTCGATATACTTATACGGAAAAGTATAAAGCAAATCGTTAAGGGTAAAAATATTAAGCTCCTTGTTAAGCAGTGCCGCTCGTTTTGGGCCCACTCCAGGAAGATATGTTATTTCGGTTGAAAGGCGAAGAACCATTGGGTTGAGTACAACTAATAATATTTAAAAAACAACAATTGAACGTTCGAGTGTGGTAGTAATGGTTTACGGGCTTCTTCACTATTAACCTACACGACACATAATGTGAGGTAGAACGCTCGAATACCTTCTGAAAACTTATTACTGCTACACTTTGTTTCCCAACGTAATTCTTTTATATTCATTACTTTATGTTTTGTAAAACTATTAACATACCCCATTAATAGTTTTTTAACTAAAACCCTGCTACTCCTTAAGACATCGCACTGCATGTCCCTGATAGCCTTGTACTCCAATGGAATACCATAGTGCCCTATCCCACCGTAAACTAACCTGTGTTCCATAATTAGTAGGTCCTCCGGTGGTTTGAGTCCAGTAGAAGGCGAACCTTCCCTTCTCGGCAAAAACACCGTTGCCACCGCGATACCCCGATGCTACGGCCGTGAAACCGCTACTATTTCTTTTTTTGGGGAAGTCGGTGTTCCCTACTGTTCCCTCGTCACCATTGAATTCCCAACCTTCGCGCGAAGCGAGGGATTTTGCGTACTTATCGCCAGTGGTTGTTCCATCGTAATTATACCCATTATCCCTCAAGTAATTTCGCATGACATAAAATTCCGCTTGCGTGGGTACTCGCCAGCCATCAGGACAAATTCCGCTCGCGTCGACCACGGCATGCCAGGTATATAAGCGCCCGTATAGTGGTACGTTGTGCTCCATTCCGTCGTAAGCCCACTGGTATATACCTGTTCCTAAATTCGGATCGTTTGGCAAAGAGGTGGTCGGGATTGCAGTCCCATTCTTGTAAGTTTGGGTTTTTAAATTCTCGGCCATCCATATCTGTGTTCCAATTTGAACCACAAAATACTCGTTTCCCTCGATATCTAGGAGCTTAGGCGGCAGTTCAGAGAATGTGATACTGTCCACAACCTCAACCTTGTGGCGGACCGGTTCTTTGCCATCCCTGTGTATGTGCATGTACATCACATCCTGTGCGCTCAGAAGACCAAAATGCATAATCCCAACCAACACTAATAATAGATTTAATATTTTTTTATTGTGATTTATAATTGTACTCAGTGATTTCATGATTAATCCTCCTTTATTGTTTAATGATTTTTACAACTTTAATCTCTGTTTTGCTTACATATCGGCAAAGGTAAATGCCTTGGGGCAGTTGGCTCAGGTTTAATGTTACCGTGTTTGCACCGTTATATTTTTGTTCATGTAGCAATTTGCCTTCAAGGGTAAGAACACTTATTGTTCCTTCGCTCTCAACGCCTGTTAAATCAATGTTTAATAAATCGTTTACAGGATTGGGATAAGCAATCAAATTGGCATTTCTTAACTGCATAAGTTGTTCTGTAATGCCTGTTGATAGGTCTATAAAATTCAAATACCGTAATCCGCTTAAGGCATATACGCCTGTGGTGTTATCGGTTTTCTGAATGGTTAAATTCCCTCCCGAAAATGTCATTTTTTGCACGTTACTTAATGAGTAAGGGGTTTGTATGCCGCTACTTTCTTTCACATACAAGGTTTGTGCTTGCAGTCCTGTCAGCCCTATTCCTATCAAGAGTATGGCACTTAATTTTAACTTTTTGTATCGCATTTTTAACCTCCTTCTTTATTGTTAATCATTACTCATTTTACTGTTCGTTATTCTGTGTCTGTTGGTTGCTGCTGTCTTTTCTTTCATTGTACTGGTTAACAACCGAATAACTGAACATTTGAACATTTGAACAACTTAAGTTTTTGACAACTTGCTTTTCGATGCTGTATTTATACTTTTCACAAAAATTGAGATGAGTTCGTTACATTCATTTAATAATTCGTTTAACGGTTGCTCATTCTTATAAATTTTTGCTCGACATAATATTCTCATACAATTATATGATTCCCTTAATTCCTTTAAACAAACCTTCATTTTATGTAGAAAATCATTTTTCGATTCAGCCCCTTTTGCTTCGCCATAATTAAGAGCAGGCGAAGTACCTGACCTTAAAAGTTGCCCTCCTAAATGTAAAGCAGCCTTTGTATTTGGCAAGCCATCAACAAAATTTATTATTTCAACTGCAAAATCTATTAACCGTTCTTCAAGTTCAAATTTCTTTTCAATCATACTTCATCCAAATTCTTAATTCAATTGTTCGGTTGTTCTATTGTTCTACTGTTCTACTGTTCATCTTACTTATACGAAAACGTACTTCCTCCTAAAAACTCCCTGAGAATGGATGTTGGCGGAATTTCATCGTCGGGAATGGCATTAAAGTAACTTAGGAACTTGAGCAGCCTTACGGTTTCGGCATACTCGGGAACATTCATTGGAACTTGATGTAGAATGGGCTCGGCGTATGTTTTTAGAATACCAAATTCGTAAAGCGAAGCTGAATTAAACATAACATCGGCTTGCTCTTGGAATGGAAATATGTTTTGATCCTCGCCACGCCTTACGCTGTTCCAGCGCGAAATGGTATCGTAAGCGCTATAGCCGCGGTAACGATGATCGCGAATAATTCGTCGAAGCAAACGATTATCGGTTGTGGGTATTCGACTTGTACCATCGATTGAAAGCGATGTAAGTGCCGATATGTAAATTTTAAACTTCAGGTCGTTTTCAATTAAATGGGTAAGCTCGGGATTTAGCGCATGTATTCCCTCAATTATTATAATACCCTTTGGCTCAATCTTCAATTTAGTACCATCGAAGTATCGTTTTCCGTTGGTAAACGAGAACTTGGGCAGTTCAACCTCTTCGCCATTCATAAGTTGAATTAACTGCTTATTAAAAAAATCGATGTCGAGAGCATGAATCGACTCAAAGTCATAATCGCCATTCTCGTCGCGGGGTGTATGTTCTCGGTCGACAAAGTAATTATCGAGCGAAACTGCGTAAGGTTTAAGTCCTAAAACTTTTAGCTGAATAGCAAGTCTTTTCGAAAAAGTTGTTTTCCCCGAAGAGGAAGGGCCTGCAATTTGAATTAGACGAACTTTTTCGCCCCTTTCCTTAATTTGATCGGCAATACGAGCAACTTTTTTCTCATGAAGAGCCTCCGAAATTTTAATCAATTCGCTAGCTTCGCCACGCTGTACCATTTGGTTTATAGCCGCTGCGCTGCCAACACCTAAAATTTCGACCCAATGGCGGTACTCCTGAAAAATTTCGAACATTTTATTCTGAATAACAATGTCTTCCAATTCCTCGGGGTTTTTCCGTTTGGGAACCATAAGTAGCATACCTTCATAGTACTTAACTAAATCGAAAACTTGTAAATAGCCAGTCGATGGAACCAAACAGCCAAAAAAGTAGTCGGCCATATCGTTTAAATAGTAAACCGAAGTGTAAAGGGTTGGGCGCGATTCGAGAAGATTAGCTTTTTCGTGAAGCCCATGTTTACGGAAAATTTCAATTGCATCCTTGGTAAGCACCTTATCGCGACGAAATGGGATGTTTTGGTTAACTATTTCCCGCATCTTATCAATTAGGGCAAAAATGGTATCGTACTCAATTTGCTCCATCCCCTCAATTTCGCAGTAAAAGCCTTTCGAAACCGAGTGCTCAATAAGAAGTTTACCACCGGGTACGGTTTCTTTTACAGCTTTTTGCAGAACAAAGAAAAGGCTTCGCTGGTACATTCGCATTCCGGCAGCATGGGTAATATCGATAAACCGTATGGTTTTAGGGGTATAAACCGAGTAGTCGAGTTCTTTAAGCGTATTGTTTACCATTGCCCCTAAAATTGGGTGCTGTGATGCTATTTTTAGTTCACACGAAATTTCGGCAAGGGTAAGTCCAGGCTTAATTTTATGTCGTGTGCCTGTATTTTCACAAATTATTTCAACTTCCGTTCTCATATCATCTGGTTTTAAGGAATGCTAATATAGCGATTTTGGCGAAAACAGGAAAAGGTTGGAAGGAAATTTTCAGTCCACAGTCTTCAGTCCACACCCATTCTACTTCGAAAATAAAGTGTTTTACTACAGGCGACTCGAGCAAATTTTAAAGCAGGTTATCGAGAACGATTTAAACTTTATTGATGGCTACGATCCTCGAAATGCACATAAAATTAAACAGTTACTTTACATTATTACCGAAAGTGTTCCCTTTAAGCCAAATACGGTTAAACTTAGCGAACGAATTAGTATTCATCGAAATACGCTGGTAAACGACCTTTACGACCTCGAAAAGGCACTGGTAATAAACTTACTGTATCACTCAGGCAAAAGCACTGGAATTCTACAAAAACCCGAAAAGATTTACCTCAACAACACAAATTTGTCGTATTTACTTTCGGAGCAAGTTCCCAATAAGGAATCAATTCGTGAAACATTTTTCATGAATCAGGTTGGAGCATTACACCAAATAAAAGCAACTGCCAATGGCGATTTTGAGGTGAATA
The DNA here is from genome assembly GCA_002345675.1 of Bacteroidales bacterium UBA2287. Classification (GTDB taxonomy): domain Bacteria; phylum Bacteroidota; class Bacteroidia; order Bacteroidales; family Tenuifilaceae; genus UBA2287. The sequence goes on along the minus strand of DDWL01000029.1, from coordinate 90,746 downwards.
ACCGTTGGTTATTTGAAATTGGAGGTAAAAACAAATCGCGAAAGCAACTACCCAACAACGACGACTCGTTTACTGTAGTTGACGACGTTGAGATTGGCGCGTACAAAAAAATACCATTATGGCTTTTTGGGTTTTTGTGCTAGCTAGTTGAAAAATGGACGCTGTTCAACGGCCAGTGGCCGAGAAAAAAACGACATAGCCAAAGGCTATGAGAACAAAGTTATGCAATGCCAAAAGTAGGAAGCAGCATAAAACAGTAAAGGGAGCTACTCTGTTCGAATAGTTCCCTTTCACGTTGGGGAAACATAAGTTTCCTTTGGTGCCAGATTACTGTTATTGTGGTTGGCGCGGCAGCATAAGATATTATCTTTTCTGCAGGCCCTTAACTCGTTAGCCGGTCCAACTAAGGTTGGGCTAGTGAGCTGCTCGTTCGTTAAGCCCTGTGGCCTAACTTCCGGAACGAAGTGCCGTTGTGTAAGACTTCAAATTGACTTTCCGCTTTACCTGTTGCGCTCAGTTGGGATATTCTTGCGAATTGCCTTCTCTGCCCGTAACTGTTGAGTGGTAGTTTCGAACTTGTGCAAACCCTAGTATAATCCGAAGATTACTTGGGGTTTCAGCGTACGCTTCGAAATTGGCTGCGATTACTCGTTGCTCGTTTCAATCGTTGTGCTGCTTACAACTCAATCTGTTTAAGAACGCTAGGCGACTTACTTGATTGACCAAATTTTCCGGAACTTGTCTTTCCAATTCGGACTTCGGCTCTTGGGGCAGGCAACTCTTGCGACTTGTGCGATTGGTTAAAAATTCAACTAAGCATCTTTATTCCTTTCCCTTCCCTTTCGAGCGACCTTTTATCTCTCACCTGGTTTAACAAATATACATTGCAACATGACCGTTTTGCAAATTTTTGTCCCTTTTTCGACTAACAGGTTATTAACCAGCGTTTTTAACAATTGTTAATAACGCTAAAACCTCTATAAAATAAAGGCTAAGTAATTAATACAAATGCTAATTATGAGGTTATTAACAATTTTTATCAACTTTTTCCTGCAAGTCACGGGGTGATTAATTGAACAACAATTGTTTGTCTTCTTTGTCAAATTGAGTCACCCAGTGACTTTCAAGGATTTCCTAGATGACTTGCAGATTTAGGTAAAATCGTGCAGCAGTAGGACTATCAATTTCTTTAAAGCCATAAGTGCACTTAAACTTCCAATGTTTTTTTAATGAATGCATCGAATCGCTCTTGAATTTCGCCTTTAAAATTTTCGTCGTTTAAATGTGTTTTCATAAAAGCATCAGTATCATCTTTTTTACCCTCGGGCAAAACAATGCCAATTGGAAATGCCTGACAAAGAACACATTTACTATTGAGTGTGCTTTTTACTTCTTCGAAAACCAAGCCATGCCCGAACTTTTCATTTTTTTGGGCATCGGTGCTGCCGCAGCAGGTAACAAAAATTAGTTTCCTAATTTTACTATCGTACTTTTTTACAAAACTACGAAGAGGCGGAATAAACTTGCCCATCCAAATTGGACCACATAAAATTACTTTTTCGTATTCGTTAATACTATGTTTTAGTGGCTTAATTCCCAAGTGCATGTTCATTAAATACAGAAGAAAAACATTAAGTCTAGGCCTTATTTCTTCAATGTCGCAGCCTAAACTATTGGCAATTTTTTGGGCTAAGTATTTATTGCTGCCTTTTCGCGAATAGTAAACTACAATTGCTTTTTTCATTTTATTGTTTTTTTATTTTGCGACTAATCAGTGTAATGCAACCTACCAATAGCCACAGATTCACAGATTTTGAATTGATTTTATTAGCCAAATATGAACGAATCATTTTAACAAATCAAAGGATACAGCAGGTTTTATTTTCTTATATCTGTGATTCTGTGGCTTTTTTGCTTTCCCTTCGAATTAAAATTATCACTGATTAGTTACTTTACTTTTAATCGGCTGTGGTGGTCTATTTCTTTAAATCAAAACGGTCAGCATTCATTACTTTTACCCATGCATTAACAAAATCATTAACAAATTTTTCTTTGTTATCATTTTGGGCATAATGTTCGGCATAAGCACGCAGTATTGAGTTTGACCCAAACACTAAGTCGACTCGGGTTGCTGTCCATTTTGTCTGATTAGTTTTTCTGTCAACAATATTATACAAGTTGTCCGAAACAGGTTTCCACATGTAATTCATGTTGGTAATATTTACAAAGAAATCGTTGGTAAGCATGCCTTCCCTTTCGGTAAATACGCCGTGTTTTGTTGCACCATAATTTGTTGCGAGAACACGCATACCTCCAATTAGCACCGTCATTTCAGGAGCTGTAAGTCCCATAAGCTGAGTTCTGTCGAGCAGTAATTCTTCCGATTTTACTGCATAGTCCTTTTTAAGCCAGTTTCGGTAGCCATCGTGTATGGGTTCGAGAACTGAAAACGATTCAGCATCGGTCATTTCGGCTGTTGCATCGCCTCTACCTGGGCTAAATGGAACTTTAATTTTCACGCCTGCTTCGTGTGCTGCCTTTTCAACAGCGGCACTTCCAGCTAATACAATTAAATCGGCAATGCTTACTTTTTTGCTTAATCCTGCCTGAATTTCTAAGAATTTATTTAGAACCTTTTCCAATCGTTTAGGCTCATTGCCTTCCCATTCGGTTTGGGGAGCAAGGCGAATTCTAGCTCCATTTGCGCCTCCTCTATAATCGGAGCATCGGAATGTTCTTGCACTGTCCCACGCAGTATTTATTAGCTCTGCTCGGGTTAATCCGCAGTTCAGTAGTTTTACTTTTAACTCTTCAATTTCCGATTCGGAAAGGGTATAATTAACTGTAGGAATAGGGTCTTGCCAAATTAAATCTTCCTTAGGCACATCGGGGCCAAGGTAACGGCTTATTGGACCCAAATCGCGATGAGTGAGTTTAAACCATGCTCTTGCAAAAACTTTGGCAAAATATTCGGGGTCGTTATAAAAACGTTCGGATATTTTCCGATACTCAGGATCCATTTTCAAAGCCATGTCGGCATCGGTCATCATCGGGTTTTTCCTAACTCCTGCAATATGAGCATCAAAGGGTTTGTCTTCTTCCTTAATGTTTACAGGTTCCCATTGCCATGCTCCGGCTGGGCTCTTTTTAAGTTCCCAATTGTAAGTAAAAAGCAAGTAGAAATATGTGTTATTCCACTTGTTTGGGTGAGTTGTCCATGCCCCTTCCAAACCACTTGAAACTGTGTGCTCGGCATTTCCTTTGCCTTTGGGATTCATCCATCCAAAACCTTGTTGTTCGATAGGTGCGCCTTCGGGACTTGGGCCTAAAATTGAAGCGTCGCCATTACCATGAGTTTTTCCAACGGTGTGTCCACCAGCGGTTAAAGCCACGGTTTCTTCATCGTTCATTGCCATGCGCTTAAATGTTACTCGCATTGCATGTGCTGTTTTTAAGGGATCAGGTTTTCCATCAACACCTTCGGGATTAACGTAAATCAATCCCATTTGAACAGCAGCTAAGGGATTTTCGAGGGTTTCTTCGTCGGCTTTATCGGAATATCGATCTTTGCCCAACCACTCCTTTTCGGCTCCCCAGTAAATATCTTTTTCGGGATGCCATATATCCTCTCGACCACCGCCAAAACCAAATGTTTTAAATCCCATCGACTCATAGGCCATATTTCCGGCAAGAATAAATAAATCGGCCCACGAAATTTTATTACCGTATTTCTGCTTAATTGGCCAAAGTAATCGACGTGCTTTGTCGAGATTAACATTGTCGGGCCAGCTGTTAAGTGGTGCAAAACGTTGGTTCCCTGTGTTACTGCCACCACGCCCGTCGGCTATACGATAAGTGCCTGCGCTATGCCACGCCATTCGAATCATTAAACCACCATAGTGCCCCCAATCGGCAGGCCACCAGTCCTTACTGTCGGTCATTAGCTTTTTCAAGTCAGCCTTTAACCCTTCAAAATCGAGCTTACTAAATTCTTCTCGATAGCTGAAGTTTTCAGCCATTGGATTTGTTTTAGTATCGTGCTGATGCAAAATGTCCAAATTAAGTGCATTTGGCCACCAACTCATAACGGAACTATTAGTATCCGTGTTTGCCCCGTGCATTACTGGGCATTTTCCTTTTTTTGAAGTGTCCATAGTTTTTATTTTTCGTTGAAATTTATCAATTATTAAGTTGAAACCTTGTTCTAATTTACTAACAACATTGCTAATAATTAGGGCTAAACAACTTGCCTTTGAGTAAAGCAATCTGTTTTAACCAAATATACGAATTTCACCATTACGCTTATTCGTTTTATGCAACTATTTTGCTTAATACTAACACCTTACCATTAGTACTGCTTTGTGGGTTGCTGCGGTAAATGAAAGTATAATGGTTTAGCAAAACCATTTTGAGCAAGGTGCAAACCATTTATTCTTAATAAAGAGCCCTTTGGAACAAAAAAAAACGATATAGGCTTCCACTTCCCCGACAAAAAGAAAAGCGTGCTTAGCCCACATAAAGAAGAAGCGTGTACTAAAACTTATTTACTTTTAGTATCATTCGTTCAGCTTGTTATGGCATCTGAATTAAATAACCAGTAAAAAAAACTCAATAAAACGAACATGGGGTAATGTAATTTGTAATTTTGCCAAAAATTTTAGCCTATTTAAAACCATGATTATAGCTGTACTACTTTTTCAACTTGTAAGCCTCTTAGTATTTTTTATACCCACAAAACACAAGGCACTTTTTGCTTCGCTAATTGTAATTCTTAACTCTCTGGCAACAAGTTGGCTGGCTTTTCCAGCGCTAAGCGGAAATACAATTGAATTCTTGTTTAATGCAGGCAGTTTCCTTGGCGAAATTCCAATTCGCATCGACGGGTTGTCGGCTTGGTTTATTTTCATAATCAATTTCACCTCAATTACTGGTGTAATATACGGTACTGGCTACTTAAGGGCATACAACGAAACTGCTGCTAAGCTAAACCTGCATTGGCTTATGTTTATAGTTTTCCATTTGTCGATGGTTTGGGTTTGTATGCTGCAAAATGGCTTTGCGTTCCTTATAGCTTGGGAAATTATGTCGCTATCGTCGATGCTGCTTGTAATATTCGACCACAACAACCCTAAAACTATAAAAGCAGGCATTAACTACCTTGTGCAAATGCACATAAGCGTTGTGTTTTTAACCGTAGGTTTTTTATGGGTTTACTTTGAAACTGGTACGTTTAGCTTCGATGCCTTTAACACATACTTTGGTGCCAACTCCAATATTTGGCTATTCGTAGTTTTCTTTGTTGGCTTTGGACTAAAAGCTGGATTTATTCCACTGCACAGCTGGTTACCACATGCACACCCAGCAGCACCTTCGCATATTTCGGGGGTAATGTCGGGAGTAATTGTGAAACTGGGAATTTATGGCATAATTCGAATTATATCTTTCCTAAAGTCGGACTACCTACTTTTAGGCGAAATTGTAATTACCATTTCGATACTAACGGGATTGTACGGAATAATGAACGCAGCAGTGCATCGCGACTTTAAGCGAATGCTGGCCTACTGTACCATTGAAAATATTGGAATAATTGGAATTGGAATTGGAATTGGCCTAATGGGCATAGGAAATGGCTCGCCCATTATGTACTACCTTGGTTTTGGAGGAGCCTTGCTGCATGTGCTAAATCATTCACTTTTTAAGTCGTTGCTTTTTTACTCGGCAGGTTCGGTTTACCAGCAAACGCATACTCGCGACATGGATAAACTTGGTGGACTTATAAAACTTATGCCTAAAACTGCAATTCTATTTTTAATTGGCGCATTGGCAATTGGCGGAATTCCTCCTTTTAATGGGTTTGTTTCGGAGTTTATACTTTACAGCGGATTAATTGAAGGTATTAAATCGAACGATTTAGGCCAGATTAGCTTGCTAATTCTATCCATTGCTGGGTTAAGCATAATCGGCGGAGTGTCGATACTTACTTTTACCAAAACGTTTGGAACAATATTTTTGGGAAGCCCCAGAGAAACGCTGAAGCATAAGCCAACCGAAGTTTCGAAAACGATGCTTTTTCCACAGTACGCAATAATTGCCGTAATGCTTACGGTGGTATTTGCGCCTAAATTTTACCTAAACATTATCGGAAATCTTCTTAAAGGATTAAGCAGCGCTACGGTTGGATTCGACATTACGGGCTTTACAAATTATGCCTCAACTATATCGAATATCAGCATATATTCGGCCTGTTTTATTGGGCTAATTATTCTTATTTGGGCAATACGGTGGCTTGCAACACAAAGGCTACCAGTTGCATCCAATGCAACTTGGGGTTGTGGTTACGTTGCCCCCAATGCACATATGCAGTATACGGGAAAATCGTTCTCGAAACCGCTGGGAAAAATATTCAGCTTCTTTTTAATTGAACGGAAAAACTTTGACGAACTAAGTACAGGTGAAATTTTCCCAAAGGAGCGAAGCTACTCATCGTACTACCACGATTTTTTCGAATTCCGATTTATTACCCGTTTTTCGCACCAGCTGGTAAATTCGTCTGGTTACTTTAAGTTTATTCAAAATGGCAAGGTACAGTCGTACGTGCTATACGGAATTGTATTTATTCTTGCAATACTTATAATATCGGCTTTAAATATTATTTAATGGTATTCGTTACAGCATTTGTAGTTACTCTTATTTTTGCAATAGTGCTTTTGCCCTTTTTTAATGTAAAGGGTCGAAGTGTACTTTTCTTTTCGGTGGTACTACTTAACGCTGTGCTTTCCAGTTACTTTTCAATACAAACCCTACTGGGACAAACATTTGAGGTAATTCTACCAGGAAGTTTCGTTACTGGCCCTATTGCGTTACGAATGGATGCCCTTTCGGGTTGGTTTATGCTAATTATCAACTTAGTTTTTATAACAGGTGCATTTTATGGCCTTTACTACCTAAAAGCCTACCAAGAACGACGGAACCGCATTACTCTTCACGGAATTGCCTTTATTATTCTTCACTCATCGCTTTTAAGCTTATGCGTAATACAGAATAGCATTGCATTTCTTATTGCTTGGGAAATTATGGCGCTTTCGGCATTTACACTTGTTATTTTTGAGAGCGATAAAATTTCGGTAATTAAAGCAGGCATTAACTACCTTATACAATCGCATGTTGCCATTGTGTTTTTAATGCTTGGTTTTATTTGGGTTTCGATAAAAACTGGCAGCTACGATTTTAATGCCTTTACAGCCTTTACCGAGAGTAGCAATAGCGCTGATTCGTTGGTGCTTTTCCTATTCTTTTTTGTGGGATTTGCCATTAAAGCAGGATTTGTGCCTTTTCATACTTGGTTACCTTACGCTCACCCAGCGGCTCCTGCTCACATTTCGGGAATTATGTCGGGAGTAATTATTAAAATTGGCATTTTTGGCATTCTTCGAATGGTTACAATTATACATACCAACTACATTACTATTGGGTACTTAATACTCACCATTTCAATAGTTTCGAGTTTGTATGGCGTTATGCTAGCCATTGTGCAGCACAACTTAAAACGGCTGCTTGCTTTTCATAGCATTGAAAATATAGGAATTATTGGCATTGGCATTAGCTTAGGCTGTATTGGGTTAGGAAATGGAAATCCTTTTTTATCGTCGCTTGGATTTGCAGGAGCGCTGCTGCACACCCTTAACCATGCACTTTTTAAATCGCTGCTTTTTTACACCGCAGGAAATGTTTACCAAGCAACGCATATACTAAACGTTGAGCAGCTGGGTGGTTTAATAAAAAAAATGCCCCAAACATCAATTCTATTCCTAATTGCAGCCATTGCAATATGTGGAATTCCTCCATTTAATGGTTTTGTTTCGGAGTTTATTATTTACAGCGGTTTGTACCACTGGCTTCAAAATGCTGTGCTTACGTGGTTAATTGTGATTATTTTTTCAATTTTGGCTTTAGTAATGGTTGGCGGACTGGCTATGCTATGCTTTACCAAAGCATTTGGAATTGTTTTTTTAGGCACCCCAAGGCACGAAATTCACAACGAAGTAAAAGAAGCTCCCTTTGTTCAACTTATTCCTCTATACATAATTGCTGCTTTTATAGTATTTATAGGACTTTTCCCTAAGTTGTTCCTTACATTACTCGAAAAACCTGCCGGACTACTGTCGGGAAATCAGTTTTTTACAATTCTTACTTTTCAGGGAAAAGCAATGAATGCGCTACAACCCATTGGCTGGGCGGCTATGGGGCTTTTTGCTCTTATACTTTTTGTTCTTTTAGTAAGAAGAATTGTTCAACGAAAAGCGAAAATTGAAGTTGCGCCAACCTGGGGCTGCGGATACGTTGCTCCAACTGCAAAACTACAGTATACAGCAAGTTCGTTTGTTAGGTCGTACGGAAAACTTTTTGGAGCCATAATTTTATGGTTTAAAAAGGAGAAGGAGGTTGAGGGTATTTTTCCAACCGATGGGCACTACGAATCGCATACGTATGATAGGCTTGAACAGTGGATTATTGACAAACCAATTATGGTCTACAAATCGTTTATGGGAAGGTTTCTTTTTCTCCAAAACGGGAAACTGCAGTACTATATACTTTACGGAATTGTATTTATTGTCTCCATTATTTGTATCCCCTTGTTTTACGAAAAACTAGTAATCATAATCGACTTTTTAAAACAACTATAATCATGCTTAGTCTTTTACTAATATTAGTGGCTGCCTTATTTTTTACAGGAATTATTATTCGCACCAAGAGTTTGGCCTCGGGTCGAAAAGGGCCAGGTATTATACAGCCTATAAAGGATGTGATTCGGCTATTTAAAAAAGGTTCGGTTTACAGCCAAACCACTAGCATTATTTTTCAAATTGCGCCAACCATTTACTTTGCATCGGTTGTAATGGCTATGCTGGTAATACCTTTTGGCCAGTCGAAGGGAATTATAAGCTTTAATGGCGATTTTATATTTTTTGCGTACGTGCTGGCACTTGGGAAATTTTTCAGCATTATATCGGCTTTGGACACCGGAAGCAGCTTTGAAGGAATGGGAGCCAGTCGCGAGGCGTTATACTCCATGTTTGCCGAACCAGCCTTTTTTATACTTATGGGTTCGCTTGCATTGCTAACGGGTTACACATCGTTTCACGAAATATTTGCTGCGCTACACGTGGGCTCATATATTAGTTACGCCATTACAGTTTTGGCAACATTTGTACTGGTTATGGTGGCTATGATTGAGAATAGCCGAATGCCCATTGACGATCCTAAAACCCATCTTGAGCTAACCATGGTTCACGAGGTTATGATTTTAGACAATAGCGGCTTTGACCTTGGCTTAATTCTTACCGCTGGGTTTATGAAATTTGCCATTTACGGTGCACTGGTTGTAAACCTTTTTATAGGAATGGTTCGTTACGAATATGCCATTCCAATGTTTTTTGCCATTCAGTTTTTAATGGCTGTTTCCATTGGTTTAATCGAATCGTTTATGGCTCGTTTTAGGATGAGTCATAATGCGCAATTTATAGTAGCACTTACATCGGTGTCGTTACTCATTTTTTTCGCAGTGCTGCTGATATTAGGAAAATTTGCTTAACAAGCTAAAAAATAATTTATATGATAGACGTACTGCTTATTACATTTCTTATTACCCTATTTTACATGGCTATTGCCAATCGAATGTTAACCTACATTAGGGTATTGGCATTTCAAGGGGTGTTGCTTTTTGTTGTTGTTTTCATTCAATTAAAGGAAGTTAGCACAATAAATTTGGTGCTCATAATGTTGGAAACAATCATTTTTAAATCAATAGCAGTCCCCATGTTTCTGGCCTACGTTTTAAAACGAAACAAAATTACGCGTGAAGCCGAGCCCTATCTTCCCAACTTTGTTTCGCTATTAATTACAACGTTTATTGTAGTGGTAACCATTCTCCTTTCGAATTCGATAAAGGATACCCACTTGGACAAAATTTTCTTTGTTGTAGCCCTATCGACACTGTTTTTTGGGTTGTATATAATTGCTTCGCGACGAAAAATTATAACCCATGTTATGGGTTATTTGGTTATCGAAAACGGAGTTTTCGTGCTTTCGTTGGCAGTAGGCAACGAAATGCCCATGCTGGTTAACCTCGGTATTATGCTCGACATTTTTGCCAGTGTGCTTATTCTTGGCATTTTTCTAAATAAAATTGGTGACGTTTTTAAAGACATTGACGTTAGCAGTTTAACTAATTTAAAAGATTACTAATCGGATTAACAAAACATTAAATGACACTTATATATCTTATAGCGGGCTTTTCAATTGCAACAGGTCTTTTTCTTAACAGAAATAGAGCAATTAACAATAGCCTACTCGTAGTATTTCTATTGTTTCAGGTAGCGTTTTCGGTTTACTCATGCTACCATAAAAACGTAACCGAACTCGAATACTTTACATTCGACTCGCTAGGAATACTTCTTCTGCTTACAATAAGTGTAATTGCCATTCCATCGGTTATCCATAGTAAAATTTACATAGTTAAGCATAACGAGAGTGCGCAATCGCGAGCAATATACTTTGCTGCACTTGTTGTGCTAATTACTTCAATTGGTGCCGCATATCTTGCAAATCATATTGCAGTAACATGGATTTTTACTGAACTTACAACCCTAAGCGCCTCTGCACTTATTTACCACCATCGCAATAAATTAGCACTTGAGGGAACATGGAAGTATGTATTTATTTGTGCAATTAGCATCACCTTTGTTTTTATTGGAATACTTTTTTTAAGCTTGTCGCTAGGAAATGCTGGTTCCGAAGACTTGACCTTCGCAAACCTTAGAGCAAATAGTGCTCTCCTTAATCCCTTTTGGCTAAGACTAGCATTCCTCTTTATTTTTACAGGTTTTACAGCAAAACTAGGGCTTGTTCCTATGTTTACTGCAGGAATTGATGCAAAGGATTTGGCTCCAGGACCAGCAGGTGCACTTCTTGCTACAGTGCTTATGAATTTAGGCTTTGTGGGAATTTTCAGAATGTACATTGTAATTGCCAACACGCCATTGCACCATTGGGCTAACCTTGTAGTTGGTTCAGCAGCCTTTTTATCGCTTTTTGTTGCAACTGTTTACATGATTAGGGTTAAGAATATTAAGCGAATGCTGGCGTACTCGGGAATTGAGCACATGGGACTTGTAATGCTGGGTGTGGCTGCAGGTGGTGTTGGTTACTATGCTGCTATACTGCACGTTGTGCTTCATGCCCTTGTTAAGTCGAGCCTTTTCTTTCAGTACAATCAGCTTCACCGCGTGTTTCAGAATAAAAGCATTTACTATGTTGGCAACTACTTTAAATACAACCCAACAGGAGCAATGGTTTTGCTACTTGGTTTTATAAGCGCTACTGCAATGCCACCATCGGGTTTGTTTGTGAGCGAATTCCTTATTTTCCGAGCACTCTTCGAGGCACACTACATTTTCATTCTTATTCTTGTATTGCTACTTCTAACAATGATTATTTGGGCTTTTGGCAAGAATATTTTCAAAATTCTTTTTATTCCTGCGGTTGATTTTAACGAGTCGAATGTTCCCAAAATTAGCCCTTGGGAATCGGTTTCACAGTTCATACTTTTAGGCGGAGCCGTTTATCTTGGTTTAAATCCTCCTGCTGAGTTTGTGCAACTTATAAATGACAGTATATCTCTATTACCTCAATAATATGAACTATATAGCTATCGGTAACAATAGTACAATTGCCATTTCGGATATTCCTGAAATTGTTTACGACGACTTTTTCAAACTGAATACCGAACTGGTTGCCAATCACCCCGAAAGGCACTGCGTTAACTACTTTGGCTATAACTATGGCGAAAGAATTAAGCTAATTTGCTGCATTGCCGACGATAATAGTCACGAAATATTCGTTTCGTCGTGCTTGGTTAGCCCAACCGACACACTAAAGGCATTCACTTCGAAGCTTTTATGCTTCGAAAAGTTTGAACGCGAAATACACGAGAATTTTGGAATTGGTTTCAGCGGTCATCCATGGCTAAAGCCCGTTAGGTACTCGTTTAACCGAAACGATAAAACCAAAACCATTGCCAACTACCCATTTTTTAAAATTGAAAGTGAAGAACTTCACGAGGTTGGCGTGGGGCCTATACATGCCGGAGTAATTGAACCGGGTCATTTTAGGTTTATTTGCAATGGCGAACAAATACTTCACCTCGAAATTCAGCTTGGCTATCAGCATCGAGGTATTGAGCAACTTTTTATTGAAAAGAAGAGGCTGCTCGAACGCACTACATTAGCCGAAAGCATTGCTGGCGACACAGTAATAGGCCACACTACTGCGTTTTCGAACATTTGGGAAAGCTTATGCGAATTTGAACGTACTCGAGATATCGATTTTTCGCGCACACTTGCCTTGGAACTTGAGCGTATTGCCATTCACACTGGTGATTTGAGTGCAGTTTGTACCGACATAGCCTACCAGTTGGGTAGTTCGGTATTTGGAAGGCTGCGAACTCCAATTATCAACTTTATGCAAGAATGGGGCGGAAATAGGCTTTCGAAAGGTTTTGTACGTCCAGGTCGGAATCAATTTCCGTTTACACCTGAACTGGGAAAGCGTTTAGCATTAGTGCTCGATGCCTTTGAGCGCGACTTTGATGAAATGAACACCGAACTGTTCAAATTGCCCAGCGCGCTTTCGCGATTCGAGCGTACTGGCGTAGTCCCATCGGCCGACATACTATCGATTGGCGCAGTGGGAATGGCCGCTCGAATGAGCAAACTTAACAGAGATATACGCCAGTCGCATCCTTTTGGACTTTACCCCGAGCTGCAACACCAACCAATAATTAAGCACCATGGCGATGTTTACTCGCGCGTTCAAATTCGAAAGGAAGAGGTAAAGCAGTCGATTGGTTATGTTCGTAAGTTGATTAAAAATATTCCTGAACCCAATACAAAACCTTTCAAACTTAAAACGCCAAACCCAAACTCTTTTACACTTTCGTTGGTTGAGGGATGGCGAGGTGAAATTTGCCACTGCGCAATAACCGATAGCAAGGGAGAACTTATTTTGTATAAAATTAAAGACCCATCGTTCCACAACTGGTTGGCATTGGCCTTGGCAGTAAGGAATAACGAAATTTCCGACTTCCCCATTTGCAATAAAAGCTTTAACCTGTCATACTGTGGCCACGATTTATAATGAAACTGTAAAGCTATGCTCGATAATATAAAAATACTTTACCACCAAGGGAAGCAGTTTATTCCCAATGTTACAACAGCCGAGGTTCCCGGAATTTTTAGGGGACGACCAATTATAAGCCTCGAAAAGGTAAACGAAGCCGAATTGCAGGAACTTTGCCCAGTAAATGCAATTTCCATTAATCCTGTTAGTATCGACTTGGGCAAATGCACATTTTGTGGCGAGTGTGCAATGCGTTTCCCAAATAAAATACGATTTACAAAGGATTATAAGATTTCGACCAACGAGCGCACAAGCTTAATTGTTAAGGAAGGTGAGGATAAACTGGTAGAAGTTAACCCCGAAATGGTTCGAAAAGAAATTCACAAAGTGTTTGGTAGGTCGTTAAAACTTCGTCAGGTGTCGGCTGCTGGCGACAATAGCTGCGAATGGGAACTTAACGCAGCAAACAATGTTCAGTTCGACATGGGTCGATTTGGAATTGAATTCGTGGCATCGCCCCGCCATGCCGACGGCATTGTAATTACTGGCCCCATTTCGGAGAATATGGCCGAGCCACTTCAGATTTGCTACGATGCCGTTCCTGAGCCTAAAATTATAGTTCTCGTTGGCACCGATGCCATAAGTGGAGGAATAACGGGCAATAGCCCCGCTGTCGATCGCAGCTTCCTTAACAAGTATCCAATCGACCTATACATACCCGGAAATCCAGCGCATCCGCTAACTATAATTAATGGGTTTCTTGATCTTACAAGGAAACGAAAATCGAAAAAGTAACTAACCATTTCTTTATTTGGAATACAAAAGGGGCTGTCGTGAATGTTATATAAATTTAACGGCAAAACTTGCCTGCTCTGCCGTTTCGGTAGACAAGAACCTAGTGGGCTGAAAAACTCCGATACCGATATCTATAAATAGCCGTCATGTTATTGAGGCATTTATTTGATAATCAACATCAATTTGGTGATAAAAAACAGTACCTTTTTTAGCTACGGAGTAGCTAACTGTTTATAGAAACATTTACTATTAGTAACCTAAAGCTCCAGAGGAGCGCCCTGTTAATATGGAAAAAACAGAGCGCTCCTCTGGAGCTTTAATGGTTAGATAAATATTTACTATAAACATAAAGCCCCGCTGGGGCAATTGATAATATTGCCTTTTTTAATATAACCTGACAATGTCAATCCAACCCTGCCAGCCGTCAGGCTGGTTAGCTACACCCTATTGTTAGCAAACGGTATTATTTTATGCAATTCTAAATTCTCCGTCGAGAAGTTCTACATTGAAATTCACGTTTGCTTTCAATGCTTTAAAAACCCGCAGAATAGTTTCAATTGTTACATTCTTCGCATTTCTTTCTATTCGAGAAATTTGAGATTTTTGCACTCCAATCATTTCTCCTAATTCGGTTTGGGTTAAATGCCTTTCTTTTCTTGTGCGCTTAATTACTTCACCCAAAAGGTCTAGCCTAAGCTCGTACTCATATTTATCCCTTTGTTCAGTCCCAGTTTTTCCGAGGTGCTTGTCTTTCAGCTCGTCAAGGGTATAAATCTTTATTTTTTTTGTAGTGTCCATTGTTATATTTATTTATTTTTCTGTTCAAAGTATACCTTCATAATTGCTTTCGCTTTATCAATTTCTGTTTTTGGAATTTTGTCGGTCTTTTTAATCATTCCGTGAGTTGCAACCACTAGTGTTTCAGTCTTGTTCGATTTATCCCAGAATGCAAATAGTCGATAGTGCATTCTGTTATATTTGGTTCTAAACTCCCATATATCATCTTCTAGTTTTTTGAACAGTTCAGGGTCATTAAAAAATTTTGATTTATCAATGTTGTAAATAATTTTTTCTTTAGCCTTTTCATCCAGAATATCAAAAAGTTCCCAAACTTCTTCAAGAAGAATAACCTCAAATTTCGGTTTCATTAATCGTATTTTTACAAACGATAAATTTAGATAAAAGTTCTAATATATAGAAACTATTGTGCAATTTTTTTTCTTACTCTATGTTTGCTAACTCAAATTTACAGTAACAAAAAAAGCCCCATGTGTAATTAAACATGGGGCTTTTTAATGAAAAAATGTTTTACCAATTTACTTCAACCACCTATCGAGCCAGCTAAAGAACTCGCGCTGCCAAACAACTGCGTTTTGGGGTTTGGTTACAAAGTGGGTTTCGTTGGGGAAAACAAGAAGTTTACTTGGAACACCTTGCAGCTGCGCTGCATTAAAGGCCTGCAAACCCTCGGTATAAGCAATACGGAAATCGTTTTCGCCAACAACAACAAGTATTGGGGTGTCCCAATTTTGTACAAGTTTATGTGGACTATTAGCAAAAGTGCGCTGAGCAGTTTTGTTTTCCTTGTCCCAGTAGGCTCCACCAAAATCGTGATTTGGGAAGAAGGTCTCCTCGGTTGAAGCATAAAAACTCTCGAAGTTAAACATTCCGTTGTGGGCAATAAACGCCTTAAAGCGTTTTTGGTGCATTCCGGCAAGATAGTAAACCGAGTAGCCACCGTAGCTGGCGCCAACAGCGCCTAATCGGTCGGCATCAATCCAAGGCTCCCTTGCAACATCGTCGATGGCGCTAAGGTAATCCTTAATATTTTGACCGCTGTAGTCGCCCGAAATTTGCGCATTCCAAGCTTGTCCAAACGATGGAACTCCGCGACGGTTTGGTGCAACAACAACGTAGCCATTGGCTGCCATTATTTGCAAATTCCAGCGGTAGCTCCAAAACTGGCTAATGGTACTTTGTGGGCCACCCTGACAGTAAAGAATTGCTGGGTACTTTTTAGTTGCATCGAAGTTTGGTGGAAGCACAACCTGAACAAGCATATTCTTGCCATCGGTGGTTTTAACCCAGCGCTGCTGCACCTCGCCCATTTTAATGTTGTCGTAAATAGGCTTGTTAATAAATGTAAGTTGGGTTTCCTTGCCCGTTTTAAAGTCGATTTTGAAAAGTTCGGGAGCCATGCTCATTTTCATTTTTTGACCAACAAGAACACCACTTGCTGCACCAAACCAAATATAATTGTGTTGACCTTGAGTTAACGCTTTTGCCTCTTGAGTTTCGATGTTGATAGCATAAATTTGCTCGGTTCCAACAACTCCACTAAGGAAAAGAATATTTTTGCCGCAAGGGCCCCAGATAATATTGTCGGCATTCTGGTCGATATTCTTTGTAAGGTAAACCTTCTCACCCGTTTCCAAATTCATGGTAAAAAGTCGATGCTTGTCGCTTTCGTAACCAGGAGTTTCCATACTTTGCCAGGCAATCATACTTCCATCGGGCGAAAAAACTGGGTACTTATCGTAACCCACCATTCCCTTAGTAATATTTTTGGTAGTACCATCTTCAACATTATACAGGTATATATCGGAGTCGGTGCTAACAGCGTATTCCCTACCATACAGCTTCTTACAGGTATAAGCAATGGTTTTCCCATCGGGGCTCCAGGTAATCTCGGTCTCATCGAACGACGACGACATGGGAGCATCCCAAGCTTCGCCCTGCATAATGTCCTTACCCTCGGTAATAACACCGTTGCCATAAGGGGCAAAAAAGATGTGCGAAAAGCTACCATCGCGCCAAGCATTCCAGTGGCGATACATTAAGTTTTCGGTAATGCGAACGTTAGCCTTGGGCATATCGGGATGTAAATCGGCTGGGGTTTTGTCGATTTTTACGTTTTTAGCGTAAAGTATTCTATCGCTTTTAGGCGAATAAAGGAACGAGTTAATGCCTTCGGCAATGTTGGTAACCTGAACAAGACCAGTACCGTCGGGGTTCATTTCCCAAAGCTGCGAGTCGTTAGTGCGAGTCGAAAGAAAACCAATACGCTTGCCATCGGGTGTCCATTGTGGACTAAAATCGTTGGTCGAATTATTCGTCAACTCAACAGGCTCGCCACCTTCAACTGGCATAATGTAAATATTGGTAACGCCCTTATTAGCCTCCATGGAGTAACGAGTAATGGTAAAAATTATACTCTTTCCATCGAGCGAAAGCTGTGAGCCGCCCAAGCGGCCGAACTTCCACATAACTTCGGGGGTTAGTACTCCCTTCGATATCTCCTCGGCTGTAAGCTGGGTATCGGGGGTAATGGGCTCGGTCATAGTCTCCTTTTTCGACTCCTGACACGACCATATCAAGGCCGATAAAGCCATAACTGTAAAAATTTTTGTTGTTGGTTTTGTGTTCATAGTTTGTGTTTATTTATATAATTTGAAAAAATAAAATTTAACCACAAAGATCACAATGTAAATCACAAAGTTCACAAAGAATAAACCCTGCTTAGTGTTCTTTGTGCCACTGTTAATCGAAGTATAATTCAGACAAATAAATTTACAAAAAGGTTTAATAATCTACTCGAACTCCGAGAGCGACTCCTGAATGCCCTTGTGTATTTCGTACCAAAACTGCAAGGCAGCCTCCTTTTTGTTTTGCGAAAAACGAGCAAGCCAATCGTCTAAAATAGCATCATTTACACCATCCTCAACCTTTTTCTTCTTTAAAAACGAATAAACAAAATCGATACTTCTTTCGCTTTCCCAAAGCACCGAAGCGTTTCGGCTATTCATTCGACTTGCAGTTAGTCGTATCGACTCCAAATACTTATCCTTTAGTCCATAAAGACTTTCAATAATTTCGGGAATCATCTCCTCGGCCCAAACGCGGTGGAAACGGCAAATGCCCATATTGTCCATTACCAATTCCTTTAGCATTCGCTTGGCGTTTTCGCGGCCAAGTTCGCGTGGGGGTATAAAATCTTTTCCGTAGTTCATGTAGTACTTTCCCATAACCGCCATTGGCGACATTGCGCCTGGAGTCCAGTACTGGTTTGGCACAATCCAACCCCTTCGGGCAAATGCAATGTAAACAAAGGGATCGAGAACGGCCTTGCCCTTACTTCGGGCTAAGTGACGCCCAAATTTTCGTGCCCCTTCGGTAAGATTTATGTTTCCATCCTCGGTAACCATTTGGTTTAGCAGCGCAACTCCAATTTTAGCGTTGTGCATCGAGTCCTCAACAACCCTAAACCCTTCGGGTTCGAAAATCGGTTTCGAGTCGACTCCAAGTTCCTCGGGGGTTAGCAAATTTGTGTGAAGGCACTCCATTAGCCACGAAAGTATCCCCCCAACCGAAATGGCATCGAAACCCAACATGTCGGCATGGTGGTTTAGCAGTTCAGCCGCTCGCTGGTCGAAAATGCCGCAAAGTGGCCCCATGGTTTGGTATGGTTCGTAGTCCTTTTTAAACTCGCCCTGCATTTTTTTACAAACAGCCGAACATGGCTCGCCACAGGTTTTTTGCTGCTTGGTTTTAATGGTTTCCTCGTTGAACTGAAGCAAGTAGTGGTCGACAACAAAATCCTTATGAATTTTTAATCGTTGCTCCTTGCTCATGAATATGCTTCGGTAGTTAAAGGCAATTATGCGCTCGTCGAGCGTTGCAAAGTTAACCCCAAAGGTCCCGCCAGTATCGAATTTTGGATCGAAGCGATACTTAGTAGTCGCCTCAAAGTCTTTAGCTGCCAATTTCTGCTGATACTTCTCCTGAAACCACGAATCGGCAACGTTTCGATCTCTAAAATCTTCGTCGATATGTGTACCACCGTAAATAATGCCAATAATTCCATGCTGTTGAAGCATTTTCGACCCGAAACCACCTCGCCCAGCCCAAGTGTCGACAAAGGTTAATTCGCCCTTGCGAATAGGCGCCGAGGCTATACCGCCAAAGTCGGTAAACATTGACGCTGGGCCAGTTGCAAGCACCCTAGGGTCGTTTTCGTACCTATTTGCGTAATGCTGAAGGGCGAACTCCATAACGGAGTACACGCCGCCTCGACCCGAGTTCCAAATTTCGCGACGACGAACAGGAAGTAGTTCAACCTCAATTTCTTCACCGTGCACACGGTTTAAATACAGTAGCGAAGGTGTAAATGCCTTACCCTGAATACTTAAATGGTTTATTCCAAGATTATCGAAAATTAGCCCAGCGCCGCCCATCGACGAAACGTAAAATCCATGCCAGCTAGGCGAGATACCCGAAAAAACCAATCGGTTTGAGCCAGGAAAAATAGAACCAGCCAATAATCCAGTTCCAATATTTAGGCTGTTGTGCTTATGCGATAGGTGAATGCCCAAATCAACGGGGCCAAAAAAACTGCCTAATGGATACCTGTTTACTCTATAGTAACCAGTTGAAGCATCGATCATTAATGCTTTTAGCAAAGGTTTTTCGCTTTTCATTATATTTTCAATTTTAACCTTTTGCAAGGTAGCCAAAAGTATGTTAAGATTGAAATGATAAATTGGTTATTGATTATATCGGGAATTAGAAGTAAGTTTGTAATTAAACAAGTATTTTTAATAAATGCGTTTCAAAAGCCCACGGTTAGTTGTTCCTTTTATGCTCCTCCTGTTGGGCTGTTTACTTAGCACCTTAACCTTTGGAAACCCCTACGAAATTTGGGATAGCGGTGAATCGCACCACATTAACAAACAAATTCAAACATTACCCGACTGGGATGGTAAATTTTCGGTTGAAAAGGTAATTGAGCTGCTAAACCAAAATCGTTTTATAAGCGACACAACAATAAGTCCCGATGCTAAGTTTCATTGGATTTACATTGAACTCGAGAACAGAACCAGCGATTCCGAAAACTGGCACCTATGGTCGCACCCACATCATAGTAACACATTATACCAAATTGAAGGAGATGTTGCAAAGGAAATTGGGAACAATGGAATATACGTAAAACACTCACAAAGTCTATTTCCCGAAAACCCCAGGGTTCTTAAAGTAACATTACCCAATAAAAAAGTGGTAAGACTGCTAATTAAGGTAAACACTTCAATACAGCAGGAGTACAAACCGTTTTTCGATGTTTCAATTCGTCCCGAGAAGGTTGAAATGAAACGCTATTTTGCCAATTGGATTATACTGGCAATTATTGAGGGAATACTTTTGACAATAAGTTTTTTTGTGCTACAATTCTGGATTATTACCAGAAATAAGAGTTTTATGTACTATTTCTTGGCATTTTTCTCGTTTCTGCTATATTTTCTAACAAACGACAGGGTTGCCTATGCTGTTTTAGGCTCCGACTTTTTAACCCGTTTTACCTCCAACTACTTTGCGCTTTTTAGCTCCTTTTTTTACCTAAACTTTAGTCGCCACTTTCTCGATGGGGAAAAGCAGTTTGCAAAATGGAATAAGGTAATTCGAAGTTACATTTACGTTTACTTTGCTGCCCTTGTTGTTATTATACTAATTCATACAAAAGTTATTTGGAATGTTACTCCTTACCTTAACTTTATTCATGTTTTAGGATTTATATTGATAATAGTTTTCTCAATTCATGCCCTGCGAAAGGGGGTAAATCAGGCAAAGTATTTTTTAGTTGCAAATGGCATTTTCTTCATTTTTCTAACCATTTACATAGTTTTCCTTTACCTTAAAATTGAGTATAAAGCACCATTTTGGGTCGAATCGAGCTTAAAATTAGGCATTGTTGCACAGGCCTTTATGTTTGCATTTGTAATTGCCCATCGGTTTAATGTACTTAACCGCGAAATAACCTTACAGAAATTCAACAAGGAAAGGCTGGAAAAGGAAAAGATTCTTGAAATACAAAAAATTATTAGCAGCAAAAACAACGAACTCGAAGGCAAGGTAATGGAGCGTACTGCCGAAATAAACCATCAAAAGGAAGAGTTGCGCACGCAAGCCGAGCACCTCGAGGAGGCCAATTCGGAAATTACCAAGCAAAAAAAGCTAATCGAAAGGGCTCATACTCAAATTACCGATAGCCTTTTTTATGCTGCCATGATTCAGCAGGCAATGCTGCCAAAGCCAAGTCTTTTAAGTTTATGCTTTCGTAATCACTTTGCACTTTTTCGCCCTCGCGACATAGTAAGTGGCGATTTTTACTGGGCAGCCCAAATTGAAAACATTAAGTTTATTGCCGTTGCCGACTGTACAGGGCATGGCGTACCCGGTGGATTTATGAGCATGTTGGGCATTTCGCTAATAAACGAAATTGTTAAACGCGAGGGCATTACCCGTCCCGACGAAATTTTAAACTTACTCCGCATTCACCTTATAAATGCGCTTCAGCAGGAAAGCATGAATGAACTTATGCGTGATGGAATGGAAATTTCGATTTGCGCAATTTACCAAACCGACGACGATGCAAGTAACAACTGCTTAACGCTTGAGTACGCTGGCGCTCATAATCCAATTTACGTAATTACAAACCCCAGCACGCTAAGCAAGCAAAACGTTTCGGACATTGAAATTTTTGAGAAAAATGAAAGTTGTGCACTATACCAACTTCGAGCCGATGCCATGCCTATTTCGATGCACTTTAAACTCAATCCGTTTACGCTTAAAACCATAAAACTTTTCGAAAACGATATGCTCTACCTCTTTACCGATGGGATAATTGACCAAATTGGGGGTAACGAAAACAAGAAGTACTCGAGCATAAACTTCCGAAACCTCTTACTCGGCATTCATAAAAACGAACCTCAAGAGCAAATGCGGTTTATTGAAGAAAATATTAACAACTGGATGAACTGCGTAAGCACCGAAAACGGTCAGGTTTACGACCAAATCGACGACATTTGTGTGTTAGGGATTAGGGTTTGATGGGTATTATTATTGGATGTTGGTTGTTGGTTGGTTGTTGGTTGTTGGTTGTTGGTTGTTGGTTGTTGGTTGTTGGTTGTTGGTTGTTGGTTGTTGGTTGTTGGTTGTTGGTTGTTGGTTGTTGGATGTTAGATGTTAGATGTTGGATGTTGCCCCTCCCAATAGTTATCGGGAAACTATCGGAGGTTTAATGTTGAGTGGTTAGCATGCATTAAACACTCCTAAACTTCGATGTATTAAATATATTTGAAGAAAAATCTATGACTAACTCGCAAATAGAAATATACCAGATAGATAAAGGAATACCTGAAATCTCAGTTAGGTTAGAAGATGAAACAGTTTGGCTAAACTTAAATCAATTAACTGACCTTTTTCAAAAAGATAAATCTGTAATTTCCAGACATATTTCAAATATTTTTAAAGAAAAAGAACTTGATAAAAATGCAGTTGTTGCAAAAAATGCAACAACTGCAAAAGATGGGAAAGTATATCAAGTAGATTTTTACAACCTTGATGTTATAATATCTGTAGGCTATAGAATTAAAAGCCAGAGAGGAACTCAATTTAGAATTTGGGCTAATCGTATTCTAAAAGAATACTTAATAAAAGGCTACAGTATTAACGAAAGAAGAATATCACAACAAGCAGAGCAACTTAAAGAATTACAGCAATCAGTTAAGATGTTAGCAAATGTTCTTGAATACAAAGAAATTACTAAGAGCGAAGGAATTGGATTACTAAAAATAATTTCAGATTATGCTTATGCTCTTGACATATTAGACAAATACGATTATCAGACATTAGAGATAACCGAAACATCTGGCAAAGAAATATATCAATTAACATATAATGAGGTTGTTAGACAAATTCAAGCTGTAAAGATAATATATGGAAATAGCCCCTTGTTTGGTAATGAAAAAGATGAATCGCTCAAGAGTTCTATTTCAACAATTTATCAAACTTTTGATGGAGTTGACCTTTATCCAAGCATTGAAGAAAAAGCAGCAAACCTTTTATATTTTATTACAAAAAACCATTCTTTCACTGATGGTAATAAAAGAATTGCAGCATTTTTATTTCTGTATTTCCTTGAAAAAAATGAAATTCTTTTAAATGGTTTTGGGAAAAAAAGAATTGCTGATAATGCTTTAGTTGCATTAACACTTATGATTGCTGTAAGTAAGCCTGAAGAAAAGGACACCATGATTAAAGTAATTGTAAATTTGATTAATAAGAAGAATTAACTCATGCTATCAAAGGGTGTAGCAAACCTGCCTGTTGCTGGCAGGTGCGGACTGATATTAGGTTCCGATAGATATCGGAAACGGAGTTGAATTGCCCGTTTCGGGCTATTTCGTAATGGGAGTTACAATAAAGAATAGGGTTATTCGATTTAAATTATGATTTTTACCGAAACCATTTTTGGGCAAATGCCCAACGGAAGTAATGCAATGCTGTTTACAGTCGACACACAAAATGGGATGATTTTAAAAATCACCAACTTTGGAGCATGTGTTACATCAATCCAAACAGCCAATAAATACGGAACTCTCGAAGAAATAACCGCTGGTTTTTCAACTCTAAATCAGTACTTAAAAGGGCATCCGCACTTTGGGGTTACCGTTGGTAGGTTTGCCAATCGAATAGCAAAAGGTCGATTTACAATTGATAAAACCGAATACAAGCTACCATTGAATAACGGGGTAAACCACCTTCATGGTGGGAATAATGGTTTTCATAGTAAACTATGGAATTACATAGTAAAACAATACGAAAAGGAAATAGGCATAGAATTTACCTACACATCACCCCATCTTGAAGAGGGTTACCCCGGAAACTTAAATGTTTCGGTAACCTACACCATAACCCATAAAAACGAAATAATTATCGACTTTAAAGCTAAAACCGACAAAGCAACACACGTTAACCTAACCAACCACTGCTACTTTAACCTTAACGGCTTTAAAAGAAGCATTGAAGACCACACGCTCCAGCTAAAAGCTTTGACTTATCTGCCTACCGACCAAACACAAATTCCCACAGGCGAACTAAGGAGTGTAATTGGAACACCTTTCGATTTTACAAAACCGAAAATGGTTGGCGAATCGCTTAACCAAATTGAAGGTGGAATTGACCATTGCTTTGCACTTGAAAATGCTGAGACAAAAAATAGCCCTGCTGCAACTCTAGAATGTAAAAGTTCAGGTCGAAAACTCGAAGTATACTGCACGCAGCCTGGAATTCAGGTTTACACTGGAAACTCGCTCGACGGCAGCGTTATAGGTCACAACGGAACAATTTACACAAGGCACTCGGCCATTTGCCTCGAAACGCAGCATTTTCCCGATTCGCCAAATCTACCCCAGTTCCTATCAACACTACTAAAACCAAACGAAACTTACCACCAAAACTCCCGAATGGTTTTTTCAGTTTTACATAGTTTACCATAATTCCTATTTAAGTATAGTCGGAGTGCGACTTTAAGTCGCGCCCCGACTATTTTAATTTCCTCCTTTGCCGCACGATTTTACATTGTACATTTTAAGTTTTACCCCCGCTGCCGAATAACCCTAGCGGGGTCATATGTCTATAGAAATAATTCCACATATAAAATCCCGACCCCAGCGGGGTCGAATAATTCTGCACACAATTTCTTTTAAAGGACAAATAAAAGCTAAACTATATTTAAAAAGCCCAATGTTTTTCGCTTGCGTGTTTTCTCCTTTTAAAAAAAAGTTATATTTGTCGGGCTATTTTTAAACGAATACATTAGAAACTTCTAAAAATATAATCGATGAAAAACGTTTCAATAATCGTTAACATTGTTTTGGCTATTGCCATTGGGGTACTTTTCGTGCTATATTTCACAGGTAAATCCGATTCGAAACCCGAGTTGGTTGCCAATGAAATTGCAGGCGACACAAAAATTTCGTCCGAATTTTCGGCTGCGTGGGTAAATATGGACACGGTGCTCAATAACTTCGATATGTACTTCGATATGCGCCAAGAGCTCGAAGTTAAGGGCCGAAAAATGGAAAGCGAAATGAACAATCGCACCCGAGTACTTGAAAAGGAAATGATAGCGTTTCAGGATAAAGTTCAAAAGGGATTAGTAACTCGCTCGCAAGCTCAGCAAATGCAGGAAGGTTTAGCTGCAAAAGAGCAGGAACTTTACCGCTTTCGCGATGAGCTTAGGATGCAGTTTGGGGAAGAGGAGCAAGTTAAGCTTCGCCAAATTCAGCAAACAATAACCGATTTTCTTGAAGAGTATAACAAAGAAAAAGGCTACTACGTAATTCTTAGCAGCACTTTTGGTGGGCCATTACTCTACGGACACCCTGCAATTGACATTACCGACGAAGTGCTAAAAGGAATTAACGAGAAGTACATAGCTACCCGCCCAGCGAAAAAGAAATAGTAATATAATAATCATACTTTAAAGCCCCACTCATTCGATTGGGGCTTTTTTCAATCCAATATTCAGTGCCACACCCCTACTTTCAACGGCATACCGATTTTATAAAACGAATCGAAGTTGCACCAAATCCAAATTTAGGATTAACGGTTGTAATTCCTTCGTATAACGAACCCAATTTATTGCAATCGCTCAATGCCATTGCTGCCTGCAGCAAACCAAACTGTGCTGTGGAAGTTATTGTGGTAATAAATTATCCACAGGGAGCCGAGTTGAATGTAATTGAAAACGCTACTGAATCGGAAAGAATAGTTTTAAAGACCAATGAATTAGCTAATTCCGAAACGTTTCGTTTTTACCCAATAATGGCAACTAACCTTGTTCCCAAACAAGCAGGTGTTGGGTTAGCACGAAAAATTGGAATGGACGAGGCTGCATGGCGCTTTTTACAAGTTGAAAACCCCAATGGAATAATTGCATGCTTCGATGCCGATTCGACCTGCGAACCAAACTACCTAGTTGAACTAGAAAAACTTTGGCAAAACAAACCTTGCACTAGTGGCTGTTCAGTTAACTATAAGCATCCAATTGCGGGAAACGAATACGAACCAGCTATTTACGATGGAATTGCTGCCTACGAGCTGCACCTACGCTACTACGTTGAGGCGGGTAGGTTTATTGGGCATCCTCACTCCTACGCAACCATTGGGTCGAGTATGGCTTGTAGTGCAGAAACTTACCTGAAGTTTGGGGGAATGAACCGCCGAAAGGCAGGCGAAGATTTCTACTTTCTCCAAAAAATTATTCCCAATGGCAACTTTGCCGAGCTGAATTCAACCTGCATTTACCCATCGCCCCGGCCATCGCTTCGTGTACCCTTTGGTACGGGACGAGCAATGAGTAAATATTTAGAAAACCCCGACATACCCATTTCAACCTATAGCATTGAGTCGTGGTTGGTTTTAAAAGCTTTTTTAGATAAAGTTGACCAACTTGTCGACTCGAATATTGAACCACAAGACTTCCTTTTGACCTTGCATCCAAGCCTTGCAGCGTTTTTAAAAGTAAACGGATTTGAGGAGAAGCTAACCGAAATTCGCAGTAACACTTCGAATGCTAAAGCCTTTACGAAGCGGTTTTACCTTTGGTTCGACGCCTTTTCGCTTTTAAAATATTTGAACTTTGCGCACGAAAAGTACTTCGAGAGGCAACCAATTGCAAAAGAGGCAAAAGGATTATGCAGATTAATTGGAATTGAAACAAATGGGGAATCGACAACCGACTTACTAATTGCCTTTAGGCAAAAGCAGCAGAGTACTTTTTGGGAACCTTCACTTTAGCCATAAAAAAAATCCCAAGCGCAAGGCTTGGGATTTAGTAACATTGCATATTTCCACTATGCTGGATGAATTGCCTCTACTGGGCAAACATCGGCGCAAGAACCACAGTCGGTGCAAACTTCAGGATCAATCTTATAGATATCACCTTCAGCGATCGCCTCTACGGGGCACTCGTCAATACATGTTCCGCAAGCGGTGCAGTCGTCGTTAATTACGTAAGCCATTGTAAATTAATTTTAGTTAAACTTCATTCATGAATGCGTTACAAATTTATACTCTATTCTTCAATTGAGAAATAAAAAACAACATTTTTCGCAAATTTAAATCCGTTATAAATACCCACCAACTATTCATTAGCCTTTTGGGCAAGTATACTCATTGCTAACCAAGCGGTTAATGCAACCGAATTTTCTAGTGCATCTTCATTTGGAACAAATGTTCCGCTGTGCAATCGACCTTCGGGTAAATTGGGAAAACCCACCCCAACCCTAAAGTAAACCGAAGGAATAATTTGCGAGTAGTAGGCAAAATCGTCGGTTGTCATTCGGAGTGGCAATTCTATTACCTTATCGTTTCCCAAAAAGGTAGCTGCTAAACTTGCTGCCATTTCGGTAAGTTTAACATTGTTAACAACCGAAGGGTAACCCCCAACCACTTCAACCTCACACTCACCTCCCATTTCGTTGGCAATTCTTCCCGAAATTGAACGAATTAGCTCGTGAACCATGTAGCGCCATTCCTCGTTCATGGTTCGAAAAGTACCCTCAAGGTTAACCTCATCGGGAATTATATTGGTTGCGCCTTGGGCTATAAACTTGCCTATTGAAAGTACTGTGGGAATATTCTGCTCGACACCCTGCTGGTTAATTTTTTGAAGTTCAATAACAATTTGCGAAGCAATAAGTATTGGGTCGATTAACGTATTACGAAGTGCAGCATGGCCGCCTTTTCCCTTTACCTTTATATATAGCTCATCGCCCGAAGCCATGTAAGGTCCCGGCCTAAAGCCAACTTTACCAGCTTCGAGTTCGGGCAGTACGTGTAAGGCCATCATAAAATCGGGCTTATTGTCGCGAAAAAATTCAGACTGAATAATATCGAGTGCCCCACCTGGAAGCAATTCCTCGGCTGGCTGAAATACCAAAAGAACTCCGCCGTAAATATCGTCACGAAGGTCGTTTAGAATCATGGCTGCTCCAAGCAAATTAGCCATATGCAGGTCGTGGCCACAGGCATGCATTACACCCTCGTCTCGACTGGCAAATTCCAAGTTGGTTTTTTCGTAAACGGGAAGCGCATCGAGTTCGGCTCGTATGGCAATTAAAGGCCCAGGCTTACCACCTTGAATTATGCCAATAACTCCAGTTTCGGCAATACCTTGCTCGTAAGGAATTCCAAGTTTATCGAGAAATCTTGAAACCCTGGCCGCAGTTCCGTACTCCTGAAAGGAGAGCTCGGGATTGGCATGTAGCTCTTGGTATAGCTCAATAATTCGAGAATTATATTCGATACTAAGTTGCTTTATTCTTTCGCTTAATTCCATATTCATAAAGGGATGATGCAATTCGAGTATTCGATTTTAACCTTTCAATATATTTTCAATTGCCTCTAAATTCTTGCCATTTAAAACATTCTTACCCTCGGGAGTGTAAAGATGTTCAATTCGCTCTTTGTACTTCAGTTCAACCTTTCCCCTAACAATTTTCATTGTACTGTTTACAAGTCCATTTTGCTCAGTAAATGCCTCGTCGACAAGTGCAAATGAGGCTGGAAGCCAACGCTCGGGGAACAAATCGGCATACTCGCCACTAGACTTATACTTAGCAATTTCATGCTGAATTAAGTTTATCGCTTCGTGGTAAGCATTTGGATTTGAAACATCGATATGCTTTTCGGTTAAGCATCGCTTAAGTGCCTCTTTCGATGGAACTATAATTGCAGTTGTGTAGCTATTCTGGTTGTTATATAGAATTATTTGGTCAATCAGTTTCGAATGCTGAACAACGGTTTCCTCAATGCCTTCGGGGCTATACTTTTCGCCATCGCTTGCTATTAATAGGCTTTTAAACCTGCCCAGCACGTACAAGTAACCATCGTTATCCAAATAGCCCATATCGCCGGTATGCAACCATCCATTTTTAATGGTTTCGCTTGTGGCACGGTCATTTTTCCAGTAGCCAACCATTACGTTTTCGCCACGTACCACAATTTCGCCCTTTTGCCCTATGGGCAATTCGTTTCCGTTTTCATCACAAATTTTCAGCTCGAGATACTTTACAAGGTAACCCGACGATCCAAGTTTGTGACGCTTTAGCGAGTTAGAGCTAATAATTGGGGTTGCCTCCGAAAGGCCATAACCCTGAAACATTGGAATGCCTATGGCATAAAAGAAGCGTTGCAGTTCAATGTCGAGAAGCGCACCACCACCAATAAAAAAGTCCATTTCGCCACCAAAAACAAGCCTAATTTTCGCAAATAGAATTTTATCGAACAGCCATAGCAGTGGTTTATATAGAAATGTTAAACCTTTTCCTTTATTCCAGCCCTCCTTATTGTATGCGTACGATAAACGTATGGCAAAGTTGAAGAGGCCTTCGGTAAACGCTCCTTTTGCCTTAATTCCTGCTTCAATATTCTTTTTAAAGTTTTTAGCCAATGCAGGGACGCTGAGGAGCAAATTTGGTTTTAGTTCCTTTATATTAACAGGAATATTTTTTAAAGTATCGAGCGGAGTTTTACCTTGCTGAACAGTGGCTATACTTGCTCCCATTGCCATAAACGAGTATATTCCAGCAACATGCGCAAAGCAATGGTCGAGCGGAAGAATAAGAAGAGTTCGATAATGCTCAGGAATATCCATTAACGTTAGCGCTTGCTCCACATTTGCAGTATAGTTTCGGTGCGAAAGAATTACCCCTTTGGGGTCGGCTGTTGTACCCGAGGTGTAACTTATGTTAGCAAAATCGGTAGGTAGTACTTTTGACGATCGAACGTTTACTGCTTTGGGCTCTATTTTAAGCAATTCGGTTCCCATTTCATAAAGTTTCGAAATGTGTATCTCGTCGTTTGCATACCCCTCCTGCTCATCGAGCAGTACGTACCATTTAACATTTGGCAGTTTATCCTTAACGTTAAGCACTTTTGGTGCTTGCGATGCCGACACAAAAACAACTGAAGTTTCGGAGTGAACAATCCTAAACACAAGGTCGGGGCCATCGAGTTTTATTGATAATGGGATATTAATTGCACCTGCATACAAAATGGCAAGTTCGCTAATTACCCATTGTTTACGTCCTTCGGACAGAAGGGATATTTTATCGTTTTTCGCGACCCCTAATTTTATTAGCCCTGCAGCTAAAGTATTAACCTCAGCATGTGTTTCCTTATATGTAGTAGCACTATACGAAGAGCCAATCTTCTCCCATATATAAGGGTTGTTTGCGTACTTTTCTATGCTATTCTCAAAAAGATCAATAATGGTAGTCATAACGTTTATATATTTAAATATTAAGAACTTAATGCATTTCTGCATTTTGTAAATATAATGCAAGTTAATTTTTCTTTATTTCATTCAGAAATAATTGGCAATAATCTCAACTCTCACAATTAAATATGAAAAAAGTGAAAAAAAATATTTAAATATTAAGTCCACACAAATTTAGTTTACGCACTGATTTAATGCTACTTATAAAATCATAAAATCTCTTCAAGTGGGTAACTGCTTACCAAGATTAAATATTTATTGCGTTTCCCTTTGTTTTATGAAAAAAAAATTATGAAATTTGATTTACAAAACCAACCCTATAATCTATGAAGAAGTTACTCATTCTCATGCTTTTAGCTACCATAACCCTTTCAAGTTGTAAGTGGTTTAACGGTTTACTTAATAAAGAACAACCTGTTGATACGCTAGCCATTTGGGAAGCTAAACAAGATAGCATTAACAAACTTGAAATGCTTAAAGCCAAGAAAATTGAAGAGGAAATGCTAGCAAAACAGCAAGCAGAACAAGACTCTTTAAAAAGGCTTCAAGAAAATCGCTTTCATGTAATTATTGGAAGTTTTAAAGTGCCTACAAATGCCGATGGATACCAACAGTCTGTTACAGCAATGGGATTCTCGAATCCTCGTATTGTTGAGTCGAAAAATGGTTTCCGCATGGTTTCTGTAGCTGCGTTCGATACGTATTCGAAGGCTTTTAATGAGATTCGACGTATAAACATGGACAAAGAGGAGCCAACCGAACTTTGGATTTACGAAGCAAACTTTTAAGTTATCGAACTTTAGTAGTCATTAATGTAAATTCCTGACTACTAATGATATATCACTTTCTTAACCATTAAAAATAGCGTTGTATGCCCTGTGCATACAGAGGCTATTTTTATTTTGTACCACTATTACTAACAATACTAAAAAATGACAGAAAAAGTTAAATCCCTGATGAAAGAGTCAAAAACTGCACGCTGGATTGCACTTTCACTCATTTCGCTAACAATGTTTTTTGCCTACTTCTTTGTTGATGTAGCGGCACCTTTACAAAACATGCTTGAAACTGGCTACAAATGGACTCCAGAAGTATTTGGCATGTTAGGAGGATCGGAATTCTTTCTCAATGTATTTGCGGGATTCCTAATACTTTCGGGTATTATACTCGATAAGATGGGAATACGTTTCACTATTATTACTGCTGGTTTAACAATGGTTATTGGTGGTGCAATAAAATTCTACGCACTAACCGAAGGATTTGCACAAACAGGTTTAGCCACTTGGTTAGATTCCTTTATCACTTATATTCCTGCTTCTGCAAAACTAGCTTTCTTTGGTTTTGCTATTTTTGGTATTGGTGTTGAAATGGCTGGTATTACCGTTTCGAAAACTATTGTAAAATGGTTTAGAGGAAAAGAAATGGCATTAGCAATGGGCTTAGAAATGGCACTTGCTCGTTTAGGCGTTTTTGCAGTTTTTCAGTTAAGTCCTGTATTTGCAGAGCAAGGCGGAGTTTCTAATTCGGTATTCTGGGGATTAGCATTTTTGTGTGTGGGCTTTATTACTTTTTTCATTTACACATTTATGGATAGGGCTTATGACAAGGAGACTAATGCCAATGCAACAGACGAACCAAGCGAAGAGTTTAAACTTTCGGATATATGGGTAATTTTGAAAAACCCCGGCTTTATTGCTATTGCAGGTATGTGTGTGTTATTCTATTCTGCTATATTTCCATTCCAAAAGTTTGCTACCGATATGCTAGCATCAAAACTAAGTGTTGATGTAAAAACAGCTTCTCAGTTTGTATCGTATTTCCCAATTGGTGCAATGATTCTTACTCCTCCCATCGGATTTTTCTTGGATAAAAAAGGCTGGGGAGCAAGTATGATGATGTACGGAGCAATTCTGCTAACAGTTTCTCACCTTATTTTTGCCTTAGTTCCTGCAGAAATGTTTACAGTTCCTATTGCACTAATTACAATTATTATTTTAGGTGTTGCCTTTTCGCTTGTGCCAGCATCAATGTGGCCTTCGCTACCTAAAGTTGTTGAAGACAGGTACTTAGGTTCGGCTTATGGCTTAACATTCTGGATTCAAAACATGGGATTACTTGGTGTGCCAATCTTGATTGGTTGGGCTCTTTCGGCTTCGAACCCTGGCGTTTCGGAACTGATTGCAGCTGGCGATACTGCTGCAAAATATAACTACATGATTCCTGAACTAATTTTTGCAGGCTTTGGCTTCTTAGCTTTCTTGCTAAGTTTTTACCTAAAACATATCGACAGGAAAAAAGGTTACGGCCTAGAACTTCCTAACAAAAAGTAATACTTTTTAAAAAGTAAAAAGGGGGCAGATTTAATAATCTTGCCCCTTTTTGTTTTTATATAGGTCATGCACTAAAATTGAGTTAGATTTGGAACGTCACAATGTTATATTTTAAAAATGAATGCGTTTTAAAAAAATAGTAACTATGAATAAAAAGAAAAATGCTTACTTAACTATATCGATTTTAGCAGTTATTATTGGACTCGTATTAACATTTACATACAGGCCTTATATTTACTCTAGAAATATTTATGACTTTGGGATTGCTGATACAATTGGAAGTATTGTATCTGTAATAGCGTTTTGCTTTTTATTTTGGACATTTAAAGATTACTCAAACAGTGAAAAGAATAAACATATTTTAATTGCGGTTATTGTATATTCTATTATTTGGGAGCCTATGGGTTTAACCGGATTACACGGAACGTTTGACTGGAAGGATATTGTTGCTACCATTTTAAGTGGTCTTTTAACCTTTATTTTAAAGGAAATTATTAATAAAAGTTACCTCAAACGTCAATAATATAATATGTGATTGTTTATTAACTCTTTAAGAAATGAAGAAATTTAGCCAATAAAGGATTTCCCAAGCGGATACATGACTATATCTTTTGAACGATACAACCCGTTAAATGAAGTATCGATTTTAAGACTTAGTTACTCCTGAATATATCATGACAACCTTACAATGCAAAGAAAAAAGGAGAACTTTTCACCTAAAAACCTACACCAAACTTAAGGTTAAATGTAACGGGTAAGGAGTTTTGGGAGTTATTGTTAACCGAAACAAAGTTGAAGTTTACCGTTGGCTCGAAAATTAAATTTAGGTTTTTTGTTACCCTATACGAATACTCTAGTGCTCCTATAGCAGTTAGAGCATAGCGATGATTGATATCTGTTTGTCCCGAAAAAGAACCAAGTTCGCTTTTCAGAGTAAATTCATTACCAATAAGGTAACCTGCCGAAAAACCTGTTTTTAAGGTTATATTGCGAAATGTTCGGTTAAAATTGGTCGAAAGAATAAAGGGAATATTTAAGTAGTAAAACTGCTGTACAAGGTTTGCATTAGTGTAAATAATCGACTTATCCATTGGTAGTTCAGCCACTTTAACAACATCGTATACAGCAATATTCGGGTTGTTTAAACCAACGTTGCCATATTGGGTTGTTGCACCGATACTACCAAAAGACTTGCGGGGCTCTTTACTGTATGCTAAAACCAAATTATTCGATTTTTGTCCCATGGGACTAATATTTAACCCAGCTTGAACAGAAAATCGCTTCGACACTCTTCGCTTAACAGCAATTTCGCCCGACCATAGCCAAAGCCCCGATGAAACATTGCTACTATTTAGTACATTGTACGATGCTTGTTTGGTATATGTTGGTGAAATGCTGGCCGAAAACGACCATTTACTTTGCGTTTCAACAATTCTCTTACTTTGAGTTAAAATTTTACTACTTGTTGCATAACCGGAAAGTTTGATATTCCCATTTTTTTCTGGAAGTCCTTTAAATTTTATTGAAGAAAATGGCTCATCGTTTAGGCTACTTTTTAAGCTACTATTACTCGATTCTTCTATCTTTTCGATTACATTTAATTTTTTCTCGGCATTTTCAACCGTTACATTATTTTCAGTTGAAATAAAACCTGCAAATTGTTTAGGATTATTTTTAGCAGTTACTCCGTAACTATTTAGCATTGCGTTTATTTCGTCGTTGCTCGAGTACTTTTCAATTTCAATTGAATTGCCAAAATATAAATAGGTTGAAATTGAAAGGAGTAATGCAAAACCAGCAGCAAGCGAAAGTTTAGTGTATATAACTCTTAAGTTTACCTTGGCAGTCGAATTTAAATTATCCTCAATACTTGTCCAAACTTGAGGTGGTGGAGTTACGGAGTTCTGTGCCAACTTGCTTACAAACTCCTCAAATTCTGTTGGTTTATAGTGTAACATAAGGTTCAACCTCCTTTAATTGTTCCAATTTTTTTCTTAGTATTCCCTTGGCACGGGAGTAGTTAGACTTGCTGGTCGATTCGGTAATCGACAGCATTTCGGCAATTTCGGCATGAGAGTAACCTTCGATTGCGTATAGGTTAAAAACTAATCGATACTGGTCGGGCAGCTCGGTTACTAACGAAAGTAAAAAGTGGTAATCGGTTTGGCAATCGATGTTTACACACGAGTGGTTTTTAACATCGGATATATCAACATGATTTGCAGCAGCATTTTTTCGGTGGTACTCCAGGGCAGTATTAACAATTATTCTTCTAATCCACCCTTCAACAGAGCCGTTAAACTTAAAAGTTTTAAAGTTATCGAACACCTTTATGAAGCCGTCCTGAAGAATATCCTGAGCAATGTCGTACGAAGGGAAGTAGCGCAAACAAACACTGAACATTCGAGCAGAATATGCCATGTAGAGCGCATGTTGTGCGGCTCTATCGCCCTTTTGGCATCTTTCAAGCATTTGTCTCGATAGTTCCAATTTCAAATAATTTGGTTCAAAACTACACTAATTTTAAAATAATACCAAACATGTTAAAATTCGAGTTGTTAATAAGCTAATTAAAATTCCGATTGCTTAACAGCATTGTAAAGTATGTCGTGAATTTTCATTCGAACATCGAGGTTATTTAGGGTTTTGTTTTCTGCATCGGGGTATACCCTATTCGACACAAAAATGTAAACCAACTCGTAAGCAGGATCGGCCCAGGCAAAAACACCAGTAAATCCCGAATGCCCAAACGATAATGACGATGCTTGTTGGGTAACAGGACTTTGCTTTGTTACATCCTTTTCGGGTTTATCGAAACCAAGTCCCCTTCTATTTCCAGTTTTGCAGCTAACGCACGAAGTAAACAGTTCAACTGTTGATGGTGCGAAATACTCTACCCCACCATAAGTACCTTTGTTAAGGTACATTTGCATTAGCTTGGCTAAGTCGTTTGCAGTTGAAAACAATCCTGCATGCCCCGACACCCCGCCAAGCATGGCTGCTGCTGGGTCGTGAGCATAGCCCTGCAGTATTTGCTTTCGAAACACCATATCGTTTTCGGTAGGGGCAATTCTATCCTCTTCGAACCTTTTTAGTGGATTAAAGCCGGTGTAGTTCATTCCCATTTTTTGGTACAACTCTTCGTTCAACCAGTCTTCAGAACTGGTATCGGAAATGCTGTTGATAACTTTATACAAAAGCATAAATCCTAAATCGCTATACTTATATGTACCCTTAGGCGACAGTTTACTTTTTCTTATCCAAAGAGAAACGGAATCGTTCATGCTATCAATTGCATAAAGATTTTTAGCAACTAAAATGCTTTTTCCAGCACTGGCTGTTTTTGAATAAAATTTTGAAGATGGACCCGAATTTCGATTTAAAAAAAAGTTTGGGCGCAGTTGAAAAGGGTAATTAGCCGATAAATAGGTTGTAAATAACGGTTGATTAGGGAAATACGATTCGAGTGTTCGCTGAAAAAATGGAATCCATGCCTCGAGCCCTGCCTGATGGAGGAGCATGTCGCGAATAATCATTCCATCTTTGGTAAATGTGTCGGACAGATAAATATAATTGGAAAGTGGTGCGTCGAGGTTTAGTTTACCACTTTCGAACAAATTCATTGTTCGAGGCAACGTTGCTGCAATTTTAGTTAACGAAGCCACATCGTATATGGTTTTCATATCAGCCGGATAGTCGGTATTTGTATATGTAGTATACCCAAATGTTTTATTGTAAAACACAACACCATTGCGAGCAGCAATAATTTGCATTCCGGGAGTTGCCATCCGAGAAATGGCATCGTTTGCTATAGAGTCGATTTTTTGGAGGTATATAGAACTAATATGCAGTTCTTCGGGCTGAGTGTACTTTAGTCGTATTTGTTTTCCAACATTTAGGCCTTTTCCAATTTCGAAACCAGCTGCAGCCGTAACTGGAAGAGTTCCAGTAGCCTCAATTCCACCAAAAAGAAGTTGAGCGGTAAGGTTTTGGGTTAATGGTGTATTGTCGTATGCAATAACTAAATCGCTAATCGAATCGGTTTTACTCATAATTCCCAATGCGTAGGGCGAGCCAAACACGTTAAGAATCATTTTTTTTCTTGAACTTAAATTGGCTAAAAAGTTTGCTAAATTAGGCGTTACTCCAAAATCTTTATTGGGCCGAGAATTTAATGTGTGCAGTCCAACAATTATTAAGTTATAGTACTGAAGTTGCTGCGTTAAGTTTATAAAATCGCTTTCGGGGTCATCGGTATTAATGCTATAGGTAACTATGGGAGCATACAGCTCCATTTGCTCACGAAAAAAATTACCCCTGTCGTAACCCACTTCAACATATGCTATTGAAAGCGTGTCGAGATGCTGAATTGGGATTAATCCCGATGAATTTACCACGGTTATTGCCTGCTCGGATATTTGACGTATTAACAGTTCCGACGAAGGTTTATTTAAGTTGGCTACTAAATTTTTTGCGACTACTGGCTTGTACTTATTTAAACCAACTCTATACTTTGCTTCAATTATTTTCCGGCATCTGCGATTTATTTCCTCTTCGGGGAAACGCCCTTTTTTTACTTCCAACTCAATTTTACTAATCGATGCCTTTACTTCCGAAGGAAAAAGAAGAATATCGTTTCCTGCTAATAGCGATAGGTAGTTTAGTTCAACAGGTTTAAAATTATCGCTTACCCCTTTCATGTTAAGGGCATCGGTAAAAACAAGTCCATTAAACCCCATTTGTTTAACTAATAGGTCGTTAACAACTTTTGGCGAAATGCTTGCTGCAAGTTTTTCTTTTTGTTCGATGCTTGGTATTTCAACGTGAGCAACCATAACCCCCGAAACGCCATTCTCAATCAGTTTTCGAAACGGGTACAGTTCAATGGAGTCGAGTCGCTCGAGACTGTGCATTAGCTTAGGAAGAGCATAATGCGAGTCGATGTCGGTATCGCCATGGCCAGGAAAATGTTTGGCGCAAGCCAAAACGCCATTATCCTGAAGGCCAAGCATGTATGCCAACCCTTTTTGGGTAACGGCATCGCGATCTTCGCCAAAGGCGCGGGTGTTTATTACCGGATTTTTGGAGTTATTATTTATATCGATTACGGGTGCAAAGTTAATGTGAACACCAAGTCTATTTAACTGTTTTGCAATGTCGGCGCCCATAAGGTAAACCAAGCGCGAATCGTCGACCGCACCAAGGGTCATTTGTCGGGGAAACGAAATGGTACTGTCCAACCGCATGCCCAAACCCCACTCGGCATCCATTGAAACTAGCAACGGAACCTTGGCTGTTTTTTGGTACTTATTGGTTAGGTTTGCTTGCCTAACGGGACCACCCTGAAAAAAGCACAACCCGCCTACCCCTTCTTCTTTAACAAGTTGCATTATTTCATCAACATGTTTTTGGTCCTTGTTCGAGTATGCTGCAACCATAAATAACTGAGCTATTCGTTCGCGAAGCGAAAGGCCGTTCATTACCGAATCGACCCAACGCTGGGCTTCGTTAGTTTCCAAATTGTTTAAAGTAGGATTTGCTTTAAGCTGAAATTGTGTGCTTGCAATTAGAATAAGAATTAAAAAGCAGGTTTTTTTTAAGGTATACATATGTTGGTTGTCGGTTAGCAGTTATCGGTTCTCAGTTCTCAGTCGGCAGTTCTCAGTCGGCAGTCGGCAGTCAGCAGTCAGCAGTCAGCAGTCTTCAGTCCACCTCGGACACTGAGTTTATCGAAGTGTCGGACTTCCCTCTTCCCCAAAAACATCAACAAATATAATGGTTTGCATTGTAATTCAATTCGTTTATTTAGGCTTTTGATTAATTATCGCTTTAGGCTCATCAATATTCTTTTTTGCTATATAAAAGTGAAATACTGAAATATTTAAGCAAATTGGCTTCATACTTTGTTTAGAGTGGTAAGTACAATTACTATTAATCAAAAAATTAGTACCATTGCATTGCTAAAAACGAAGAAATTCAATCTCTATATATGATTACAATTGAACGCTTTACACTAAATAATGGGCTACGAGTTCTTGTTCACCACGACCCAACAACGCCAATTTCATCGTTTAACCTTCTTTATAATGTAGGCGCTCGCGACGAAAATCCTGACAGAACGGGTTTTGCACACCTTTTTGAGCATTTAATGTTTGGGGGAACAACAAACATTCCCGTTTTCGATGAACCGCTCGAACGTATTGGTGGCGAAAACAACGCATTTACAAGTAACGATATAACCAACTACTATATTACTCTTCCTAAGGAAAACCTTGAAACTGCCTTTTGGCTGGAAAGCGACAGAATGCAAGCACTCGATTTTTCGCAGCGCAGCCTCGACACACAAAAAAATGTTGTTGTCGAGGAATTTCGCCAAAGTTACCTTAATCAGCCCTACGGCGATGTTTGGCTTCTTCTTAGGCCTTTGGCCTATAAGGTTCACCCGTACATGTGGCCAACTATTGGCAAAACTCCCGAACATATTGAAGGGGCAAGTCTTTCCGAAGTAAAGGATTTCTTCTTTTCGCATTACGCACCAAATAATGCAATTCTCTGTGTGTCGGGCAACGTTACAAAGCAAGAGGTTGAGACGCTTGCCAATAAATGGTTTGGGCCAATTGAAAGGAGAAATGTAACACCTCGTAGTATTGCTCCCGAACCCGAGCAAACCGAATCCCGTAAGCTAACCGTTGAACGAAATGTACCCTTCGATGCCATATACTTAGCGTTTCACATGAGTAGCAGGCTTCACCCCGATTTTCGAGCTACCGATTTGTTAAGCGATATTCTTTCGAACGGAAAATCGTCGCGTTTGCACCAGAATTTACTTAAAGGGAAGCGCCTTTTCAGCGATATCGACGCATTTATTTCGGGCGACAACGACCCAGGTCTTTTTGTAGTTACTGGTCGGCTAATCGATGGGGTTTCGTTTGAAGATGCTGAAAACGCTATTATTGAGGAACTTAATTCGCTTGCAGAACAAGGAGTAACCGAATACGAACTCGAAAAAGTGAAGAATAGATTCGAATCGAAATTCGCTTTTGGACTAACCGATCCACTCGAAGTGGCAATAAACCTTAGTTTTTACGAACTTATTGGTGAAGCCGAAGAGATAAATTTCGAAGTTGATCGCTACCGAAACGTTACTTCCGACGACATTAAACGTGTTGCAAAAACTATGTTTACTGCAAAAAACTGTTCAACACTTTACTACAAATCAATAAAGTAAGGCTCATTCCGTTAATTCTTTTAAAATGATCGATCGCAAAACACCCCCTATAGCAAACGCTCCAAAAAATGTTGCAATACCTCAAGCCGAATGCCATATACTAACTAATGGCGTTAAAGTTTACGTAGTAAATAAGGGTGAAGTTGAAGTTTGCCGAATCGATCTCCTTTTCGATGCTGGAGTTAAATTTCAAACCAAGCACTTGGTCGCTAACGGAACCCTATATTTAATGCCAGAGGGTACCAAAAACTTTTCAGCATCGCAAATTGCCGATCATCTCGATTTTCATGGATCGTATATTAACAGGGCAACCTATAACGATTTTTCGCGCTTAACGGTATACTCGTTAAACCGCTACTTTAGCGAAACCCTAAAAATGGTTGAAGAGGTTGTAAAGCAACCCATTTACCCCAACCACGAGGTCGACATTTGGCGTACCACAGGCAAGCAAGAACTTTCGGTTCAACTTGGTAAAACCAACGCCCTTGCACAGCGCACCCTTCTTACATCGCTGTTTGGAGCGAATCATCCTTACGGAAAATTCCCTGTGCCAACAAGTTACGACAACATTGGCTCGAGCGATTTAAAAGAATTTCATGCGGCAAATTATGGCTCCGCTTCGTGCACAATTTTTCTTTCGGGAAATGTAACCGATAACCACCTATCGCTTGTCGAAAAGCATTTTGGCTCCGCAACTTGGGGCGAAAAATCGAAGGGCATTATACTTCCACAGGTTGAACTTAACAGAAACGAATCGGTTGTATTTACTCAAAAAGCCGATGCAGTGCAGTCGTCGTTACGAATTGGCCGATTGCTGTTTCCACGAACTCACCCCGATTTCCCCGAAATGGTTGTTTTAACAACCATTTTAGGTGGATATTTTGGTTCGAGACTAATGAAGAACATTAGGGAGGACAAGGGTTTTACCTATGGTATTCATGCATCAATTTTACCCTTTACCGATGCTGGTGTGTTTCAAATATCGACCGATGTAGGGGCAAATCACACGCAAGATGCCATAAATGAAATTCTTTTCGAAATAAAACGCATTCAAAGTGAACCCGTTGAGCAATTGGAACTCGATTTAGTTAGGGGGTCGCTAATGGGTCAGTTTTTACGCAGTTTTAATGGGCAATTTAGTATATCCGAAAGTTTTATTTGGCTACTTTACTTTAATAACCTCGACTATAGCTTTTATTCACGGCAAATAAATGCTATTCAAACTATTAGCCCAACCCGAATAATGGAGTTAGCAAACAAATGGCTAAAGGTCGACGATATTACAATTTCGGTTGCGGGCTCAGTAAATCCAAATAGCATTTAATACATCCTAAAATTCGCAGGTAAGAAAATGCGATTTTTCGATTTCTCGCTGACACCGCTTCTTCCTGACGGCAGGCAGGGATTTTCGCAGATAATAACTTAAAATATTGCTCATCTGCGCAATCTGTGAAATCTGCGAGAAACAATGAACCATTAATAACTTGGGATTTTCTATTTCTCGCTGATACCGCTCCTGCCTAACGGCAGGCAGGGATTTTCGCAGAAAATAACTTAAAATATTGCTCATCTGCGCAATCAGTGAAATCTGCGAGAAACTTTGTTATTATATTTAAATTTGCCTGTACATACTCGTATATTATGGAATTGTAGCTATTTTTAAGGTTTAATTGCTATAACTACTATTACCAATGGTAAGGGGAATTGTACTGTTTTTCTCGTTGATTTACTCTTTTTTGCTTTTTGGGCAAGGCACGCAGCCAAAGCCCCAGCCTCCCATATTCCAGCGGCTTACTCTCGATCCTTCA
This sequence comes from Bacteroidales bacterium UBA2287, assembly GCA_002345675.1. GTDB lineage: Bacteria > Bacteroidota > Bacteroidia > Bacteroidales > Tenuifilaceae > UBA2287. Next base: position 49,289 of record DDWL01000029.1, on the reverse strand, counting down.
ACTGGCATTCCAACACTTTACTGGCAAGCCCCTCCCTTTAGTCCCATTCAAAACCCAACGGGTTTTATTATATACAAAAGATTGCCTAACGAAATAGGAAACCCTCAAAATACTCCTATTGCCACCGTTAATCTTAACTCAGATTCCAATCCCTTATACTCCTATACCGATACAGAATTTAGTTCGCCTCCGCATTTAAGTGGGCTTAATGGAAGAGTTGAGTATTTACTTGCCTCCGATGGGATAAATAACGAACCCAGCCAGTTAACTTCAACTCATGGAAGTATTTATTTAGATAAAACATCAACATACGACAAATGCGCAAACAAATTAAATGTACGTTGGCTTCACTACTTAGGCTGGGGAAATAGAATTGAAAAGTACGATGTATATATGGGTAACACGCCAGTCTGGGAAAGCATGACCATAGCCAAGACTGTATCAGGAAATGTTAATCAGGTGTTAATAGCTGTTGAGGCAAATAGTGTCTATTACCTTTACGTTGAGGCAAAAAAAAGCGATTCTGACTTTACCTCAAAGTCTAATTTAATTCGAATTAGTACCGAAATGCCCGCATGGCCAACTTTTCTTAATGTCGACTCAATAATTTCTGGGAACCAACAAAACTACTTGCATTTTACAATCGATACTACAACTGAACTTCGAAAATTCGAAGTTATTCGCTGGGAAAAAGCCGACTCGATGGCCTCTATTTTCACCGCTAAAAATTTACACAGCTTCACAAACCCTAAAACCTCTTCGTTCAGCGACACCACCGACTCGTGGAGCGCACGTACACGCCCCTTTTACTACAGAATTAACGCCTACGATATTTGCAATAGGCTTGTTCGTGTTTCGAACCTTTCGAACTCAACAACTATTCGAGTAGTTACACGAGGAATTAAAAACGAAATTAGGTGGGATAGCCTTTACAGTAAAAATGCAAATCCCCGTAAATATTTTCTTTACCGAACTTTTTACCCTTCGTCGGGTGCCGAAACCGAACTTATTTTTGAAACCGACCAAAACATCGATCTCAATTATGTTGACGATTTAAGCCCCTTTAAGGGCTTGGGGTATTCGGGTAATTTTTGCTACTATGCCGAAGCCAAGGAATTTAACAGTAACGATAGTTTACTTCTTGTAAGCCGTTCGAGAACTGTTTGTGTTGAAATGACACCCGATATTGTTATGCCAAATGCCATTGACCCCACCAGTAACTTTTCGCAGGGGCAAGGCGCTCGAAATCTTTTTGTTCCAACAATTTCATTCGAAGCTACTTACAGCATGCTAATTTACAATCGATGGGGCGAAATTGTTTTTCAAAGCAACAATTCGGGCTGGAATGGCTACTTACTAAATGGAAAAATTGCTCCCGAAGGTACTTATGTATACAAAGTTGAGGTGGAACTCGAAAGCAAACGAAAAATAGTAAAAACAGGAAATGTTACCGTTTTATACGGTAAAAATCATTAATAGAATTCTGGTAACATTTTTTAATAAGCAAAGTATACTCCATGTAACACCTTGCAAAACTTCACAAATTTCACATGACATCTCAAACCGACGACGAGAAACTTCTTATACAATCGCATTTCGACGATTTGCTGAAACACTGTACTCGTTGCCAAGAGGAGGAAGATATTAAGCTTGTTACTAAAGCTTTTAACTTAGCCAACGAAGCGCATAAAGGCGTAAAACGCAAGTCGGGCGAACCCTACATACTGCACCCAATTGCAGTAGCAAAAATTGTATCCGACGAAATTGGACTTGGTTCAAAAGCCATTGCCTGCGCTCTTTTGCACGACGTGGTTGAGGATACCGACTACACTATTGAGGACATTGAAAAACTCTTTGGAAAGAAGATTGCCTCTATTATCGATGGGCTTACAAAAATATCGGAGGTTTTCGATGCAAACTCATCGCTCCAAGCCGAAAACTTTCGAAAAATGCTGCTTACCCTTGCCGACGACATAAGGGTAATTCTTATAAAACTTGCCGACAGGTTGCACAATATGCGAACCCTCGACTCGCTTCCGGCAAACAAGCAAATGAAAATTGCAGGCGAAACAATATACCTGTATGCACCATTAGCCCACCGATTAGGATTATATTCTTTTAAAACAGAACTCGAAGACCTTAGCCTAAAGTATCGATTTCCTCAGGTTTACGAAGAAATAAAGAGTAAAATTGAGGGCACCGAAAAGCGCCGAATGCAAATTATAAACTCCTTTTCGCTACCAATAATTAATAAACTGGTTGAAAACAGCATCGAATTCGATATTAACGGTCGCCCAAAATCGGTTTACTCCATTTGGAAAAAAATTCAAACCAAAAACGTTACTTTCGAAGATATATACGACCTTCTTGCCATCCGAATTATTTTTAAACCCATATCGTACATTCCCGAAAAAACTCAATGCTGGCACATTTATTCGCTTGTAACCGATATTTACAAACCCAAACCCGACCGCATACGCGACTGGGTTAGCACCCCAAAAGCCAACGGCTACGAAGCATTACACTGCACTGTTATGGGCCCTCACGGGCAATGGGTCGAAGTTCAAATTCGATCGAAACGAATGGACGAAATTGCCGAGCGCGGTTTTGCAGCCCACTGGAAGTATAAGGAAATGGATGCTCAGGCTCAGGAGAACGAACTCGATAAGTGGATTAAACGAATTCGCGAAATGCTCGACAATCCTCAGTCCGATGCACTCGACTTTCTCGATGAGTTTAAGCTCAACCTCTTTTCGTCCGAAATAGTTGTTTTCACTCCAAAAGGCGACACCCGCACATTACCAAAAGGTGCAACTGCACTCGACTTAGCATACGAAATTCACTCGAAAATAGGTAACAGAGCTATTGGCGCAAAGGTTAACCACAAGCTTGTTCCGCTTAGCTATCAACTAAATAGTGGCGACCAAATTGAAATTATAACCGCCGAAACACAAAAGCCTACCTACGAATCGCTAAACTTTGTAATTACAGCAAAGGCTAAAACGGCCATAAAAGCAGCCTACAAGTCTGAAACTAAGAATAGAATTGAAAAGGGTAAATTATTAGTCGAAGCCAAGCTTACCGAGTTTGGTATAAAACCTTCGGCAAGAGTATTTAATAAGATACTGCCTGCATACGATGTACTATCAAAAGACGAGTTTTACAGTAAAGTAGGCTCAGGAATTATTACGCTAAACGACCTTAAAAAAATTCTTAAAAAGAATACACAAAATAAATGGATACGCTACTGGAGTATTCAGTTTAACAAAACAACTGGCCGTAAACGCAGTAAAGTAAAAAGCGAACCCGAGGAAACCGAAAGCAACAAATTTAACCCAAAGCAAACGTTTTTAATTCGCGAATTTGCCGAAGACGACGAAAATACCTACCAAATTGCCCGCTGCTGCAATCCAATACCAGGCGACGATGTTATTGGATACCTTTCGCCCGAAGAAAACATTATTATTCATAAAGTTACCTGTGCCGAAGGAATTAGACTTATGTCGCGCCAAGGCGATAAAATTGTGTCGGCAAAATGGACAACCCACAAGGTTATGTCGTTTCTTGCTCGTGTCGAGGTAAAAGGAATGGATCGTATTGGTATGCTTAGCGAATTGGCAAAGGTAATCTCCGATGAGCTTAGGGTAAATATCCGCAAACTCTCAATCGAAAGTCACGACGGAATTTTTGAAAGTTCAATCGACCTTTACGTACACAACGCAATCGACCTTAACAATCTTATTACTAATGTTATGAAAATTAAGGGCGTTGACTCGGTAAAACGAATCGAAAAATTCGACGAATGAACATAAGCAAGTGAAAATATGTTAGAATAATAATTACATAATATCATTGTTTCATTTTGAAAATTATTCACTATTTTTATCTGTTCTAAATTTAAACTACATATTCCATGGGCTGCAGTTCAACTATAGATTCTGTAAAAAAAATATTTATCGAATACCTTGAGCGTAAAGGACATAGAAAAACTCCCGAGCGTTTTGCAATACTCGAAGAAATTTATACCCGAAAAGGGCATTTCGACATCGAAACCCTTTACATTCACATGAAAAACAACAACTACCGAGTAAGTAGGGCAACCCTTTATAATACCATTGAGCTGCTTCTTGAGTGTAACCTAGTTGTAAAGCATCAGTTTGGCCGCAATATGGCCCAATTCGAAAAAGCATTCGAATGCAGCCAACACGATCACCTTATTTGCACAGTTTGCGGAGCAGTTACCGAATTCTGCGATCCCCGAATTCAGGAAATTGAGAATACCGTTTCAAAGTCAATGAACTTTAAAGTTAACCAGCACTCTCTATACTTTTATGGCATTTGCAAAAACTGCGCAAAAAAAGAACGTATTAACTAAGTAGCTCGCCCTAAGGTAAGTAACCCTCAAAATGTTTTATAACAACTTGTAGTAAATTGTTGATAAACTGTTTACTAAATATTCTATTTATATAGGTTAAAACGTGTAAATTTACGTGTTAAAAAACGTGAGTTTGATGAAATTCATCTAAGGGTTCATAAATAAGAGAATAAGGGTATAAAGGCGAGTAAGTAACTTTTTGACTAAGGTTTTTTGAAGTACAAATAAGGTTTTATGTATCGTTTAAAAACCTTATTCAAAGAATTTTTAACCTTAGTAACATTAACTTACACATAAATACAAACCTTATTACCTTATTAAACAGTATATTGAAGTGTTTTTTATATCAAACAAATTTTAAATAAACGTAACAGTACTTTATTTCAGTAATGCAATTTATTTAACCGGTCGCGTGCCGGATTTTTTTTGAATTCTTTTTAATTCGAAGAACTTTTTATGAAGAAAATCGATGTTTTATTAGGCCTCCAATGGGGCGATGAGGGAAAAGGAAAAGTTGTAGATGTGCTTTCGTCGAATTACAACATTGTTACAAGGTTTCAGGGGGGCCCAAATGCAGGTCACTCGCTCGAATTCGAAGGCACTAAGCACGTGCTTCACACCATTCCTTCAGGTATTTTTCATAGTAATACTATAAATATTATTGGTAACGGAGTTGTGCTCGACCCAGTAGTTTTTGCCATCGAAATTGCCAAACTCCGAAACTTAGGAATTGAGCCAACCAAAAACCTCAAAATTTCGAAAAAGGCACACCTCATTATTCCTTCGCATCGCGAACTCGACGCAGCTTCGGAAGCCTCGAAGGGTAAAAGTAAAATTGGTTCTACTCTAAAAGGTATTGGCCCAACCTACATGGACAAAACAGGTAGAAATGGGTTAAGGATTGGCGATACTATTCGCCCCGATTTTTTAGACAGGTATAACCAGCTAAAAGAAAAACATAAATCGGTACTAAAACAGTACACCTACGAGGCAAATATTGAACAGCACGAAAAAGTGTGGTTCGATGGTATCGAAATTATTAAACAGTTTGAGATTATCGATTCCGAGTACGAAATAAATGAACTTTACTCCAAAGGGAAAACCATTCTTGCCGAAGGCGCTCAGGGAACGCTACTCGATGTAGACTTTGGCTCTTATCCTTTCGTTACTTCATCCAATACCATTTGCGCTGGAGCTTGCACAGGAATGGGAATAGCCCCATCGACAATTGGAAATGTAATGGGAATTGTAAAAGCATACTGCACAAGAGTTGGCTCGGGACCTTTTCCCACCGAACTTAACGACGAAGTTGGGCAAAACCTACGCGACATTGGTCGCGAATACGGTTCAACAACAGGAAGGCCTCGTCGCTGCGGTTGGCTCGACTTAGTTGCACTCCGTTATGCAGTTATGCTGAATGGTGTAACTGAAATAATTTTAACAAAGGCCGATGTTCTCGACACCTTCGAAACCATAAAGGTAGCAACAGCATATAAAGTAAACGGAAATGAAACCCAAAGGGTTCCTTTCGATATTGACGTTCCTATTGAACCCATTTACACCGAATTAAAGGGCTGGAACACATCAATTGAACAAATGAGAAATAGCAACCAACTTCCAAAAGAACTTAATGATTATATTGCTTTTATTGAAAAGGAAGTTGGGGTTCCTGTATCAATTGTATCGGTTGGTCCCGATAGGGAAGCTACAATTTTCAGAAAGAAACAATAATTCCATACCGACTGGTAGGTTTTCATATTACAACTCGCATATTTAGTCAATTTGAGATTATTTAATTCTCTTTTTTTAAGTATTGAATTTTACGTTTAATTTAACAATAATTGTATGATTTATTCACACGAAGTTAAGGGAATGATTTGCGTTGCACAGGGTGCAAATCATGGCTCGGCACCCATACCCGAAGAAGGAAAATGGGTAAAAGCCAAAGAGGTAAAGGACATTTCGGGACTAACCCATGGTGTGGGTTGGTGCGCTCCACAGCAGGGTGCTTGTAAACTTACCCTAAATGTAAAGGAGGGCATTATTCAAGAGGCTTTAGTCGAAACCATTGGTTGCTCGGGAATGACACACTCGGCTGCTATGGCTTCCGAAATTCTACCTGGTAAAACCATACTCGAAGCGCTAAATACCGACCTTGTTTGCGATGCCATTAATACCGCCATGCGCGAACTGTTTTTACAAATTGTTTATGGCCGTACCCAAACCGCGTTTTCCGAAGGCGGCTTGCCTATTGGTGCTGGACTCGAAGACTTGGGTAAAGGACTTCGTAGCGTAATTGGCACCATGTACGGAACCGTTGCAAAAGGCCCTCGCTACCTCGAAATGGCCGAAGGCTATGTTACCAAAATTGGACTCGACAAGGATAGCGAAATTATTGGTTACGAATTCGTTAGCCTTGGCCGCATGATGGACATGATTAAAGCCGGCACCGATGCCAACGAAGCTTTGCAAAAAGCTACAGGTAAATACGGCCGTATTGACGAAGCAGTAAAAGTTATTGATCCACGTAAAGAATAGGAGGAGATTAAAATGCCATTATTTGAAAGTTACGATAGACGAATTGATCAAATTAACAAAGTGCTTAATTCGCATGGTATTTTTTCTATTGAAGAAGCCAAGAAAATTTGCGACAATAAAGGTGTCGATGTATTTAAAATTGTAAAAGACATACAGCCTATTGCATTCGATAACGCTATGTGGGCCTACACTGTAGGTGCTGCAATTGCTATAAAGAAAGGGCAAACAAACGCTGCCGAAATTGCTGCTACCTTAGGCGAAGGTCTTCAGGCTTTTTGCATTCCAGGTTCCGTTGCCGACGACCGCAAAGTAGGCATTGGACATGGCAATCTTGCTGCAATGCTTCTTCGCGAGGAAACTAAATGCTTCGCATTTTTAGCTGGTCACGAGTCGTTTGCTGCTGCCGAAGGTGCCATTGGCATTGCCAAATCGGCTAACCGAGTTCGTAAAGAACCCTTAAGAGTTATTTTAAACGGATTGGGTAAGGATGCTGCAAAAATTATTGCTCGTGTTAACGGCTTTACCTACGTTCAAACACAGTTCGACTACGCAACTGGCAAACTAAACGAAGTTGCTCGTAAGGCGTACTCAACTGGCGACAAAGCAAAGGTAAACTGCTATGGTGCCGACGATGTTCGTGAAGGTGTTGCAATTATGCACGTTGAAGGCGTTGATGTTTCAATAACCGGAAACTCCACCAACCCTACCCGTTTCCAGCACCCTGTTGCTGGTACCTATAAAAAAGAATGCATTGAGCAGGGCAAAAAGTATTTCTCAGTTGCTTCGGGTGGTGGCACAGGTCGCACTTTACACCCCGACAATATGGCTGCTGGTCCTGCCTCGTATGGTATGACCGACACAATGGGTCGTATGCACTCCGATGCTCAGTTTGCTGGATCATCATCGGTTCCCGCACACGTTGAAATGATGGGATTAATTGGAATGGGTAACAACCCAATGGTTGGCGCTTCGGTGGCTGTAGCTGTAGCCATTTCGCAGGCTTAAACAGTAAATTTCAACCTGAGTTCGACGTAATTTAACTAAATGCATAAATAAGGGAATAAGGTAAAAAACAATCGGAGATAGTTTTTTACTAAGGTTTTTTGAAGAACAATAAGGTTTTATGTCGTTTAAAAAACCTTATTCAAATATTTTCAACCTTAGTAACTATAACTTCTACTTCAAAAAAAACCTTATTACCTTATTAAGCAGAAATTTGATGTTTAGTCTTACATCGAACCTGATTATTATAAAAGCAAAAGCCTGATCGTTTCGAGATCAGGCTTTTTGCTTTTATTTAAGAATGAAATTTATTCGATATTAAGAACATCCTTAAAAGCTTGCTTAAACGACTCTTTGGGTAAAGCGCCCTGAGCCATTTGTGGCTTATCGTTAACTGGAATGAAAAGCAACGACGGAATACTTTTTATGCCAAACATGGCTGCCAGTTCTTGCTCGTTTTCGGTGTCAACCTTGTAAATATCGAGCTTTCCATCGAACTCCTTCGATAGTTCCTCGAGTATTGGAGCAACCATTTTGCATGGTCCACACCAGTCGGCGTAAAAGTCGATAATAGCAGGCTTTCCACCTTCGAATTTCCATTCGGTATTCTTCTCAAAATCAAATACTTTTTGCTTAAAAGTATCCATTGTTAAATGCTCAATCATGATCTTTTTATTTTAAATTATTAACATATTTACATTTGTACATATTTAAATACAATCTTTATTCCAGAAACAAAACATGGTTATATTTGTTCAGAAACACGACAGAACTTCATTTAAGAACAAAATAATCTCTAATAAGTTGTAATTTTGTCAGGGTAATAAGCAATTTGTCATAAAAAATGAAAGAGCATTTAAACGAGAAAATATTTACGGTTATATCCAAAGTTGCAGGCGAAATGGACAAGCCAGTATTTGTAATTGGTGGGTTTGTTCGCGATATTTTTTTAAACCGAAAATCGAAGGACATCGATATAGTTATACAGGGATCGGGCATTGAACTGGCACAAGAGGTAAGCAAACGGTTAAAGAACACGAAAGTCACTGTTTTTAAGAACTTTGGAACAGCGCAGCTGAAGCACGATGGTTGGGATATTGAATTTGTTGGTGCCCGTAAGGAGTCGTACCGCGAAGACTCTCGCAAACCTATTGTTGAAGATGGTACAATAAAGGACGACCAGCTACGACGCGATTTCACTATGAATGCGCTTGCCATAAGCCTTCATCCAAAAAATTACGGAGAACTTGTTGACCCATTTAACGGTTTAGGCGACATTGAAAACCGAATTATTAAAACGCCACTCGAACCCGACCAAACATTTTCCGACGACCCATTGCGCATGGTGCGAGCAGTTCGATTTGCAACGCAACTGAGGTTCGACATTGATGGGCCAACATTTCAGTCGATTAAACGCAACAGCAAACGGTTAAAAATTGTTTCGTACGAGCGAATTACCGACGAGGTAAATAAAATGCTTATGGCCTCGAGGCCATCGGATGGATTTTTGCTAATGGAGCAAACTGGACTTTTAGTAGAATTCTTTCCCGAATTTTTACGCCTTAAAGGTGTCGACAAAGTTGGAAACCAAGAGCATAAGGATAATTTTTTCCATACATTACAAGTTCTCGATAACCTTGCCAAAATGTCCGACAACCTTTGGCTTCGCTGGGCAGCTGTGCTTCACGACATTGCCAAACCTGCAACCAAAAAGTACATTGATGGACAAGGCTGGACCTTTCACGGGCACGAATTTCTTGGGGCCAAAATGGTTCCAACCATATTTCGTAACCTTAAGCTTCCGCTTAATGAGAAAATGAAGTATGTGCAAAAACTCGTTCTACTTCACTTACGACCAATTGTGCTTTCGCAGGACGAAGTTACCGATTCGGCGGTTCGCCGATTGCTTTTCGATGCTGGCGACGACGTTGACGACCTTTTAATGCTTTGCGAAGCCGATATTACCTCGAAAAACGACACAAAAGTTCGGAGGTACATGGAAAACCTTCAGCTGGTTAAGCGAAAAATGGTTGAGATTGAGGAGCGCGATGCCGTTCGAAATTTTCAGCCACCCATTACTGGCGAAATGATAATGGTAATGTTTGGAATAACCCCCAGTAAGCCTGTAGGCTTAATAAAAGATGCCATTAAAGATGCCATTCTCGATGGAAAAATTCATAATAACTTCGATGAGGGTTTTGAACTAATGGTGAAATTGGGATTGGAGCTAAACCTCACAAAATGTAAAGACAAAGAGTATATTAAATCGCTTGTAACAATTACAAAGGAGAAGAAAGAAAATCCTTTATAGTTTTTTACTCTTGAAAGTGCTTGTTGGATACCATTTTATACTAATGTAAGGAATCGCTGGGAAAAGCGAAACACCCTTAATTGCACCATACACTGTTCCATCAGTATTATACTCTAACTTTCCGTAGTAGAAGTATGGATTTTTTCGGTTATAAACGTTATAGCACCCAATATCAACAGAACCTTTAAACTTGCTGGTTTTAATTTCACGCTTAATATTAAAATCTAAATGGTGCATCGAAACCATACGAGCATTATTTCGAGCCCCATATCCCCATACAAGTGTATTCCGTCCATCAGGAACTGGCAAACTGTTACCCTGAATTATTTCCGTATTATCGACTACGTAGTAGTAAATTGGAAGAGTTACGGGTTGCCCCGACATAAACTGCCAGTTAATATCAATTCGCCATTTTTTACTAATACGCTGAGCATATGTAATATTCAATACATGCCGTCTATCGTAAGGCGACCAGAATGAAACTCCATTATTCAACTCGTCGAATTTATTCTCGGACCACGAGAGTGTATAACTAACCCAACCTGTATGTTTTCCACTCGACTTCTCGACAAAAAGTTCTAATCCCTTTGCCACGCCATTTCCCTGTGTTACAATGCTTTTATAACTTAAATCGGTATTTAAATAGCTTTGAAAAATGTCGGTAGAACTATACCCATCCTTGTACGAAATTATATTACTCATTTCCTTATAAAAAACCTCTGCAGTAACCGTAATGCCTTTTAGGTCGAAATATCCTCCCATTGTAACCTGCTTACTTTTTTGTTCTGGTAAATTATGTGAAGATGGTAGCCAAACATCAACTGGCATACCCATTCCGGTATTCGATAAATAGTGCGATGCTTGAACCGTTTCGGTGTACGAAGCTTTTAAGTAGTTGTCATTAAAAATCTTTTTTTGAGCAATTAAGCGAAGCTGCCAAAAGGGAGATGTTTTTTCGGAATACTTGAAAATATCGAACCGAATACCAGGAACAACCGAGAAACCAAAAGGCAACTTAACTGTTGCATCGGCAAAAAGACCCGTTTCGATAACCGTTGTTGGTTTTATAAAAGAGTAAGAAATTGAATTTAGCCCCTCCTTTCCACGTATTTCGGCTGGTTTGTAACTATTGTGCAGTATAATCCCTCCAACTGAAAAATTGACACTATCGAGAACCGTAAAATTAAAAGTGTTGCTTGCCCCAAAACTCGAAATGCCCGATTTGAATTTAGTCAAATAGCTGGAAATTTGATCCTCGGCAATCAATTCATCAATATTACTTAAACGGTAACTCGAATAAAAAACCTGAAAATGATTTGCTGCTTTTGGGCTAATTGTATAGTTACTTGAGGCAGAAATTACATTTGTTCCCCAAAGAGATGTAAACTTTTCCTCCTTAATACTCCCATTTTGGCTAACTTCCTTAAAGGGCATTTTATCATCGGACGTTGAAAATAGTAGGCTAACCGAATGCTTTTTATTGCTATAAATATACTTTGCCGAGAGGTCGTAAAAAAAGTATGGTAATAAGTAGAAGTCATCATCAATTTTCGAAATAAGGTCCAAAAATGTTCTTCGCCCTGAAACAATAATGCCACCATTATATGGAAGCTTCGAGGAAACAGTTGCCGAACTTGAAATTATACCCAAATCGACATACCCATCGAACTTTTCGGCAACAGCATCTTTAGTTTTTACATCAATTACCGACGAAACGAGACCACCGTAACGAGCAGGAAAACCGCCCCGATAAAAATCGACGCCTTTTACCATTGCGGGGTTGTACGACGAAAGCAGGCCAAACCCATGGTTTGTGTTGTAAATTTTCACATTATCGATTAGGTAAAGATTTTGGTCGGGCGAACCGCCCCTAACAACCAATCCAGCAGAACCCTCGTTAGCCTGCTGAACACCCGGAAGGGTTTGAATTCCCTTTATAATATCCTTTTCGCCGCCAAGAGTTGGTAAATTTTGCATTTCGAGCTGCGAAATGGTTGTTAGCCCGGGTTTTGCTTCGTTAACCATAACCTTTTTATTGGCAACAATTCTAACTTCGTGTAAAACGGTATGCTTAATCTCGGATTTAAGCAACACCAGCATAAAAGTATCGCGCCTTAAGTTGAGCAAAATTGTTGTGGGTAAGTACTCTTCCTTTTCTATAACAACCTTATATTGCCCTTTGGTTAAGGCAAACCGAAATTTCCCATTAGCATCGGTTCGAAAAACCTTACCCATTTCGGGAATGCTTATGGTTGCTCCTTTAAGTTCGAGGTCGGTTACCTCATCAACCACCTCGCCCGTTACCACAAAGAAAAATGGCTGGGCAAAAATTAAACTCCCTGCCATAAACAGAAAAACGCAAAGCAACAGTATTTTTTTGCACATAAAAATTTAGTTGAAGCGAATTACCAGACTCCCAGTTTTATTGGTTTTAACACAAATAATTCCGCTAATACTTTCGCCTGGTGGTACCTTTTTACCAAATATGTCGAGTTTATTAAAATCGCTGTAAAGTAATTTATTAGCCTTACGAGCCTTTATCATACTATAAATAGCCCATGGAATATAAACTCCTGTAGGGTTTTCGGGTAGAAAATGAAATCCGTGACTACTTGGCGGGAAATAGTAAATTAAGGCAATTCCAATTCCAATTAGGTGGTAAGCAGGTTTTTGCTTTACCTTTTTATAATAGGTAGGTTTTTCGACAATGGGAGCTGGCTCAAAATCGACAAAAGCCTCTGCCCTACTGTTGTCTATATAAAAAGTATCGACACCTGAATTGTGTATACAAATTGGGTAAAACTTTAAATCTTTCCGTTCGGCCTTTTTGGCTGCCCTTGTGTTGCTGGTAAGCAGCAAAATATTGTCGTTCGAATAGGTTATTGTAATATAGTTTGCAAAGCCAATGCTATCGGTTAGTTTAACCTGACTTAAACTAATGGGTTGGTGCGAAACTGCGCAAGAACCCAGCAATAGCACCATCCCTGCAATAATAGTAATGGGAACAAAAAAATTAAACTTCATACTTTAGTAAGGCGATGGGTAATGGTTAACAACCGATATGGTGTCGGTTACATAGGCTCCAAAAACTCCAAGAGAGTTATCGAAATTAGTATACTCGGGCAGTATGCCGTTAAAGACTCCATAAAAATCATCGAACTTATCGAGCATGGTAAATTCGTTATAAAGTAAATAACCCGACAAATAGGAACTAAAAGGTTCGTTTATTGTAAATAAAGTAACAATTGTTTTATACCTCCAGTATTCAGTATAAAAATGCTCAGCAATATTGTTTTCACTGATTGGAGAATAGAAATAATAGTCTAAATACATTGAATTTGGGATCTCGTCTTCGCTAATGGATTCAGAATAACCAATTATGTTTTTATAATTAGTGTTTTTGTTCCACTTAATTTTGGTAGAATACAATTTATAACCATACTCATCCTCTCTAAAGCCAATAATACTAAAAGAAATAAGACTATCAGCTATTTTTGGAACCCTTGTATGGGCTGTACTAATAATACCATTGTTACTTACAACAGTTAAAGTATAAAGCCAACCTTGCTTTATTTCAAAATTATTTCCTTGATAATGGAATAAACGTTGATTTTCGTTCGATTTAGTTAACTCAATTGAGTTTCCAATGCTATCGGCCAAAATTATTTGACCATCAAAAATTATTGATGAATACGGCTGCGAACCAGCAAACTGTGCAGTAACTGTTGCGTAAGCTCTTATGGGATTACCCGGCGAAATAAAGCAAAGCACCACCGGCTTTGTACAATTAGTACATGCCGGTGGTGTGATGTTAAACTCCCTATAGCAGGAGGTTATAAAAAATAATATTAGAAAAAAATATAAAAAATGTAGCTTTTTTAAAACCATGATTCGTTAAATTGATGAGTAGGATTTCCATTATAAATTCTAAATGAAAATGATCCGTAAATCCAGTCAGTATGTATTATACCTACATATTGGCCAATATAGCAATCCTCATTAGACGTATTAGTTCCACTATCACAATTGTATTGTCCATATAGGGTACCATTTATATAATATCGCGCCGTTCCACAAACTTCAACATAGTCAAATCGAGCACTTCTCCAGTATAATGAACCATTCCACTTCTTTTCTCTAAATTCAGCTTTTAACCCAAGTCCATTTGAACAATAAGCAGCCCAACTTTTACTCCAGCCGTAAGCTATTACTCTAAATGATTCGTGTTTATGACTTTCTGGTGTATTAAACTCCCAATGTGTAAAGTAATAAATTTTATCTGACCAATTTTTAGAAGATAAACCATCAACAATATTAAAAACTGTAATGTTTTCATTCTTACCTGATTCAATATTCAAAATATCTACATCTTCATCAGTTTTGTAAATATATTCCTTACTTTTTGTGATATAATGCATTTCGTCGCCAATTGCAAAGAAACCATCCTTATTTACAACGGTTGCAAATTTTTGATCAGGTATTAACCAATCAGAAGGTGTTGAATTATCATCGGTTTCAACCAATTCGTCCTGAAATTTTCTCATTGAAAATTCAATCCCTTTACTTTTTTCCCACTCAGCCAAATCGTAGCTTCCAAAATCTTTAATTTCTTGAATTGTTTTTTGAAAACTTTCAATACTTGTAAAGTGAACTACTCCATTTTTCACTACAAAACGTTCTTCAACCTGGTTTATTGCTTCTTCGATTATTGCTTCATCTTTTTCGCAAGCATTAAAGAATAGTACCATCCCAATTAACATTAGTGGCACAATTAAACTTCTTGTAATAGTTAAGTAAATTTTTTTCATGTAAAATTCATTTAAGGTTTCCTACTCGTTAAGGGACTTTCGGTTATGCCCGCCAATTGATGTAAATCATCTTTTAAAGCGTCGCAAAGCAAAAAAATAAAACGACTAATGCAAATTGTTATGTGATATATATTATGCTATAAAACACTACAAGTATTTAATAAAAATGAATGGTAAAATATTTACTCACAAAATGTCAATAAAAAAATCCTAGCTGGGCGAAGTTTGCAACTTCGTCCTGGCTAAACGGCGGTCTCCCGACCGCCCGCAAGAAAGAAAACGCTCCCCCCCTAGCTGGGCGAAGTTTGCAACTTCGTCCTATTTAAAAGGCGGTTCCAGCTACCCTACATAACAAGTTGGGAAAATTTCTACCAGTTGAATGCAAACAAAAATGAATATTAATCGTTAAATTTGTATGAGATAAAACAATTGCCATGACAGCAACAACTTTACGTAAAGAGGTTCAGCAGTATATAAACTATGCCGATGAGCGGTTCTTAAGAATGGTGCATTCATTAGCAAAAGAATACGCAAAGAAAGACGATACGGTAGTTGGCTTTCATGTTGGAAAGTCAGTTAAAAAAAGCCAACTTTTAGATGATTTGAAGGAAGCCGAACAGCAAATTGAAAGGGGAGAATATATTACCATCGATAAACTCGAGAAAGAGTCGGAAGCATGGTAATGAAGAAAGAAAGGGTTATCTTTTCGCTAAAAGCGAAGGAGTCCTTACGCGATGTGGTACTTTACCTAAAAGAACACGCCTCACCATCAACCGCCGAATACGTTAGAAAAGGCATCATTGAGCAATGCAAAAGCCTTAAAAACTTCGCAGGATATTCGAAGGAGCGATACTTAGATTATCTGCCCGACGAATACCGTTCTATTTGCAAATGGGATTATCTAATCATATACAAGGTTTTAGATAACGAAATCAGGATATTAAATATTGCCCACACCCACAGGCACCCCAAAAAACGAAAGAATATTTAAATTCTGGTCGAGCCGAATATATCATCCGGCTCTCGGTTACTCCCAAAGGGCGCTCGGTTGCAAATCCGATGTGACCCCGCTACCGCACGACTCCTGTCGTGTGGTAACGAAGTAATAAAAGACAAAGAAAAACCCAGCCATTGCGCTGGGTTTTGTTGTTTAAAAGTATGTGCTACTACTAATACTTATATACCACACGACAGGAGTCGTGCGGCAGCGAAGGGTTTATAAGAAAGTGCTACTGCAAATACTTATTTGCCACACGATGCAATCGTGCGGCAGCGTTGTGTTATTTACTTGCAAATGGGCAACAAAAAAATCCCCCCCGAATTGAAACCGAGTGGGATTTTTTAATATTGTAATTGCTTGCTATCCTCCAAAATCGTCGAAGGCAATCATTTCGTTGGGAACCCCAAGATCGTATAGCATTTTAAATACTGCGTCGTTCATCATGGGAGGTCCGCAAAGGTAATACTCAATATCCTCGGGGGCCTGATGCTTAAACAAATAGTTATCCTGAATTACTTTATGTATAAAACCTACGTAGCCATCCCAGTTATCCTCGGGTTTTGGTTCCGAAAGTGCAATGTGAAAGTTAAAGTTTGGGAACTTTTTCTCAATGGCCTTAAAGTGCTCTTCGTAAAATATTTCGCGCTTCGAGCGTGCTCCATACCAAAACGATGCTTTTCGGCCAGTTTGAACCGTGTTAAAGAGGTGAAAAATATGCGAACGCATTGGTGCCATACCAGCTCCACCACCAATAAACATCATTTCGTTTTGGGTATCCTTAATAAAGAATTCGCCGTAAGGACCACTTATATAAACTTTATCGCCAGGTTTTCGAGAGAAAATAAAACTTGAACAAACTCCGGGGTTCACCTTTTGAAATCCTTTTATTTTTGCATCCCAAGGTGGTGTGGCAATACGAACGTTAAGCATAATAATGTTATTCTCGGCAGGGTGACTGGCCATGGAGTATGCTCGGTATGTTTCCTCGGAATTCTTCATTTTCAAATCCCACATATTGAATTTATCCCACTCGTCACGGTACTCGGTTTCAACAAAAATATCCTTAGCAAAATCGACCTCAAGCTTTGGAACATCAATTTGAATGTACCCACCCGAACGGAATTCGAGCTTTTCGCCTTCGGGCAGTTTAACCACGAACTCCTTAATAAATGTGGCAACATTTCGGTTCGAAACCACTTCGCACTCCCACTTTTTAATGCCCATAACCTCTTCGGGAACATTAATTTTCATGTCCTCACGAATTTTAACCTGACAACCCAAGCGCCATTGGTCGTGCTGTTGCTTTCGGGTAAAAAAGCCCGTTTCGGTAGGTAGAATTGAGCCCCCACCTTCGGTTACCTGGCATTTACACATGCCACAAGTTCCGCCGCCACCGCATGCCGAAGGCAAAAATATTCCGTTTCCGCTTAGGGTATTAAGAACTGTAGCACCTGGCTCGACAATAATTTCCTTTTCGTGGTTAATGGTTAGCTTAACCTCTCCTTGAGGTGTTAACTTTTTCTTTGCGTATAGCAGCACGCTAACAAGAAGTATAATTACTGCAAGAAACACCAGTATTGCCAGCGCTATAATAGAAAAACTCGATGATAGAATAATCATAACTTACTGTATTGAATTACAACTTAATACCCATAAATGTCATAAAAGCAAGGCCCATTAACCCTGTAAGAATAAAGGTTATACCCAATCCACGCAGCGGGGCTGGTACATTTGAATAGCTCAACTTTTCGCGAATGGCAGCAATGCCAACAATGGCAAGAAACCAGCCCACACCCGAACCGAGCCCAAAAACAGTTACTTCGGCTAGGTTTGCGTACTCGCGTTCCTGCATAAAAAGCGAACCGCCAAGAATTGCGCAGTTTACTGCAATAAGCGGTAAAAATATTCCTAACGAACTATAAAGCGAAGGTGAAAATTTTTCAACAATCATTTCAACCAGCTGCACCATTGATGCAATAACGGCAATGAACATTATAAAGGAAAGGAAACTAAGGTCGAGGTCGGCAAAGCTGCTGCTAATCCACGTTAGTGCTCCCAGTCCTAAAAGAAAGTTTTGAATTAAGTAGTTCACAGGAACGGTTATGCCTAGCACAAAAATTACGGCAATTCCAAGTCCTGTAGAGGTTTTAACGGTTTTCGACACTGCTAGGTACGAACACATACCTAGGAAGTAGGCGAAAATCATGTTGTCAACAAAAATTGACTTGACAAATATGCTGATAAGGTTTTCCATAGCCTAATAGTTAGCTTGTTAGTTTTTTTCTACAAGTTGCCTTTTCCAGCTTCGCTGAATCCAAATAATAACTCCAACCAGTATTAGCGCCATTGGAGGAAGAATGAATAGCCCGTTATTCTCGTAAAAACCGCCATTCTTAATAAAGAACGAATCGGGAATTACTTGGTAATCCCAAAGGGTTCCCGAGCCAAGTAGTTCGCGGAAAAAAGCAACCACAATAAGAATTACGCCGTAGCCAATACCATTTCCAAGCCCGTCGAGTGCCGAAGGCCAAGGTTTGTTTCCAAGAGCAAATGCTTCAATGCGACCCATAATTATACAGTTGGTAATAATTAATCCAACAAAAACCGACAGCTGCTTGCTTACATCGTAAACGAAGGCTTTAAGTACCTCGTCGACAAGAATTACAAGTGCTGCAACAACTACAAGCTGCACAATTATACGGATACGGGGAGGAATTCCCTTTCGTAACGCCGAGGTAATTACATTGGCAAGAATAGTTACTGCAATAACCGAGAGAGCCATAACAAAAGCTGGCTTAAGTTTTACCGTAACAGCAAGTGCCGAACAAATACCAAGTACCAAAACGGTAACTGGATTTGTAACGTTTATGGGGTCGGTAATTAGTTTAACGTTCTTCGAAGAGAACAACGGCTCTTTTTCAACTTTCTGGCTCATAACTTTCAGTTTCTTTTTTCATGTTTTTAACAAAAAACGACTGATACCCTTCAAGGCAATCCTTTATCATTTCTTCAAGCCCAACGCTTGTAATTGTACCGCCCGAAACGGCATCAACTCCATAAGGATTATTTTCGCCTGCGCCACCTTTAACAACTTTTACCGAAACAAAGTTTCCGTTGTTAAAAATCATTTTATTTTTAAATTGCTCCTGAAAGACAACGGTCGATATTTCGGCGCCCAAGCCTGGCGTTTCGCCCTTGTGGGCAAACGATGCACCATAAATGGTATTATAATCTTCGCTTAGCGAAATATAGCCCCAAATTGGACCCCATAAGCCACGGCCTAAAAGAGGTATTATGAACTTTTTAGTGCTATTGTCGAGTTGTGCAACAAACAGCGGCAAGTTTCTTTCGGTAATTGGTTTAGCCATTTCAACCTTTAGGTCAATTCGAAAAGCTTCAATACCATTAATTAGTTCCCCTTTTGAATTTATAACCAGCTGTTCAACTATGTACTTGGTATACTGGTCGCCAACATACGAATGCTTGCTTGGAGCTGTGGCGGCTTCCTGAGCCATACCAATCGATTTAAGTATGTCGAGCCTTTTTTCCGTTTCGATATTTCGTTGCTGAAATGGTTTTAAAGCAGTTGAAGCCAAAGCTAAAAGAGCCGCAACTACTATTACCATTACCCCAGAGTAAACGAAAATATATATGTTACTACGCTTATTCATTGTTTATTATTTTAGCGGTTATTAGCTGCAATTGCTGCGCGTTTATGCCTTCTTCGAATGCTTGCCTCAATAATGTAATGGTCAATTAAAGGTGCAAAGGCATTCATTAAAAGAATCGAAAGCATCATTCCTTCGGGATAGGCTGGGTTTAAAACCCTTACCAATACAGCAAAAAATCCTATTAAAAAGCCATAAATCCATTTCCCCTTTTCGGTTTGAGCTCCCGACACAGGATCGGTTGCCATAAATACTGCACCAAAGGCAAAGCCTCCCATTATTAGGTGATGCCAAGCAGGAATTTCCATAAATGGGTTAACAGCAAAAATGTTGAAAAGGAAACCAATTGATAACCCTCCAAGAACGGTTGAAAGCATTATTTTCCAGCTTCCAATTCCTGTAATTATAAGAAATAGCGCACCTATTAGTATGGCAAGGGTTGAGGTTTCGCCAATGGAACCAGGAATTGTGCCTATAAACATATCCCAAGTAGAAGGAATTTTATCCATATGGTGTGCGGCTGCATTGGCTAAAGGGGTTGCTCCCGAAAAGCCATCGACAATCCCCTCGCCTTTTATCATTCCCGAAACCCAAATTTTATCGCCCGACATGTATGAGGGATAAGCAAAAAACAGAAATGCGCGCGCCAAAAGTGCTGGGTTAAAAATGTTCATCCCAGTTCCTCCAAAAACTTCTTTGCCAATTACTACAGCAAAGGCAGTTGCAATGGCAACCATCCAAAGAGGAATATCGGCGGGTACTATAAGCGGAATAAGCATCCCCGTTACCAAAAAGCCTTCGTTAACTTCGTGCTTGCGCGACTGAGCAAAGGCAAACTCAATTCCTAAGCCCACAATGTAGCTAACAGCAATTATTGGAAATACCTTAATAAATCCATACAGAAATACTTCCCAAAAAGTCATTACTGCTCCTGTTGACAGGGCATGCTGATACCCAACATTCCACATACCAAATAGTAGCGCTGGCATAAGTGCCATAACAACCACGCTCATGGTACGTTTCATATCAATTGCATCGCGAATGTGTGCCCCAACTGTTGTTACCTTGTTTGGCACAAACAAAAAGGTTTCGAAGGCTTCGAATGTGGAATGAAGCGCTTCCAGTTTTCCACCTTTCTGAAAGGTTGGCTTTATTTTGTCTATGTAGTTTCTTAATGCCTTCATTAGAACAAATATTGATTTATAAACTAATTCAATTCCTTAATCATAAGGTCAATGCCCTCGCGTATAATATTTTGCACATCAACTTTCGATGTGCATACGTACTCGCAAAGGGCAAAATCCTCTTCGGCTACCTCATAAATTCCAAGGTTTTCCATTTTGTCAATGTCGCCAGCAAGAATTGCCTTGAGCAGATGAACAGGGTAAATATCCATTGGTAGTACTTTATCGTACTGGCCAGTAATTACAAAAGCCCTTTCGCCTCCGTTAATGTTGGTATGAAGGGCATATTTTTTATCGGGTAAAAGTTTCGAAAAAAATGTTCGGGTATTGCTATACTTAGTAAAACCGGGAGTAGCCCAGCCAACAAACTCGTAAAAATCTCCTTCGGGAATTACGGTTACCATATTGTCGTACATTCCCAAATGCCCATTAGCCGAAATTTTTGAACCCGTTAGTACATTTCCACTTATAAAACGAAGCTTTTCGGTGGGTTGAGTTGTATTGTTTGCAACAAACTCGGTAATTGACGCACCAATTTTAGTTATGTAGTACCTTGGCTTAAGCACCTCGGAACCAGCAACAGCAATAATTTTAGTTGTGTCGTAAACGCCCATTGTAAATAGCCTGCCAATAATAATAACATTTAGCGGGTTAATAACCCAAACTACTTCGCCCTTATTAATAGGTGCAGTATGGTGAATTTGTATTCCAACATTTCCAGCAGGGTGAGGACCAGTAAAGTAGTTAACTGTAACCCCTTTAGCCTTAGTAAATACGTCGCTGGCAGGATAGTCGTTATTTAGCCCAAGGTAAATTTTACCATTTGTAAGCATCGAAAGAGCATCGATTCCTGCTTGAAAAGCCTCCTTTTCGTCCTTAACCGAGAAATCGAGGTCGGGTGCAAGTGGTGCAGTATCGAAACCAGAGATAAATATGTCTCGTGGAATGTCGGTAGAATTTGCAACAATTGCGTAGGGGCGCTGCCTAATTAGCGGCCACGAGCCGCTCAAAAGCAAACGTTCAACAATATCGCTACGTTTAAGCGTTTTGGGATTGGCTTTGCCAAACTCAATGTACTCTTGAACTTCGGTTGGCTTAACAACAACCTCAAGAATTTTACGTCGCTCGCCTCGAATAATCGAAATAACCTCGCCACTAACAGGCGAAGTAAACTGAACCTCAGGGCGGTACTTATCGACAAATAGCGGAGAACCTGCTTTTACCTTATCGCCTTCGGCAACCATTAATTTGGGCGTTAACCCAGCAAAGTCGGTTGGTTTAACGGCATAGGTTTCGGCTTGCGGGACCCTCGAAAAAACCTTCTCGGCTTCACCTTTAAGAGGTATATTTAAACCCCTTTTTATCCTAATAACACCGGGCATGCTTTTAGTATTAAAATTAGAAAACAAAGATAGAAATTTAAAAATTGACTACAATTTTTAAAGTCAAAGCAAATATTGATATATATCAATATTTACCTAAAACCCATTTAATATATGTTTGGTACAATTTTAGCACACTTGGCAAAATAAAACACTATTTAACTTGTTAACCTAAGGGTTAAAAAAAACGAAAATATAGTTTACTTTTGAAACTGCAACAGCACAACTTAAAATGAAAATACTTCAATTTATAACAATAATAGCAATTGCGCTACAAATAGTTGTAAAAAATTCTTATTGTTATGCTGCTAACAACGCTATAAATAGTTCATTTGTTCAAAGCGACGAAAAAAATACTTTTGAATTTATCGAAGCTGAAAATATTAAAAGCCTTAGGCTTTATAAATTAGGTTGGGAGTTGAGTTCTCCTATTATTGAACTTAATAGTAAAGATAAAATATTGCTATCGTTCGACGATATTGGTGAAAACACCGATACTTACTCATACTCAATTACCCATTGTAACTCGAATTGGGAAGATAGCAAGCTATACTTCTCCGATTTCCAGTCGGGTTTTGAGGTTAACGAAATTAAGGACTACTCCTACTCCACCAGTACTGTTTTTAACTATATGCACTGCAGGCTCGAAATTCCCAATGAGGATATTACCCTTAAAATTTCGGGAAATTACGTAATTCGAGTTTTTAGCAGATATAACCCCGACAAAATTATACTACAAAAACGATTTGCTGTTTTCGAACCCCTTGCCGACGTAAAAACTATTGTTCGAAAACCCTCGGCAGGCGATAAAATGATTTCGGGCCAAAAAGTTGAAGTGAAAGTTAACTATGGCAACATTCCTATTTCGAACCCTTTGGGCGAAACAAAACTTGTGGTATGCCAAAATTACCCTTTTCAAAATTGCCAGTCGGCAACAAGGCCAAGCATAATTAGGCAAACCGAGCTCGAATACTCAAACCCCGATGTTTTTATTTTCGAATCGGGTAACGAGTTCCGCCTTTTCGACATTCGCAATATTCGTTTCCCGGCACAGGGAGTTAAAAATGTCGATTTTTATGCTGGCAAGTTTCAAGTTTTGCTGCAGCCAGCCGAAAGCAAAAGTAGTTTGAAGTACAGCTATTACTCCGACATGAACGGACGCTACGTAATGGCAAAGGAAAACAGCCAGCAAAGTCACCTTGAGGCCGATTATGCTTGGGTTTACTTTAGTTTAATTTCAAAAATGCCTGTCGACAAGGGCTGGAATGTGTACCTGTATGGAGAGCTAACAAACTGGCAGCTAAGTACCAGTAACATTATGACCTACAGCCACGAAAGCAAATCGTACGAAATTACCAAGTTGCTTAAACAGGGGGCATACAGCTTCAGCTACATATTAGCCAACGAGAAAACAGGGGAGGTCGATATTTCGTACTTTGAGGGCAGCCATTTCGATACAGAAAATTCGTACACTGCCTTCTTCTACTATAAGCCACTTGGTGCCAAGTACGAAAGGATTATTGGTTTTGGCGGAGCAAGTTCAATACAGTAATAACGTGAATTTGACGTAAGTTTTAACACAGAGGCTTTATGTTTTACATTTTACAAAATGATTGTTTTAATAAGATATGAATTTACCAGAATGACGCTAATTGTTATTGAGCTCCGAAGTTATCGGAGCACAGACCCCGATAGTTATCGGGGCACAGAGGGTTGATGATTTTGCTTTAATGCAAAATCATCAAAATTTCATTCTCACTCTTTATTGTTTTTCTTATATAGGACTAACGTTAATAATCTAAAATCTAAAATCCAAGTTCTTCAGCAATTGGTTTTAGTGCCTCAACTGAAAGTTCGGCAAACTCATCGATAGGAATACCTATTTTTTCGCACTCCATAATAGTGTCGCGGTTAACCGATGCAGCAAAGGCTTTCTCCTTCATTCGCTTTACAACCGACTTTGGCTTAACGCTCGCAATGCGCTTATCGGGGTAAACCATTGCTGTAGCAAAAATGAGACCTGTAATGGTTTCGCCAGCTGCAAGGGCATGCTGAAAGCGAGTAGTACGCTCCTGCCCTGTTGCGTACTCATTGTGCATACGAATGGCATCAACAGCATCGGCAGGAAATTCTTCGTCTATAAGCATTTCGGCACCAACAAGTGCATGTTTTGTAGGATCAGAGGCTGTTTGTTCAACGTCAATATCGTGCATTAGGCCAGCAAGTCCCCAAACCTCCTCGTTTTCGTTAAACTTACGTGCTAACGCACGTAAAACGGCTTCGGAGGCCAAACAATGGGCTATCATTTTTGGGTTTGCTATGTTTTTATGTAGAATTTCGAGGTAGTACGCGCGACTTTTCATAATGAATTTGTTTAATTAATTCGCTCCAAAAATAGTAAACAATTGCCCGTTGGGTAACTATTCAGCTGCAATTAAATCTTTCACGCAATCCCGATAACTATCGGGATTGCGTGAACTCAGCAGAGGTAACCTACAACCTTTCAGCCTTTACCTTTGTGTTGTTAATATGAAGCCAAATATATCGAGTTCCTATTGTACGGTTTGGCTGCCAGTTTTCGGCAATGGCAATCATATCTTTTTTAAGTTGAACTCCTTGCGAAGCAATGCCATAAAGATTTTGCATTCCAATTCGAATTGCCAAATCGTCGACAGGAAAAACATTTTGTCGATTTAGTGAAAAAATTAGAAGCATTTGTGCAGTCCAAACTCCAATACCCTTAACCTTAACTAGCTGTGAAATAATTTCCTCATCGGAAAGCTGCGAAAACTTTATGACCGTAAGGTCGTTACTTAACGAAAACTCGGCAATGGCCTTTACATATTGGGTTTTTGCACCCGAAAGACCAGCTTCTCGAAGTTTTTCGTCGGGCAACTTTAGAACCAAATTTGCAGCAGGATAATTGTTGGGAAAAATAGAGCAAAAACGAGTAAAAATGGCTTTTGCCACTTTACCCGAAAGCTGCTGCGAAATTATATTCTCAATAAGGTCGAGGTACAAATCGGTCGATAATTTGAGTTTTGGTAATTCGTATTTACTAGAAATACTGTCGATTATTGGATCGGCGAAAGGGAGTTTAACCATCTTATTATTATGCTGTTAAATAATTACTAATCCAAAATATTGAGTTTAGAGCTAGTCAATATAGCACCATTTGTTTTGTTATTAAATATAAAAAAATATTTTTGCAACAGTTTTAAATAAATCTGCGGGTAACATTAACCTACATTTAAATGAAAAAGTTAATTAAAAAAGCAAAGGGAACCTCTTCGAAGATTCTTAATTGGACGCTAAACTATATTGAACGAGTTGGCAATAAACTTCCACATCCAGCAACGCTGTTCCTCATTCTTGCAGTATTGGTAATGGTGGCATCGTGGCTTGCATCTGTTTTTAACTACTCGGCAATACACCCAGTAAATCAGTCGATTATTAAAGCCAACAACCTAATTAGTGGTGACGGTATTCGATGGATTTTTGCCAATTTGGAGAAGAATTTCGTTGAGTTTCCGCCGTTGGGACTTGTACTAGTAGTAATGATTGGTATTGGCGTTGCCGAGGGGTCGGGTTTGTTTACAGTGCTTGTTCGTCAGCTTGTTTTAGGTGCACCTAAAAAGCTAATTACCGCAGCTATAATTTTAGCGGGAA
This sequence comes from Bacteroidales bacterium UBA2287, assembly GCA_002345675.1. Classification (GTDB taxonomy): domain Bacteria; phylum Bacteroidota; class Bacteroidia; order Bacteroidales; family Tenuifilaceae; genus UBA2287. The sequence continues at coordinate 23,352 of DDWL01000029.1, read as the reverse complement.
TTTTTTCGCACTTAGCGTCCGAAGTTGGCTATGTAATACTTATTCCGCTTGGAGCAATGATTTTTCATGCACTTGGCCGACATCCTATGGCTGGTTTTGCCGCTGCATTTTGCGGCGTAAGCGCCGGATTTGGGTCGAATTTTTTAATTGGATCGGTCGACCCAATTTTGGCAGGCCTTTCAACATCGGCAGCTCAAATTCTCGATCCCACAATGGTTATAAACCCTCTGGTAAACTACTTTTTTATGGTAGCATCGGGGGTTATGGTTATTATTGCAGGAACTTGGGTTACCGAAAAAATTGTGGAACCACGACTCGGTACGTATACTGGAAATGTTCCAAAACTCGATGCAACCGAACTTTCGCCCCAAGAAAAGAAAGGCCTTCGCTATTCGGGTTGGGCTGTTTTGGCTCTTATAATTGTACTTGGGTTAATGGTGATTCCTACAACTGGGATACTAAGAAATCCCGAAAACGGTAGCGTGCTACATTCACCATTTATGGAGGGAATAATTTTCGTTCTCCTGCTTATTTTCTTTGTTCCTGGGTTATTTTATGGAGCTGTTGTAGGCACTATAAAAAACGATAAAGACGTGGTAAAACACATGACCCACTCCATGAAAGGCCTTGCCGCCTATATTGTACTCGTGTTTTTTGCAGCTCAGTTTGTTTACTTTTTCCGTTACAGTAATATTGGCCTTATTGTGGCTATTAATGGTGCCGACGCACTCAGCAGTATTGGATTAACCGGAATTCCCCTTATGATTATGTTTGTGCTACTTGCCGCTTTTATTAACCTTTTTATGGGCAGCGCATCGGCCAAATGGGCAATTATGGCTCCTGTTTTTATTCCAATGTTTATGCTTTTGGGCTACCACCCAAGTTTAACCCAAGCTGCATTTCGCATAGGCGACTCGGTAACAAACGTAATTACGCCAATGATGAGCTACTTTGCGCTAATTGTGACTTACGCCGAAAAGTACGACGACAAGTACGGAATTGGGACAATAATATCGCTAATGATTCCTTACACCTTAATGTTCCTTGTTTGCTGGATAATTTTACTGGTTGGTTGGATGCTACTTGGGATTCCGGTTGGTTTCGATGGTCCTTTATATATTCAATAAAAACACATAATGAAACTGTTTACGTTTTTAATTGAAAATTTAGGGTAATAATGGGGCTGTCTCATTAGTTGCAAACACCTAACCACAAACCCCGATATCCCGATAGTTATCGGGAATCGGGGCACAAAGGTTTTACACAAAGTTCACAAAGAACTGTTATGTGTTTGTTTACTTTGACCCCGATTCCCGATAACTATCGGGATATCGGGGTTTGTTATTTCTTTGCGGTTTTCGCCTGAATGAAGCAGTCGGGCAGGTTTGTGGTTAATTTTTCTTTTGAGACAGCCTCATTAATAAGTAAAATTTAAACCGTTTCTAAGAAGTTTAAATCTTTAAACCTAAAATACAAATATCGTCAATTTGCTCGTGGTTGCCCCTATGGGTTTCGTATGCCAAAGTAACTTGGTTTTTTTGCTGCGCCATGGGTTGCTTGTGAATATCGAGTAGCATCTGGTTAAATCTACGAATTCCATACTTTTCAAATGTATCACTCATTTGGTCAACATAACCATCGGTAGTAAGGTAGAGCCATGTTGGTTTTTCGAAGTTTAGCTTATGCTTTGTGTAAATTCGTCGCTCTTCCCTTTGGAAACCGCCAACAGGGCGGGGATCGCCAGGAATTTTCTCGAGTTTTCCTTCGCTAATAATAAATAGCGGTCGGCGTGCCCCCGTGAATATACCTTCGCGCTTTTCAATGTCAATTGAAAGAAGGCAAATATCCATACTTGCATGCGATTTCTCGGTTGCCTTATCCTGATGTAGCGCCTTACGCACCTGACGGTGAACAAGTTCGAGAATAAAGGCTGGGTCGCGGGTTTGCCACTCGTTAACTACTTGGTTTAAAATAATATTTCCTATAAGCGACATAAAAGAGCCTGGAACGCCATGCCCAGTACAGTCGATAACCGCAACATACAGTTGATTTCCTATTGAGCTAAACCAGTAAAAATCGCCCGAAACAATATCCTTTGGCTTAAAAAACACCAAGTGTTCGGGAAAAAATCGTTTTAAATCCTCTTCGTTTGGAAGAATTGCCTGCTGAATTGTTTGAGCGTACTCAATACTGCTAATAATTCGCTCGTTTTTTGCCTCAATAATAAATCGCGACTCCTCGAGTATTCGGTTTTTTTGTTCAATTTCGTCGCGTTGAGCCAATATTTCTTCCTGCTGTTGCATTAACTCCTCGTTTTTCTCGAGAATTTGCCGCTGCTGCTCAGCGAGCTTCTCATTGGCTTTAATTTTATTCTTATACGCAGTGTAAATAATGCTAATAATTACCACAAGCGAAATTAGCACAACAAGCAGTAAGTTTCGTAACAGGTTTTGCCGACGAATTTCCTCCTCGGCAACTGCATCTTTTTTAGCCTGCGTAATATTCGAATCGGCTATTTGCTTTTCGAATTCGTAAAGCATTTCGGCTTGCACCGATTTTTTTGTGTTCTCCTCGTTATAAAGGCTATCGCGAGCCGAAATGTAATTTTTATAGTAGCGGTACGCCTCGTTTTGTTTATTAAGTAGTTCGAAAGTTTCACTTAATATTTTGCTCGCATCGGCAATTAAATCAATCGATTTTGTTGTTTCTGCATAGTTAAGTGCAATTTTCAGATTTGAAATTGCCTTATCGTAGTCTCTTTCCTTTAAAGCAAGCTTTCCAAGGTATATGTAACTTTGACAAATTCGGTACTTGTCGTTTAGTTCATTAAAAATATCGAGCGCCATGTTTAAATAGGTTTTCGACAAATACAACTCGTTTATATTGAGGTATATGACTCCAATTTCGTTATACAGAATTCCTATACCATCCCTTTCGTCGTTCTTCTTGGTTATTACCAAGGCTTTAAGGTAGTAATCGAGTGCTTTAGTATAATCTTTTTGGGTTTGGTAAATTTCACCAATGTTAATATACGATACGCTAATGCCAAGCTCATCTCTTTCCTTTTGTTCAATTTCCAATGAACGATTATAGTATTCGAGTGCCTTACTATAGTTTTTTTGATAAAAATAGACAACCCCTATATTATTGTAAACGGTTCCCATTCCCGACGTATCACTAATTTGCTGATACGTGCTAAGCGCCTTAAACAGAAACTCTAACCCGCCTGCATAGTTTCCCTGAACCCTATATAAGTTGCCTATATGATTGTACGACAGAGCAATTTTACCAACATTATTAAGATTTTGGTAATGCTCTAAACTCAAGTAGAAGTAACTCAAAGCCTTTCCGTACTCTCCGTTTATGCGATAAATTGTGCCAACCCTATTTAGTAAATGGGCAACCTCATCGAGCATACCAACCTTTCCGCACTCACTAATAGCAATTTCCGAAACCCTTAGCGCTTCTTTGTACATATTTTTCTGAAAAAGGCTGTCAACTTCAATATAAAGGGAAAGGGCTTTTAAAGAATCCTCTTTGTAATTTAGCTGCGCTTCAACAGCACCACAAAACAAAAAGGTAACTAAAAGTATACTCTTAATAATCTGTAGTATATGGAGGTTAAAATTCATTTTTTTTACTTACAGTTCACTTACAAATTTAACTTTATTATTCATTTTTCGATTAAGTAATAGGTCACTTAACTAAAGTTGATATATTTTTTGTACTTTCGATTTTGAAAAGGGTGAGCATTAACGTAGTAGTAACTATGATTATTAAATGCTTACACCTTTTTAATAGTTACTTTATAGCAAATTGAAATGGAGATTAAAGGAACAGCCGTAAAAACCACTCCCGATTTTGTTAGGGAAAAATACCCCTTACAGTATAACGATTGGCTACTTTCATTGCCCCCAGTCTCAAGAGATATTATTGCACAAACTATTTATGCCACAAGTTGGTATAACCTAATTGATTCTGTTATTATTCCAACCCAAAAGGTTGGCGAAATGTTTTTTGCAGGAAACCAAACTAAGGCAGCAAAGGAACTTGGTAGGTACAGTGCCGAAGTTGCCTTAAAGGGAATTTATAAAATATTTGTTCGGGTAAGTAGCCCTCACTTTGTACTTAGCCGCGCATCGAGCATATTCTCAGCATACTACAAACCTTCCGACATTAAAATTGTTGAGAGCAAGGACAGAAAATGCGTTTTAGAGCTTAAGCAGTTTAACCTAAGCGAAAAGCTAATAATGCATCGAATTGCTGGCTGGATTGAGAAAACTCTCGAAATAACACTAAAAGCAGCTCTTCGAGTTGAAGTTGTAAACGATGTAATGTCGGGGCAACTGGTTACCCGAATTACTGCTGAATGGGATTGATTTTGTAAAAATTTAAACTCCTTTGTAAGTAAGGGCTTAAACCCTTTCGAAATTCGCCCCTCAAAGCAATATACCATCAATAAATTAAGATGATATATACTGTTTGTGAACAGCTAACCCTTTTAGAATTTCCTTGTTTTAAGGGTTTCGAAAATACTATATCCCATTTCGTTTCAACCCGTTTGGGTGGAAGTAGTTGCAACGAGTACAGCTCGCTAAACCTTGGACTAAACCAAGCCGATTTACCCAAAAACGTAATAGAAAACAGAAGTAAACTTGCTAGTTCACTAGGGATTTTGATTAACTCCTATGTTTTTGCACGCCAAACCCACAGCCGAAATGTATTTAGGGTTCGAGAAGAAGATCGCGGAAAGGGTTCCCTAACCCGCGAAACTGCAATTGCCGATACTGACGGCATGATTACTAATGTACCTGGAATTTGCTTAGTTACTCTTGCAGCCGATTGTGTTCCTATTCTATTTTTCGACCCCGAAAATAGTGCCATTGGAGTTGCTCATGCTGGTTGGAAGGGTACCGTAATTCGAACCCCCGAAGTGGTTGTTTCGGCTATGGTAAACGAATTTGGCACAAATCCTTCCAAAGTGCTTGTTGCCATTGGTCCATCGGCAGGACCCTGCTGCTACGAAGTTGGTAGCGATGTAATTGCTGAAGTCGAAAAATCGTTTGGAAAAGATTCGGGAACTTTAGCACCTAGCGGAACAAATGGCAAAATGAAATTCGATATGTGGGAGGCAAATAGAATTACCCTTATTGAAGCAGGCGTAAATCAACAAAACATTCAACCTGCATGCATTTGCACACTTTGTCAAAATGAGCTGTTTTTTTCGGCACGAAAGGGCAATTTAGGACGATTTGGTGCAGGGATAATGCTAAAAAATTCAATTTAAATAATTTTACCTATTTTGCGCATTCATTACCGAAAAGCATTAATAACAGAAGTAAAAATAGAAGTTTAACCCTAAAAAGTAACTTATGTCGAATAGCTCTGAAAATGAAAAAATTAAAGGTCTTCCCGAAAATGCTTATACCGAATTAGCGCCTGGCGAAGAGTACAAACCTGTAATGTCGCCACGAATTGCTGTACCCGAAGTGAGCATGTGGAGTGTTACTTGGGGATTAGTAATGGCAGTTATTTTTTCGGCAGCAGCTGCCTATTTAGGACTAAAAATAGGACAGGTTTTTGAAGCTGCAATACCTATTGCCATTATTGCTGTTGGCCTTTCGGCTGTTACAAAGCGAAAAGGTGCATTGGGCGAAAATGTCATTATTCAATCCATTGGTGCAAGTTCGGGAGTAATTGTTGCTGGAGCAATTTTTACGCTTCCTGCACTTTACATTCTTAACCTCGAAGCCAAATTTTACCAAGTATTTTTCGCATCGCTACTTGGTGGTGTTTTAGGAATTCTATTTCTAATTCCCTTTCGAAAATATTTTGTTTCCGACATGCACGGTAAGTACCCATTTCCCGAGGCCACTGCAACAACCGAAGTGCTGGTTAGTGGCGAAAAGGGCGGATCGTCGGCAAGATTGTTACTTGTAGCAGGACTTATAGGTGGTATTTACGATTTTATAATCGCAACCTTTGGTTGGTGGAGCGAAGTTTTCACTACCCGTGTAATTCCTTTTGGTGAGCAATTGGCCGATAAAGCAAAAATGGTTTTCAAACTAAACGTAGGTGCTGCGGTAATGGGCTTAGGCTACATAATTGGTCTTAAATATTCGGCCATAATTACCGCCGGCTCGTTTGTTGGCTGGTTCGTTATTATACCAATAATTAACTATTTTGCTCCAGGAATGACCATCCCTGTTGGGGCAAATGCAACAATGCTTATTGGCGACATGAGTGCCGAAATGATATTTGCCAGCTACGTGCGCCCCATTGGTATAGGCGGCATTGCCATGGCAGGTATAATTGGCATTATTCGTTCGAGTGGAATTATTAAAAAAGCATTTGGACTTGCAGTTACCGAAACTTTTAGTAGCAAAACTAAGCTAAATAAAGAGGAACTCCGTACCCGTCGCGACATTCCAATGTCGATTGTAGGAGGAGGAATTGTACTAACAGCAATTGTAATTTTTATATTCTTTCAATTTGGCGTTGTGCACAACCTAACGCACGCCCTTGTTGGCTTGGCCATTGTAATGGTAATTGCATTTTTGTTTACTACAGTTGCTGCAAATGCAATAGCAATTGTTGGAACTAACCCGGTATCGGGCATGACACTTATGACCCTAATTATTGCCTCTATTATTTTAGCATCGGTAGGCCTTACAGGAACTTCGGGAATGGTTGCTGCACTAATTATTGGAGGTGTAGTATGTACTGCACTATCGATGGCTGGTGGTTTTATTACCGACCTTAAAATTGGATACTGGCTTGGTACTTCACCCTATAAACAGCAAGGTTGGAAGTTTTTAGGAACTCTTGTTTCGGCGGCTACCGTTGGCGGGGTAATAATAATTCTTAATAAAACTTACGGTTTTACTGGCGATGGCGCTTTAGTTGCCCCACAGGCAAATGCAATGGCAGCAGTTATTGAACCAATGATGAGCGGAAAACCAGCACCTTGGCTTCTTTACGCAGCAGGCGCAAGTTTGTCGCTTGTTCTTACTATGATTGGGGTTCCTGCACTGGCTTTTTCGCTGGGAATGTTTATTCCACTTCAGCTTAACACACCTTTGCTTGTAGGTGGAATTATTGCGCATATTGTAGCAACTCGTAGTAAGAATAAGGCTGTTAATCAAGCACGTAAGGAACGAGGAACTTTAATTGCATCGGGATTTATTGCTGGAGGTGCTCTAATGGGGGTAATTAGCGCTGTGCTAAAATTTGGAGGAATTAACTACGTAAATGCCGAATGGTTCGAGTCGAATGCTGCCGAAATAATTGCCATTGTTATGTTTGCTGCACTTTGTGGCTACATGATTTGGGAATCGCTTCGTGCAAAACCAGAGGAGGAGTAGACAGTTCTCAGTCGGCAGTCCTCAGTCTTCAGTCCTCAGTCTTCAGTCCTCAGTCTTCAGTCTTCAGTCTTCGGACTTCCAACTTCCGACTTCCGACTAAATAACTTAATAACTCAATAACTCACCAACCCAATGATAAATAAAAAGAACCTAACCGATCGTTTTTTGAGGTATGTGAAAATGGATACCCAAAGCGACGACAGCTCAACATCGTTTCCGAGCACTGCAAAGCAGCTGGAACTATCGAAACTTCTTGTTAAGGAACTTAACGAACTTGGGCTTAACGATGCAAGTATCGACGAGTATGGTTACGTTATGGCAACCGTGCCAGCCAATACAGCTAAAAAAGTGCCCACCATAGGTTTTCTTGCACATGTCGATACAGCTCCCGATATGCCAGGTGTTAGCGTAAAACCTCGCATTATAGAGAATTACGACGGTAACGATATTCTATTAAACAGCGAAAACAATGTTACCATTTCGGTTACCGATTTTCCCGAATTACACGATTACGTTGGGCAGAGCCTAATTGTTACCGATGGTACAACCCTTTTGGGTGCCGACGATAAGGCTGGAATTGCCGAAATTATGACTGCCGTTGAGTACATGATGGGTAACCCCGAGTTTAAGCACGGTCCAATTCGAATAGGTTTTACTGTTGACGAGGAGGTTGGTCGAGGCGTTGACCATTTCGATGTTAAAAAATTTAATGCCGATTTTGCTTACACCCTCGATGGTGGTGCAATTGGCGAATTGGAGTACGAAAACTTTAATGCAGCTGGCGCAAAAATAATAATTCAGGGTCGAAACATACACCCTGGCTACGCAAAGGATAAAATGCTAAATGCAATGCATATAGCAATGGAAATGAACAGCTTACTCCCTCCTAGCGAGCGCCCCGAATTCACAGTTAACTACGAAGGATTTTACCATCTCATTGGTTTTCAGGGGTCTGTTGAGAATGCTACATTGCAGTACATTATACGCGATCATTCGCAGGCCAAGTTCGAAACTCGAAAAGCGTTTATTACCAAATGTGCCGATTTTATTAATGCCAAGTACGGCGAAGGGGTTGCTAAACTCGAACTAAAGGACCAGTACTACAACATGCGCGAAAAGGTTGAACCTGTTATTCACGTTGTTGACACAGCAGTTAAAGCAATGGAACTGGTTGGCGTTAAGCCAAAAGTAAAGCCCATACGAGGAGGTACCGATGGAGCTCGGCTTTCGTATATGGGTCTCCCTTGTCCTAATCTTTTTGCTGGTGGCGAAAATTTCCACGGAAAACACGAGTTTGTCCCCATCGAAAGTATGGAAAAGGCCACCGAGGTAATGCTGAAAATAATTGAACTTTACGAGTCGAAATAATCTACCTTAGAATTTAGAAACTGTTTAAGTTTTTATTAATATTCTGGGTTTCAATTGCCACGGGCTGGTTGCTGAGCCTGTTGAAGTATAGCCCGTGGAAGAGATAAGGTACAAACAATGGCTTTAGCCAAATAATACAGATACTTATTGGGCTGAAGCCCAGCATCTTCTTTTATATTGACCCACGGGCTCACCCCGATAACTATCGGGGCGTGGGCAATTATCAGAGCATTTCTAATGAATAAAATTTAAACAGTTTCTTAAAACCAGATCCCACAGGTCTAGTTTTTTTTTTTTTTAATTACTCAAACCTAAAAATTTCATAATCATAAAAATAATATCGTTTTATTGCTACTTTAGTTTTATAATTTGAATTCGCAAATGGAACATTTTTCAAACTATGATTTAGGAGGTAAGGCTAAAGGGCTCTTTTTTTTGAAGCAGCATGGTTTTAATGTTCCTCCGTTTTTTGTTATAAGCTGGAAAGAGTTTAATGCAGAAATACCTCAACCTAAGTCGAAATTTTTAAACAAACAGCTAAATGATGAAAAAGGGTTACTGAAACTTTCGGAAAACTTAACAGAAAGAATAATTAAAACCGATTTTTCGAAAGAATTCATCGATAGAATAACAAGGAAATGTGAAGCGTTTTTTGGAGAAAATTTTATTGTTTCTGTCCGCTCGTCGGCTAATACCGAGGATTCCGATAATGCTTCGTTTGCAGGTCAATATGATACGGTGCTGTATGTAACAAAACACAAATTGGAACCAAGTATTAAGCAATGCCTTGCGTCAGGATGGAACTATAATTCGCTTAAATACACTCAAGTACGTGGAGGCAAAATTGCTTATCCTAGAATGTCGGTAATAATTCAAAAAATGATAACCCCGGTTTGTTCAGGGGTAATGTTTACGCGCAATCCGAATGGCAATTTGAATAGCCTTGTAATTACATCGGGTTACGGAGCTGGCGAAGGAATTGTTTCGGGCAAGGTCGAAACCGACACCTATTATGTTGACAGGCTTAATGGGAATATTTCGCAAGTAATTGTAGTAAAAAACTCGAAACTAAGCTATGATGCAAAAACTTCAAATAAACTTGTAGAGAATGAAGTAGCCGAATTGGATAAATCCCTTCCTACACTTGGGCATAGTGAGGTAAAATATTTGGCTGAAAAAGGTGCTAAGGCCGAAAACTTATGGGGAAAGCCACTCGATTTTGAGTTTGCTATAGATGAAACTGGTAAAATCCATTTTCTTCAGGCTAGGCCAATAACCACAATTGAGTTCGAAAGATTAAAAATTCTCGACAATACAAACATTTCTGAATCGTACCCTGGGCTTACTCTTCCACTAAGCATTAGCTTTGCACGAAATAATTACTATCAGGTTTTTAAAGGAACTGCGGCTGCCATTGGTGTTAAACTATCGAATTCTCCTGAAATGGAAAATGTACTTGGCAACCTGATTGGGAATACTGCTGGACGGGTTTACTACAGGCTCGACAACTGGTATCGAATGATGTCGCTTATTATTCCTGGTAAAAAAGGGATTAGAAACTGGGAAAATAGCGTTGGGCTTCGTAATGGCAGCGTTAAGCTATCGAAGGTTTCAGTGTTAAATAGAATAAATTCTTTCGTGAAGCTGACCAAATTGCTGCTGCTGCACAAAAAATGGAGCCACAATTTTTTTGTTTCGTTTAACCAAATATACCTTCAACTTACCGAATTTAACCTTGATAAAAAAAGTGCCTCAGAAATTTTCCGATTTCAAAACGAAATTTCTCAAAGGCTTTACAGTAATTGGTACCCAACCCTTGTGAACGACTTAATTGCGTTTAAAAGTTTTGGCATACTTAAGTCGATTATTCACTCGCTAGGCTTTAGCGAAAATGAAAATATTGCCAACGATTTGCTTTGCGGAATTGATGGCGTTGAGTCGGAGAAGCCTCTTTTGGAACTTTTAAACTTGGTTGACATGGTTACGGCCAATAGCGAACTCTACTCACTATTCAAAAGCCAGAGCCCGCAAGCTATTTTTCGAACAATTTCCGAAGAACCAAATAATCCCTTTTTCGCTCCATTTAATAACTACCTGAAGGTTTATGGCGACAGAACTACCGCTGAACTCAAACTTGAAACAGATTCTCTCCGAAGCAACCCAGCGTTTCTAATTGAAATGATTAAAACTCGACTAGACTCAGGCAGTTCATCGGTAGCAATTAAGAAAAACCAGCACGAGATAAGAACCTGTGCTGAAGAAGCAGTTGAAAAGAAGTTTTCGAAAATATCGATTAAAAAAATATACTTTAAATACATACTCTCCCTAGCACGAGATACCATACGTAACAGAGAGAATATGCGTTTTTGCCGTACTCGAGCATACGGTGCAGTTAAGGAGCAATTCAAGGAAATAGGAGTTAAAATGCATCAATATGGGGTTATTGAAAACCCTAACGATATTTTTTACCTAAGTCTTGAGCAAGTGGAACTGTATTGCAATGAAAATATCAAGGAAAATCTTTTTGAATACGTTAGGAATCAGAAAGAAAAGTATACCGAATTTGAGAACATAACACCTTCCGATAGGATTATATACACAAGCGATAATGCGCCCATTGAAAAAAATAACTTTAATGCAAACCCCAACAATATTAACGAATTGCAAGGGGTTGGTGTTAGCAAGGGTATTGTTAAGGCAATAGCCCTTGTGGTTGAGGTTCCCAATCCTAGCCTTGATGTAAGAGGAAAAATTGTAGTTACAAAAATTACCGACCCTGGCTGGATATTTATAATGTCGCAAGCGGCAGGATTGGTTAGCGAAAAAGGTTCTTTGTTGTCGCATACTGCTATTGTTGGTCGCGAACTAGGAATACCTACAATTGTTGGGGTTGAGAATGCAACCTCGATAATTAGTTCGGGCGACACCATTTATATCGATGGGGCTTTAGGTTTTGTGCAAATAGTTGAGAAAAAGAAAGTAGCCAAATAAAGCAAGAGAATTTATGCTAAACTTCGTAATAAAATACTACACAATTGCAGTTGCTGGGTCGCTGCTCGGAAATATTTGGTATTTTCCACGCGTTCTAAAAAATTAAAATAATATTTGTTAATATGATAATTCTAAAGTTACTTGTGTTTGCAATACCTGCTACCCTTGCGGCAGTTCTACATATGGTTGTGGTAAAGTTTAACCTTTTGGGGAAATTAAAGTATCCTCTCGACTTTAATTTAACATATAATGGCAAGCGCATTTTTGGTGATAGCAAAACATTCCGAGGACTCTTTGCAATGGTAATTTTATCAATACTCTCATCTTACTTTTTGTATTGGCTTACAATTACTTTCGACACAATTGCCGAGTTAAATATTATTGATTTTGTCGCAACATCGCCACTAATTATTGGAGTTGCTTTTGGACTTGGCTATGTATTAGCCGAGTTACCCAACAGTTTTGTAAAACGCCAATTGGAAATTGTGGAAGGCAAACGGGGAAATGTTTTAAATATAATTATCGATCAAATTGATTCGCCCATAGGATGTATGTTAGCAATAATTCCCTTTTCACGCATGAGCATAAGTTTCTTTTTAACAGGCGTAGTATTCTTCCTGTTTTTACATATGTTTATTAATGTTATGCTTTACCTTGCAGGACTCCGAAAAAATCCGCTTTAACTTACAATTCAACTTTTTTATGCCTCATATAATTCCATTTAATAGCAACGAATTCCCTTTAAATTCGGGTGGAAAAGCAAATAAACTCCAATTGCTTTTTAGAAATGGCTTTAATGTTCCGTTGGGCGGTGTAATACCCTACTCTTCGTACAAACTATTTCTCGAAAAAAATTCAGAAATTAGGAGACTTATCGAAAGCCTTAATGGACTAAACGAAGATTTTTTAGTTTCTCAAATTCACCAAAATTTTAATACCGCTTCTCTTCCTTTGGAAATTGAAACCCAGATATTCTCCTTTTTTGAACAACTAATTAACGAAGGCTTTTCTGCAGTTGCGGTTCGTAGCTCAGCTAATATTGAGGATAGCAGTTCTTCATCGTTTGCTGGTCAGTTCGAATCGTACCTTAATATTCGCAGTAAAGAAAATTTGATGCAGGTTGTAATTAAATGCTGGGCATCGCAGTATGGCACCAAAGTGCTGTCGTACTGTAGGAATAATGGTTTTTCACCTTCCGAAATTCAAATGAGCGTTATTATTCAGGGACAAGTTGATGCCAACACTTCAGGGGTAGTTTTTACTGCAAACCCTTTAACTGGCAACGATAAAGAAATGGTAATTGAAGCCATTGCTGGACTGGGAGAAGACTTAGTGCAGGGAATTGTAAACCCCGAAACATACACATTCAACTGGTACAATGGAGAATTTAATACCATTAGTACTTCCGAAAAGTATAATTCCGATAGTCCATTACTTGCCAAACAGCAAATCGAAAACATTGCATCAACCTGTTTAGAGGTACAAAAGTTCTTTGGTGAACCCCTCGATATTGAATGGGCTATTAAAAACGATCGGTTCTTTTTGCTTCAGGCTCGCCCCTTAACCTCAATACATTTCGATGTTGAGCACGAATGGACTAATGCCGACCTAAAGGACGGTGGGGTTTCGTCGACCATTACCACACCAATGATGTACTCGCTATACGAGTTAATTTTTGAACATACAATGCCCGAATATTTTAGAAGTATTAAAATTCCACATAAAGATAAAAATATTAAATGGTTCAACTGGTGGTTTGGATATGGCTACTGGAATATGCAGGCCGCCAAGGAATGTGTAAAAAAAATACCAGGGTTTAACGAACACAACTTCGACTTAAGCTTGGGAATTGAACCCGATTACGAAGGAAGTGGTCAAACAACAGCATTTACTCCCATTACTATTATTAGGGGACTTCGAATTCTTTTTGCCACAAAAAAATCGATTGCTGCTCGTTCGAAAAAATGTAAGAAAATAATTGAAACCGTTAAACCCCTTTTTAGCCAAATTGAGGAAACCGACTTCAATAGCTACTCAACCAACAACCTGTTGCTATTTACAAAAGAACTAATTGAAAAATATTACCTTTTGCTTGAGGGGGGTTACTTCTTTGCCATTTACGATAATTCCAATGCAGCCACATTTTGCCAGGAAGCAGTTGACAAGTACAATAAAAAACATAAAAACAACTCAGTAAATTACTTAAATTTAATATGTGGTCTTAAAAACTTGTCGCATTTACTACCAACTTACGATATTTGGGACTTGAGTAGAAGAATTATTGCCGATGAAAAAGCCAAGCAATTTTTTAACGCAACAACACTTGAGCAGCTACTACAAAATTATAGGCAAGGTTCTGAAATCCCATTTTATAGCGACATTAAATTACTGATTGATAAGTATAAATATCATAGCCTAAGAGAACTCGACATTTTAGTGTCTCACTGGGATGAAGATCCAGCCCAATTTTTTGAAGCATTGCTAAAACATATTCACAATTATAGCAACGAGAGCCCAAGGAGTTCCACCAACAACCAGTTCGATATATTTTTAAAAGAAAAGGATAAGATTAAGTCTCAAGGATTGCTTAGAAATGTGAAAATGCACAGGCATTTACTCTGGTGGCGCGAAGAGATGCGAGACAACTCCACTAAAATGTACTATTACATACGAATGTGCCTGCTTGCTTTAGCCGATAAATTAGTGGCAAAAGGAATTTTAAAGAATCGTAACGACATCTTCTTCCTTAGCTATAATGAGGCTTTCATGCTGGCTAGCAGCCAATCGGTTGAAAAGTATTTAAACCTTATTGAAAAGAATAAACTTTTTCACCAGTGCAACAGAAATTTCAACAAGCCAAACGAAATTTGGAATAAAAATGGAACAAAAAATTTAAAGAAGGATAAGGGCAACTCAAAAAATGAACTTAAAGGCATTGCCAGCGCACCGGGTATTTGCAGAGCAAAAGCCAGGGTTATTCTTTCAGTTTTCGAAGCTAATACCCTTTGCGAAGGTGAGATACTGGTTACTCGTTTTACCGATCCGGGTTGGGCACCCTACTTTGCCCAAATTGCGGGTTTAGTTACCGAAACAGGGGGCATGCTATCGCACGGGGCAGTTGTTTCACGAGAGTTTGGTATTCCTGCTGTTCTTGGAATAAAAAACGCTACTCAACTTATAAAAAGTAACGATACTATTGAGATTGACGGACATACTGGCTATGTAAAAATACTAAAGGACTAAGATTAGGGGTTACTAAATGGCCTTTTTCATTCCTTTAAGTACCCAGTACAAACCCTTTGCATTCGAAATCATTTTTTCAATTATAAGTTGAATGATTATATGCTCCAGAATGGCCAAAACGCTCCACACAATCATAAAATAAAAAAAGGGAGCATAAAAGTCAATGGCAAAAATTGTAAATAGAAAAGCACCCTGTATATACCCTCCAATTTTCCAAGAGTAAAGGTGAAGGCTTGGCAATCGCCTAAATTTCAACAACGATAAAAGGTTGCAAAAAACAAAAAGCGAAACGAAAAGCAGGAAAGGAAAGGCATAATTTTGAAGTATATTCCACCGGAATAGGTATAAGCCCAAAAAGGCAAGAATGAAAGTTCCGGTATCGGCAATGGAATCGAGTTTGGCACCAATTTCGGTTTTCATATTAAAAGTACGGGCTATAAACCCATCTAAAACATCGGTTACAAGGTTAATGCAAATTAAAACCACAAAAAGTTTTTCGTACCCCAGCAAAGCTATTACTAGTACAAAGGGAAACGACACGAGGCGGTAGAACGAAAGTATATTTGGAATATTCCAGGGTATTTTTTGGTTCATAAAGTTTAACTTTAAGTTGAATTAAATTGGTTTTTAAAAGTAACAAAAAATGACAAGTGAACAAATAGCCATATTCATTGCAATAGCCGCTTTTACTGTCTCTGGAGTTGTTATTAACATTTGGAAACGAACCAGCAACAATAACGATGCTTTTCAACAAGATGGAAATACATTGCTTCTTTTCCGATTAGTAATTCCGACAACCATAATTGCTAGCTTACTGTTTTACTTTTGGGGTTTAACAAGAGTTGAATTTCCCCTTTATGTTAATGTATTCGGGTATTTGCTGGTTGTAATAGGCTTTGCAATTCGTTGGGTTGCCGTAATTTCGCTTGGCAAATCGTTCACGGTTTACGTTACCATTATCAAAAATCATAAACTCAAAACCAATGGTTTATACCGCTTTGTTAGGCACCCCAGTTACACGGGCTTAATTCTTTACTATATTGGCTTAGGCTTAATGCTCAACAATATAATAGCACTTGTGTTACTTATACTCCTACCCCTACTGGTTATTGTACGTAGAATTATTTTAGAAGAAAAAGTATTACTTTCTCAGTTCAAACAGCAGTACACCAACTACCAATCGAAAACTTGGAAATTAATCCCCTTTTTGTATTAAACTAAAGTTTATGTAAGAAGAATTATTTGCTTTACAGCAATTATATGCGCTAGCAAATTCAAAAAGAAAATACCAGCAAATGCCATCGACACCGATTTAAGCAAATTATTCTCATTTGTAGGTTTTACAAAAAACCTAATGTAAAAAAATGCAACTCCTACTAGTAATACTAATAATATTATATAGAACGATACACCCAAGTTTAGTTGCAACCCAAAGTAAACGCCTAAAATTGAAGTTAAAAAAATAAGTATTATAGGTATTAGCGTAGCATTTCGCGCTCCCAAAAATCTCGAAAAAGTTTCATACTCCGTTTCCATATCGGCTGAACGTATTTTCCGCGACGTTTCCCATATGGTAACTGGAAAAGAAAAAAGAAGGAGCACAAAGAAATATTTTAACGAAAAAACTTCATAGTTTGTACCGCTTGCTAAGGCAGTATGAATTAGAAAAAAGTTTATAATAATTGGCAAAGGTTGGTGTGTAAACATTGTAAAGAAAACGTGGCTACGATGAAATTTTTCCGCAAAAAACCACTTATAGGTTAGCAAAGCATAAACAATCATAACTAAAAAAACAACAAGTGTTTTTTGAGCAAAAATAGCATTGGCAAGCAATACAATAATAAAACTGCTAAATGCCATTAACTGAATATCGCTCTTTTTCACATCGCCTCGGGGAATGGGACGGTTGGGAAATATTTTTTTATCTAGTTCGTAATCTTTTAAATCGTCAAAATTTCTTATTAGAAGCATCATAAAAAACGCTGATATTATGCCAGTTACGAAGTAACAATCAATAACTATTTCAGAACCTAACGACTGAACCGTAAAACTCATGCAAGCATACATAGCAATTACAAAGGGCAGGTACACTATAATTGGGAACATTTCGGTAAAGTATATCCACGCCCTTTTAGGAAATTTTATCGATTTAGAATTCATCATAATCTAATTCTCTTTATTGTGCTTTACTTGTTTAGAAAATCTTAGGTAACTAAATTAACCTTATTCCAAACTTAATTATTTGAAACCAAAAATAATCGTAAATTTTAATAACTTGTCATACAAATTGCAGTACAATGAATTTTATTAACTTCCATAGCCACAAAGCGGTAACATTCAGTAATGTTTTACAAGTTATTTCATACACTGTAAACGAAGCCTTAAATAGTAAACTATCAACTTTTAGCACCGTTGGCATTCACCCTTGGCAAAGTTCCGATGAGAATGTAAGCAGTATGCTTTCGAAATTGAAACAAATTGCGTTAGAGCCCAACGTTATTGCCATTGGCGAAATTGGCCTCGATAGGTTAAAGGGCGCCGATTTAACTACTCAAATTGAACTTTTTAAAAAACAGGTTGATATTGCCGAAAAGGTTCAAAAACCTGTGGTTATTCACTGCGTAAGGTCGTTTTCGGAAATTCAAGAGTTGCAAAAAAAATTAAAGCCTACTACCCCATGGGTAATTCACAACTTTATGGGTAATGCTCAAATTGCGAAATCGCTTGTAAAGCAAGGCTTTTACCTATCGTTTTGCATTGCGTTTGCAAAAAATCCTAAAATTGTTGAGGCGCTAAAATCAACCCCTGCCGATAGGATTTTCTTTGAAACAGACGATTTCATTGAAAACATTGAAGAGGTTTATATTGCAGCAACCTCATGCTTGCAAATGGGAATTAATGAACTGAAAGTTCAAATTGAAAAAAACTTTGAAGTATTCTTTGGAACTACTCCCCAATAATTTTTACCAGCACCCTTTTTCTTCTTTTTCCATCGAATTCGCCATAGAATATTTGCTCCCATGGGCCAAAGTCGAGTTTACCCTCGGTAATTGCAACAACTACCTCGCGACCCATAATGGTACGCTTTAAATGCGCATCGGCATTATCTTCGTAGCCATTATGCTTGTACTGATCGTATGGTTTTTCGGGTGCAAGCTTCTCGAGCCAAGCATCAATGTCGTGGTGTAGCCCCCTTTCGTCATCATTTATAAAGACACTCGAAGTAATATGCATGGCATTTACGAGCAACAAACCCTCTTGCACTTTACTTTCGTGGAGGCACTGAATAATATTTGGCGTAATGTTTATTAACTCTCGCCTACGACTGGTTTCGAACCACAATTCTTTACGGAAACTTTTCATGATTGAGTTATTTGGTTAATGTGTTATTGAGTTAATTGAGTCCGAAGTCTGAAGTCTGAAGTCTGAAGACTGACACTTCGATAAACTCAGTGTCCGAGGTGAACTGACAACTGACAACTGACAACTGACAACCGAACCCTTACCCAATTTTCAACTCCTCAACAATTCCCTTAATTTTTTCGTCGAGTTTAGCAATTACTTGCTTATACTCACCAACCGATTTTAGCTCGCCTCGAACTCCAAAGTAGAATTTAATTTTTGGCTCCGTTCCCGATGGACGAACCGAAATTCGGGTTTTATCCTCGGTAATTAGCTGAATAACGTCCGATTTTGGGAATTCAATGGGAGTGGTTTTTCCCGTTTGCAAGTTGGTGGTTATGCGCATTTCGTAGTCGTGAACAAGGGTAACCTTCGATCCTCCAATGGTTTTGGGAGGATTACTACGAAAGTTAACCATCATTGCCTTAATTTCTTCGGCTCCCTCTTTGCCCTTTTTGGTTAGCGAAATTAGGTGCTCCTTGTACAACCCAAATTCAACATAAATTTCGATTAGCAGCTGGTACAGCGATTTGTTTTGCTCCTTAGCCCAAGCAGCAATTTCGGCAAAAAGAGCACAGCTTAAAATGGCATCCTTATCGCGTACAAAGCTACCGGCAAGGTATCCGTAGCTCTCCTCGCCACCTCCTATAAACGTTTTTTCGCCTTCGAGTTTGCGAATAATTTCGGCAATATACTTGAAGCCTGTAAGAACTTCGTGGCATTCGACCTTAAACTTTTTTGCAATATCGGCAAGCAAATCGGTGGTTACAATGGTTTTCACAATGTACTCTTTACCTTTTATCATTCCCTTTTCGTTCCACTTAAAAAGCAAATAGTAAATAAGCAGGGTTGCAGCCTGATTGCCATTTAATAGAATGAATTTCCCAGTGTCGTCCTTAACACCAAGGCCAACGCGGTCGGCATCGGGATCGGTTGCCATAACAATTTCGGCATCGATTTTCTGGGCAAGGTCGAGAGCCATTTTAAGAGCCGATGCTTCCTCTGGATTTGGAGAAAAAATTGTTGGGAAATTCCCATCGCTAACGTCTTGCTCCTTAACACTATTCACATTAGCAAAACCGAACTTTTTAAGTGCCATAGGCACTAATTTTACCCCTGTTCCGTGCAACGCTGTATATACAATTTTTAGGTTGCTATGCTTGCGGTTAATTTCGGGCGACAGCGACAGCGATGCCAATGTATTAATATACATTTCGTCAATTTCGTTGCCAATAGTTTTAATAAGGTTGTCGTTTCCTTTAAACTTAACCTCCTTAACCGACTGAATTTTATTTACTTCGGCAATAATATTTTTATCGTGAGGGGGAACTACCTGTCCGCCATCGTCCCAGTAAACCTTATAACCATTATACTCCTTAGGGTTGTGCGATGCAGTGATTACAATACCGCTTTGGCATTTAAAGCACCTTACAGCAAAACTGAGCTCGGGGGTTGGCCTTAACGAATCGAACAGGTAAACTTTTATACCATTTGCCGACAATATTTGGGCAGCGGTTTGAGAAAACTTGGTACTGTTGTTTCGCGAATCGGTGGCTATGGCAACCCTAATTTCGGGAAGATTTTTAAACTGCTGCAGCAAGTAATTGGCAAGACCCTGAGTGGCCATTCCTACTGTATAGTTATTCATTCGGTTTGTGCCAGCACCCATAATTCCTCTAAGTCCACCAGTGCCAAACTCGAGGCTACGATAAAATGCATCGGTAAGTTCTTTTGGGTTTTGCTCAATTAAATTTTTAACCTCATTTCGAGTTTCGGCATCGAATTCAGGATTAAGCCATTCTTGGGCTTTTTTTAGAATTGCTGGGTCGACACTTTGGGTACTCATTACTTTATGTTTTTAGGTTCGATATTTACTTAGTTTAATAACACACCAAAGGCTCAATTTAGCATTTTTTTGCGAGATTGAGCCTTACATAGTACTTTTTTGAAAATAGAACACCATTAATTTGTAGTAGCTACTCCCTTTCTTTGCCGTAAATAAAGTTCATTTCGGCTTGCGAAAACGATGGGTAAACCTTATCCTTTGCCGAAACTAGTGCCTTTTCGGAATTTACTTGCCAGTCGATACCTAGCTGAGAATCGTTATAAAGAATACCCCTTTCGGCTTCGGGAGTGTAGGGACCATCGCATTTATAGCACACAATTGCCGTTTCGCTAAGCACCGAGAAACCATGTGCAAAACCTCGAGGAACGAGCAGCATATTCTTTTTTACCGAATTCAATTCAACGGCAAAATGCTTCCCAAAGGTTGGCGAGTTTCTGCGCAAATCGACTGCTACATCGATAATTGTTCCCATTACAACCCTAACGAGCTTTGTTTGCGCATAAGGCGCAAGCTGATAGTGTAGCCCACGAATAACGCCATACTCCGATTTCGATTCGTTATCCTGAATGAAATTCATTGTTAAGCCATGCAATTCGAGTGCTTTTTGGCTGTACGTTTCTAAGAAATATCCACGAGAATCCTCGAATATTCTGGGCTCTAAAACAAAAAGGTCGGGAATTGGAGTTTCTACTATCTTCATAGCAACTATTTTTTACTTTTTAAAAGATTGTCGAAGTATGCAATGGTTTTAACCAAACCATTCTCAAGCTTAATGTCAGGTGTCCAGTTATTTAAAAGCGATTGAGCTAAAGTAATATCGGGCTTTCGCTGCAAGGGATCGTCGGCTGGTAAGGGATAGTAAACCAGCTTCGACTTACTGCCAGTAATTTTAATTACCAACTGAGCCAACTCAATCATTGTAAATTCGCCAGGATTACCAAGGTTTACAGGACCTGTAACACTTTCGGGGGTGTTCATTAGTCGAATTAAACCCTCAACCAAATTGTCGACATACATGAAGCTGCGGGTTTGCGAGCCATCGCCATAAATGGTAATATCGTGATTTTGGAGCGCCTGAACAATAAAGTTTGAAACAACTCGCCCGTCGTTTGGGCTCATGCGAGGACCGTAGGTATTAAAAATACGGGCAATTTTAATTCGAACTCCGTTTTGCTCCTTATAGTTCATAAAAAGGGTTTCGGCGCAACGCTTGCCTTCGTCGTAGCACGACCGAACGCCAATGGGGTTAACATTTCCCCAGTATGTTTCGGGCTGTGGGTGCACCGTTGGGTCGCCATATACTTCGCTGGTTGATGCTTGCAAAACCTTAGCCTTAACTCGCTTTGCAAGTCCAAGCATATTAATAGCTCCCATTACCGAAGTTTTAACGGTTTTAATGCCGTTGTACTGATAATGAATAGGAGAAGCGGGACAAGCTAAGTTGTAAATCTCGTCGACCTCGGCAAAAAATGGCATAATAACATCGTGCCTAACCAGTTCGAAGTATGGGTTACCAATAAGGTGTGCGATATTATCCTTTGAACCAGTAAAAAAGTTGTCGAGGCAAATTATATCGTTGCCTTCGGCAAGAAGGCGTTCGCAAAGATGAGAACCAACAAAACCGGCTCCACCGGTTACCAGAATTCGTTTCATAATTTTGCCTTAGTTAATGGGCTTACGACCAATGCTGTAGTATGCAAATCCGTTTTCTTTCATCTCTTCGGGTTCGTAAATATTTCGTCCATCGAAAATAATTTTCGATTTCATAACCTTTGCAAGCACTTTGAAGTTTATTACCCTAAACTCCTGCCATTCGGTCATAAGTATTAGAGCGTCAATATCGAGAGCGGCATCGTACTGGTCGGTTGCATATTCTATAACATTACCAATTCTACGTTGGGTTTCGTGCATTGCCGCAGGGTCGTACGCCTTTACGGTTGCGCCCGCTTCAATAAGTTTTGCAATTACAACAAGGGCTGGAGCTTCGCGCATGTCGTCGGTATTGGGTTTAAACGACAAGCCCCACATCCCAAATCGTTTTCCCTTTAGGTTTCCGTTGAAATGGGTATATATTTTTTTGAAAATCACCTCCTTTTGACTGTCGTTTACGTTCTCAACAGCTTGCATAAGTTCGAGGGGATGCCCTTTTTCGATTGAAGTTTTGATAAGCGCTTTAACGTCCTTTGGAAAGCAACTTCCACCGTAACCAGCACCAGGGTATATAAATTTATTACCAATTCGCGAGTCGGAGCCAATTCCCTTGCGAACCATGTTTACGTCGGCACCAACAATTTCGCAGAGGTTGGCAATGTCGTTCATAAAGCTTATACGGGTTGCCAGCATGGCATTTGCTGCATACTTGGTAAGTTCGGCCGATGGAATATCCATAAAAATAATGGGATGCCCATTAAGCAAAAAGGGCTTGTAAAGGCGGTTCATTAATTTCACAGCCTCGTCGGAGTCGGTTCCAATTACAATACGGTCGGGCTTAAGAAAATCGTCGATTGCTGCACCTTCCTTTAAAAATTCGGGGTTAGAAGCTACATCGAAAGGAATTTTTACTCCACGTTTGTCGAGTTCAGTTTTAATTGCCAATCTTACTTTTTCGGCTGTTCCAATGGGAACAGTACTTTTGGTAACAATCACCATGTAATGCTCCATGTTTTTGCCAACTTCGGCAGCTACGCCAAGAACGTACTTTAGGTCGGCACTGCCATCCTCGTCGGGGGGAGTACCTACAGCAATAAATACGGCTTCGGCTTCATTAATACTCTCTGGAAGATTTGTGGTGAAGAAAAGTCGACCTTTCTCTACATTTTTATGAACCATTGCTTCGAGACCTGGTTCGAATATGGGAATAATGCCTCTCTTTAGGTTTTCAATTTTTTCGGTGTCAATATCTACACAAGTAACAGTAACGCCAGTTTCGGCAAAACAGGTTCCGGTAACCAGTCCAACATAGCCCGAACCTACAACGGATATCTTCATTGAAAATGAGGATTTAAGATTAATTCAAATTTTATTTATTTCAATACAAATTGAATTTCAAAGATAGTTTTTTTAGGGGGAGAAAAAAATATGAAGAGATTATGGACACTAAAGAAAATAATATCAGGTAGTGTCCTAACAAGTGTGTAA
>DDWL01000043.1 GCA_002345675.1 Bacteroidales bacterium UBA2287 | reverse complement strand
TACCGTTAAACCAGCAGGACTGGTGACTACCGTTACGGGGCGGGGGCTGCCGTTGTAGGTTTGCGCTGTGTTCGATATGGTTACCGTGGCTGTAGTCTTGTTTACCGTTACGTTTACGTTTCCTGTTACCGTGTTGTAGTTGGTGGCATCGGTTGGGGTAAAGGTTACCGAGGCAGCATATGTGCCTGCGCTCGCAGGAACGGTTGAAGGTGTAGTGAAAGCAAAGCTACCACCAATGCTTGCCGTACCCGCCGTTAGAGTCGATGCTGAAAGGGCTTGTCCGTATATAATAGCAGAAGACGTTGGCCAATCCGACACGGTGGGGGTTACTTTACTAATGGTTAGCGTTGCAGTGTTTGAACCCTCATAGTTAGTCTCGTTAATGGTCGATAACACAGCATAGCTACCGGCATTAGTTGGAGCCGTTCCGCTGCCGTTGTAGGTGGTGGTTACTGTTAGACCAACAGGGTTGGTAACTACGGTTACTGAACGTGGACTACCATTATAAACCTGTGTTGTATTCGATATGGTTACCGTGGCGATTGCCTTGTTTACAGTTACGTTTACTGAACCAACAACCGTGTTGTAGTTCGAAGCATCGGTTGGGGTAAAGGTTACCGAGGCAGCGTAAGTACCTGCACTAATAGGAACAGTTGATGGCGTTGTGAATGCGAATGTGCCCGCTGGGGTAACCACTCCTCCGCTTATAGTCGATACCGAAAGGGCTTGCCCAAAGGTAATAGCAGTGGTCGATGGCCATATTGTAACTGTGGGGTTCGCTTTGTTTATTGTTAGCGTTGTGCTGCTCGTTCCTTGGTAGTTGGTCTCGCTTATGGTCGATACTACTGCGTAGCTGCCAGCATTGGTTGGAGCTGTTCCGCTGCCGTCGTATGTTGTGGTTACTGTTAGACCGGCAGGTATGGTAGTTACTGTTACCGGGCGTGGAGTACCGTTGTAGGTTTGGCTTGTATTCGTTATTGTAACCGTGGCGCTAGCCTTGTTTACCGTTAAGTTTACGCTACCTACTATCGTGTTGTAGTTCGTGGCATCGGTTGGGGTAAAAGTTACCGCTGCGTTATACGTCCCTGCATTGGGAGTTGTTGTAGGTGCAGTAAAGGTAAAGTTTCCTGCAACACTTGCAGTTCCACCCGTTAGAGTCGATGCTGAGAGGGCTTGTCCGTAAGTAATGGCACTGGCCGTTGGCCAAACCGTTACCGTTGGGGTGGCTTTAATTACCGAAACTACTCCCGATGTACTACTTGTCCAAATGTTAACACCTGCTGGACTTGAAATAGTTGGGTTAGTTATGTTAAAAGTATGTGTCGCAACTGTAGAGGGAGCAGTAACATTAAAAGTGGCAATTGTTCCAGTGTTTAAAAGGTAATTTGCATTTGCTCCTGAGTAGCTAATAATTCTAAGTGTGTTTCCACTTATAACATTGGCCGCAATTGTATGTCCATTACTTCTACTCGGATTGAGCGCAATAGTACTGTTGACATATGAGAAACCTGCTGGAAGAGGAATATCGAGTTGGAATGCAACAAATGGATTGTCGTTTGCAATGGCTACTTCAATAGTTATTGTGCTGTTAATGGGTCCCGAAGTGTTGGTGATGCTAATTACATTCGCACCCTGAGAAATCATTGTGCTTAAAAAAAGCACCACTATCAATAGATAAGGAAAAATGCGCTTAATAATATTCATATACCGATTTTTATTTGTTTTCAAATTAACTGTTTTTTTGCAAGGAAGTTTTCGATGTATAAACCATGCCTCCAATGCTTTATGGTAATATTTTACCCTAAAGCATCAAAGGTTGGTAAATTATATACATGGATTCATATCCAATGGATCTACTTTCTTATAACCATTAACTTCACATCGTGCTTTTGCGTCACGGTTGTGCCATCAGCGTTGTACCCAAGAACCCTAACAATGTAGACTCCACCATTTATGGCACTTCCAGTATCGAAACTGTACTCGTAAATACCCTTAGTAACAAACGATTTCTGCGATTGAACAACTGGACGACCGAGGATATCGGTAAGCTGAATCTCAACGTACGATGCGGAAGGCATATTTATGTGTGCAGTGAACGTGCCCGTAGTAGGGTTAGGAAAAACCGAAACGCTAAGTTCATTGCTAAATATATCATTTACACCTGTTGGGGCGTTTGCGTAAACAGGTACTCTTTCGGCAGCAATATTCGAAGCAAATACATCGCCCCACGAAATACCGTTCATACTGGCCCCATTAACCGAGAACAGCTGAATTTCGCCATTGTCGAAAGCCTTGTTGTTTGGGCTATAAATAATTCCAGTTATTGTATTCTCATTAACTCCATACGCCAATTGGTAGCCTTCGGCTAAAAGCGAAAGGTTAACCTCGTTAGCATTTGAAACATTAAGTTGAAACTGAAGAGCAGCCAAGGTG
Organism: Bacteroidales bacterium UBA2287; assembly: GCA_002345675.1. GTDB lineage: Bacteria > Bacteroidota > Bacteroidia > Bacteroidales > Tenuifilaceae > UBA2287. The sequence continues at coordinate 101,030 of DDWL01000043.1, read as the reverse complement.
CCATCGCTCTCGAAGCGAACAATGCCATCGTTTTGCAAAGTAATGTAGCCTGGCGTCGAAATAACACTTGCCTGACCACCCTTAGCACCGCTAAGAATTAGGTTTACAAGAGCTACAACGTCGTTAGCATCAACCACAGCGTCGCCATTTACATCGGCCGCAGCTAAAATAAATCCTGGAGGGGTACTGCCAATAATGTGGTTTACCATCCAAACAATATCCTGAACGTTTAGCACCCCATCGCCGTTAACATCACCTTGTATGACTGGAAGGGTTATGCCTGAAACAACAATATTATCAACACTCCAAATTTTCTGAGTGCTAGTACCTGTTGCATTGGCTGTGAATGCCCATCTGAAGCGAACATTGTTTTGGCTCTGTAGTGCAGGTATTAATGCAGATTCCCATGCCAAGTTCTCTTCAATTACGGTAAAGGTTGCAATAGTTGTATAAACTCCGCCATTAATGCTATATGCCAGCGTACCCAATCCATTACCTGCAGCTGCAAACCATAGCTTATGGCGCATTGAAATTTTGATATCCTTGTAGCCAGCAAAATCAAAACATTCTGAAACCATATATGATGTATTTGCTGCTGTACCAGTGAAGGTTGCGTAGGCATAAGGAGCACCCAATGATAGACCATTAGTTGCAGCTGTTCCTACAACCCAAGCGGGGGTACCTGTTGTGCTCCAATCGGTTGGTAACGCTGCTAAACCAGTGAAATATTGGTAGTATGGTATTGGTTTAGCACATACCTTAGCAAAGTTTGCTGTAAGGGTTTTATTTACAGCAGGCATTGTATAGTTAAAGGTAGGTGTAGAGCTCACAGGCGTACCCCCATCACTCCAGTCAACAAATGCCCATCCATTATATGGTTGTGCTGTTAAGCTGATTGTTGCGCCTGCAGCAAGTACTGTAGTTGCTGTTGTAGCCCCACCATTTACAGGACTACTGTTTAATGTAAGCTGATACATTGTTGGGGCTGTGCCGTATGTGAACATAGGCTGAACGTCCAGGGAGGTTGACATACCCATGTAGCTGGACATTGTATCCCAACCGCCAAAAGCGCTTATAAAGCCCCAAGCGGTGCTTGCAGGCCCTGCGGCACCACGATCGTAGGCTAAATAGCTGCAGAACTGGTGAGTTGTGTAGTTGTGCGTTGCGTCGTAAGTAATTACATAGCCCACAAAGAATTTATCAGTAACGTTTACTGGAGAATCGAGGTGAATAATATTGTACGATTTCTCGCTTAAAGATGTAATTGCTACTGTTTTTGAAGCTAAAACGGCACCAGGTTCACCAGAACTACCATCCCATATGTTAAACGTAACGTTTTTACCAACACCCTGAGCAATATTTACGCCTACCCTTATATGGGAAATCTGCCCTACTTGGGAGTTAGGGAAGTATTCAGCGTACTCGGTAAAGTATTTTGTAGTGCCTGCAGCATCACCGCAATGCCCTGGTAGCATTCCAGAGGCCATAGTGTAAGCAACAGGGAAGTCGTCAGGGGAAAAATTGGTTGCAAAGTCGGAACCGCCAACCTTTACGTAGCTACTTCTCGACTTATTGCTAGTACCATGAGGATTTGTAGCTGTAAGCGAAGCGTTGTACACCCCAGCGTTACTGTAGGTAACGGCTGGGTTCTGAGCCGTACTGGTTGCAGGCGTACCACCGGTTATCGTCCAGCTCCAAGCTGTTGGAACCCTTGTGCTCATATCCTTATATATAACAGTTCCTCCAACAGGAATAAACTGCTGGTAACTATCGTTTTGTAAATTCCCCTGACCCAAAAAATCGGCTACTGGAGCACGGCCTAGAACACTTACAAAGTTTGGTGTAGTTTTGGTGTTAATTCCACCAAAATTACCAACTTTAAGTGTAACAGGATAAAGACCAGCAACATTATAAACTGAAGTAACGTCTTTTTCGGAAGAATTAGTAACTACGGCACCAGTAGTGGTCCATTCCCAAACAAATGGCTTACCTGTTGATATGTCGTAAATAGTTACAGGATCTCCTTCAAAAACAGTAATAGGCTCGTTTACTATCGCAGATAAATAAACATCGTCTAAAGCCCAACTATGTGCATACGTACCCTGATACCTGAAGGCGATATAGATGCTTTGTCCTGCAAAACTCGAAAGGTCAATGTCTGTTTTTACCCATTGTTCTAGAACGCTCGGTGCAGTCCAAACTGTGCTGGTAAAACTTGCTAAGGCTGTGTTCGTTGTTGAGATTCGAACCGAGTTGCCGCCCGCTGGGTAATCGCCAGGGTATAAACACTTCGACCAAAAACTTAGATTGTATTTCTGCCCTGCAGGTAAGACTAATTGTTTTGTGATTAGCCAGCCTTTTTCTGCATAGCCAGAAGCGCCATAATTATGATATGCTGACTTTGTACCTGAATTAAAGTGTGCAGTTGAAGCAGCCCAAGTTACTCCTGCTGCGTCCTCATTATTAATTGTCCAGCCAGTAGGGGGGAAAGCAGCACCTTCAAACCCTTCCGAAAGCACTGGAGTGATGCTAGGAACTCCAAAGTTAGCTACAGGAGCAGCAGGAGTGCTAAAAGCAATACGAATATTTGGTCTGTTTCCATTAACCGTACCGTTGCCGGTAGGTGCAGCAGCCCCACTCCATTGCTGGTGTTTACTTGCTGCTGTGGTGTAATAACAATTGCTTGCTTTATCTCCTGGAGCACCTGTTGTATGAACTAGTGCTATAACCATTAAATTACTGGTCCCGTTGTAAATAAAAGTATTTTGAGTATTGAATGCAAACCAGCTAGTAACATTTGGAATAAATGTACCCTCATAAACCAGTGTAGCACCTGTAGTACAATTGCTCACCGTACTTGCCGTAAAAGTAACATCAGTTGTATGTTTCAAATAAATTTGAATATTCCTACTATCTGTTTGAGCAGCGCTAGCTTGCCATTCTATTTTAGTAATTTCACCTCCCCCACCTATTTCGGCAGACGTAAAAATTGAGGCAGAGCGCACATAACGATACGCAGCAGTACCTTGGGTACTAATGCCTAAAGGCCAATATGTACCAGAAGTTGTTCCAGTACCTATTATTTTTGGATTTGGAGAAGGTAAAGCGGGCAGACTTGTTACGGTTACATAATTAGTTTTTGTCTCGGTGTGCGAACCATATTGGTTAGTTGCAGTTAAAGAAACAGTATAATTACCAGAAGTAACCCAAGTTACTTCAGGAGTTCTACTTGTAGAAGTTGAAGGGAAGCCTCCATTAAAAGTCCATAACCACGATGTTGGGTTGCTCGTACAGGTTTCGGTAAATTCAATTTTACCTCCAGGATCTATTGTAGTAAGATTAGAAGTAAAATTAGCTACTGGTGGTATTGGAACAGATACTGTTGTTGCATTTCCTGCTAGACCGGGAAGTTTATAGCAATTATCGGCCGAATTAAATTCGTAAACCGCATAATGATAAGCGGTTCCTGATGCTAAACTGGTTACATTAACCGATGTACCTGTACCTTTATAAACAACATAATTACCTGACCCAATTTGAGTGCCGCTTCCAAAAGCAGCATTGGCGGTATAATTTGTACCAATTACAGGGTCAGAATTTACTGCACCCGTAGCACGAGCAACAACTAAAACAGTATTTCCATTACCTCTTGTCCAACCCGCAGTCATTGAATTAGTTGTAATTGAAGAAGATGTAAAGTTGGTTGCCTGAATTGTGGGCAAGCTACAAGTTGGCCCCCCCATAAAACGGAAAGAAATTGTTTTATTTCCAGTATTTTCAGTAATATTTTCAACAGGTTTACCTGTAAGTGCTGAAGCCCATGAACGAGCCCATGGAGTTGAATTATCGGTAAAAAAAGTTTTACTACCGGTTCCAGGGAAAGGACAACCACCACCATTTATTGAGCCATAAGTTGAAGGAGTTGCCGTTGGTTGCTGAACGGTTGCTGTTGCACATACCGGATACATTCTTTGTGGGTGTCCATCGTTAACTCCAGAAGTTCCAACTGTTGAATGTACATGATAAATAATCATTCCTTTTCCAGGTAAAGCAGCATCAAAGCCCACTAATTGTCGGTTTTCGCACAAATAGTATTCGTTGGCAGTTGCAGTGTTGAACCGGTAAAAGCTCGTTTTGTTCTGAGCCGCATTATACAAGGTAACATCTTGCCCTTGAGTCAATAAATTAACTGTTGCCCAATTATATAAAACAATTTTAGAGTAAGGATTTGAATGAGCAGGTGTTTCACCTCCTCCAGTAGCGCCATTCCAAGAACCGTCGGCTTGTAAATCCCATTTGCCAGTTCCAACAAACTGACCGCCAGTCGCATAATTAGTATCATAAAAATCGGGAGCACCTAAAACGTGCCCAAATTCGTGGCAAATTACTCCGATTCTAGAAATACTTGTTCCAGAAGTACCTCTAAGTTCAGATGAACAAGAATATGTTGAAATTGATTTACCATCGAGAACAACCGGTGTTATTTGCCATTTGTGTGCCCAAATTGCATTTGCAGGACCACCAGCAGATTCATCGTATCCAGCGAAAATAACATAAACTCCATCAACTGTGCCATCGTTATCGTTGTCAAAATCGGCATAGTTAACATCAGGGTTGGCTAAGTTCACTGCTTCGGTAACAAGCTCTCGAGGTCTTAAATCGTTTCCACTTGCATCATTTGCACCATAATATGCCATATTGTTTGCGGCAGTATATGGGCCAACAACAGTAACTGTAAGGTTAAGTTGGTTATAAGAATTCTCTAAAAAGTAATCTTTTACGCTACCTGTTGCGCCATCGAAATTATATGCTATCTGATTATACAGATTATCAAAATCTAAACGTGTTCTTACGAAAGTCCTGTCGGTAAAATTCATTAAAATACAGACAAGTTTTCTGTTTCCTGTTGTAGGAAAACCTTTTGCTTCTTTTTCGTAAACATCCCAGATTTGTTTCATCACACTAATCTGTTCCTTTGAATAGAAAAGATCTTTTGATGTTTTGGATAAAAATTCAGACTCTTCAAGGCTTTTACAATCTAATCTCCTTTCTAAGCTACGTGCTTTAATTCCCGAGGGAACCATGTCGCCTTTGCTGTCGAGCTTGGCGTACTCATAAATTCCTTCGCGATTAAACATAATTGTGTAACCATCTGTAGTTTTAGCCCATTTAATTTTTTCGTCACCTAAAAGGTAGATTTTTAGCGTACTACCATCGGGCTGTACAAATTCAATCAAGCCAGGATATGCTGTAACAGCATATAAATCATTATTTGACGTTATGTACATAGTGCACAGTACGCTACAAATAAAAATTTGAAATACTTTTCTCACAACGCTTTCCAAAAAGTGTTGTACTTGATTTTTCATCATATTCAAATTAAGGTTTGGGTTAGTTTATAGTTATTAAAATATGTTTACGAGCATGCTTTTTTAAAGTTGTGCAAGAAACAACAAATAGGCATGCGAACGATTGCGAAAACTTGCGCCGTTGACGAACGAAAGCCATTCAGTGACGAGCGTCCAATTCTTGCAGACAAACTAACGGTGACCTTAGTCACCCTTTCAATCTTTTAATTTCGTAAATTAATATACCTCCAAAGTATTACCTTTGCCATGTTTTAAAAAGATACAAGAATGAATAGCAACGATAATAGCCCCCTAGTTTTTATTGAAACCTACGGGTGCCAAATGAATATTAACGACAGCGAAGTGGTTGCCTCAATACTAAAGGCTCATGGCTACGAAATAACCGAAAATATTGAAGATGCCTCTGTAATTTTAGCAAACACTTGCTCCATACGCGAAAATGCCGAAACGAGAGTTTGGGGTCGAATTGATGTTTTTCGCCAAATTAAAAAGCAAAAGCCCTGGGTAATTGTTGGCATTTTAGGCTGCATGGCCGAAAGGCTAAAGGATACCCTGCTCGATAACGACAAGCTTGTCGATTTGGTTGTTGGCCCCGATGCCTACCGAGAGCTGCCCGTTCTTTTACGTGCCGCTGAAGGCGGACAAAAAGGCATAAACGTTCTTCTTCAGCGCGAAGAAACATATGCCGATATTAGTCCTGTACGTTTAGATAAAAACGGCGTTTCGGCTTTTGTATCAATTACCCGTGGATGCAACAACATGTGCTCGTACTGTGTAGTTCCTTACGTTAGAGGTGCCGAGCGCAGCCGAAATCCCGAAACAATTCTTCGCGAAGTTCAGGAGTTAATTGACATGAACTACAAGGAGGTAACGCTTCTTGGCCAAAATGTAAATAGCTACCGCTGGGAATCGCAGGAAGGCAAGGAAATTAACTTTCCGTTACTCCTCGAAATGGTTGCAAAGCTTAGCCCGAAAATGCGGGTTCGGTTCTCAACATCGCACCCAAAGGATTTAAGCAACGAGGTGCTTTATACCATGGCCATGTACGAAAATATTTGTAATCATATTCACCTCCCTGTGCAGGCTGGCTCAACTCGCATGCTAAAACTAATGAATAGAGGCTACACCAGCGACTACTACTTAGGTCGAATTGAAGCCATTCGCAGCATTTTGCCCGAGTGCTCCATTTCAACCGATTTAATTGCTGGCTTTTGCACCGAAACAGAGTTAGATCAAGACCTTACCCTTTCGCTAATGAAAAAGGTTGGTTTCGACTTTGCATTTATGTTTAAGTACTCCGAACGCCCCGACACAGCTGCAGCTCGCAAATTGCCCGACGACGTTCCCGAAGAAGTAAAATCGCGACGATTAACCGAAATTATTGATCTCCAAAGTCAACTCTCGGAGGAAAGTAAGCAAAAGGACATTGGGAAATGTTTCGAAGTACTTATTGAGGGGGAATCGAAGAAACGAAGCGAAGAGTACTTTGGCCGCACTTCTCAAAACAAGGTTGTTGTGTTTCCTCGTAAAAACTTTATTATTGGCGACTACGTGTTTGTTAAAATTCTAAAATGCACACCTGCCACACTTATTGGCGAAATTGTTAATGAATAAAAAAAGGGGCTTTCGCCCCTTTTTATTTGAATTCCTTAAACTTAAATTTTATTTACGTATTCTGGTTTTAAATTTCCGCTTTCATCGAGCCAAGTTGACAGAACATAAAAGCTTCCTTTTTGACCTTGTTTCTTGTATGTTTTAATTTCATTGCCTGCCTTTGTAATTCTTGTTAATGTGCCAGCAATTGCCATTTTTGCTCTTTCAGAATCCTCGGCTGGAATATTTAATTCGGAAACTGCCCTTTGGGTGAAATTGCTTAACAAAAAAGGCTTTTCTTCTTGAAGTAATGCATTTACAATAAAATCGTTCCATTTAACTTTCGAATCGCCTGTTCCCGATTTTATTGGTTTTTTTAAAAACTTTCCCTTTTTTGCTGGTTTTACTTTTGGTTTTGCCTTAACTACTGCTTTTACCTTTTTTACTTTAGGAGTTACCTTTTTAATAACTTTTTTAACAACTTTTTTTGGCTTAGGCTCTTTTACAGCAGCAACATTAGCCGTAGCAACCTCTTTTGGTTTTGTAACTTTTTTAGTAGCAACTTTTTTTGCAGCAACTTTTTTTGCAGCAACTTTTTTAGGCGTAATTTTTTTAGGCGTTGCTTTTACTTCCTTTATTGGTGCTGCGACTTTTTCTTTTTTTACAGGAACAACTTCAGCAACTGATTTTCTGGGTCGGCCAGGACCTCTTTTTCCCTTGCGAACTTCGGTTTTAACTAATGCCTTTTTTACTGGCATTTTAATATCAACAATAGCAATTTCGTCACTAAAAGCAACGGGTTCGAGTTTTTTAAGCACCTCAACAACATGCTTAATTTTAAGCAGCAGCTGGTTATACTCATTTTGATAAAATGACTTCATTTGAGCCAATTCATCTTTTGAAAATTGGTTGTTCTTCATAATGTTATTTTAGTTGTATTAAGTTGTTTACTAAACACTTAGCAAGGTTACTGCAAAAATATAAATAAACTTTTTAATAAAGCTAATTTATTGTAATGTGAACATTGCTTTTGATTTATAGACAGTTCCAAAGGTATGGTAAGATTTTAAAAAAATCAAAAACAAATATAACTTTTTATTAAAACATACTTATTTTTATCAAACTGAATACAAGTAATTAATTACCATTGCGTTATAATTATGATTTTTTTTAATCAAATTTAAATAATCAGTATTAAAAACTCGTTAGGATATTTTTGAGTAAGTAAGTTTACCAATTAAAGCCTATATTTTTTAATTTTTCCCCCCTTTTTGTTTAACTTATTGAATAATAATATAACTTTGTGGCGTTGTTCAATAAAAAACTAATTAAATCATGAAAAAATTTGCTATCCTAACAATTGCTGCATTTGCACTTTCATTTGTATCGTGCGGAACTGCAACTGAGAAAAAAGTTGAAGAAGTTGCTCCAGTAGAAGAAGTTACTTCAGTTGACACTGTTACTGCTGTTGCCGCTGACACAACTGTTGTTGCTCAGTAAGCAATTGGTTTTTCAGAAATAAAAAAACCTGCCAGTTGGCAGGTTTTTTTATTTTACTACTTTTTATCTTTTAAGCTAATGCCCAGTTCGTTTAGCTGAACTTGCGATATGTCGGAGGGTGAGTTTATCATTACATCTCTACCCGAATTGTTTTTAGGGAACGCTATATAATCGCGAATCGAATCGGAACCTCCAAAAACAGCACAAAGCCTGTCGAAACCAAAGGCTATACCACCATGAGGTGGTGCTCCGTAGCGAAATGCATTGAGTAAAAACCCAAACTGGTGCTCTGCCTCTTCTTGTGTAAAGCCCAATGCTGCAAACATTTTTTGTTGAAGGGTGCGGTCGAAAATTCGAATTGAACCGCCTCCAATTTCAACTCCATTTATAACCAAATCGTAAGCGTTTGCACGAATAGCCCCAGCATCGGAGTCGAACAGGTGTGCATCCGAAAGAATTGGCGATGTAAACGGGTGGTGCATTGCAAAAAACCTTTTGCTTTCTTCGTCCCACTCAAGTAGCGGAAAGTCGACCACCCAAAGCGGAGCGTAAGTATTCGCTTCGCGAAGGTTTAACCTATTCCCCATTTCCAACCTAAGTTGCCCAAGCCCTTCAAGTGTTCTTTTCTGGGGACCTGCCATAATAAGTAACAAGTCGCCTGTGCTAGCTCCCATGTGGCTTGCCCATGCTTTTAAATCTTCTGGAGAGTAAAATTTATCAACCGACGATTTTATTGTGCCATCCTGTTCTAACTTTACGTAAACCAAACCTTTTGCACCAATTTGTGGTTTTTGTACAAACAGCGTTAGCTCATCAATTTGCTTGCGTGAGTAACTTGCACAACCCGGAACACAAATTCCTCCAACATATTCGGCCGAATCGAAAACTGGAAAGCCTTTCCCCTTTGCTAACGAATCGATTTGCCTAATCTCCATTCCAAAACGAATATCGGGCTTATCAGAGCCATAAAGTGTCATGGCATCGGAGTACGACATACGCTGAAAAGGTTTTGTAAACTCAATACCCTTAACCTCTTTAAAAAGGTGCATCATTAGCCCTTCAAAAGTTAAAAGAATATCGTCGCGTTCAACAAACGACATTTCACAGTCAATTTGAGTAAACTCGGGCTGCCTGTCGGCACGTAAATCCTCGTCGCGAAAGCACTTTACAATTTGAAAGTAACGATCCATACCTGCAACCATAAGCAGCTGCTTAAAGGTTTGTGGCGACTGGGGAAGCGCATAAAATTCGCCCTGATTCATGCGCGATGGTACAACAAAGTCGCGAGCCCCTTCGGGAGTCGACTTGATAAGAAAGGGAGTTTCAACCTCAATAAAACTCTTTTTGTCGAGGTATTTACGAACTTCCTGAGCAACTCTATGCCTTAAAAGAAGTGCGTTTTTAACTGGATTCCGCCTAATATCGAGGTAACGATACTTCATGCGAAGTTCGTCGCCACCATCGGTATCGTCCTCAATGGTAAATGGAGGAATCTCCGATGAGTTTAGCACTACAACTCTATCGATTGCGACTTCGACTTCGCCCGTTGGTATTTTTGAGTTCTTATTCGATCGCTCAACAACTCGGCCTTCGCACTGAATTACGAATTCCCTTCCAATCTTTTCAACATCGCTTTGTACTTTTTGTTCCGATTTTTCATCGGCCACAAGCTGTGTAATGCCCCAGCGATCGCGAATATCAAGAAAGGTCATTCCACCTAACTTGCGCACTTTTTGCGCCCAACCACAAAGCACTACCGATTGGCCAATATTTGCGGCTCTTAGTTCGCCACATGTGTGTGTTCTGTACATTTTCAAAAAATTTAGAACTGCGAAGGTAAAAAGTTTGCTTAATGTTTACAACTAATTATGAACTATACAAGTTCCTTTTGTTTGCATGTTAAAGAAATAGTGGCGTTTTTTTAGTATTCAATTGTTCAAAACTATTTAAACATATTTACGTAAACAAAAACTGCCTCTCAAGTATTGATTATCATTCAATTACGCTTAAGTCCTTTTGTTGGCATTGTTTTTGACTTTCAATCTCATGTTTAAACTAAGAAATGGAAAATAACTTAATAAATCATAATCGCTTCATGGGCGAAGCCATTAAGGAGGCACAAAAGGCTCTCGAAAAGGATGAAGTCCCAGTTGGGGCAGTAGTGGTATGTAATGGGCAAGTAATTGCTCGTGCGCACAACCTTACCGAAACCCTTAACGATCCTACTGCGCATGCCGAAATGCAGGTAATAACATCGGCAGCAGCTTATTTAGGAGGTAAATATTTAAATCAATGCACATTGTACGTAACTCTCGAACCCTGTGTTATGTGCGCAGGAGCACTAAACTGGGCACAACTTGGAACATTGGTTTTTGGCGCCTCCGACCCTAAGCGAGGGTATACTCTTCATGAGAACCTTTTGCATCCAAAAACGTTGATTATAAGTGGTATTCAGAAGGAAGAAGCGCAAAGTAAATTAACCAACTTTTTTAAAAGTAAACGCTAATTATCTTTCTACTTGTTATTTAGAATGAAAATAAATTTCGATTTTGGGGTATTTAAAAAAAATGAACTTACTATTTTTAGCCCTGTTTTTTAAACGAAACCATTAAACACACATACGCAATGAAAACAAAACAATTCTTTAAGTTAGCAGTAATTATTGGTGTAATTTGCCCATTCTTATCGTTTGGTCAAACTAAAAAGGAGGCAGTTGATGCATATAATGCAGGTGCACAAATTATTAAGCAAAACCCAAGTACAGCTCTCGAAAACTTACTTTTATCAATAAAAATTAGCGAACAGCTAGGCGAAGAGGGCGAAGAAACAAAAGTACTTGCCGAAGGCCTAATTCCTCGCACCTATCTCGAACTTGCCATGAAGCAATATGGCGAAAAGAAAATGAATGAAACTCTTGAGAATCTTGAGAAAGCCAGAGAAACAGCCGATAAATATGGCGACAAAACTACAAAGCAAAGGGTTGATGGAATTGTCCCAAAACTTTACAATCAAATGGGCAATAATGAGTACCGTGCAAATAATTTCGAAAAAGCCATTGAATACTACAATAAGGCTATTAGCATTAAGGCCGAGAGTCCCGAAAACTTTTTAGGAATTGCTCTCTCGTACGAAAAACAAGACAATTTCGATAAAATGCTTGAGTACCTAAAGCAAACACTTGAAGTTGCAAACAAAGCCAACGACCGTACAAAAGCCGACGATGCTATTAATAAAGCAAAGGCATATTTAAGTCGTAAAGCCGACGAAGCGGTTAAGGCAAACAAAAGGGATGAAGCTGTTGAATTCCTAAATCGTTGGTTAGAATTCGACAGTAACGATGCCTCGGTGTACCGTTCACTCTTCATTAACTACAGCGAGTTAAAAGACTGGGACAATGCTATTGCCAATGGTAATATTGTTATTGAAAAGGGAGCTGGGTCGATTGACTTGAACGAAATATATTTTCAATTAGGTGTTGCATACTATGGAAAGGGCAATACCGAAGAAGCTTGCAGCGCTTTAGGCAAAGTAAATGGTGCTTTTAAAGCTCGTGCCGAATACGAAATGAAAGAAGTAATTAAGTGTAACTAACGTATTCGTGTCACATTTCAAAAGGCGTCTCGGTTGAGGCGCCTTTTCTATTACTTTTGTTTCGAAAGTTAAACCTGTTTATAAATGCCAAAAAAAACGCTAATCGAACTTCTTGCCCCCGCCCGTAATGCAAGTGCTGGTATTGCCGCCATTAACCATGGTGCCGATGCTGTTTACATTGGGTGTAGCAAATTTGGAGCTCGCGAAGCGGCTGGAAATGAGATTAACGAAATCGAGCAATTGGTTAATTATGCCCACCTTTTTCACGCAAAGGTTTATGTAACCATAAATACAATTCTTTTCAACAACGAACTTCATGTTGCTGAAAGGCTAATTCATTCGCTTTACGCCATTGGGGTCGATGCCATTATTATTCAGGATATGGGCATTCTCGAAATGAACCTCCCTCCTATTCCAATTCACGCCAGCACTCAAACTCACAACGAAAGTATTGAGCATATTAGGTTTTTGCAAGAAGTTGGCTTTGAGCGCGTAATTCTTGCTCGCGAACTGTCGACTGCCGAAATTGGAGTTATAAAAAAAGCAACAAATATTGAACTTGAGGCATTTGTTCACGGTGCTCTTTGCGTTTCGTACAGCGGCCAATGCTATTTTAGTCAGGCCATTACAGGCCGAAGTGCTAATCGAGGGGCATGCGCACAACCCTGTCGTTCGTCGTATAACTTAGTCGACGACAAAGGGAATATTTTAGCCAAAAGCAAACACTTGCTCTCGCTAAAGGATTTGAACCAAAGTGCAAATATCGAAGCGTTAATCGATTCTGGTATTACATCACTAAAAATAGAGGGGCGATTAAAGGATGTTGAATATGTTAAGAATGTAACTGCACACTATAGAAAGGTAATCGATTCCATTTTAGCGAAAAAGCCCGAGTATAGGAAAGCCTCATCGGGAACAGTTTCTTTTTCGTTTGAGCCCAATCCCAGCAGGAGTTTTAACCGCGGATTCACTTCTCATTTTGCCGCTGGACGGCAATTGGAGCAAGCAACAATTAACACACAAAAAGCAATGGGGCAGTATGTTGGAGTTGTTAAAGATGTGTCGCAAAATTCTTTCACACTCGACTCAAATATTGAAATTGTGAACGATGATGGGTTATGCTTTTTCAGCAAAAACAACACTCTGATTGGAGTTAAAGTGAATAGAGTTGCCAGCGGTGTAATTTATCCCCTCGACTTAAACAGCATTTTCCCTGGCGCAAAAGTGTATCGCAACTCCGATAAAGCTTTCTCCAATTTATTGTCGAAAAACTCGGCTGTTCGTAAAGTTCAGTGTAGCCTTAATGTTGAAATCGAGGCAACTACTATTACTTTTACCCTAATCGACGAAGATAATATTCCGACAAATCTTCGGTGTAATTTCGACTTTGTAGGTGCTAATGACCCCGAAAAGTCAAAAAATAGCATTGAAACTCAGTTTAAAAAAACTGGTGATTTTCCCCTAAGTATAACTAATGTTATTGTAAGTTGTGAAACCAGAACTTTCCCGTTTTTTGCCCTTTCGCAGCTAAATACTTGGCGTAGAGATCTAGTAGATAATCATTTGAAAAACAGACAACTTGCACACCCTCGAAATAATCCTGTTATTGAACCCAACATCGTTCCCTACCCAAGTAAAAATCTTTCTTTTAAAGCCAATGTAGCAAACGAATTAGCGCGTAAGTTTTATAGTCGACATGGGGTTGAAACAATTGACAGCGCATTTGAACTAACCGACGAATTTGAGGGGAAAGTATTAATGACAACTCGTTACTGCGTTCTTCATGAATTGGGCTATTGCGATGGAAAAAAAAGGAAACCTGACACACCAAAAAAACTATACCTACAAGACAATCTGCACAAATACCCTTTGCAATTTAATTGCAATTTGTGTAAAATGAGTGTGCTTTATCCCGATAAATAGTATCGAATTGGAAGATTAAATATCAAAATATAAACGCAATTGGTATAACTTTGCAAAAAAATTGACAATATGCTTCAACTATCGCCCGAGTGGTCGGACTACGAACTTATCGATTCGGGAAATTTCGAGAAACTCGAACGTTTCGGGACCCAAATTGTATCGCGTCCCGAGCCACAAGCAATATGGGATAAAGCCCTTTCGGATAATGAATGGCGAAAAATTGCACATTCCATTTTTGTTTACAAGCAAGGTAGCTATGTTTCCGAAGCTGAACGCGGCGACTGGGAAAGTAAACCAAATGCCCTTAAACAGTGGAATGTGGAGTATAACTACAAGCAAATGAAACTAAAGTTTAGGCTTGGCCTAACTTCGTTTAAACATGTAGGTATTTTCCCCGAGCAAGCAGCAAACTGGAACTTTATTTACGACAAAATAAAAAGTTTAAATACCCCAAAACCCAAGGTTCTTAACCTTTTTGCCTATACCGGAGGCGCATCATTAGCTGCTTGCGCTGCAGGAGCAGAGGTAACTCATGTCGATTCGGTTAAGCCAACGGTTACCTGGGCAAACGAGAATATGACCCTCTCGGGGTTAAAGGATATTCGATGGGTTATTGAAGATGCACAGAAATTTGTTATACGCGAAGCCAAACGGGGTAACCAATACAATGGCATTATTCTCGATCCTCCTGCTTACGGGCGAGGACCAAGTGGCGAAAAGTGGATTCTCGAAAAGTCGATTAATAATTTGCTTAAAACTTGCTACGAAATTACCGAACCCAGTAACTCGTTTATACTCCTTAACCTATACTCAATGGGCTTTTCGTCGAACGTAGCTAAAAGTTTACTTACAACCATTTTTAAGAAAAATGGTATTGAGTCGGGCGAGTTGGTTGTTCCCGATAACTACGGACGGTTTTTACCTCATGGTGTTTTTGCGCGATTTTAAACATTCGAGGTTTAAAATCGTTTTACTTTAACTTAACTTTCTATCTTTTAGATTAGTTGCTAATTTTACAAGGTCAATCGCACTATTATTCTGATAAATATTTTCGAGTAAGTGCTATAACGTTTTTTTTTTTCGTACTTTTATAACTGTGTTGAAAATCTAAATTGCAGAAAATGGAGGTTTTATCAATTAAGGGAACAAGCCAGTACCCAGAAGTACTACTCGATCACAGGAAGGGTACAATTAGCCTTTCGGGAAATTCGCTACCCGAAAATGCAAAGGGTTTTTTCGATCCAATTATCGATTGGATTGAAGAGTATATAGCCAATCCTTTTTCGGAAACAACAGTAAGTATCCGAATGACTTACTACAACACGCCAAGTTCAAAGATTCTTTTTCAGATTCTGAAAAAACTTGAAGCCATACATGCTGGCGGGCATAAAATTACTATTGTTTGGCATTCGCCCGAAGACGATCCAGACATGAAGGATGCAGGGATTGACTATTCAGAAAACGTTAAAATTCCGTTTTCATTCGTAACGTACAAAGAGTAAACTAACTTTTTAAAACAAAAAAAGCTGGAATCTTCGATTCCAGCTTTTTTTTGTCGATTCATATTACCAATTGGTAGTATAGTTGTGGTTGTATATTCTTAGCGTTTTCTTTTCGCCAGTTTTGCTCGAAGTAAAATGGATGTACCCCGATAACATCGATACGGACTTACCTGCTGTTGAGGTTGTTTCGACCTGAATTGGCTGGGTTACATTTAGTTTCAAACTGTGATTCCCCTTTCCCGATAAACTTGTTCCAATTCCATCAATAATTACTGGTGGTAATCCTTTCCACTCTAAAACAATCTTATCAATTGTAAATGGGGCTTGGTATTTCGAAATAATTGTAATGTCAATAGTTGCTGCATTAACTGTTGCATCGCTCTTATCTAATGCGGTAAAATGGAACGGTTCGCTTACAAAAATTGCAGCCTTATCGGCAGTAATATCGAAGAAAAACTTCTTTTGAACATTGCTATTCCCTAACCTGTAAGTTACCAGTATGTTGTTTTCTGGATCTTCGTAACAATTGTCGTAGTCGAAATTAATTATAACATGATCCTCGTTATTAATTGTGCTTTTAATTTGAGCGCACTCCGACTTTACTACGGGTTTTTTAGCGGTTCGTATTGTCCTGTTTCCAATACGTAAGGTGTACTTAAGCATTCCCAACCCGCTTTCGAGTTCAACTAGTTCAATGCTGCTGTAAAGCGACCTGTAACGAGTAACGCCAAGGGCGCACTTGTCCTTGCGTCCATCCATAAAGTAATCGGACAGCACGTTAAGTTCGCCAATGTTTTTTTCAATCTCTTCAACACTCGAAACTTTATCGACCATTGTTAAGAGGTTCTCTAGCTGCTCGGTAAGCTCGCGATCGCGTAACTTAAAGTCGAAAACTAACATTTTTAGTTCCGAATCGGAGAAAGGGTACTTAAGGTGATAGTTAAAGCGAACTTCACGAGTTTTTTTATCTTCGGTTTTTTCCCAGTAAAACTCCTCAACTTTCGAAAGCGAAATGCCTTGCAGAAATGGCACTTTCCCTGACTCTGTGGACGTTGACGAGGAAAACTTTTCGAGAAATGACGAAACATTTCGATTATAGCTCGTTTCTTCAACCTTCATCTCCGACTTGGTTTTTACATTTTCGGCTACAGAGCTAACAATTCGTTCTTTAACAGTATTCAGAGCGTTTTGCTGAGCATCTTGTATGTTGCCTGCCGACCCTGAAACTATAATATAATCCTTTTGAATACCGTTTAACCAACCAGGTTGCTTACCACTTTTATCTGTTACCTTAACTTGCGCAACGCATGCCACAAAAGGTAAAAGAAAAAGTAAAACCAGTAACTTTTTCATCTTATTTGTTTTTCAATTATCGTATTTGGAATGCTCTTCATATGAATATCCCGAAAATAGTTCAGCAACCCAAATGGGGTTGCTGAACTTAAAAGGTTAAATGGAATTAGGGGCGCTCACCAGCCATCTTGTCCATTTCCTGATTGAAGATTTGCTCAAACTTCATTTTGTCATAGTCAAGTTGAAGTTTTTGATCCTTGCTAATTCTGTCTTTAATGTTTGCTAAAAGTTCATCTTTTGCAACCTCAACAGCGATAAATGCTTTGTATTTGCCATCTTTAGTAAGAGTTTTGCTACAAGCAATGGCAACATTGTTCATCTCTTGATTTACTACCTCGCGAGTTAACGATTCAAATTTTTCTTCGAACTCTTGTGCATTTCCAACCTGGCGCTCGTTGCTGTAACGATCGGTAACAGTTTTAATTGTTGTGTTAATAACTGCAGCGAGGTTTGCTCTTGCATCGGTAGTAGCTTTGCGTTTTGCCATGCTTAAATCGGTACTTTCCGAAGTACCAGTTGCGCGAAAATGAGTTTTAGAAGTTGGGAACTCATCGTCGTTACAAGGAGTTATTACTTCGGTGCCTAAATCGTTTTGGGTAATTTTCTTTTTACCACCACAACTGCTAACAGCAACGGCACCAATAAGTACTAGCGAAACGAAAAGGATTTTTGAAAATTCAAGTTTTTTCATGATTAAAAAATTTAGGTTAATAATTAAGATAATTGAAACAAATTTAAACTATAGTTGGTTGTTTAAAAACTAATTTTTATAAAGCCAATCCCAATTAAAATGGGGTGCTGCGCCCCAGTAAGCCCAATTTATAGCAACTTCCTTGCCAGCTTGTATGAGCATTTTCTCTTTTTCAACTGAGTCGTCGTACTTTTTCATTTTATAGTTCCACGATGTTCCTCCTTCGGCTTCAACTTTTGCAGTAATATCGGCAATAAGCCTTTCAGCTTCGGGGAAGCAAGCCATGTCGGGTGTAATTTTGCCAAGGTTTTCTTCAACCTTGCTTAGCTCTTTTCCTGCCCAAGCGGCCTTTGCTGCTTGCAGGTGCTCGTTACACTTTTGATCGGCATACTGTTTATAAATGTCAACCGAAATATCCATGCACTTATCGAAACACTCGCGACTTACATCGGGAACCGAGAAAAGCAAAAACAATGCCTCTTCGTACTTTTTTTGCCCAGCAAGAGCTTGTGCTCCTTTTATAAACACGTCGCACTGAGAGTTGTAGTACTCTAAAATTTTTTCTTTACCCTTTTCAACAAATCCACGGAACTGGCCATGCTTTACGTTAACATTTTTTATTCCTTGAATATATGCCTTTTCTTCGGTTTTGTCGACCCCTTTTAGCGATATTGAAGTTTGGCTAAAGATGTTTTGGCTTACAGCATCGACAATATAAAAGGTAATTTCCATGTTTAGCGCATGCATTGGAGGTGCAGTTGGGGTAATTTCCTTGCTAATAATGGTAACAACAGGAACTATTGCAAAACGAGCATTATACTCCGATGCTCCAAGCCCATTTTGAGTAGTAATTTGCTGTAGTTTGCTTTTAAGCATTGTGCCTGCTCCTTCGGGAATTCCAGCCTCAGTTGGAACAATTGCGGCAATTGCAATTCGTCCTAAGTCGTCGGTTTTGCCAAGGCTATTTTGAGCTATGCTCAATAGTGGAAGCCAAGCAATAGTAAAAAGAATTAGTAATTTTTTCATTTTCTATTTAGTATTTAAAAACTATTTCTCGCCAATAATAAGCCATGCTTCGCCTAAACCGCGTAGGTATACTTTCGATTCGATTTGATAGGTTTTACGAAGCTCGCTTCGAAGCTCGTTTAAAAAACTACGAGTGTCAACTGCGCGTTCGCGGCCTTTCTCGTCGGTTTTAGTCACTTCTATTCTAACTTGTTCAAACTTCATGAAATTTTGTGTTCCGTCAGACAAATTAAAGCGGTGCCCCTTGGTATTATCGAACATCCAATCCTCAATAATTTGGCTAAGCTCCTTATCGCCAAACTCCGTTTCGAGGGTTTCGCCCCAGTTGCTCCAAACACGAACCGTAACTTTTACCTCACGACCCTTTTCGAACATGTCGGTAAAGTGGGTCATTAGCCCTGCATTAAAGCCATCCATATGGCTTAGCACTGCTTCTTCGAGTAGTAATTCTGGCGTTGCCGACGACGATGGCTGACCAGCGCCAGTAGCACCAGAAATTTGCTTCGAGGTGTATGCGTCGAGCCCTTTAAGGTTGAATGTTATGTAACGATTTGGACCTTGCCTTTTAATTTCGAAACTTAAGTCGAGAATAATATCGGCTTTTGCAGTTCTTTTGAGAACATCGATTGGACTTTCGGCCATTTCCGATCCAGAACTGGTTGATGTTAGCATCGATGCTTCGGCTGCTTCCTTTTCTAAACTCTTCATTTCAGCCTCAAGGTCTTTAAGGGGAAAACCTCTATCGGACATAATTTGTCCCAACTTGGTTATAACCATTCGTAGGTCGGGGTCGTTTTGCAATGCCTTTTTATAGTCGGGAAGGGTTTGCGTTGAACCTTGATTCTGAAAGGTCATTGAGTAGTTCTTGCTAATGCAAAACTGGTCGCTGGGAACTACCATAATGGTTGGCTTTTTGGCTTGCCCAAACATGGCAATGCTTACAAAAAGTATTGCAATTGTAACTAATATTCGTTTCATACCTTATATATTAATTGAGTTTTAGTATTTAAAATCCTTGATCGAGACGGCGAGCAACACCATCGGTTTCGAGTTGCTTACGAAGCGCATCGTACATTATTTGTACATATATGGCAACCTTGTAACCGTCTTTTATTTTAAGTCTATCCTGACCGCTTGGCATTCCGTCGGTTGTTAGCGCAATGTATTGTAAAAACTTACCACCTGGAGAAAAGAACGTGTCGAAGTAATCGGCATGTTTTTCGCTGGCATTGGAGTCGGTAATAATTGCGGGTGTTGCAGCGGCACCATTTCCACCAGGAATTCCTTTAAAAATTGCGGCAGCAACAGCGTTCATTTTTGCTTCGATAATGGCATCCTCAACCTTTTTACCGTAGCCCCAAACTTTCATAACCTTTGTTCCATCTTGTCCAACGCCCTGTATTTCTACCTCGTAATTATACTGGCTGTTGTAATGAGCCTTTCGCTCTTTCTTTTTATACTTAGCCTGAGCTTCGGCCATAGGCATTGCAATTACCATTGCAGCAAGCATGATAAAAAGGAGTCTTAATGTTTTCATAAAATTCAATTTTAGTTATAGCTATATTAACAAATAATTAAAACATAACTTTTAGGCCAACAACATACGAAAGGCCACTTCTTTCCTTGAAAATTTCGTCCCAAGCCTTCCCAAGATCTTCGTCGGTTGAACTTGTTGCATTCGAGATAAAAGCGTAAGACCCTAGTCCTCCAATAATTTGAAAATTGTGTTTCAAATTTAGTGCCAAATTTAAACCGGGCTTAATGTAGAGTGCGCTAATGTTGTAAGAATCATCAAAGTCGTCGTTGGTTGCTTGCTCAATACCTGCTCCAATGTAAGGCCTAAGTTCGATATTGCGGGTAAACTGCAAGCCTTTTGCTATACCTCCTCCGTAGCGAAGAAATGTATAGTCGCTGCTTGAAATAGTAGGTTGAGAGGTAGTTGAATTGATAATAGAGTTTGCCCCTGGATACTCGCCTAATGCAAGTCCCCCTTCAACATAAATAAATAAGGCACGAATACCAACAAAGCGACCAGTTCGAATATCGAAACGGGCATATACTCCTCCAACTTCTCCAATTTCGTATCCGAGCGAAAGTTCCATTCCCAAGTCGTTTTGTTGCTGAAGGGTGAAGCCCTGCTCGATTTTTCGACCTGCTACCTGATAAAACTTGCTGGTTGGCATATCGCCCGAGGCAACCTTTCGGTTGTCGACAATTTTCGACTTAGCGCCTGCGCGTATTACGCCTCGTTTTTTAGGTATAGTTTGTTTTGTTTTTTCGTTATAAACGTACTCGTAAACAAAGAAACGCTGGTCGGTTTTTAATCCCTCTTTTAGTCCAATTTTTGCTCTCAAGGGTCGTACGTCGTAAATTGCCGTTTTTACTTTGAACTCCTCAACATTCATTTCGATACGGTAAATTACATCGTCGATACACTTTTGGGCAAGTTCTTGCATAAGCTGATCCTCGGTTTTAGGCTTCATAAACATACCTAAGTTGGTTGTGCTTTCGGGTTGCATAGCCGTAACCGAAACAGTAGCTTTTGAAATGGCAACGAATGGGACTTTTAGCGATTCGAACTTCTTTATTTTCTCATCCTTTTGAGCTTTAGTGTCGTCGTCGTAAATCCATGCATCGTAAAATGCATTTTGAATTTCATCGTTAAAGGCAACCTTAAACAGATGCCCTGTAACATTTGCCTGCCAACCCTTTAAGTCAGTTTTGCTTGCCTCTTTGGCGTTTTTAATGTCCTTAACGTCAATTACTAAAATGTAACTTAGGTTCACAAGCCTATTCCCATAATCCTCAAGTGCAGCGTTGCCCCTTTTGGTTGTTTGGGCCTTAATAAAATCGGCATCGGTTGCCGAAAAGCGACCACGTTCGTGTATTAACTCGAGCGACATGGAGCCATCGGGTTTACGGCTGTACCATTTTGCAAGGGTTTGCAAACCAATTTTTTCCTTTTCGAGGTGTGCTAAAATTGCTGCCTGAACATCGGCAGGAGTTGCCGACCGAGTATAAGGCGGTGTAATTAAAAGCGATTGTAAATTATTGTTGTCGTACTTATCGGGAAAAACAACTGTTTTAACTTTCTCGAAAAGTAGGTTCTGATTCTTTTCGCCTTCGAAATTAAGAAAGAGAATACCCAGTGAGCTTCTGTCGTACGTTGATGGCACTTTATTTTTAATGTTTTCGTCTTGAGCAAAAGAGTTATACATTACAAAACATGCCAAAAGAAAGAATAATGCTTTTCTCATAAATAATGAATTATGGTTTTGGTTAACGTTAGGTTTAGGTATATTGAAAGTAAATTTATAAAAATTACCCAAATTCAATATTCCTTTTGAGCTAAAGTTTTAATTAATTTCAATCTTATTTGGTAAAAGCCACTTTTTTGCGTGTAATTAAATAAAAAAGCCAGACTTTTAAGAAGTCGGGCTAATTGATTTTATAGAGTATAGAAATTTACAATCCCAATATTTTAACAATTTTTGGTGCAATTTGAGTATTGTCAAATTGACCAATAAATTGCTCGTGACCAACACCTAAAGCATAAATTGGAACTGGAGAGCCAGTATGGGAGTATGAGGTCCAGCCTATTCCAGCTTTTTTGTTAAGTATTGCAATTGCTTGGTTCGAAATAGTGTAATAACTGCTGTAATCCTCGTTCTTATTTTCATTTTTGACCTTTGAGTTGAACTTAAAATTATAAGCTTCTTTAAGTTTACTCTTTTCCGTTGCATTTAATTCAATGCCTTCGTTGCCCAAACCAATATGTAATTGAATTAATGAGAGTACTTCATCAAATGAAGGCTTTCCATTTTTTTCTTTGATAAGGTTTTTTAAATAGAAGTCGAACTTCTCTTGAGAAACCTTTTGGTTTTTTAGAACGGCAATATTATTCTCATAGCCATGCTCTCGTGTGCCCAACGACATTCCACCAGTTTCGTGATCGGCAGTTACAATAATTAGCGTTTCGTTGGGGTGCATATTATAAAAATCGACAGCTTTTTGAATTGCATCGGAAAAGTGATAAACATCTTGTATTGTGGTGGCAGCATCGTTGTCGTGGCAAGCCCAGTCGATTTTGCCTCCCTCAACCATCATAAAAAACCCTTTGGGGTTTTTAAGAACATCGATGCCCATTTGGGTTAGCTGCGAAAGAGTTACATCGGCTGGCTGTGCGTCGATCGCATACTGAAGAGTACTTGCCGGTGCAGGGTTTGGAGCAGAGTAAACTATTGACTTATATTGACCTAAATCTTCGGAAGAAACAGATAAATTGGATGTAAAAAGAATGCCTTTTTGCTTACCCAATTCAATAACGTTGCCTAACGGATTTTTCGATTTTTTGCCTAAAGTATCCTTAAATCCCCCGCTTGCAAAAAAACGAAAATTCGACTTAATCAAGTCATGACCAATTTCGTGGTACATATCCCTGTCGGGTTGGTGAGCATAAAATGCAGCAGGGGTTGCATGGTCGATACTAACACTTGTGACAAGGCCAATTTGGAACCCGGTATTGTTTAAATTGTGTGCAACGGAAAAAAGCGAGTCAATATGATTTGCGTTTAGACCAATGGTGCCAATAGAAGTTTTTGTTCCAGAAGCTATTGCGGTACCTGCAGCAGCAGAGCAAGTTATGTAACGCGAGCCCGAAAAAGTAGTTACAAAGCCAGTTGCTGGAAATTGCGTAAACGAAAGATTAGCGTTTCCAACACTCGAATCGAGAGCCATTTTATACGCTTGGGCAGCATTCACTTGCTGAATACCCATGCCATCGCCAATAAATAGAAATACATACTTAGCCTTTGGTGCAACATTGTTATTATTAGGCTGGCATCCAACTATGTAAAAAGAAAGTAAAACTACAACAATAACTTTTTGAATTAACCCGAGCATATAATTTGTTTTAGAGAATTACAAAGGAAACAAAAATACCTAATAAAATGTTTTTGTATAAGTAAAAATACAAAGGTCATTGAAAAAAGAAAGGTCGCCAATTGGCGACCTTTACATTTATACGCAGAAAATAATTATTCTATTTTTTCGACTCTCTTTGCAGCATAACTTATTTTTAGCGCGCTAGCTTTACGAAGTTCCTGCTTAACATCGGTTACAACACCCATTCGGGTATCCTCGTCAATTTTAAGGGAAACAGTTAAAAAAGCCCTGTCGTATTCGTTCATTGCATCGCGTTCCGATGAAATAAAATCGCGAATAGCATCCAAACTTTTGAAACTATCGTTAAGTTGAATTCTTGGTTCGGTACCATATAATTTTTGATACTTAGAAGTTGGAGTACCAATAAAAATATAGGATACAAGCGATTTCTTTTCAATTTTTACTATTTCAGTAGCTGAGGGAATCCTGTTTCTTACTAAAAGTTCAGTATCTCGCATTGTTGTGCTAACCATAAAAAAGAATAGTAGCATAAATACAATATCGGGTAGCGATGCCGTAGAAATAGCAGGCATTCCCTTTTTCCCTTTACGTTCGAATTTTGCCATTAATTTTTCCCTCCTATGCTTTTTGGTTCTGCTTCAGATATTCGCATTGGGATTGCCTTCTGGATACCTTTTTGTTGATCTTCTGGCAAATCTTTATATGCTTTTCCAAATTTGTTACGAGCAAGATCTTCGCGCAACTCGTTATAAGCTGCTACTAACTCGTTTTGTACCTTCATGTACATATTATAGGAAGTACCCCTGTCGTTTTGAAGCGATATAATACCTTTGCTCACATTTACAATTCCAAAAAAGTCAACTTCAGTTGGAGTGTTTTCTGAAAGGTTTATATCATTTTTTGGATTTACAACAAACTCCTTAGCCTTATCCCTTAGCATCGAAACATCCATCGGTTGTCCTTCAACCAGCAACCTATCGCTTTTGTTTACCAGAACGGTGAACACATTACGCTGTTTAACTTCAACTTTGTCGTCGATAGGTTGATCTTTATCGGGCATTGGGGGTAGCATCCTGGCAAGGCCTGTATCGACGTTCATGGTTGTAGTAACCAGAAAGAAGATAAGTAGCAGGAACGCTATATCGGCCATGGAACTCGCATTTATTTCTCCAAGTGGTCTAGCCATGATGATTATTTTTATTTGGGGATTCCTTTAGTTAAGAATCCCCAGTTTATTTATCGTGTAAAAATACTTCTTACTCCAGTAAAAAAGAGAGAGAAAACTGCAACTGCAGCAAGAACATAGGTAGCAATTAATCCAGCATCAGTCCATACCAATACCCCTGTATTTTCGAAATCGGGGTTTGGAGTCGAACCAAAATTGGAAATTGGGGTTGAGTCGGCAAATAGGTAACCTATAAGAAAGACAGCACCTAACATTGCAATACCTGCCAGGGTTTTAACAGCCTTTTTAGGGTACACAAACATGAAAATAATTGGGAAAATTACGGAAAGTGCTGTAGCTATTAAGGTTAAAATGTAGGCCCAAAGAATAAAAGGAGCTTCGTTAAAATAACCAACAAAGAAAAGCAGAGCAATAATTACCGAAATTGCCATTATACTCCATGTGAATACCTTAACTATTAGTTTAACTAAGTTTTCGGACATGGGCTACTACTTTTTAAGGTTATATTTCATTAAAATGTCGATAAGCGAAATGGAAGCGTCTTCCATGTTGTTTACCAACTTGTCGATTTTAGAAACTAGGTAGTTGTAGAATACCTGAAGAATAATTGCAACGATAAGACCGAATACGGTTGTGATAAGAGCAACTTTAATACCTCCTGCAACAATTGCTGGAGAGATGTCGCCTGCAGTTTGAATATTATCAAAAGCACCAATCATACCAATTACAGTACCCATGAAACCAAGCATAGGAGCAAGAGCAATGAAAAGGGCAATCCATGTTAAACCGCTTTCGAGTTGGCCCATTTGAACCGAACCGTAGGTAACAACAGATTTCTCAACAACATCGATACCTTCACCTGCACGGTCGAGACCTTGGTAGAAAATGCTTGCAACGGGACCACGAGTGTTACGGCAAACTTCTTTTGCAGCTTCAATACCACCCTGCTCAAGAGCAGCTTCAATTTTCTTAAGAAGCTTTTCGGTATTGGTACTTGCAAGGTTAAGGTAAATAATTCTTTCAATTGAAAGCGCAAGACCGAGAATAAGACACAAAAGAACAATTCCCATAAATTCGGGGCCGCCTTCGATGAATTTTGTTTTAATTTGTTTGTGAAACCCTGCTTCTACAGGAGCAGCAGTTTGTGATTCTTCAACCGTTTCGGTTGTTTGAGTTACAGTTGTGTCGGTTTGGGCGGCGGTTTCATCTTGAGCATTTACAAATGAAGACGCACCTAGTACAAACATACTGGCAACCGCAAAAATTGTTAATAGTTTTCTCATGGTGTGATTACGTTTAATTATTACTATTGGGTTTTAGTTCAACAAAAATAAACGATTAATTAATAATATCAAGCGGAGAGAATGGGATTCGAACCCATGAAGCCCTTTTGGAGCTTACACACTTTCCAGGCGTGCGCCTTCGACCACTCGGCCATCTCTCCAGTAAATGCATAAAATTTCAGGGGCTAAAAATACATAAAAATCTTTATTATTTACCAATTGCCAAGGTAATTTCTCCGCTAATGGAGTTTTTAACTTCGTTGGTTAGTTGCTGCAAAGGTAAATTTTTGCCAAGTAAAAACATAAGCTTTGCAACAGCTGCTTCAAAAGTAATATCGTTTCCACTTATTACGCCTGCTTTTTTAAGTAGCAAACCATTGTCGTACTTTTCCATGTCGACACTCCCGGCATGACACTGAGTTACATTATATATAAGTATACCTTTATCAACTGCCTGTTTTATTCTCTTTAAAAACCATTGCCTACTTGGGGCATTGCCCGAACCGAAGGTTTCTAAAATAACTGCCTGCAAGCCCTCGGTATTAAAAACGGCATCGACAACTTGAGGCGATATTCCTGGGAAAAGTTTAAGTACTGCAATATTTGTGTTTAATTCTGGATGAACTTTCAGCTTTCGCTGCTGAGTGGCATAATGAATAAACGAATAATTATACTTAATTGATATGCCAGCCTCGGCTAAAATGGGATAATTATCGGAACGAAAGGCATTAAAATGCTCGGCATTATGCTTTGTGGTTCTATTTCCACGGAACAACCTATTTTCGAAGAAAATGGTTACCTCGGGAACTAAAGGCTGACCGTTTCGGCTGGCCGCTGCAATTTCGATGGCGCTTATAAGGTTTTCCTTACCATCGGTTCGAAGCATACCAATTGGCAGCTGCGAACCAGTTAGCACAACTGGCTTGTCGAGGTTTTCGAGCATGAAACTTAGCGCCGAAGCGGTAAACGACATGGTGTCGGTACCGTGAAGAACTACGAACCCGTTATAATTTTCGTAATTCTTCTCGATAATAGCAGCAAGTTCGACCCAAAAATCGGGAGTAATATCGGACGAATCGACTGGGGGATTAAAGGAAAGGGTGTCGAGCGTAAAGCCAAACTTTCGCAGTTCGGGTACTTCGCTTAAAATTTGGTCGAAATTAAAAGGTGCCAATGCTCCCGTCTCGGGGTTTTGCTTCATCCCAATGGTGCCGCCGGTATAAATAATAAGAATTGATGTGTTCGAATTTAGCATACCTAAAGTTTTATTTTGAATAGAGAACAGGCGTTTTCAGTAGTTTTCTCGGCTACTTTGCTTGCTGGTATTCCAAGTATTTCAGCAATTTTCATTGAAACATACGAAATGTTTGCGCATTCGTTTCGCTGTCCGCGATGAGGAACTGGCGATAGGTATGGCGAATCGGTTTCGAGAACAATGTGATTTATATCCATTTGCGCCACAACCTTATCGAGGCCGCTATTCTTGTAAGTTACTACACCACCAATACCAACCTTAAAGCCGCCATAGCTTGCAATGCGATTGTACTCTTCGATTCCGCCTGAAAAGCTGTGAAAGACACCCGTTAACTCGGACGAATTTTCGTTGTCGATTATACTCAATACTTCTGGAAATGCTTCTCTTGTATGAATAACAATTGGTAAACGGAGTTTTTTAGCAAGCCGAACCTGATGGGTAAAGGCTATTTTTTGCTCCTCGATATAAGTTTTATCCCAGTAAAGGTCGATACCAATTTCGCCAATTCCATAGAACTTATGCTTAGCAAGCAATTCTTCGACAAGTGCGAGTTCCTCTTTGTAGTTTTGCTTTACCGACGTTGGATGAAGCCCCATTAATGGCACACAGACCTGTGGAAACTGAGCTGATGTTTCGAGTAATGCGCTATGCAATGTGCTATCGATTGCCGGTAAAATAACTTTTGCAACACCACGATTTACTGCTCGTGAAACCACTTCGGCTCTGTCACCATCAAAATCCTTTAAGTAAATATGCGAGTGTGTGTCGATTAGTTGCACAAAAGTGTGTGTGAAAGGTTAGGCAAATACGACTTAATACGTAACAAACTTATGAAATGTTAGCAAAAAGAAATATGCTTACCGAGTAGTAAGAGTGAAAAGTTTGCCTGGTTTGCACTTTACAACTCCTGCAAACTCGAGATTTAGTAGGATTGACGAAACTTTTGCCACAGGCATCTTTGTTTTAAAACATAAAACATCAATAATTTCCTGCCCATTTTCCTTAAGCGCATCGACTACAATTTGCTCTTCGACCGAAAATTGATGAAATAGTACCCGCTGCTGAGGCTTTGCCACAACTCCAGGGATGTCCCAGTTTAGCTGCGCTTCAATATCTTCAATAGTTTCGACCAGCGCTGCTTTGTTGCTTTTTATAAGTGAATTGCAGCCCGACGAGTACTTCATGCCAACCTTTCCGGGAACTGCCAGCACCTCGCGGCTATACGAAATGGCAATGTCGGCAGTAATAAGCGAGCCGCCTTCGGTTGCGCTTTCAATTACTAATGTGGCATCGGTTAGGCCAGCAATAATGCGGTTTCGCTTTATGAAATTTTTAGGATCTATTGATGTTTCCGAAGGAAAATCGGTAACAAGTGCACCCATTTCGATAATATCCTTTGCAATTGGTCGATGGGTTTTAGGGTAAATAGTGTCTAACCCATGTCCAAGAACGCCAACTGTTGGCAAGCCAAATTTAAGTGCTGCTTTGTGTGCGCACAAATCGACACCATATGCCAAGCCGCTTACTATAATTGGATTATGGCCTCTTACAGCCATCGATTCGATTACGTTTTCGCAAACCTCTTTGCCATAATCGGTGATATTTCGGGTTCCTACAACGCTTATAATTTTCGATTGGTTAAGGTTTAGCGAATCGGCACCTTTTATAAAAAGAACAATTGGGCAATCGTCGCACTGGCGAAGCCTTTCGGGATACTCGGGATCGAGATAAAAAAGAGCTTTTATTCGGTGCTTTTCAACAAAATCGACCTCACGTTTTGCCTTGTCGAGTACCGTATTGTTTGCAATTTCAGAGGCAAGAACATCGCCAACACCAGGAATTTTAACTAACGCCTTTTTGGTTTGCTTAAAAACAGCCTCAACACCACCGCAGTAAGCTATTAAACGCTTTGCGTTAACACTACCAATTTTGGGTATCATATCGATACCTATTTGATAAACAAGCAAATTGGATGACATTTTGCGGCTTTGCTTTATTTTTTACAGTGAAAATCGAGAGCCACAAAAAGTTTCTTCTTTTGAGCTTCGGGGAGCAACGAAATACTAAAAGGTGGGTACTGGGCATTGCTACTTGTCATTCGGCGTACAATGGTAATATGTTGCCGTATTCCAAAAAGCGAGCGATGAAAGGTATAGTCGACCAGCTGATCTTTTGGAATTTCGTACGAATTCTTTTTACTGTCGAATGGATTTAAATTGTAAAACCTAATAATAACCTTAGATCCGTCGTCGTCGAAGTAAACGTACGACGAACGCTTAACAATGTGAAAAATGTAGTAAACCAAATAGATAGAGAATAGTACGATGCCGAACAACCACTTCGAAACGCCAGTACTATTATCGACATAATTCCAAAGGTCTGACGAGAACGCAAAAGCAATAAATACTGCAACAACAAGCAGATAAATAAGTTTAAGCATCTGAACTTTAACTACTTCATTTTTATTATCGAATTTCATTTTCTGTTTATTTAGAATTATTTTTTCGGCGGATTAATTCCTGCTTTAGCAGGCTGAGTTCCCTTCCGGTTTGACCTTTAACCGATGTGTTTTCGCGAGCACGACGAATTAGGTAGGGCATTACCTCGCGAACCGAGCCAAAAGGAACGTATTTGGCAACATTGTAACCATTTGCTGCAAGGTTAAACGAAATATGGTCGCTCATTCCATAGAGTTGGGAAAAGAAAGCCCTATTGTCGTTTGAAGAAATTTTCATTTCATCGATTAGCTTTACAAGGAGCATATTGCTGTCTTCGTTATGGCTTCCGCAAAATACTGAAATAGAATCGATATTGCGAACGCAATAATCAACTGCAGCATTAAAAAGATTGTCGGTTGAGTTTTTGGTTGAATTTATTGGCGAAGGGTAGCCAAGTTTTAATGCACGCTCCCGTTCCTTTTCCATGTAGGCTCCTCGAACGAGCTTTATTCCGAGGAAATATTTCCCTTCAGTTGCCTTTGCATGAATTGTCTTTAAAAAGTCGAGCCTATCGTGACGATACATTTGGAGAGTATTGAAAACTATTGCCTTTTCCTTATTGTACTTCTCCATTAGATGAATTAGCAACTCGTCGATGGGCTTTTGGTACCATGTTTCCTCAGCATCGACAAGAACTGGAACGTTGTTTGAGTGGGCAAAGTTGCAAATTTTATCGACCCGCGATTGAAACAGTTCGTAATCAGAGGCTTCTTGCTTAGTTAAGGTGTCTCCCCTTTCAACCTTTTCGAGAATGGCTATGTCGACAAGGCCGCTGGGCTTAAAAACCGCAAAAGGAATATATGGCTTGCCAGAAGCAAAGTGTATGGTGTTTACTATTTCGTTAAAGGTTTTGCTTCGCTCGTTTTCGCTGCTTTCGCCCTCAACAGAGTAGTCGAGAATTGAGAAAACGCCACTTTCGTATAGTTTTTGAGCAACTAGGGAACATTCCTCGAGAGTTTCGCCACCAACAAACTGCTTAAAAATTGTAGGTTTTACAGCCCAGCCAATTGGAAAGTGAAGCCAAAGAGCAGTATTAACCGCCTTTTCGCCCAGCCAAACTAACCACGACTTCGAAACCATTACGAATAGCCACTTTGCTCGCTTTAGCTCGTAATTTGTGCGCGGCTTAAAGGCAACCTGAATGTTGGTGAAATTAACCATTAGTGAGGAATCGATAATAATTCCTCAAAATTGATGAAAAAGGAGATAAAAAGCAAATGGAAAAGTGGGGCTGTGTAAAAGAGACATTTAACCTCGCAAAACTTCGGTATGTTTTATTTCACGCAAAGACGCAAAGGCGCAAAAACTTATTTGTCAATACAATAACTAAACAAACAGTCATTAAATATTATGCATATTACCAACAATCAGGCGAATAAAAATATTTAACGAACTATTGACCACAAATCCCGATAACTATGGGAGCCGTCAGGAAAATAATTACAAACAATATTATCAATTGTTTTAACTTGCCCCAGAGGGGCTTTATGTTTATAGTAAATATTTATCAAAACGTTAAAGCTCCAGAGGAGCGTCCTGCGAATAGGTGCTTGACAGATTAACAGGGCGCTCCTCTGGAGCTTTAGATTAATAGTAGTATATGTTTCTATAAACAGTTAGCTACTCCGTAGCTAAAATAATTACTACTTTTTTTTATCAACAAATTGATGCAGAATATCATATAAAAGCCTCATTAACCTGGTGACTATGGTTAAGGTTTAACTATTCTTCTGCTCAACTTCAAAACCTACTTTTTTTAGGTCTTGCCAAAAGCAAGGGTACGACTTGTGAACGGCATTGGGGTAATCGAGCCCAATGTTACCATGCGAAAGGGTTAAAGGAGCTAGCGACATTAGCACACGGTGGTCGTCGAATGTATTGAATGTGAAACCCTCCTTTTTTGCATTATTAACCTTGCCGTCGAACGTAATTACATCTCCATTTTTTGTGGTTTTAACCACAAGTTCCGCACCAACAACCGCCATTTGCGACTGCAGCACCATAA
Source organism: Bacteroidales bacterium UBA2287 (assembly GCA_002345675.1). Taxonomy (GTDB): domain Bacteria; phylum Bacteroidota; class Bacteroidia; order Bacteroidales; family Tenuifilaceae; genus UBA2287. The sequence goes on along the minus strand of DDWL01000043.1, from coordinate 69,350 downwards.
GCCGGTCGGAGTCCTTTAGCCTAAGGCTATCGACACCTGTAAATTCAAACGGCAAGCCCATTCCAACGCAAGTTGCGATAAGGGTTGGCACAAGGTTAGGATTATTGGTGAAATCGTACTCGAACTTTTTAAGTTTACACTTTACCTTTTTTAACGAAATGCCGTTTTCGGTTTCCTCGGTTTTAACCCCAAGTGGTTCGAAAATTTCCTTAACAATAGCATCGCTCTGAATGCTATCGGGGTTCATTCCGTTTATTTTAAGGTCAACGTTTTCGGCAAGAGCCGCCATTTCGTACCAGTAGCCAGCCGAAGTCCAATCGGCCTCAACGGCTAACTCGGAACCATCGTGGTAACCATGGTCAATAAGCATTTCGTCCATTTTCCAACCCGAGTTTATGCCAAGCATATTAAGCATTTTAAAGGTTTGGGTAACATATGGCGAATTCTTAATTTTCCCCCTTAGTCCTAAAAAATCATCGGTCGATAGCGAGGGTGAAATGGATAAGGTAACGGTAACAAACTGTCCGCAAATAGCAGCTTCAATTCGAGAAATGCTACCCCTAAAGCCTTTTGCTATTATTTTTAGCGGAGGAAACCCAGTGCGCTCTAAAAACTTAATATCGAACCCATTAGCCTGAAGAAGTTCAATAACGTCGCCAATGGGTCGTTTCCTCATTTCTTCCGAACCAGTTACAATCCATTCCCCTCCAAAGTAGGTTAAAACAGCTCGTAAAAGCCGAATGGCAACACCAGTTTGTCCTAATTCAATATTACTTTCGCTTTGCCGTATGTTTTCGTCGAAAAGCTTATCAGCTTCTTTATCTGCGAGATTCTTAATGTCGAGTTTTGCATTTTTAACCGCACGAATAACAATTTTACGATTGCTTATGCTTTTCGATGGTGCCAATGAAACTTCGCCAGATAGATTTCTATCCTTCTTCGTTACCGAATAGGTTACCATAATTTAGTAAGTTTTTAAAGTTTTCCCCAACGTCAAATTTATGCACAATTGAAATAGAATGAATCGTTTTTTCATTCTATTTCAAAATAGCCTCATATATGCCTGACCTGTTGTTAATTAAAATATTTCAATTAAAAAATAGATAGATTTGATATTCCCATCTTAATCGTTTAGGATTTTGGGGTAAAACATTCGCTCGGAATTATTTATCTTCGCAGGTTGAAAAAAAATGAAGTTAACATATAAAGAAATGGATTATACATTTAACGAAATTGAGCCTAAGTGGCAGGAATACTGGAAAAAAAACAAAACCTATAAGGTTGTTGAAGATAAGAGTAAATCGAAATTTTACGTTCTCGACATGTTTCCTTACCCTTCGGGAGCAGGTTTGCATGTAGGACATCCGCTGGGGTATATTGCTTCGGATATTTATAGCCGTTACAAACGGCTAAATGGTTTTAATGTGCTTCACCCCATGGGTTACGATGCTTTTGGATTACCAGCAGAACAGTACGCAATTCAAACGGGACAGCATCCAGCTAAAACAACCGATATAAATATAAAAAGGTATCGAGAGCAGCTCGATAAAATTGGATTCAGCTTCGACTGGAGTCGTGAAGTTCGCACCTGTGAACCACAATACTACAAATGGACCCAATGGGCATTTGTTAAAATGTTCAATAGTTGGTTTAATATCGATGCCCAAAAAGCCGAACCCATTGAAAAACTTTTATTAGAGTTTGAAAAGAATGGCAACACAAAGGTAAACGCTGCCCACAGCGAAACCACTGAATTTTCTGCATCGCAGTGGAATGCTTTGAGTGAAAAGGATAAAGAGGAAATTCTTTTAAATTATCGCCTTGCCTACCTTGCCGATGTTATGGTGAACTGGTGCCCAGCATTAGGAACCGTTTTGGCAAACGACGAAGTTAAGGAAGGGCTTTCGGTTCGTGGTGGTCACCCCGTTGAGCAACGCAAAATGAGGCAGTGGTGTCTGCGCATTTCGGCTTACGCCAAGAGATTACTCGACGATTTAGAGCGTTTGGAATGGACCGACTCGCTAAAGGAAATTCAGCGAAACTGGATTGGTCGCTCCGAGGGAGCCGAAATGCTTTTCAAACTAAAGGATTCCGAAAGCGAAATTCTGGTTTTCACCACCCGCCCCGACACCATTTATGGTGCAACATTTATGGTGCTTGCTCCCGAAAGCGAACTTGTCGACAGCCTTACAACTCCCGAATACAGAAGCGCAATTGAAGGCTACATTGCCGATACTAAAAAACGTACTGAGCGCGAGCGCATGAGCGAGGCAAAAAAGGTAACTGGCCAATTCACCGGAAGCTACGCCATTAATCCGTTTACCAATAATCCAATTCCCATTTGGATTAGCGAATACGTACTGGCAGGTTACGGAACCGGTGCCATTATGGCCGTTCCGGCACACGATAGCCGCGACTTACTGTTTGCCAAAACCTTTGGTTTACCAATAGTTCAAACGGTAATTCGCCCAGGCGAAACGCCTTCGGATCCTTCAACATGGAGCGAATCGTACGATTCGAAGGAGGGAATTGTTATTAATAGCGACATTATTAACGGCCTCGACGTAAAGAGCGCCATTTCAACCATAAACAACTTTGTTGAAGAGAAGGGAATTGGCAAGAAGAAGATAAACTATCGCCTACGCGATGCCATTTTTAGTCGCCAGCGTTACTGGGGCGAGCCTTTCCCCATTTACTATAAAGATGGTATTCCCTATCCACTCGAAGACAAGCAATTACCATTGGAACTTCCAGAGGTCGATGCTTACCTTCCAACCGAAAAGGGCGAACCACCCCTTGGTCGCGCTACCAACTGGCAAACCAGCGAAGGTTATCCCTACGAAATGAGTACAATGCCAGGTTTTGCAGGCTCTTCGGCATACTACCTAAGGTATATGGATCCAACTAATAGCGAAGCTTTGGTTTCGAAAGAGGCCAACGAGTACTGGGAAAACGTTGATCTTTACATTGGGGGAACCGAGCACGCAACGGGACATCTTATATACTCTCGCTTTTGGAATAAGTTTCTTTACGATTTGGGTTACGTTTGCAAGGACGAACCCTTTAAGAAACTTATTAACCAAGGGATGATTCAGGGTCGTTCGAACTTTGTTTACCGAGTTAAGGGAACCAATAAGTATGTGTCGCTAAATCTTCGAAAAGACTACGATATTACCGAAATTCACGTTGACGTAAATATTGTTGATAACGACATTCTCGATACGGCCAAGTTTAAAACGTGGCGCCCCGAGTTTGCCGATGCCGAATTTATTCTCGAGGATGGCAAGTACATTTGTGGCTGGGCGGTTGAAAAGATGAGCAAGAGCATGTGGAACGTGGTAAGCCCCGACGATATTGTGAATCGTTACGGCGCCGACACGCTTCGCCTTTACGAAATGTTTCTTGGCCCTCTTGAGCAGTCGAAACCTTGGGATACCAACGGAATTGATGGTGTATTTAAGTTCCTTCGTCGCCTATGGCGATTGTTTCACGACAACAATAACAGCTTTGCTGTAAGTAACGAGGCAGCAACCCCGCAGGAACTTAAAACGCTACATAAAACCATTAAAAAGTTAACAGAGGATATCGAAAAGTTCAGCTTTAATACGGGTGTTTCGGCATTTATGATTTGTGTAAACGAGCTAACCGAACAAAAATGTAATAAGCGAGCCATTCTCGAACCCCTTACGGTTCTTATTGCACCCTATGCTCCGCATATTGCCGAGGAACTTTGGAGTTTACTTGGTCATTCGACCACAGTTTGCGATGCGCAATGGCCTGTTTTCGATGGCAAGTTTGTAGTTGACAGTACATTTACGTGCCCCGTGTCGTTCAACGGAAAAACACGATTTATGATAGATATTCCATTAAATCTTCCAAAGGAAGAGGTAGAAAAAATGGTTCTCGAAAATGAGAATACCGCTAAATACCTTGAGGGGAAGCCACTTAAAAAGATAATTGTTGTGCCGAATAAAATTGTGAACGTGGTGGTTTAACCACGGAGACACGGAAAGCACGGAGTTACACGGAGAAATTATTAAACGCAACGACGCTAAGGCGCTAAGATCTTTCACGCTAAGGCGCTAAGACGCTAAGGGACAACACGGAGGCACAGAGGGGACAGAGTTGCACAGAGAAAAAATTGAAAAGGGAGCGAGTCGCTCCCTTTTTTTATTCGTTCTTTAGTGAGGGTTTGACTCAAAGTCAAGCCCTCACTAGATTAAGATTACTTTGAGTACTGTTCAATTACGTCAGTAATGCTTCTTTGGCATACTTTGCAGAACACGTTGTGGCGCGTGTACATAATGCAATCGAGTTGCGAACGATACATGCCTTTGGCATTATAATTTGCCCCTTCGAAAGCGCCTACCTTATCTTTATATGGTTCTTTTGCATAAAACTCATTTTCGGCATTTTGTTGGCGAACAAAAAGTGCCTCCATTACCTCCTCGGGCAGACGGTTAGCCCTTATGCTGTCGCGCTCTTTTTGAATTTTATAGCCATGAGCATCAAATTCCTCCTTATTCCAAGGAGTTGGAATTGGAGTTCCTTCCTCAACCAAGTCTTTCCACTTTAAATTATTTTTATCGAACATGGCGGTAACATTAGTTTCCCAGGGTTCAACAGTTATCTCGGGAATTTCGTACGATACGGCAGAGGTGTAGTATTCATCGGCAAGTGCCGCCAAATGGTGACCCATCTCGTGAATCATTAAGTAATCGGCAAATTTATTATCGGCAGCAACGGTTGTGTATAGGTTGTAAATGCCACCACCTCCATAGGTTCGCTCGTTTACAAGAATAACCATAAACTCGTAGGGAACCGCCGAGGCAACATTCCGAAGGGTTTTGTTATCGTAAGTTAGCACGTACCTTTCGGAGTCGAATGCGCTATAACTGGCAGAAAGCGGAGTGCGTTTGTAAACTCCATGATGTGGTTTGCTTACCCCCGATTGCTCGGCAGGGGTTTCAACAGCTCTAATGTTTATATTCTTGCTTTGCGATTTAAACGGTTCGGCACTCAAAAGAGCATTGGATAATCTTTTGGCATCGTTACGAAACTTTTCCATTTCTTTCGAGGAGTAACCATCGCCCAAAATAACAATATCGAGTTTTTCGTGTGCTGGTCCATTCTCGACAATTACGGTTACTTTTTCGTTATGAACTATATCCGAAGGATTTACCTGTCGGTACGCAGGATCGACGTTGGTGCTCCAAATAGTTTGAAAATTATTTTGTGCGTCGCGTTTCTTTAGAATAATGGTTACTGCTTTTTTAGGCCACGGAAAACGTAACGATTCGTGAAAAGTTCCCCAGCGCTCGCTGGCTTCGGGTATGGTTTGCCACTCACCAAAAACGCTGGCAAAGCCACGAGAGTACAGCAAAACCTTACTTTCCATGTCGATTACTTCGAAAAAATAGAGCCCAAGTTCGAGCTTGTCGATTAAAATCTTTTTGCTTCCACCCCAAGGGCCATCGGAAAGGACTTTGTCGACTGCAAACATTTCCTCCTCCGAATTTCCTGTGTGGAAGTAGTCGAGCCGCATTGTTTTTTCTTCGAAGTAGCTGCTAAATTCTACGTCCCCATTATTAACCGACGTTGGAAACTGCTCTTGCTCCAATTGCTCGTTTTCGATTGCCTTTTTTGATTTGCAAGCAAACAAAACAATTAGAGCACTAAGTATAAGGATGGTCTTTTTCATTGAGGTGAATTATAAAGGTTAGTGATTTTTTTGTAAAAGTATAAATTTGTTGGTTTTTGGATAAGAAATGGGACTGTTTTAATAAAATGTTGGTTATTATTTAACAGCGGTTTCCAATAGTTCTATTGTTTTTGCGTCGGCATTTAGTTTGGCATTAATGCCAATGGGAATGGTGAAATTGTTTTTGTTGTGCCCAAACGATAAACCGTAAACCGCAGGAATATTTAAGGGTTTTATCCTTTCTTCAATTACTTCCTTTAGCAAAAATGAATTTGGGGCATAGGTTCTGTCGGACTTTTCGCAATCTTGAAAAATGCCAAATGCAATTCCAGCCGCTTTTTGCAATTCGCCCGCTTCGATTAGCTGAGTTAGCATTCGGTCGATTCGATATGGCTCTTCGCCAACTTCTTCGATGAAAACAATTTTATTGGTAAAATCTAACTGGTAATTTGTACCAATTAGCGATGTAATAATGGTAAGGTTACCCCCTATTAGCTGACCAATTGCACTTCCCGATGTAATTGTGTAGCGGCTGTACTCAGCCTTTTCGGTCGATTTCTTTAAGTCCTCTTCGCTACTTTCAATAACAAAATTGCTTGCTGGGTTTACTGCAATGCTGTTAAATTGCGATGAATTATAGTCGTACTTTATTGTTCGGCTGTAAGGTCCATGAAATGTTACCAAATTTGCCTTTTGTTGTATTGCATTTAGTATTGCCGAAACATCGCTAAACCCAACTAAAATTTTAGGGTTTCTTTCAATTCCTTTGTAGTCGAGCAAATTAAGAATTCGCGTACAGCCATACCCACCATTCACACAAAAAATTGCTTTTACGTGAGGGTTTAAAAACATTTCGTTCAAATCGGCCGCTCGGTCTTTATCGGTTCCGCTAAAATAGCCATTTACGCCTAAAATACGCTGCGAGTAAAATGGCACATAGCCAAACTGCTTAATCTGCTCAATCGATTCCTTAAGCTGCGCTTCGGTAATAAGCCACCCAGGCGCAATAAGGCCAATTGTGTCGCCCAAATGCAAGCGATTTGGCTTTACTAAAGCCTGACCGTTCAAAAAGTTGCTTGCACCAATTATAAGAACTAAAGTTATCGATGCTAAAATGCCTAATCTTATACTTTTCATTTTTGCAGTCTTTTGTTTTGCAATTAAACACTAATGCTAATACCACATATAAAAGTATGCTTGCGAGTTCATACACAATTATTTCCAAAGAAATATACGACATTTTGGAATAGCAAAAGATTGTTTTTAATATTACTTTCTCGATAAAAAATTTATATTTAGTTGAACCCTTTATTTTCTCTATCTCTTGAGTAACAATTTAAAAATGATGATTCGAATAATTTATTAGTATAAGGTTTTGCACTGCTTCGTGATTTTTGTGACTCCTTTGTGTCTTTTGTGGTATAGCTGTAACTCAAAGTGCCACAAAGAATACCCAAAGTTGCTCAAAGATTTTTTAGCACCTTAAAAAAATCGAAATAGTCAATTGATTTTGATTAAATTGATTTTCAATTCTTTTCGCTTATTTTGTAAAATTTAAATTTTAAATCTATCATACCACTCTCATCCATACAACAATTAGCCCAAGAGGTTGGTTTCGATGCTTGCGGAGTTAGCATTGCGTGTGCTCTTCCACAGGAACAAGAACGACTTGCCAATTGGCTTGCCAATAAAATGCATGGCGAAATGGGTTACATGGAGCGGAATGCAGAAAAACGCATCGACCCAACGCTTCTTGTTGAAGGTGCAAAATCGATAATATCGGTTTTGGTTTACTACAACCCTGGTAATCCAAGTGTTTCGACAGTTCCTCCAAAAATTTCGCGGTACGCGTTAAGTGCCGACTACCATGTTGTAGTAAAGGATATGCTTTTTAAACTCCTTGATTTGCTTCGCAATGAATATGGAAGTGTTTCGGGAAGAGCGTTTGTCGATTCGGCACCAGTGCTCGAGCGGGCTTGGGCCGAAAAAGCAGGGTTAGGGTGGATTGGAAAAAATGGGCTACTTATAAATCAAAAGTTAGGCTCGTACGTATTTATTGGCGAGCTGATTGTCAACCTCGAAATTGAACCGAGTAACGAAGTTGCACCAAATCGATGCGGGATCTGCACCAAATGCATCGAATCATGCCCAACTGGTGCTATAGTTGCACCAAAAGTTGTCGATGCGCGCAAGTGCATTTCGTACCTAACCATCGAAAAGAAAAGCAGCCTAACTGAGGAAGAAAAAAGTATGCTGAACGGGTGGTGCTTTGGCTGCGATATTTGTCAGGAGGTTTGTCCATGGAACTCGAAAAGAAACGAAGCACCTAACGAAAAGCTTAAAATTATTCCAAAAATTGCAAATCTTTCACCTGAGAAATTGACTTCAATGAGTGAATCCGATTTTGCTTCAACTTTTGGAGAAACGTCAATTCTGCGAACTGGGTTTTTAAAGTTTATACGGAATATAAACCAATCGGAATGAACTATTTACAAACAAAAAAACCAGTGAAATGCTCACTGGTTTTTTTAACAATATCAGTATTATGATTATAGTATGCTAAATGCAACGGTTAATCCAGCCATAACAATAGAAACCATACTCATAAGTTTAATAAGAATATTTAAACTTGGACCCGATGTGTCTTTAAAAGGATCGCCAACGGTGTCGCCAGTTACAGCTGCTTTATGAGCATCGGAACCTTTTCCGCCAAGATTACCTTCTTCGATATACTTTTTAGCGTTATCCCAAGCACCACCCGAGTTAGCCATAAAAATAGCAAGAACAAAACCGCTGCCTAAGCCACCAATAAGTAATCCAAAAACTCCAGCAACACCAAAAATAACACCAGTTAAAATTGGAACAAGAATAGCAAGGGCCGAAGGCAGAATCATTTCGAGCTGTGCCCCTTTTGTTGAAATCTCAACGCAACGAGCGTAATCGGGTTCAGCAGTACCCTCAAGAATACCTTTAATTTCGCGGAACTGGCGACGAACTTCCTCAACCATTTTCTGAGCAGCGCGCCCAACAGCATTCATGGTTAAACCAGTGAAAAGGAACGCCAACATTGAGCCAAGGAATACGCCAGCAAGAACCTTGTAGTTCATAAGGTTAACGTTGAACCAATCCATGAAATTTTCGATTGTTGAATGCTTAACCATTTCAATGGTTAAGTTATGCTCAATAAGAGCAGGAATTTCGCGACCTTGCTCGAGCAAACGAACCATTCCAATTTTTAACTCCTCAATATACGAAGCTAAAAGAGCAAGAGCCGTAAGTGCGGCCGAACCAATGGCAAAACCTTTACCAGTAGCAGCAGTTGTGTTTCCTAATGAATCGAGTGCGTCGGTGCGCTTACGAACTTCTGGGCCTAGGTGGCTCATTTCGGCGTTACCTCCAGCATTGTCGGCAATAGGGCCGTAAGCATCGGTGGCAAGCGTAATACCAAGGGTCGATAGCATACCAACGGCAGCAATACCAATGCCGTAAAGACCCATGCTAATGTTCGAGGCATCGAATCCTGCTGCAAAAAGGAACGAAAGAGTAATACCAACGACAACAGCAAGAACAGGAATAGCAGTAGAAACCATACCTAAGCCAATACCCGAAATAATTACTGTGGCGGGACCAGTTTGTGCGCTTTCGCTAATTTTTTGTGTTGGCCTGTACGACTGAGAAGTATAGTACTCGGTCGATTTTCCGATAACAATTCCAACTAAAAGACCAACAACAACCGACCAGGAAATCCAAAACCAGTTTTCGATACCCAGCGCCCACATAACACCAAAAGTTGAAATGGCTATAAGCAAGGAACTTACATTAATGCCTAGGCCAAGCGCACCAAGAAGCTGCTTCATAGTGGCGTCCTCTTTGGCTTTAACTAAATAAATTCCAATTATTGAAAGAACGATACCAACTGCAGCAATAACCATTGGGGCAATAACCGCTTTAAACTGCATGTCGACACCTTTAAGCATAAATGCCGAAGCGCCAAGAGCTGCAGTTGCCAAAATTGAACCGCAGTAGCTTTCGTAAAGGTCGGCACCCATACCAGCAACGTCGCCTACGTTATCGCCTACGTTATCGGCAATAGTTGCAGGGTTGCGAGGATCGTCCTCGGGAATTCCAGCTTCAACTTTTCCAACAAGGTCGGCACCCACATCGGCAGCTTTGGTATAAATACCACCACCAACACGAGCAAAAAGCGCCTGAGTTGAAGCCCCCATACCAAAAGTAAGCATTGTTGTGGTTATAATAATAACCTTGTGAGTTGGGTCAACATCGGTAACAAAGTAGTTAAGAAGAATGTACCAAAGCGAAATGTCGAGAAGGCCTAAACCAACCACAACAAGACCCATAACCGCTCCAGAGCGGAAAGCAATTTTTAAACCTGCATTAAGCGACTCGCGTGCAGCATTTGCAGTACGTGCCGAAGCGTAGGTTGCCGTTTTCATTCCAAAAAATCCAGCTAACCCCGAGAAGAAACCTCCTGTTATAAATGCAAAGGGAACCCAACCATTCTGCACACCAAGCCCATAGGCTAAAATGGCAAAGAAAATGGCAAGAATAATAAAAACAATAACAACTACCTTGTACTGCTGACGCAAGTACGACATTGCTCCTTGCCTAACGTAAAGGGCAATTTTTTTCATTGTATCAGTTCCTTCGTCTGCCTTCATCATTTGGGCATAGAACCTCCAGGCGAAAAATAGCGCCAGCACCGAGGCAATTGGAACAAACCAAAATAAGGGTGTTTCAATCATGTTTGTTTAGTTTTTAGTTGATTAGTTTAAAGTTCTAGGTGTCGAAAATAAAAGCATTTGATCATATATACAACGTTTGTACAATGTTTTTCGAAAAAAAGTAAAAACTAATGCTGAAAAGTAAATTCTTGCAGTAATTATTAAATTCGAAATTAACTTACAGCCAAACAAATATATTAAAAAAGGGTTCACAAACGAGAAAAATTTTACAGTGCACCAAATTGCATTAGAAAAGCTTTAATAAAGCTATTTAAATCTCCATCGAGAACATCTTGCGTGTTCGATGTTTCAAGGTTTGTTCGTAAGTCCTTAACCAGTTTATAGGGATGAAGAATATAGTTACGTATTTGCGATCCCCACTCAATTCGTTTCTTTGCTCCTTCAATTTGATCCTGAATTTCTTGCCTTTTTCGCAATTCGAGTTCGTAAAGGTGCGATTTTAAAATGCGCAAAGCATTTTCTCGATTTTGGTGCTGCGAGCGGGTTTCGGTGTTTTCGACCACAACGCCCGAAGGAATATGGTGAAGCCTTACGCCCGTTTCGACCTTGTTTACATTTTGTCCTCCAGCCCCCGACGAACGGTATGTGTCCCACTTAATATCGGCTGGGTTAACGGTTATTTCAATGGTGTCGTCAACTGCAGGAGCAACAAATACGGAGGCAAACGACGTATGCCTTCGGGCGTTTGAGTCGAACGGTGAAATGCGTACCAAGCGGTGAACGCCGTTTTCGCTTTTTAGGTAGCCGTAGGCCATTGTTCCTTCAAACTCAATGGTAACCGATTTAACCCCAGCTTCTTCGCCTTCTTGAATGTCGATAATTTTTGTTTGGTAGCCATTTCGTTCGCCCCAGCGAAGGTACATGCGCATAATCATTTCGGCCCAGTCCATGCTTTCAACACCACCTGCACCCGAGTTTATTTTCAGAATTGCGCCTAATCTATCCTCTTCACGACGAAGCATGTTGGTAAGTTCAAGGTCTTCAACTTTCGAAACAGTTTGCTGGTATTGCTGGTCGAGTTCCTCGTCGGTAGCCCCACCCTCCTTGGCAAAATCGTAAATAACCTGTAAGTCGTCGATAAGCGTTTTAACATTATCGTAGTTACTGACCCAGCGCTTAAGCTCAGCAATAAGTTTTAGCTGCTTTTCGGCTTCGGTGGGCTTGTCCCAAAAGTTTGGGGCTTGCGATTTCTGCTCCTCTTCGTCTAACTGAATGCGTTTGCTGTCGATGTCAAAGGTGCCTCCTCAGCGCTTGCTCGCGCTTAACAAGGTCTTTTACCTGCTCAATAGTTATCATGTTATTTATGTTGGGGTTGCAAAAATAGAAAAAATGGTGAAATAATGGTGAAGGTGTGTTACGAGCGAGAGTTCGAAACTACTCCCCATCCCATTCCCTCAATAAAAGTTACAAACAAGCTAATCCGAACCACCTTCCGCATATTCACTCGCTTGGAAAGCACCCCTTAGTTAGCATTCATTATTCAATCAGGACTTTTAAGTTTTTTCCTAAACCTGCTTCAACGATTTTTCGGAAAGTTGACATTTCTAAGTCTGTCTTATTGTTTTCAAGTCGAGAGATGTAAAATCTTGAAGTACCACTTCTTTGAGCTAGTTGAGCTTGAGTCAACCCTGCTTTTAGTCTAGCCGTTCTAATTAGGCTCCCAAATCTTGGTTTTGCAACTATTTTCAACACTTCGCTCAAATTGTATAGTACATCTGCGCCGATTTCGTAAGGGTGAGTTTCAGTCTCGCCATTTTCATTTTTTAACTTAATCTCAACATTCGACCAAGAAAGTGTGAAATTCCTTAATGTTACTTTTTTAAATTCTTTTGGGTCAAGCAGTGGAAATTCTACGTCAGTCTTTACAATTTTCCAATCGTCAAAGATTTTTTTAAAGTCGAGCAGTCTACTTTCACCGTTATTAAACATGCACTGTATTTGGAAATCTTGTACTTTCTCGATTTTAATGATTCTTGGTATTTTAATTTTCTGTCTCATAGTCTAGGATTTAATTGTTTAAAAACCTCCAACAAGTAATTCTTGTTATTCATAGCCCAGTCAGTTGCCTTCTTTCTTTGATTCTTAGGAACAAAACCAATGTAAGTTTTTAGCGTTTCAATTTCAATAAGCTCTTCGTATTCTGCGTAGAGTAAATGAAAATGTGGCGGTAGATGTTCTCTTGAATAAACGTCAATTTTTATTGAGTCTATGATTTTTATTGTCGGCACCTTATTGTCTAATTAGACAACAAAGATAACTAGTTCTTAATTTAATGTCAACATTCTACTCTTTTTTTTCGAATTGATTATTTTTTCATTTAGAACTCAATAAATATCTGCAATGTTCAATAAACTGGTTTAGGAAACGCATTCTTAAGTGCATTTATAACAGAAAAGGTCAATCGTTCTCATCGTTTACTTTGAGTTTTTCGAGCGCTTTTTGAATTTCGTCGTAGCTAAAGCCTCGATAAGTGGCAAAACGAAGGAGTTTTACTTTAAGATCCTGTGGGCTTTTTGCCTTAGTTGTGGCAATTTTTCGCTTAAGAAGCCCCATTAAATTTTCAGAACTTGCTAATTCCTCAACACTTTCAATGGCTATTTCAATATTTTCCTGACTAACCCCCTTTGCCCTAAGCGAATGTACAATTCGAATTTTTCCCCATTTGTTAATTCTTGCCTTCTCGTTTGTATACATGCGGGCATACCTTTCCTCGTCAATAAACTTATCGGCAAGTAAAAAGGTAAGAATTTCGTCGCTCATTTCGGGGGTTGCACCCCACTGCTTAAGCTTAGTTTTTATGTCGGAAAGGCATTTCTCCTGACGGCTACAAAGCGCTTGCGCCCGTTGTAAAAACTTTTTAAGCTGTTCCTTGTCGGTTGCCATAGTTAAGCAGAATAAGTTGCCTTTACCATTCTATCTTTACCATTTATATCCTTCTTAATTTGCACATTACCATACCCAAGTTCTACAAGCATATCCTTTGTTTCGAGTCCAAATGCCTCGTTTATTTCAAAGAAAAGGTGCCCGTTTTGTTTCAGTAATTCCTTTGAAACTAGTGCAATTCGACGATAAAAAAGAAGCGGATCCAAGTCGGAAACAAACAGCGCTACCGTTGGTTCGTACTCGAGCACGTTGGGCATCATGTCCTTTTTTTCGCTTTCGCGAATGTAGGGTGGGTTGCTAACAACTACGTCGAAGGGCTTATTCTTTAAAGCAATAGAACTGTCGGTAAATATATTATGTTGAATAAAGTCTATATCAACTTTACAGTTTCTCGCATTTTGAGTTGCAACAACAAGTGCTTCCTTCGAAATATCGGTTGCCGAAACTTTTGCATTGGGTAAATTCTTTGCAAGCGCAATGGGAATGCATCCGCTACCGGTTCCTATGTCGATAATGCTTAATGCTAATGAGCATTCTGAAATTACCCAATGCACCAGTTCTTCGGTTTCGGGACGGGGAATTAGCACGCTGCTATTTACTTTTAGCGTTAACCCATAAAACTCGGTTTCGCCAATAACGTACTGAATAGGCTTTTGATTTTTTAATTCGACAAGGTAAGCATCGAACATACTTTGCTGCTTCTCGGTAAGTATAATCGACTTTGACAGAGGTATTTCGTGGCTACTAATTCCAACAATGTGGCTTATTAGAATTCGAGCAATAGCAACTGCTTCGGTTTCGCCCCAAGCCTGTTTCAATTCATTTATTGCTTGCCTATAGGCAAATATCACATCAATCATTATATTTATAGGCTGGAATTTTACAAAAACAAAGGTATAAATAATATGGAACAGGACGCTTTGGATAAACTCTTTATGGCTCGATGCCTCGAGTTAGCCCGAAATGGCATGGGAAACGTTTCGCCAAACCCTATGGTTGGTTCAGTGGTAGTTTACAATAATCGTATAATTGGCGAGGGTTACCATAAAGAGTACGGAACCGAGCATGCCGAAAGGAATGCCATAAATAGTGTAAAGGATAAGAGTTTGCTGAAAAGTAGCACCCTTTACGTGTCGCTCGAACCCTGCTCCCACTTTGGAAAGCAGCCTCCATGCTCCGACCTAATTCGCGAAGTTGAAATTCCAAGGGTTGTTATTGCCACCTCGGACCCCAACCCAAAGGTTCAAGGAAGAGGAATTGAATCGCTTAAAAATAATGGAGTTTTAGTTACTACTGGTGTTTTAGAAGAAGAAGCCACCGAACTAAACCGACGTTTTTTTACCTATCACACAAAACGACGACCCTACATAATACTAAAATGGGCACAAACACTCGACGGATTTATCGATACCGTTAGAGTGCCCTCAAGTCCAATTGCTCCCGTTTGGATAACAAACGATTTATCGCGAACACTTGTTCACCGTTGGCGTAGCGAGGAGCAGGCAATAATGATTGGAACAAATACTGTTGAAAAGGATAACCCTCGGCTCGATGTGCGCGACTGGAGTGGTCGCTCGCCGCTTCGCATAGTTCTCGACAGGCTGCTTCGCCTACCAAATGAGTCGAATGTTTACGATGGAAGTTTGCCCACACTTGTTTTTATGGGAAACAATGCGACTTCATCGGCACGTAAGCCTGCCTTTGCCGAAATTCCGAATATGGAACTTTTTACCATCGATTTTGCCCGTGGCACCGAAGTACAAATACTAAAGGAACTGTACCAAAGGGAAATTCAATCGGTGTTTATTGAAGGTGGAGCAATGCTAATAAATAGCTTTATTGCTCGCGATTTTTGGGACGAAGCTCGTGTTTTTGTGGGCAACAAGTTTTTTGGCGATGGCGTAAAGGCTCCGCATTTTCAGGGAACCCCATTAAAATATGACGATGTAGGCGACAGTAAACTTTTTGTTTACCGAAACTCCTAAACAGCAGCAAATTTAATTGCCGACGAGTCCCACGCGGGAGCCGATAGAATGGCAGGAATAATATCGTTGGGGTTGCTTACCATTTGCCAAATTTGCCTGTGTTCGTGGCGCATAAACTGCTCCTCAATCATTTTTTCGATTAGCAACTCGAGGTGCATGTAGAAATTATTTGTGTTAAGCACAATTATTGGCTTTGTAAATTTGCCTAATCGCTTTAATGTATAAACCTCCATTAACTCTTCAAGGGTTCCGCAGCCACCTGGAAGGGCAATAACAGCATCAACATCTTTTATAAGAAGTTTTTTGCGCTCGCGCATATCCTTAACCAAACTCATTTGGCTAATTTTTTTATGCCCCCATTCAACCTTGTCCATAAAGCGAGGTAAAACGCCAACAACCTCACCCCCAAGTTCCATTGCCGTGTCGGCAAGGCAACCCATTAAGCCAACCGAACCACCACCGTAAACTATGGTTGTCTTATGGTCAACCAAATGTTTGGCAACCTGACGGGTTGCTTCGAAGTATTCTTCAGAAACCTTTGCGCTCGAAGCGCAAAACACACACACTCGCATATTATTAAGTATTAGGAATGGTAAAGGTTAAGATAAGTGAGCATTTCGGAGTAATTCGCTGTTCGCATAAATGAAAGTTGATAAGGAGTAAGAAGTTTGAATTAACCATTCGGACTGCATTATACATCAGCGATGTTATCGCTCATGTTTTTTTCGCAGTTTCATATAGTTTACATATATCCATATACCTAATAATAATAGGATTACCGCTGTATAAATTGGAATAAAGTATATTTTTCCAGGCTCGACCGATAACGAAATTACTAATGCACCCACCGAAATTAAAATTGCAGCAATTGCATACCCAATTTCATCATAAAACCACGCATACGGAAAAAGATGTGCCCCTGTTATAATTGCGTAAGCCATTATAAAGTAACCGGGACATTTAATCAATGTAAAAACAAGGAAAGGAAAATAAACTAGCTGTGCGAAATTCAACCACAATCCAAGGGGCTGTAATGGATTATCTTTTATTTTCCAATTAGTTTTGAATGCTTTTGATAAACCAAATGCAAATGGAAGTAAAACTGCACCAATAAAAAGTGTAAAAATACTTTTTTCGTATGATGGATAATCTAAAGTCCATATTACATAAACTCCAAGCCAAACAATGCTAGCTGCAACTATAAAATCAACTCCATTTTTTGCACTAAGTTGAATTTCCAGTTTTAGTTTACCCAAGTCTTTCTGATACATGTATTTTCAATTAGTCCTAATTTTTAATTCGAATTCTCTACCATTATATGTAAAAACAAAAAAACGGTCGAAGCCTCCCCCGACCGTTTAAGTTGAAAAAAATTTTTACAAATGCGATTCGAGTTTTGCAACAAGTGCATTTTTTGGAACTGCACCAATTTGTTTATCAATTACTTCGCCATTTTTAATGAATAGAATTGTTGGAATGTTGCGAATTCCGAAACGAGCTGCAATGCCGGGATTATTGTCAACATCAACTTTACCAATTACTGCTTTGCCTTTAAATTCGTCGTGCATTTGCTCAACAAAAGGGGCAATCATTCGGCAAGGACCACACCACTCGGCCCAAAAGTCGAGCATTACGGTTTTATCCGATTTTAAAACCAGTTCTTCAAAATTGCTGTCGGTTACTTCAAGTGCCATATTATTTGTTTTTATGAGGTTATTTATTATTGTTTGGTAAAATTAACAGTTTCCCGATAAAAATGTTGAAACATTCAGCTTTTTTTCTTCAACTAATTTACCTTAAAGTTTAGGTCTAAGCGTCTTAACCTTTCAATAAGTTCAGGCTGAATGCTAACCTTAGTATTACGCGAGAACAAATCGAGCGAAATATTACTTTCGGGATCGCGCACCTTAAACCTTAGCTGCGTTTTTCCTGTATTTCCATTGCTAAGTTCGTTTATTTCATCGATTAACGACTCGTTTATTTCATTTAAGTTGATAGTTATGGTAAGATTTTTAACCATTTCGTTTCTAACATCTTCGAGCATATGCATGCTTTTTACCCTAAACTCAGGTTCGTTATTTCGAAATTTATTGGGTTCAACCTTTCCCTTTACCATTATGGAATAACCATCGTACAAAAACTTTCGGTAATCCTCAAAGTCTTTTCCAAATAGGGCAATTTCGAACGAATCGGTGTAATCTTCGAGCGTTAACCGGCAGTAATACGTTCCCTTTTTTGTTGGCATTATTTTAGCCGAAGTTATAATACCTGCAAAGGTAATGTCGCGACCTACCAACGTGTTAATTTCGTGCATATTGGCAAGCGACTTTGTACAAAAACTTTCAATTTCGAGTTTATAGTCGTCGAGCGGGTGAGCCGAAAGGTAAATTCCAATTAGTTCCTTTTCCTTGTTGAGGCGTTCGAGTTTCATCCATTCATCGACAACGGGAGGCTCGGGTTTTTGCATTTCGAATCCTGCTCCGCCCATGTCGCCAAAAAGGGTTTGCTGAACATTATTGCGCTCGGTTTGCTTTTTCGAACCAAAGCGAATTAGCATTTCAATAAAAGTGGAACCCTTTATATCGGGGGCAAAAAACTGCGCTCGGTTGTACGGTGTAAGGTTATCGAGAGCCCCTGCAATAACAAGAGCTTCCATATTCTTTTTATTTACCGACTGAAGATTTACCCTTTCCACCATATTGTAAATGTCGGTGAACTTCCCTGCATTCCGTCGTTCCTCAACTATATTGGCAACTGCGGCTTCGCCAATGCCTTTAACTGCTCCCAACCCAAAGCGAACATCGCCATTTTGCATTACCGAAAACTTGTAGTTGCTCTCGTTAACATCGGGGCCAAGAACTTGAAGTCCCATGCGGCGACACTCGTCCATAAAAGTTGTAATCTTCTTTATGTCGGAGAGGTTACGGCTTAAAACGGCAGCCATAAATTCGCTTGGGTAATTGGCCTTAATGTAAGCCGTTTGATAGGCAATGTATGCGTAGCATGTGGAGTGCGACTTATTAAAAGCGTACTGTGCAAATGCTTCCCAGTCGGTCCAAACCTTTTCCACTTTTTTTGTGTCGAAACCTTTAGCCGCACAGCCGGCAACAAACTGCGCTTTCATTTTGTCCATCACATCCTTCTGCTTCTTTCCCATTGCTTTTCGGAGCGTGTCGGCTTGCCCCTTGGTAAAGCCAGCAAGTTTTTGCGATAAAAGCATAACCTGCTCCTGGTACACAGTAATTCCGTAGGTATCCTTTAGGTACTCCTCCATTTCGGGAATGTCGTACTCAATTTTTTCGCGGCCGTGCTTACGGTTAATAAAACTTGGAATATACTCAATTGGCCCTGGACGGTAAAGGGCGTTCATGGCAATAAGGTCCTCAATGCGGTTAGGCTTTAAGGCCTTTAAGTGTTTTTTCATTCCGGGCGACTCGAACTGGAATATTGCTGTTGTGTCGCCGTTTGAAAAGAGCTGGAATGTTTTTGGATCGTCGAGAGGAATTGTGTCGAGGTCAATATCAACGCCTTTCGATTCCTTTACCAGAATTATGGCATCCTTAATAATCGAAAGCGTTTTAAGCCCTAAAAAGTCCATTTTCAGAAGGCCTACATCCTCAACATGGCTTCCGTCGAATTGGGTAACGTAAAGTTCGGTTTCCTTTGCCGTGCTAAGCGGTATATGCTCTTCGAGGTCGTTGCGACCAATAATAATTCCACAGGCATGAACGCCAGTTTGGCGAACTGAACCCTCGAGAACCTCGGCATACTGAAGCGTATCGCGAACCTTTGAATTTTCGGAAGTTTTATACTGACTTAACTCAGGAACCTCTTTGAATGCCTGAGCAAGGGTTACACCTGGTCGTTCGGGAACAAGCTTCGCAAGCTTATCGCTTATTGAAAGGTCGAGTTTTTGCACACGGGCTACATCGCGAATGGCCATTTTTGCAGCCATTGTGCCAAATGTAATAATGTGAGCAACGCGTTTTTTGCCGTACTTGTTCACAACCCATTTTAGCACCTCTTCCCTTCCGTCCTCATCGAAATCGATATCAATATCGGGCATCGATATACGCTCGGGATTAAGAAATCGCTCAAAAAGTAGGTCGTATTTTATGGGGTCAATATCTGTTATACGCAAACAGTATGCAACTGCCGAGCCAGCAGCCGAACCACGACCAGGACCAACCGAAACGCCCATTTCGCGAGCTGCTTTTAAAAAATCCCAAACAATTAAAAAGTAACTGGGGTAACCCATTTTTGCAATTACATGCAGTTCAAAGTCGAGGCGCTCACGATGCTCATCGGTAATTTTATCTTTCCATCGCATTTCGGCGCCAATGTATGCAATGTGACGTAGGTATTCGTTAAAATCGGTAAAACCGTCGGGCAGCGGAAAGTCGGGCATAATTGGGTCGTGCCTAAGCGGATAAGCCTCGACCTTACTGGCAATTTCGAGTGTATTTGATATGGCCTCGGGAAATTCAGGGAAAAGCTGCAGCATTTCGCTGGGGCTTTTCAAGTATTCCTGCTTTGTGTAAATAAGCCTGTTAGTTTCCTCAATATCGGTAGCTGTATTTATGCAAATAAGCCTGTCGTGCGCCTCGGCATCGCTGGCGCTAATAAAGTGAACGTCGTTGGTTGCAATGCACTTAACCCCAGTTTTTTTCGATAGCGCAATAATAACCTCGTTAACCTTTTTTTGCTCGTGGTAAGTGTCGTGCGAAGGATTTGGGTGAAGCATTATTTCGAGGTAAAAATCGTCGCCAAAAATATCGCGGTAATCGTAAATAAGCTCCTCGGCCAACTCGACATTACCCGCGAGAATTGCCTGTGGAATGTCGCCACCCAAGCAAGCCGACGAAGCAATAATTCCCTCGCTGTACTTACGGAGAATTTCCTTGTCGATACGAGGCTTATAGTAAAAACCTTCGATCCACGAGTACGAAACCAGCCTTACAAGATTATGGTAACCAACCAAGTTTTTTGCTAAAAGCACAAGGTGATACCCACTCCTGTCCTCCTTGTCGGACCTGTCGAAACGGCTATTCTTTGCAACGTATGCTTCGCAGCCAATAATGGGTTTAAAAAGAGTTGCCTGAATAGCTTTTATTTTGCCCTCAAGTTCCTGAATTTTCGAATCGTTATCGGGTGCTTCGGCCTGTTTTAGGCACGAAATTTCATTTTTTAAATCCTTTATTTGCGAATGCAAATCCTTGTTTGCCTTGTCGACCTCGTTTACAAACTCCTTAACACCAAACATGTTACCATGATCGGTAATGGCAACAGCATTCATTCCTAAGCCCTTGGCTTTTTGAATTAGCCCTTTTATGCTCGAAGCCCCGTCGAGGATTGAATACTGCGTGTGAACATGAAGGTGTACAAAGTTGCTCATTACAATGATTTTTAGCGCATTACGCAAACATAATTGAGCAAAAACTCAACATTCAAAGATAGTGATATGGGAAGTGGCTTTTAGGTGATGTTAATAAGTATTGGAAAAAAATTGATCTGAATAATTTTACCACTCCCGATAGTTATCGGGAAGACACAGTAGGACACAGTAGGAAGACGGAAGACGGAAGTCCGAAGACTGAAGACTGAAGACTGCGGAATGCGGAATGTGGACTGAAGACTGCGAACCGTGGACTGAAGACTGCCGACTGAAGGCTCAATAAAAAAAACACATTTTCTGGTAGGGTATTTTAAGTTGCCATTGTATCATAGTTGAAAACAAAATTGAAATGGCACTTTCAAAAAACATAAAATCCGAAATGAGCAAAGAAAGACTAGAAAAGTCGATCGATATGCTTATGCTCAGTTTTAGGGTGCCGGTTCAAAAGGATAAAGAAGAAATTTGGAATAGTATTTCGCATGGCATTAGCCAAGTTAAAGAAGTATCGGTAGTTCCATTATGGAAAAAAACGCTAAGGGCTGCAGCTGTACTAATTCCATTTGCCTTTGTTGCATTCTCGCTAACCTACTACTACGTTGGTAAAAAAGAGTACTACGCACAAGCAGGTTCTCAACTTGTTGTAATTCTTCCCGACAGCAGCAATGTTCTACTAAATGCCGATACTCGAATTGAGTATAACTCGGCAACATGGAGCTTCAATCGTAAAGTTAAGATGGCTGGCGAGGCACTTTTTACAGTGAGAAAAGGTAAACAGTTCAGCGTAGTTTCTGGCGAATCGACAACTCAAGTTCTTGGTACCGTTTTTAATGTTTACTCGCGTGGTAACGAAGTGCGTGTAGTTTGCCTCGAAGGAAAAGTTCAGGTGCAAAACAACAAAACCAAACAACGTGTTATACTTAATCCTGGCTTAAAAACTGTGGCAAAAGAGCAGCAGCTAGCAGTGCCTGTTGAAGAAACTAAGGAAGCAATGGGCTCGTGGACAAATGGAGAGTTCTTTTACAGCAACGAACCCCTTCAAAATGTTGTCGATGAGTTGTCTCGTCAGTTCAACATAAAAATAAAATCAATCAACTTAAAAGGGAGGAATTACACAGGCTATTTCAACAAAAACAACTTAAACGAAGCGCTCGATTTGGTTTGCCTACCAATGAAACTAAGCTGGATTGAAAAAAACGGCATAATACAGGTAACCGAACAATAACTATAGTTAAACAAAACAACTAACCTTTAAATTTTAAAAAAATGAAAGCACTAAATTATTTCGCAGCAGCAGCTTTAATGGTAGCCGCATTCAGTTTTACTTCGTGCAATAAGGAAGATGAAACCACTCCCCTTGCCGAAGTTCTTCAGCAAGACGATGAAGTAGGCGATTACTTCGATGAAATTTTAGCCGAAGCCGACGATGCTAGTTTAAGCTATACCGGCAGTGCATTAAAAAGTTCGATTGAAACACAAGTCGAAGGAACCGGAACACGAACTGTAGCTACCACTTTCTCGGGCGATACCGTAATACACACAATTACCTTTGTCAACTTTGCAAATGCTCGCCGCCCCGACAGAATTAAAAATGGCATCATCGTAGTTAAAATGGTTGGTCGCTATGCACAAGAAGTATTCTGGAGACAAGTGAGACTTACTAGCCTTACTATTAACGACTTACCAGTTCAGGGAACTAAAATTATTGAAAAAACGGGTACCTATCAGTTTACAATAACTTTAACAGGTGGCCGTGTCGATTTTGCCGATGGAACTTTCTACACAAGAAACGCAAGTCGAGTTCGTACTTGGAATGCTGGATACAATACTCCTGCCGTTATAATTGATGATGAGTACTCAATTACAGGAACTGCCACTGGTGTGAATCGTAACGGGAATGAGTATGTGCACGAAATTACTTCGCCCCTAATTGTAAAAATGAACTGTCGTTGGATTGTACAAGGTATTATCGAATTTGTTGTAAACAACCAAACAGCTGTTCTCGACTATGGCGATGGCACCTGCGACAGAATTGCAACCCTTACCGTAAACGGAAATGTTTACACCATTAACCTAAGAGGAAGGTTGTAGCATTGATATTTTACTAAAAAAAAGAGCTCTGGAAATTCCAGGGCTCTTTTCGTTTCGAAATAATTTAAAAAATTATACGGGCTGCTCTTCTGCCTCTTGGCCCAAATTCAATTTGTCGGGGGTTAATATTTTTGAGAACTCACTGTCGGGCATTGTAATGTAGTCGTAAGCCTGATTACGAAGCTGGGGCTCGAAACCCGCATCGTTTATTGCAGTTTGTATGCCGTAGGCATCCATTTTATTTTTTGCGCCTGCCGATGAAACAACGTTTTCCTCAATCATAATCGACCCAAAGTCGTCGGCTCCAGCATGTAAGCAAAGCTGTGCTGTTTCAACGCCAACAGTAAGCCACGATGCCTGAATGTGGTTAATATTTGGCAGCATTATACGACTAATAGCTACCATGCGAATATACTCCTCGGGACTAATCGAATTACGAACGCCCATTCGCGATAGCGAGGTTCCGCTGTCCTGAAATGGCCACGAAATAAAAGCTGAAAAGCCAATAGTATTTTCGGGCTTTTTACTTTGAATGTTTCGAATTGTTACAAAGTGCTCCAATCGCTCAATGTGCGTTTCAACGTGCCCAAACATCATTGTTGCTGTTGTAAGAAGTCCCATTTTGTGGGCTTCTGTCATTACATCGACCCATGCTTTAGTGTTTGGTTTTCCTGGCGAAATAAGTTTGCGAACCCTGTCGCTCAAAATTTCGGCTCCTGCTCCAGGTAAACTGTCGAGCCCAGCAGCAACCAATTCCTCAAGAACTTGCCTGTAGCTCATGCTTTCGAGTTGAGCCAAGTGCGCAACTTCGGGAGGCCCAAGTGCGTGTAGTTTAATATTGGGGTAACGACTTTTAATTTCACCAAAAAGATTTAGGTAAAAGCTAAGCCCAAGCTTAGGATGTAGCCCTCCCTGCATTAAAAGCTGCTCGCCTCCGTAGCGAAGCATTTCGTCGATTTTAATAACATACTCGGCAACCGAGGTTATGTAGGCATTATCGCTTCGAATGCCACAATGAAAGTTACAAAACTTACACCCCGAAATGCATACGTTGGTAATGTTTACATTTCGGTCGATTTGCCATGTTACCTTATTTCCGGGCACATGCATTTTTCGGAGCTCGTGACCAACAAACATAAGGTCGGACAGCGAAGCCTTTTCGAAAAGGTGAAGCCCTTCTTCGGCGGTTAAGTTCTCCTTTTTTAGCGCTCTGTTAAGCAGCGCATCGATGTTAAACTCCATGTAGTTGATTTAATAAATGCAAAGGTAATTTTAATAATTAATTGATTGGCGGTTTAATATAAGAATGACAGGGCAAACGCATTTAAAAAATAGTGTCCCATTAGGGACAAAATATCGGTAAAAGATATTACAAAACATTATTTTTCTGTGCCGTAAGGTACAGAATATTCCGTACCTAGCNNCTGACGGGACATTAAAGCAAATACGTAAATTCTAATAGGTGTACAGATATAGCATTTTAAGCAATTGTTAAATGCGGTTGCCCTATAAGAATGCAAGTAAACTCATTAAAATGTGGATTAATAGTGAATTGGCAATAAAATGTTGAACCCATAATTCTTAGTAAAATTGAATTTGCTATCTTTACACGTTTAAACCCTTTGAATTCGATTTAAATATTGCTTGTTAAGCGCTATTTTATTAGTATTTAAAGGATATTAAGGGACAAAGCACCTAAAAATTACGAACCTATTTTAATTTTAAATAGATGATTGACGGAAAAGTTGTTGTAGGAATAAGCCAAGGCGATATTAACGGCATTGGCTACGAAGTAATTATTAAAGCCCTGTCCGATCCACGGATTAACGAAATATGCATTCCGGTCGTTTATGGTTCGCCAAAAGTAGCAGCATACTATCGCAAGGCGCTAAATATGGAAAGCTTTAGCTTTAATCAGGCTAAGGATATTAAGGACATTAACCCAAAGCGTTCGAACATTATTAACTGCATGGACGAAAACGTTAGGGTTGAACTTGGCAAACCCACCGAAATGGGAGGCCAAGGCTCCATTGCTGCCCTCGAAATGGCAACAACCGATTTAAAAAACAAGCAAATTGACGTTTTGGTTACTGCTCCCATAAATAAATTCAGCATTCAAAGCCAAGGATTTAAATTCCCAGGGCACACCGAGTACTTGGCCGACAAATTCAACTCGAAGGAGTCGCTTATGCTTATGGTTGGAACAGCCATGAGGGTTGGTGTAGTTACAGGACATATTAGTTTAGCCAGTGTACCTGCAATGGTTACAACCGAATTAATTCTGAAAAAACTTCGAATTCTGAACTCGGTACTTATTAAGGATTTTGCCATTCGTCGTCCTCGCATTGCAGTTCTTGGGCTTAATCCACACTCGGGCGACTCGGGGGTAATTGGAAATGAGGAGCAAACCACCATTAAACCAGCCATTGAAAC
This sequence comes from Bacteroidales bacterium UBA2287, assembly GCA_002345675.1. Classification (GTDB taxonomy): domain Bacteria; phylum Bacteroidota; class Bacteroidia; order Bacteroidales; family Tenuifilaceae; genus UBA2287. Next base: position 44,102 of record DDWL01000043.1, on the reverse strand, counting down.
AGCCAACAACGAAGGCATTGTTGCCTTAGGGCCATACGCTGCCGACGGCTTTTTTGGTTCCGATAGCTTTACAAAGTTCGATGCCATTTTGGCTATGTACCACGACCAAGGCTTGGCGCCGTTTAAAGCCATTTCGTTCGATTCGGGGGTGAATTTCACCGCCGGGCTTCCCGTAATTCGCACATCGCCAGCACACGGAACGGCCTACGAAATAGCAGGCACAGGGGATGCCTCGGCAGAGCCTTTTTTACAATCGATATACCTTGCCATCGATTTGTATAAAAACAGGTTGCAGTACGCCGAGCTTACAAAAAATCCACTAAACGCCATCGACCCCGAAAAGTTATAGCCAACTAACAATTTTCAAACTATAATATGTACGAATACATAACAGGTTCAATAGCCGAACTAACGCCTACCTATGTAGTTGTTGAAACGGGAAAAATTGGCTATTTCGTAAATATTTCGCTTCAAACCTACTCGGAAATCTCGGGAAAAAGCGAAATAAAAGTATACCTACACCAAATTGTTAGGGAAGATGCGCACATTTTTTATGGATTTACTTCAAAGTCCGAACGAGAGTTGTTTCGGCAACTCATTAGCGTATCGGGGGTTGGGGCAAATACTGCACGTATAATACTATCGTCTCTTTCGGCAAACGATTTAGAGCAGGTAATTGCCAGTGCCGACGTTAACGCACTTAAGCAAATTAAGGGAATTGGCTTAAAAACGGCACAACGCATTGTGGTCGACTTAAAAGGAAAAGTTGGAAAAGGTGACATAAACCCCCAATTATTTTCCGAGTTGGGCAATACAGCACGTTCCGAAGCGTTATCTGCTTTGGTTATGTTGGGCTACCCCAAGGCATCGGCCGAAAAGGTACTCGACCAAATGCTAAAATTAGGAGGGCAGCACACTGCCGAAAGTCTTGTAAAAAATGCTTTAAAAGGGTTATAACTATAATTAGCTGCAACAATTGGTACATAGAATAAAATACACAGCAATAGTAACGCTTCTCGTTGTAATTGGTGCTGCTCAAAAGGTATTGGCAAAACCTAATTCTTTTGGTATATACTCAAGTAGCTTTTCGGCTTTACCTCAGGAACCCGATACAACTAAGCTGCCATTTCCCATTCCGCCTTCAAGTGGTATATCGGGGCAACAGCATTCGCCGCTACACTTGGCGCAGCCATCAAACATAACCTACAAAGTAGAATATAACCCAGCAACTAAAACATATACGGTTTACGAGCGAGTTGGCGGAATAAATGTTTCGTTGCCCAAAGTAATGACTGAGGAAGAGTACCAAAACTTTCAGTTTCAACAATCGATGCGAAGCTACTGGCGCGAGCGCCAAGCGGGCGAAAGCGTGATGAGGGGTTCTGGAATTTTACCTAGGTTACAGGTTGGTGGCGAAACCTTCGACCGTATTTTTGGGAGCAACGTAATTGAAATAATTCCTCAGGGTACTGCCGAACTTATCTTTGGAATTACAACCAATCGTACCGATAACCCCTCGTTTACCGAAGACATGAGGAGCAATACATCCTTCGATTTTCAGTCGAAAATTCAAATGAACGTTGTTGGTAACATTGGCGAAAAACTAAAACTCGACATAAAATACAATACCGAAGCCACCTTCGACTTTGAAAACAACGTTAAGGTTGAGTACACAGGCTTTGAGGACGAAATAATTCAGAAAATTGAAGCGGGTAACGTTTCGCTTCCGTTGCCAGGAACCCTAATTACAGGAAGCCACAGTTTGTTTGGAGTAAAAACCCAGCTCCGTTTCGGGAAGCTTACTGTTACCAGTATTTTTTCGCGCCAAAACGGCGAATCGCAGGTAATTGATGTTAAGGGTGGTGCACAGGTAAAGGATTTTAGCTTTCAGGCCGACGAGTACGAGGTAAACCGCCACTTTTTCCTTTCGAAATATTTCCGCGACACTTATAACAACGCACTTAAAAACCTTCCATTAGTAAATAGCGGTGTAACAATAACACGAGTTGAGGTTTGGGTAACCAATAAGTCGAATAACTTCGATAATTCTCGTAATATTATTGCATTTGTCGACTTAGGCGAAAGCCAAAATAACATTTCAAATCCACGTTTCACCCAACCACAATCACAACCAGGTCTTCAGCCCAACAATGAGCGAAACACGCTATATTTAGACATGACGCAAGCCTATGCAGGAATTCGTGATATCTCGAATGTAAATAGCGTACTTGCACCATTAGCTGATTTTGTAGGGGGTACCGATTATGAAAAGTTAGAAAATGCTCGAAAACTAACTACCAATGAATATTCGTTTCATCCAGAATTAGGCTATGTTTCGCTAAACATGTCGCTAAATTCCGATGAAATACTTGCTGTTGCCTACGAGTACACCTATGCTGGTCGCACATTTAAAGTTGGGGAACTATCTACATCGGGAATTCCCGCTCCCGAAGCTCTGTTTGTTAAGCTGCTTAAGGGAACTAACCTGTCGCCCAAAATGCCCACATGGGACCTAATGATGAAAAATATTTACTCTTTGGGAGCGTACCAAGTTGACAAGCAAGATTTTACTTTAAATGTGCTTTACCAGAACGACATAACAGGAACCTCTGTAAACTATATTCCCGAAGGAGGTGTTAATATTGAAAACAAGCCACTTATTTCCGTTTTAAACCTCGACAACCTAAACAGCAACAACGATGCAGGTGCCGACGGCATGTTCGACTTTATTGAGGGTATTACCATAAAAGCATCGACGGGGCGATTAATATTCCCAGTTCTTGAGCCTTTTGGAAGCGATTTGCGCTCAAAAATTAGTACCAATGATATTGCAAAAAAATACGTTTACCAAGAACTTTACGATTCTACATTAGCCAAAGCCCGTCAGGTTGCCGAGAAAAACAAGTTTCGCATGGAGGGTTCGTACCAATCCTCGTCGAGTTCCGAAATTTCGCTCAATGCCCCTAACGTTCCAAAGGGCTCTGTAACTGTTACTGCAGGTGGAGCAAAACTGGTTGAAGGGATGGATTTTACTGTAGACTACCTAATGGGAACGGTAAAAATAATAAACCCTGTATACATGCAATCGGGTACTCCAATTAAAATATCGCTCGAAAGCCAGGCGCTCTTTAATTTTCAAACCAAAACGTTAATGGGGTCGCATTTCGACTATAAATTCTCCGATAATTTTAATGCTGGGGCTACCATAATGAACCTAACCGAGCGACCCTTTACCAAAAAGGTTTCGTTTGGTAACGAGGCAATTAGCAATACCATATGGGGGCTAAATACGTCGTATCGCACCGAGTCGCCGCTACTAACAAAAATGGTCGACTGGCTACCATTTATACAAACCAAGGAGAAATCGACAATTACCTTCGATGCCGAGTTTGCTCAGTTTATTCCTGGTCACTCGAGTATTATTGGCAAAGCGGGAACAGTTCAGGTTGACGACTTTGAAGGCGGTAAAACCGCAATTGATTTACGCTCTCACTTTACCTGGATGTATGCTAGTACGCCACAAGGACAAGATAACCTTTTCCCCGAAGGAAACCTTAACAACAATTTAGCTTACAACTATAAGCGTGCTAAACTAGCTTGGTACATTATCGACCCACTATTTCTTCGAAATAATTCGTTAACACCAGGTTATATTCGCCGCAACCCAAACCTTCAGAGCAGCCACTTTGTTCGCGAAATTTTCGAAAGCGAAATTTTCCCAAATCGTAACAATCCACAAGGAATTCCAACCAATATTTCTGTGTTAAACTTAGCCTTTTACCCAAAGGAAGCTGGCAGCTATAACTACACTACTAACGTTGATGCAAACGGTGTATTAGCAAATCCGCAGGGTAATTGGGGGGGCATTATGCGCTCGCTACCCGATCATGCAAAGGATTTTGAAACTGCAAACATTGAGTACATTGAGTTTTGGCTAATGGATCCATTTGTTTACAAACCAAATAGTACTGGGGGCGACCTTTTCTTTAACCTTGGCGACATTTCGGAGGACATATTACGCGATGGCAAAAAATTCTTCGAGCAAGGCATGCCTGAATCTGGCGAGTACGAAAATACTGGAGTAACTGCATGGGGAAGATACCCCACAACCCAAATGCTCATTAACGCATTTTCTTCCAACGACAGGCAGTTTCAGGATGTGGGATTGGATGGTTTAACCACAGAGGCCGAAAAAACATTCTTTGCCAATTACCTTAATGCCCTTCGGTCAAATCATGGCGAAGACTCAAAGGTATATCAGGATGCTCTTAACGACCCATCGAAGGATAATTACCGTTACTACCAATCCGATATTTACGATGCCCAAGAAGCTAGCATACTCGACCGTTATAAATACTACAACAACCTCGATGGCAACTCGCCAGTAAGCAACATGGAGCAATACTCAAACTTACCCGATGGTGAAGATGTTAACGGCGATAAAACCATGAGCGAAACGGAAAACTACTATCAGTATAAAATATCGCTTCGACCACAGGAAATGGTGGTTGGGCAAAACTTTATTACCGACAAGGTAACCTATAATGCCCGTTTGGCCAATGGCGACCGCTCCGAAGTGGCCTGGTATCAGTTTAAAGTTCCTAAAGAAGAGTGGGATAGAAAAGTAGGAACCATCGACGACTTTAAGTCGATACGCTTTATGCGTATGTTTTTACGGGGATTTCAGGATACCGTAATTCTTCGCTTTGCAACTCTCGACTTGGTTAAAAGCGAGTGGCGCAAATACAACAGAGCGCTAGTTCAGGGGCAAGAAGGCATGCCAACGGGCGATTTCCCCGATGGAACCTTCGAAGTTTCGGTTGTAAACATTGAAGAAAACAACACCCGAACACCTGTTAACTACGTTTTACCTCCAGGTGTCGAAAGAATTACCGACCCTAGCCAGCCTCAGCTTGTCGAGCTAAACGAGCAGGCCATGCAGCTTAAAGTTGTGGACCTTGCTAATGGTGATGCCCGAGCTGTTTTTAAAAGCGTAACCTACGATATTAGGCAGTATAAACGCCTACAAATGTTCATACATGCCGAGGCAATTCCTGGAATTCCAATAAACAACCACGAACTTACAGCGTTTATACGACTTGGCACCGACTATAGCAATAACTACTACGAATACGAAATTCCTCTTGCGCTTACTCCTGCAGGAACCTATTCAAATAGCAAATTGGATAGGTTAATGGTTTGGCCTGACGAGAACTATATCGACATTGAACTCGAAAGGCTTATCGATGCCAAGCTTAACAGAAATGTTGAAATGCAAAAACCAGGTTCGCAGGTAACTTACACTACCGTTTACGTTGAGAACGATGGGAATAGAAAAATTAAAGTTACTGGTAATCCTAGCCTTAGCAATGTTAAGGTTTTAATGATTGGTATTCGTAACCCAAACAGCTCCTTTAGCGCAAACGACGATGGAATTCCCAAATCGGGTATAGTTTGGATAAACGAACTACGGCTAACCCAGTTTAACGACAAGGGCGGTTGGGCTGCAAATGCAAGGGTAACAACTAAACTTGCCGACTTAGCAACAGTAAACGCATCGGGCGAAACGTATAAGCCTGGCTTTGGGTCCATTGAGAAAAAGGTAAACGAACGCAGCCTCGACGACTTTTACCAGTACGACCTTAGCTCAACCATTCAGGTTGGCCGCTTCTTTTCCGAAAAGCCAATTGTTAACATTCCCCTATTTGTTGGGTATAACGAATCGTTTGCCAACCCCGAGTATAATCCTCTCGACCCCGATGTGCCTTTGAAAGATGCCCTCGAGAAGGCTACAAATAAAGCGGTACGCGACTCAATAAATAAAATTTCACAAGAATACTCTCGCCGTAAAAGCTTAAGTCTTACTAATGTTAAAATAAATAAATCGGAGGGCACCCCAATGCCCTGGGATATTTCGAACTTTGCAGTAAGTTACGCATACTCCGATCAGCTTAACCGAAACATTAGAACCGAGCATAGAATTCAACGAAACGTACGTGGGAGTTTAACCTACAGCTACAACCTTCAAGCTAAAAAGGTTGAACCCTTTAAAAAGGTTAAATGGCTATCGAACCCCTACCTCCGTCTAATTAAGGATTTTAACTTTTCGTACCTGCCAAATCAACTGGCTTTCCGCACCGAACTAAACAGAAACTACTTTGAGCAGCAGCTTCGAAACATAAGCACCTCTAACGCTGCTGCAAGTAGTGCAAATGTTACCCTGCTACCCACCTATTCGAAAGATTTTACATGGAATAGAAACTACGTATTTAACTGGGATTTAAGCCAAGCCCTAAAATTCGAGTTTACAGCCAACAATAATGCCCGAATTGATGAACCCTTAGGAATTGTAGATAAATACAAGGATCGCGATGCATATGAGCATTGGAAAGATTCGGTTTGGTCAAACCTAAAAAATCTGGGTCGAAATATAAACTATAACCATCAGTTTAGTCTAACCTACAATATTCCAATTAATAAAATACCGCTATTCAACTGGGTTACGGCCACTGGTCGCTACAACGGTAGCTACAACTGGGTAGCCGCACCAATTTTGGCAGAAAATAGCACCTTCGACCCAGGAAACACTATACAAAACTCCAACAATATTCAGCTAAACAGCCAGTTGTCGTTTACATCGCTTTACAATAAAAGTGCATACCTAAAAAAGGTAAACCAAAAGTTCGATCAGCGAGCTCGAGGAACCCAAAAGCAGCCAAAAATGGTTACGGTAACTCAAGAAATTGAGAATGTTTCGCTTCGCGAAAATATGGCACGCAATGTTGAGCACAAACTTAAAACCGACAATGTTACCGTTAAAGTTTTCGACGAGAATAACAATGAGGTAAAAGTCGACCTTACCGTTCGCTCAAAATCGCGAATTGCATTAAAATCGGAAAAGGCAGTAGCTAAGGCTAAGGTTGTAATTGAAGGAAAAGTTCCCGAAACCGAAAATGTTATGCAGTTTTTAACCGAAGGTGCAATAAGAATGCTAATGGGTGTTAAAACCATTTCGGGAAACTATACCGAAACCAACGGGACCTTACTGCCTGGCTACAAACCAAAAACCGAGTACCTAGGAATGACCGATTGGGGTAATACCTATGCACCGGGATTCCCGTTTGTTGCCGGCTGGCAAAACGAACAGTTTGCCTGGGATGCCATTCGAAATGGCTGGCTTAGTAACGATACAAGTTTGAATCAGGCAACAGTATTTTCTCACAACAGAACCCTCGACTTCCGTGCTAATATTGAACCCATACCTGCATTTCGTATCGACTTGATTGCAAACCGATCCTTTTCGGAAAACCGTAACGACTACTACGTTGCCGATGGCATGGGTGGCTTTATTTCATCGCAACCAATGTACACCGGAAACTTCTCGATTAGTACTGTTACCATTGGCTCAGCCTTCGAAAAGGTAAGCGTAAAAAACAACTACTCGAGCGAAACCTTTGAGCGATTTAAGGAGATACGGCAAATAATTGCACTTCGATTTGCTGAAGGACGTGTTGCAAACCCTGCTGAAAATTACTATCCAGACAGTTTATATACCAATGGTTTTCCTCATGGTTATGGGCCATTTTCACAGGAAGTTTTAAGACAGGCATTTTTGGCTGCTTACACAAATAAATCTCCTGCAACAGTAGGACTGGCTGCATTTCCTGCAATACCATTACCTAACTGGAGTATAACCTACGACGGACTGGCAAAACTTAAATTCTTTAAAAAGTATCTACGAACATTCTCGTTGCGCCATACTTACAGGTCAACCTATACGGTAGGTAACTATACCACTAACCTCGACTATAACCCAACTAGCGATGGCTTTAGCTACGTTAGAAACACACTTCGAGATCTTGTTTCACAAAACGACATTACTAACATATCTATTAGCGAGCAGTTTAATCCGCTGTTTGGGATCGACTTAGGCTGGAATAGCAGTTTAACCAATAAGGTTGAAATAAAAAACTCGAGAACCCTCTCAATGAGTTTCTCCAACAACCAGCTAACCGAAATGAGAAATTGGGAGTACGTTGTGGGTGTTGGTTACCGTTTCGAAAATCTTCCGCTTAAGTTTGGCCGAGCATCGGGCGAAGAGCGAACTTTAAAAAGCGACCTTAGGGTTAATACCGATTTTAGCTTGCGAAAAAGCACAACTATTCTACGTAAAATAGAGGATAACCTAAGCACCCCTACGGCAGGCCAAAATATTTTAACCATAAAAACCTCGGCCGAATACGTTGTAAGCGAACAGGTTACTGTTAGGGCTTATTTCGACAGGGTAGTAAATAAACCTGTAACCTCTTTAACTTACCCCATGGCCAACACAAGTTTTGGCTTTAGCGTAAGGTTTACATTGGTGCAGTAAAAAATGTATTTTAAAAACATTTAATGTGTAACGCTTACATTTTTTTTTTACTTTTGAACCAAATTATACAATAACTGAACTCCAATATTAATTCTATTCCTATGAACATACCATCAAATTTAAAGTACACCAAGGATCACGAATGGATTCGTGTAGAGGGTAACGAAGCCGTTATTGGCGTTACCGACTTTGCTCAAGGTCAACTTGGCGACATTGTTTTTATTGAAATCGAAACCCAAGGCGAAACCCTTGAAATGGAAGAGGTTTTTGGTACCATTGAAGCTGTTAAAACCGTTTCGGACATGTTTATGCCCATGGCAGGTGAGGTTTTAGAGGTAAACGAAAAAATTTCCACAACTCCCGAGGTTGTAAATAAAGATCCCTATGGCGACGGGTGGATGATTCGTATTAAAATTACCAATCCTGCTCAACTTAGCGAACTCCTCTCGCCCGAGCAGTATAAAGAAATTGTTAGCGCTTAATTTGCTTTGCATTACAAAACATAAAACCCCCGACAGGCTTTGCGTGTCGGGGGTTTTTTATATATCACATTTATATAAACATCAGCAAGCTTACTGCCATTACTACCATTCCTCCTACAAGACCATAAATTGAAAGGTGATGCTCGCCATACTCTCGAGCTGCAGGGAGTAATTCGTCCAACGAAATAAACACCATAATTCCAGCAACACCAGCAAAGAGAATTCCAAAAGTTAACGGAGTTAAAAAGGGCAAAATTATTAGGTAGCCAACAATAGCTCCCACTGGTTCGGCTAAGCCCGATAAAAACGACAACCAAAATGCTTTTCGCTTATCGCCTGTTGCAAAGTATATTGGAATCGACACTGCTATGCCCTCGGGAATGTTATGAATAGCTATTGCCACTGCAATTGCAATACCCAAACTTGGATCGGTTAGGGCAGCCGTAAATGTTGCTAATCCCTCGGGGAAATTGTGAATAGCTATTGCAAGTGCAGTAAAAACTCCCATTCTCATTAGCTTCTTATTCTTTGCTTGGGGCTGAGTAAGCTCTTCGAGGCTGTGAATTTCATGAGGATTCTCGACCGATGGTATAAACTTATCGATAATGGCTATTAAAAACATTCCACAAAAAAACGAAAGTACTGTAAGGGCTGTTCCACTTACTTCGCCCAAAGGAATTGATAACGAATCTTTAGCCTTTTGAAATATTTCGACAAACGAAACGTAAATCATAACCCCAGCCGAAAAACCTAACGAAATGGATAAAAACTTTGTGTTGGTTCGCTTTGCGAAAAATGCTATTGCACTACCAATGCCGGTCGACAAACCAGCAAAAAGGGTTAAGCCAAAGGCAATTAAAATACTTTGTAAATCGTACTCAGGCATAATAATTTCTTTTTTTTATTTTAGCGATTCTCTCATTTCTTTAATCTCTCTTGAAAAGTCGATGGTTGGGTGTTTCAAAGTAATTTGACACATTTGCTGAACTGTTTTATCAACAAATTTTTCGTGATCCTTTGTTCCCTTTCGCAATGGCCTATGGTTAATGGCCTGTATTACCTTTTCAACTTCACCCATTGTTTCTTTTGCCGAATCGGCAATGAACGCGTACGAATATTTTTCCCAAATGTACCTAACAGCCATGTTTGATGGGTGCAACATATCGTCGGCATAAAAACGGTAGTCGCGCAGGTCGTCGAGCATAATTTCGTATGCAGGAAAGTAGTACGTATTCATTGGGAACTTGACTAATAGCTCATTTACAGCAAGGACAAGGGTTGATTTGCTGAGTAGGTTTCCTGTTGCACCATCTTTCCAATGCCTAATGGGACTTATGGTAAATGCAACCTTTAGGTTAGGCTTTTTTAGTAGAAGATTGGTTAGCAAGTTGCTCCATGTATCAACTATTTCGGAAACGCTAAGAAGCCTGTGATCAAACTCCGAAGCAGGAATTTTATGGCAGTTTGCCACAGGTTTATTACTTTGCTTACTATAGTAAACCCTTGCAGTGCCAAAGGTAACAACTACATGCTCGGTAGCAAGCCATTGGCTTTTTGTATTTGCTAAACTTGAATTTATATCTTCAAGGCACTTATTTTTATTTGGGTTCGAAAAAAGTGTGTGATGCAAAAAACTCAACCACAAATTGTTGTGAAAAAATAGTTCGTCCTCTATTAGCAGTTCCCCAAAAGCAATTCGTCGTAATGCCATTTCAACCGAAACTGGGTTGTAAAGAACTCCAAAAGGGTTAACATGAACTGGGAATTTTCGCTGCAAAAGTATGTCCCCAATGTTTTCGGCAAAACACGAACCAACAAAAAGTGATGGGGATGAATAGTTCAACCCAAAATTGGTTGGCGAAACCTCTACAATGGTTCTAAAGGGCTTCTCCATATATACTTAGTCGATATTTCCGCTTAGCCATTCTAAAATGCTTTTATACACATCGTCGCGAACGGTATCGTTATGCAACTCGTGACGCATTTCGAACCATGGTATAAAGCTGCACTGTGGAATTTTTTCGGCTGTTTCGCTTGTAGCCTTAAACGAAGTAATTTTGTCGGCACTACCATGAAGCATTAGCGTTGGAATTGAAATTGCCGCAGCATCATTCATTGCTGCATGTCCATATTTTGTAATTTCGCTTAATAGCTTAAGGGTTATTTTTGAGTGATTCAAAGGATCGGAAACATACTTTTCAGCCTCTTCCTTAATGCTACTTATGTCGTTGGCATCGAGAGGAGCCTTAATTGTTAAGCGAGGAAAAATACCTGCTGCAAAATTAACCGCCCCACTTACAAAGCCCGAAACGGGATTTGCCAAATCGAGCCAGGGCGATGTGGCAATAAGTAACGACAGCGCATTGCTATTTCGAATTGTATAATTAAGGGCAATATTTCCACCCATGCTATGACCGTATAGCGTAACAGGAATTCCAGGGAATTGCTCATTAGCCTTCTTAAGAGCTTCGCTAACTTCGTTTAAGTACTGGTCGAAATTTCGAATATGCCCTCGTTGCCCCTCCGATTGGCCATGCCCAGCATGATCCCATGTTAAAAATGCGTACCCATCGGAAACAAAGCGCGATGCCCAGTGCAAATACCTTAGCGAATGCTCGCCATAGCCATGCACTAAACAAATAACCGAATGCGGATCGGAAGTTGGACGCATGTACCAAGCTGAAATTTTTTCGTTGTACTCATTCTTCCAGTTGAAGGTTTGTGGTTTCATGGCTATTTAGTATTATGGTTTATACTTATTATGATATTCGATTCGGGTTAACAATTGCTCGAAAAACGGAGGCTATCCCATCCATGTATCCCTATCGAGGCTTCGATACTGAATTGCCTCGGCCAAGTGGTCGGGACGAATGGCATCACTTCCATCCAAATCGGCAATGGTTCGAGATACCTTTAAAATGCGATCGTAAGCACGTGCCGAAAGGCCAAGGCGTTCCATGGCATTTTTAAGTAGCGCATTGCCTGCGTCGTCGAGAATACAAAACTTTCGAATGAGCTTGCTGCTCATTTGGGCGTTGCAGTAAACGTCTTTCCATTCAATAAAGCGTTCCTCTTGCACTGTTCGTGCCTTCATAACCCTTTCGCGCACCGAGGTTGATGGCTCGGCAGCGGGAGTTTCGGCAAGCTTATCGAAGGGAACGGGTACAACTTCAATATGTATATCGATTCGGTCGAGAAGGGGTCCCGAAATTTTATTTAAGTACTTTTGTACAACTCCAGGGGAGCAAACGCAGTCTTTTTCGGGGTGATTGTAATACCCACAGGGACAAGGATTCATTGAGGCTACAAGCATAAATGAAGCTGGATATTCAACCGAGAATTTTGCCCTCGATATTGTAATCATCCTATCCTCAAGTGGCTGACGCATAACTTCGAGTACCGTTCTGCGGAATTCGGGAAGCTCATCGAGAAAAAGAACCCCATTGTGAGCCAATGAAATTTCACCCGGTTGGGGGTATGTTCCGCCTCCCACAAGAGCCACGTCGGAAATAGTGTGATGCGGGCTGCGAAAGGGCCTACGGGTCATAAGCGACGTGTTACCATCGATTTTACCAGCTACCGAATGAATTTTAGTTGTTTCCAACGCTTCGCGAAGGGTAAGCGGCGGAATTATTGTGGGTAACCTTTTTGCCAGCATGGTTTTACCTGCACCTGGAGGGCCAATCATAATTAAATTATGCCCGCCAGCAGCGGCAACCTCAAAGGCGCGCTTCACATTTTCCTGTCCCTTAACATCAACAAAATCGACATCGTACTCGTTGGCGTGGGTCATAAATTCGGCTCGGGTGTCAACAACAGTTGGCTTTAGGCTGCTGATGCCGTTAAAGAAATCGATAACCTGCTTAAGGTTTTCAACTCCGAAAACATCTAAATTATTTACAACAGCCGCTTCGCGAGCATTGCTAATGGGAACAAATAACCCTTTGAAACCCTCTTCGCGAGCCTGAATGGCAATAGGCAAAACGCCCCTTATTGGCTGCACGCTGCCGTCGAGCGAAAGTTCGCCCATTACCACATAATCGGGAAGTAGGTCGGCTTTTATTTGCTCCGAAGCAGCCAAAATTCCAACTGCCAATGGAAGGTCGTAAGCAGCACCCTCCTTGCGAATATCGGCAGGAGCCATATTTATTACAACCCGCTGCTTGGGTAACTTAAACCCATTCGACTCCAGTGCGGTTGCAATTCGTTGCTGACTTTCGCGTACAGCGTTGTCGGGGAGGCCAACCAAAAAAAAGTTAATTCCCTTACTTACACTAACTTCAATGGTAATTGTAGTTGCCTTTATGCCATGTACGGCGCTTCCAAAAGATTTAACAAGCATACAGCTTAACTATTTGAAGCTTAAAGGTAAAAAAACAATCCAAATTACCGACTACGATAACTTGGATTGCATAAGAATTATAGTAAAGTTATGGCTTATGCCATTTCTGCTTCAATTTCTTTCATTAATTCGGTATACTCTTCGGGTGTAAACTTTTCGCGAGTTTTTCCAAAGTGAATGTCGGACTCCTTGTTTAGCGGAATAAGGTGAATGTGTGCATGAGGAACCTCGAGCCCAATAACAGCAACACCAATTCGTTTGCACGGAACGGCCTTTTCGAGGGCAAGTGCTACACGCTTTGCAAACACCATCATGTCGGCCAAAGTTTTATCGTCGATACTAAAAATATAGTCGACCTCAATTTTGGGAACAACAAGTGTGTGCCCTTTAGCCAGTGGGTTAATGTCGAGAAAGGCAAAAAAGCGATCGTCCTCTGCTACTTTGTATGCAGGAATTTCGCCAGAAGCAATTTTCGAAAAAATAGTAGCCATGGCAGTTCTGTTTATTTGATTAACGAGAAATTTCGATAATTTCAAACTTCATAATTCCCGAGGGAACCTGAACTTCAACCACATCGCCTACTACTTTGCTAAGCAAAGCTTTGGCAATTGGGGTACCAATTGAAAGTTTGCCTTCTTTTAGGTTCGACTCGGTTTCGGCAACCAGCATATATTCAACAATTACCTTAGTGCCAAGGTTTTTGAGTTTAACCTTATTAAGAATTTGAACTCTTGTTGTGTCAATTCGCGACTCGTCGATTATACGCGAATTGGCAACAGTATCTTCGATTTTTGCAATTTTCATTTCGAGCATTCCTTGGGCTTCCTTCGCTGCATCGTACTCAGCATTTTCAGAAAGATCGCCTTTGTCGCGCGCCTCTGCAATCATCTTCGAAATGGCAGGTCTCTCAACTGAACGTAGCTGTTCAAGTTCGGCCTGTAGCCTTTTCAATCCTTCTTCTGTTAAGTAAACAATTTTCGACATAATGCAAACCTCCAATGATTAAGGGGTAAATAAAAAAGAATCCCGACTGCTCGGAACTCTTTATACGAAGCAAATATACTTAATTTTTTAACAACTAAATTTTTTTGTGGTTAATTGTTTCGTACCGTAACGTATTTTGGTGTAATAATTTCGGAATATACAACAGCAAGTTTTGGGTTGAAATCTTTTAGTATCTCGCTCCTTTTTTCCAACGAGGCTTCTTGCTCTTCATCGGCGCTAAGGGCATCGGTAATTGCAGTTGAAGCTATGCTATCCTTCTCAAAATCGAAAGTGTAATCGGCTATTTCCTCGCTTCCATCTTCGGCCGAAACGTACGTGTCGACTGGTTTGAAAATAGCATTTTCGGGTGTGTCAATAGGCGCAAAAGATTTTGATTCTGCTAGGTCGATTGAACTGAAGGGCTTATCGATAATTTCTTCAACTGGCTTATAGGTTAAAGTTGTTTTAGGTATATACTCCTCCTCAATATTGAACTTTTTATTCAGCTCCTTTAAAACATCTTCTATTTGTATGGGCTGATAATCCTCCTGTTGCACGGGTTCTTCATCAACTTCGTTGAACGGGTCGAACGAACTTGCAGGCTTTGGAGCTGCCTTTTGGTGTTGGGCATTTTTCTTTTTCTTTTGAGCTACCCCATTAATAATTGCCAAAACAATGGCAATTACTATGTATAAAATATTGTCAAGATCCATGGCACTTGTACTTTTTCTTTTTCCAAAACACTAATATTTCCTTAACCGAACGCTTTTTTCTGTATCGGTTTTCGGCAAATTTTCTATTCTCGAGCATTCGCTTCTGCACATCGGGGTGTTGCATTTTAATGTGCTTTTCGATTGCCTTTTTTTGAACGGTTGCCTCTTCCCTCTTCTTTTTCTCAATTGGCCTGTTTGCTCTTCGCTCGAGCCTTGCTTTCCTTCTGTTGAATCGTTTGGCAACCCTTTCCCTTTTAGCAATTTTTCGTTGAAAAGTTCGTTCCGATCCTTTAAAGTCAATTTCGATACCCGAAGGGTAAACTTTTTTTCCGCACGAATTCGAAACGCCCCCTAAAAGTATAAAAAAAACGATTACAAGAATAAACTTGCAATTTCGAATAAACCATCTAAATAACCGTTTGCTTACTATATTCAAGTAATTTGAAAAGTTTAAATAATTTGAATAGCTTTGCATTGGCTATGAAAACTTCAAAGATAGTTTTTTTAGGGGCAACTCTTACTTTATTTGTGCTACTTTTTGGCTGTACCGAAGAGGAGCCATTAATTGTACCCGATGTTCCTGTAAACCTTCAAATAAACCTTACCCTTCCCGAATTTTCGGCACTTAATGCAATTGGCAATGCGGTTATGATTAAAGGCTATGCTGGAGGGGTACAAGTTGGGTACAATAACAATGGTATTATTGCTTATCGCCGCCTCGACAATTCGACAAGCGAACCGTTTTTTGCTTTCGACGCCTCCTGCCCTCAGCACATCGAAGTAAGCACTTCGGTTACACTCGACGAAAATGGTTTTGCCCAAACAGCCACTTGCCCTCATTGTAGCACTGTTTATAATCTCGAAAATCATGGCTATCCAAGTAGCGGATACGCTTTAAAGCGTTACCGCACTTCGGTTAGTGGTAATATGCTTTATGTTACGAATTAGTTAGCATTCATTTGAAAGACATTGACAAACAAAGTATTAGTAAAAAATGAAGATATTTGACACTTAACCTTTAATAAATTTTACATATGAAAACAAAATTACACAAATTCATAATTCTTGTAGTATTATCAATGATAACTTCACGGAGTTATGCTCAAGAACAAGACATTCTAAAAGAAAAAGAACTTATCAAAGAAGTTATACAAAGTGCTTATGTTGATGGATTATGTAATAATGCAGATGAGGAAGCTGTAAACAAGGGTTTTCACCCAGGTTTCTATTTATTAGGAATAGGACAGGTTAACACAATTGTTCAACTTCCAATATATAATTGGATAGAATATGCAAAGAAAGGAAAAAGAAGCGGGTTAAAATATTCTTTTCAGAATGAACTAACTACCATAAAGTTTCAATTTATTGATGTTTCTGGAACAGCAGCAGTTGCTAAAATTGATTTTTTTGAAGGTGATAAACTGAAGTTCAATGACTATTTGTCTTTATTAAAATTTAAGGATGGTTGGAAAATAGTTTGCAAAACTTATTATGCTATACCAGAAGAAAGTAAAAAGGAATAGTAACTTGTAGTTTATAAGGAAGTATAAAAAAAAACGAAATGCTAACAAAGGGTGCATTTCACGCTGGCTCCTTGACCGATTAGCGAGCTAACCGGTTTTGTCGTTACTGCGTATCGGGGGATAGGAACGCTGTTCCAATCCCCAGCGCAAAACTCACCCCAGCCGTTAGCGTTAATTTGGAAATAGTCTTCGATTGTTCAGTATTCTTCCATAATATCAAATAACGGCTCAGCTAATCAGGTAGTTACAAAAGATATAAAATCAATATTTAATTCTAACACTTCAAAGTTTTCAAGCCGTTATAGTCAATATTTCACTTGTTTTCGGGCAAGTTGGGAGAATTGGACATAAGGGTATTTCTTGTTCATTTTTTAGCATAAAAACCTTTGTATGTCCAATAATTCAGAATAAATGAACGTTAAGTTGCTGTTTTCTATAACTCTTTCCCATAAACTTTTCTAAGGCATCAACTTATCGCCTATAAGCCTATTATTGTACTGCTGAATAAACGCCTTTACAAAAGTCTCCATTTCATTTGCTTCGCTTTCCCTTTCGCCTAAAATGTTCTTTTGTAAAAGACTGTCGGTTCGATAGTTATAAAGACTAACGGATTGATTGCCATCATGAAGTAAAAAGTGCTTATCCATAATAAACTGATAGGTGCTATTGCTGTAGCTTACGGTAAATGGCGCTACCTCCTTTTCGAACAAGTTTTTGCCAAAGGCAACAAAAGGTTCGCTGTAGTTAAGGTAACCCAAAATTGTAGGTAAAATATCGATTTGCTGGGCTGGGACTGTGCTAACTCCCTTTAAATTCGACGATGGGTGGTAAAAGAAAATTGGCACGGCAAAGCTTCCAAGGTTATTTCGGTACTCATCGAACGAGGGTTCGTTGGGGTGATCGGCAGTGAACACAAATAGCGTATTGCTAAACCAGGGCTTATCCTTAATTGCATCGAAAAATCGACGTAGGGCATAATCGGTATAGCCTACACACTGATGAATTGGCAGGATTCCCTTTGGAAATTTTCCCTCGTACTTTTTTGGAATTATAAATGGATGATGCGACGTAACTGAAAAAATTCCCGACACAAAAGGTTGTGGCAAACTGTTCATCTCTTTGGCAAAGTACTGAAAGAACTCTTCGTCCCAAATACCCCACATACCGTCAAAATCGTTGTCGTTTGAGTACTCTGTCATACCATAGTACTTGTCGAATCCATGCATAGTGGTAAAAGCCTGATGCCCCATGGAGCCATTGGGTGCGCCATGAAAAAAGGCAGAGTAGTAGCCCTTGGGCTTAAGTATTGTGGCGAGGCTGTTAAGCTTGTTCGATGAGTAAGGGGTTAAAATATATGGCTCCACCATCATGGGAATCGATGCAAATACCGAAGGCAGCACATCAATTGATTTTCGCCCATTGGAGAAGGAATAGCGAAACATAAAACTTTCGGAAATAAGCGAGTCGAGGAAAGGTGTGTAGCCATCATAGCCCTGCTCCTTTAGGTGAGGATTGTATGCTCCAATATACTCCCTGCCAATGCTTTCCATTATAATAACTACAACGTTTAAAGGCTTAAAACTACCCTCGGGGTTTGGTGTATGTACGGGGGTGTAAATGCTGGCTAGTTCTTCTTCATTTTCATAAAAAGTTACCTTTTGCAGTCCTTTAAAACCAATTGTTCTAATTATGCTGAAAGGTGTATTTAAAACTATTGCCGTTTCGAGAGGCTCCTTAACGTACTCGCCTGCATTGCTAAGCGTAATTGGGCGAGTGCTATGCCTAAAGCCGCCCCTTAATCCGCCAACGGTTAAGCCCATTAGCAACGCGAGTAAAACTAATCCATTTACAAAGTATACCGAATGCTGTGTAAAACCCTTTACTGGAATGAATAATTTAGGTTTTCGGTAGGCTACTACAAGAAGTGCAACCAAAACCATCCAAATAAGAGCAATGTACCAGTAATCGACTGCAAATTTTAGAAAAAGGGACGGAATATTTACCTCGTTTTCGAACTCATTAAAAATTGAAGCCGTTGTGCGGCGAAGGGTAAAGCGAAAGTAAATAATGTCGGAGCAATTTGCCAAAAGGGCAATGCTATTTGATACCCAAAAAATCCACTTTAAAAACAATTGGTAAATGCCATTATACCTGAAGGCAAAAGGCAAAAGCATTGCAAATATGTAAAGTAGGTTTGTGTAAAAAATTCCTGATGTATCGAATTTTATTCCTCCCACAAGCATTCGGGTAAAATGCCAAAAATCGATATCGCTAAAATACTGGCTGTTAAATGCGTAGAACAAAACCCTGCAAAGGGTAAAAAGTACGTAAACAATGGCAAGGTTAACGGCAAGCGTAAGGTAAATGTTCCCTTTAATCTTTATGGTTTTAAAGTACTGGGCAAGTGCTGTAATCATCTCAATTTTATTAAGCCAACAAAGGTAAAATAAAAATTATTTTTGGGTGAGATTTTTAACTCCCTTGTTGATGCCTGTGTTTTTTAATGTCTATATATCAAATTAATATCGGAAAGTTCTTGTCCTATTTGATGGATTCCATACAATATTTTTTCAGTCTGTGCTTCCGATGGTTTTTTATGTCCTTGCACATATTGAGACAATAGAGTAGGATTCATTCCAATTTTGTCTGCTAAGAATTTAGCGTTTAAGACTTTATAGTATTGAAAAAACTGTTTAAAATCAATTTCAAACTTTAAGTTTTCTTGAGTGATTTTAATATTCTCCTCCTCAAAATTTAAGATTGCAGCTTCTAACGCATTGTTCATTAATTCTGTAATCGTTCTTCCCGTTGTATAAATTGGATATTCTTCGGAAAATGCAGAAAAACCTGTGTCAGTTTTTTCAACAAGCATTTTTATTTTTTTTCTTAACGCTTTCATAGCCAATAATTTTTATTAATCCTTCAAGTTTATTCCTGCATCCTTTAAAATCTTTTTCTCTAATCCTTTACCCATTTCTTGGCTTCCATGATTCGGGAAAATTATAATACCTTCTTTTAAATCGTGTTTTAATTTTACGTGAGAACCTTTCTGTGAAATTGGATACCAACCATCTTTAGCTAATATTCGGTAAAGTTCAGAACATTTCATTATGATTATTTTTTTATTAATCACTGCGTAAAGGTAAATAATAATTTACCTGCAAGCAAAATTAATTCAAATTATTAGGGATATTTTTTAAAAACTTTGGGGTAATCTTCAAATTTCTTTAACCTGACAAAGTTGAATAATTTTAAAACCTAAAATATATAAATGGCTGCAATTCGGCCGACTTAAACTGAAAAATAACGAATGCTGCTACCAGAATAATTAGAACTTTAACTAAAAAATGAGAGCTAATAAACGAGCCTCTGTACAGCTCTTTAAAATTAACTGGGAGGCAGTGCACAAGCAGCGCACCTGCAATAAGCAGAGCAGGTACTCTGTAAGCATTTAAAACATCGAATACCGACTGCCAAGCAAATCGTGTAGCCACCTGATTAAGCATATTCCACGCATGGCTAAAACTTTCGGCACGAAAGAAAACCCACGACAGGCAAACCAAGTGAAATGTGAAAAGTGCAGCTAAAAACCTTCGCCATGCGGGCACTGCAATAACTTTTGGCGGAAAAAATGTTGTCCACAGCTTATGAATTGCCAGCGAAACGCCATGAATTGCTCCCCACACTAAAAATCGAAGATTTGCTCCATGCCAAAGTCCGCCAAGCAGCATGGTAATTAGCAAGTTAAAATGCGTCCGAACCTTTCCTCCCCTATTTCCGCCAAGCGAAATGTAGAGGTAATCCTTTAGCCACGACGAAAGTGAGATGTGCCACCTATGCCAAAAGTCGGTTATGCTTGTTGCCTTGTAGGGCGAATTAAAGTTCAACGGAAGCCTAAACCCCAAAAGTAGCGCAACTCCCATGGCCATGTCGGTGTAGCCCGAAAAGTCGCAGTAAATTTGTATGGCGTAGCCATAAACTGCCAGCAAATTTTCGAAACCCGAGTAGCTAAGCGGACTGGCAAAAACTCTATCGACAAGGTTTAGCGATATATAATCGGAAATCACAACCTTTTTTAGCATTCCATTCAAAATGAGGAATGTGGCATAGCCTAATTCCCTTTTCGAGAGCGAATACTTTTGGTATATCTGCGGAATAAACTCGGCTGCACGAACAATGGGCCCTGCAACCAGCTGCGGGAAAAACGAAACGTAAAACCCAAAGTCGATAATGTTTGTAACTGGCTTTACCTTCCGCCTGTAAACATCAACGCTATAGCTAATGGTTTGAAAAGTGTAAAACGAAATACCCACTGGCAGAACTATGCTACTTACATCGAAACCAGAGCCAACGGCCAAATTAGCCCAATGGGCTAAAAAGTTGAATGCCTCAAAATTGCTCCCAATTAGCTGATTGAGCGTGTCGGCAAAAAAGTAGCTATACTTAAAAAACGAAAGCACCGAAAGGTTCACAATTACGCTTAACGTAACGTAAAGCTTCCTTTTCCACTCAACCTCGGTTGAGCCTATTAGTAGGCCAAGTATATAGTCGACTATAGTTGAAAATATTAGCAAAAAGAAAAAGAAACCACTCGATTTGTAGTAAAAAAATAGGCTGAATACCAAAAGATATGCGCTACGTGCCTTGCTCGTTTTGTAAACCAGCGAATACCCAAGGAGAAGC
This sequence comes from Bacteroidales bacterium UBA2287, assembly GCA_002345675.1. GTDB lineage: Bacteria > Bacteroidota > Bacteroidia > Bacteroidales > Tenuifilaceae > UBA2287. The sequence continues at coordinate 23,004 of DDWL01000043.1, read as the reverse complement.
ACTGCAAAAAACACCCAAAACAGGCCCTCGGTAAAAATTAAAGGGCGAGTTTCAATGTAAGTGAAAAAGGTTGCTATAAAATGCTCCATCGCGTTAATCTGTAATAGTAATTGGCTTGTCGAAACCGTATTCGGTTAAACTTGCCATTGCCATAAAAAGTAATGCCCCTTTTAGGCGATACCCCTTTCCGTTAAGGTGCAACATATCGGGAGCGCTTAAACCAAATCGAGCCCAATAACTCATGCTGCTTTCGCCACCCATAACTCCGTAAAAATCCCAAACGCCACAACCTGTATCGTAAGCAACATTATAAATTTCGTTACGTGCCTGTTCGAGCATTGGGTTCGAAAAGCGTTTCTGCAAAAAATGGTCGGAAGGGGTAGTCAATATAATTAGTGCATTTGGTACTGCCGCCGAAATTCTTTCGATAAGCAACTTTAGGTTACTGGCAAAAGTAATTGCGTTGAACGCTGAGCTGAAAGCATCGTTGGTTCCAAGTGAAACAACAACAACCTGTGGGTTAATTGCCGAAACCTGCTCGTTAATATTTTCGACTAAAAGGTAACTGCTAACGCTTGCTCCATTTACCCCTGCTGCATGGTAACGAAACTTTGAGTGGCTATTAATTAGCTCGGCACCATAAAAAAGCATTCTGCTTTTCACCGAATCGCCGTTCATGGTTAACCTAAAAGAGTCGACTGGATTTAGGGGTTTAAAAATTGCATACCCTCTCCCTTGTTCTGTTAAAAGTGCATTCGAAACATTAATGTTTTCGTTTGCCAGCGCACCCTCAAAGTACACTTTTACAAGGTCGAAGTTTTGCCTTTCGCCCTCCTTTGGCTTTACTTTAAAATCGATATAGCAGCCATTTTGCATTGCTTCCACTGCCATTCCGGCAATGCCAAAATTGCCAGGGGAAGTTGTTCTGGTAATTCGGGTCGACAGCCACCCCTTGCTTCCCGAAACAACATAGTCGGCAGGGTTGTTAGTTTCGGCTATGCCGTAAGGAAATGTGTAACCACGGCAAACCGACGAATCGGATAGCCACCAGGCAAAAAGCTTGCGAGTTTCGCTCGTAAAAATATCGGCCTGAATATGCGAATCGCCAATATGCAGAATTCGAAGTGGCTCAACCCCTCGAACAGCATTTTCTACGTATGTTGAAAATTGATTGTTTAACAAATTGTTTGTGCTAAAGTCGATACGATTAGCGCTAAAATTTATGAAACTTAATGGAAAGTTAATGGGTTCATTCCCTCCACCCGATTCGATGCTAAATGGCAAAAGGGTTAGCATAAATGCCAATGAGTTAATTGCTATGCCCTTTATTTTAACCATTAATTCAATTTTTTAACACAAATAAAAGTACTTTGAAACTGTTTAAGTTTTTTAGTTGCCACGGGCTTTAGCCCGTGGATTTAACGAAGGAAAAGAAATGGCTTTAGCCACACCTTATAAATCTATTTTTGGGCTGAAGCCCAACATTCTTCTTCCTTTTTGACCATGGGCTTGGTTGCTGAGCCTGTCGAAGTAAAGCCCGTGGCAATTATCTGATTACTATTCATAAACAAAATTTAAACAGTTTCTTAATATAATTTAGTTGAAATAGCCTTTAACTAATTATAAATGATGCCAGCGGCATCGAATGTTTATAAAAATAAATTGCTTTTAGAATTTATACGACCCCAGCTGGGGTCGAATACCCTAATCAAACAAGTTTCTATAAACATTCAAACCCTCTGGGTTTGGCAAATTTCTGTATTAATATGCGTGCACCTAATTTAATTTTTTAGTTGTTGCTCTCTTCCGAATTCAAACTTGTACTACTTCTCCCCAATCCTTCGCTTTCCTTTGCAATATTGGAAATGTACTTTTCGTACTCACCAAATAAAGCCGAATAAAACATTTCGGCAATTAAATTTGCTCCACGGGGCGAAAAGTGAACATAATCCTTCGAGGCCAATGGTGGATTTGCTTTAACCCAGGCAGGCATGGAGTTTTGCCCACCCATTGCCTCGTAGCAATCCCAAAATGCAGCACCTGCCCTTTTAGCCGCATTACGCTGGGCATTTCTAATCTTTTCGATATTAGGGTACGACATAAAATTTGAACCCTCCTTTTTCGAAGCATCCGAAACGCCAATGACTAAAATAGCCGCATCGGGCTTGGCTCTTTTTAGTGCTTCAATTTGCCTATACAGCTGGTTTTCGTAGTAAGTGTAACTTTCAACTACATGAGGTACTAAGTTGGCTCCAAACTGAAGTATTATTAACCTAACATTCAGTGTTTTATAAAAAACCATTAAGTCCGCTTCGTTTGCTCGGGTAAAGTCGGTTCCCGAACTTCCGCGAAGCGCAATATTGTCGACCATTACACCTGTTTTCGATTCGAGCGAAATACCGTAAAACAGCGGACTTTCATCGCCTTTAAACTCCAACTTTAGTGTACTATGCTCATTGGGCGTATCGAAGATAAGTTGATTAATTCCTTTTGTGGGCGATACCATTTCGGCATCAATAACCATTCCACCTGCAGAAACCGATGCCATGAAAGGCTCCGAAGAGTAGCCGTAAAGCAACCTAACGCGGCTAAACGACCTTGAAAGCGTAGCCTTTCCTAATCGCTGAATAGTTACACTTGCCTCGTTAAAACCACCCCGACTTAAAATACCCTTCGATTTTCCAAAGAAGCTATAGCCGCCAAGAACGCCAAACTTATGGCCAAGCCCAATGCCTTTAGGCAAATCGACCAGAACAATTTTTTCCCAGTTCGATGTACTCGATTGCCTAATCGATCCCGGTTGGTAACTATGGGGAACCAAATGCAGAAGTCCAACGCCGCGCCCCCCAAACCGTTGCTGCATTCGGCTTCGCAGGTACGAGGTAATTCTGTCGCCTTCAATTTGCGAGTCGCCATAGTGTAAAACATGTATTAAACTTTTCGACGGCAGTCCCGAACTTAATGCATCAAAGAAAGGACTGAGGGCTTTTTTGGTTGAATCGGGGTATTCGATGGAAACTATACGACTTCGAAGTTCGTTGGGACTAATGGAATCGGGTATAGTAATCGTTTTCTTTTCTACTTGTACTGTGTCGGAAATTAAAGTAAGAGTTGTGTCGCTTTCAAGCCATGCAGTATCGAGTATGCTAATTTCCTGAATACTGTCGAGCATTGCGTTAAGCTTAACAATGTCGGGCCTAAGCTCGTTAATGCTTAACGACTTCGAAGTATCGACGCTAAAAAACTCCCAAACCGAGGGGTACTTTAACTTGTAGCTATATATGTAAATTCCACCTGTTGGTAAGAGCAACGCTATTCCCGAAAGAAATAAAATAAGTAAAACAAGCAAAAGGAATACTCGAAAAGGCTTAACCATTTGTGAAAAAATTATTAACACCCTTCAAAAATACAATTTCTAACGATAGCACAAAAAAAAACGGGGTGCTTATGAAAGCAGCCCCGTTTAATGGGTATATTTTACTATGCGTTTCTTTTAATTTTAAGAAGTTGCCCAGGTGTAAGTTTATCGGTCGAAAGGTTGTTAATTACCTTTATATCGTTATCGGTTACACCTTGGTACTTTTTGGCAATTTCCCAAAGGGTGTCGCCAGGTTGCACTTTATGGTAAATGTATCCGTCCGAAGTGGTTTCCTCTGCAATGCCAAGTTTTTTGGCTGTTTTGTCCGAAACATAAATATTTAATCGCTGCCCCGATCGAATTAAATTTCCACGTATATCGTTCCACTCCCTAAGTTGCTTAACCGATACCCCGTAACGCATAGCTATGGCGCCTAAATTATCTCCGTCTTTTACCTTATAAACAAGTTTATTCGAACCTGAAGGTACGTCGTGTTTGTACGATGCTGCATAGCGCGAAGGATTTATTTCGTTGCTTGGGTTGAAGAAGTCGTTGCGACGGTGGGCAAAAATTTGTTGCTGTTTATCGATAAAGGGGCCAACATGCTCGAGTGGTAGTTTTAGCGATTGTGGCTTGTTTTTAGCAGGAATAATGTCGAGTTTATACTGAGGATTTAAATCGCGAATTGTACTTACCGACACGCCTAACACTTCCGAAACCTGCTGAAAATGTAACATTCCGCTAACCATTAGTGTGTCAGTGGTTGCTGGTAGCGACATTGGTATAACCTTAATATTATGCTCGTTGTGGTATGTTAATGCGTATGTGGCGGCAATAAAAGCAGGAACGTAACCCCTTGTTTCGCGAGGTAGGAAATAGTAAATATCCCAGTAGTTACGCTTTCCACCAGCCCTTCGTATGGCCTTGTTTACGTTACCTGGCCCACAGTTGTAAGCAGCAATAACCAATGTCCAATCGTTGTAAATGGCGTATAGGTCTTTTAAAAAGCGAGCTGCGGCATGGGTTGCAAGAATTGGATCGCGTCGCTCGTCGACAAAGGAATTTATTGTAAGCTTATACATTCGTCCTGTTCCGTACATAAACTGCCAAATTCCTGTTGCCCCTGCACGCGAAACTGCACGAGGATTAAGCGCCGACTCAATTACGGGTAGCACCCGAAGTTCCTGAGGGAGTTGGTACTGGTCGAGAATTTCTTCGAATATGGGAAAATAGTAATCGGTTAGGCCTAACATAATCTCAACCCTGTCGCGCTTTTTTTGTGTATACACATTTATGTAACTCCTAACAATGCTGTTGTATGTAAGATCGAATGCCGAGGTTATTTCGCTAAGCCGTTTAATGTATACCGAATCGGGAAAATCGGGGATAATGCCCACGCTATCCTCTTCTACTCCAATAACCAAACTATTTGAGTCGATTGCTTGCTGAACATACCATAAATTTAATAGACTATCAAGGTTGTTGCTAAATCCAATTATTTGATCAATTCCTTCGAACGCTGGATACTTCATAACCTTAACTGTATCGCGACCCTCACTGGCATTTAGCGTGCTAATTGACATTAGTACAAAACATGCTCCAACTACAATTCTTCTCATTTTATCAATTTTTATTTATACTTAATTACTTAAAAAGTAAAACAGTATTTCGATTCAAAATTAACAAATCCTAATGAACTTGTTGCTTTCATTCAATTATTTAACAATTTTAGCAAACTTTTCTGAACTTGAACGCAAATTTGCTACTTAATTGTAACTCCGAAACTTAAGCCCATGGTAGTTTTTGGCACTCCGCTACCATTAGCGAACATAGTTCCAACATTTGGCCTAATGCTCATTGCCAAGTTATCGCTTACATCCCAGGTTAATAGATGAGCATCAACATTTGCATCGATAACATTAAGGGCATAAAAAGCAATAATTCCAAGAAACGCTAAATCGCGATTTCGTTTGTAGGCAACCGCATAGTACTTAAGTTCATCTTTGTTTCTAAGTCCATTAAACTCATCAATGGTGGTAGGGTCCTCATCGTTAAGAAGTTGGTAAGCATTATAAAATCGTTTATAACCCCTATTGTTAAAGTTGATAATATAGTACAAACTAGCAAAACCACCATATACAATAGGAACCTTCCAAATACTACCGTTGTATACTTGGCCTAAACCGGGCACAATGGTCGAAAGTATTGTTGCAGTTGCTGGCGAGTGCTTGATGCCAGCGTGAACAAATACAGCATCGGCAACGCTTGCTAAGTAAAATGCTGCAGCACCCGAATAAAAAAGGTTACGCTCAAGTCGTTTGAGTTCAATTTGCTCCTGCTGATAGCAAATAGTTCCGGCAATGCAGCTAGCTGGGTTAAAATTCGATTTTAAATTAAGGTAGTCCAAATTGACCCTATACCCAAAATATGCCATGGAACCCATTCCCGAATAAAAAACGGGGATTTTCCAGTACTGCCTGTTTATAAACTGACCCGAGCCTGGCAGAACCATCGAAAGATGCCATACCCTTGTGGTTTTAAGCGAATCGAGCACAGGGAATGGCTTCCCAGCTTGCGCTTGGTTGCTCGAAAATAAAAGCAGCGCAACTGTTATCAATTGCGCTACAAAAAGTTTTTTAAAAAGTATTTTAAAACCCACCTTCGCTCTTATTACTGTAATTGGGATTTAAACGAAATCCGATGGTTATTATTACTCCTGAAGCTGATCGATTTTTTTAATAATTTCGTCGAGTTCACCTTGGTTACGATACGAAATTACTATTTTGCCACCACCATTGGTTGTTTTCTTAAGTTCGGCGCCCCAGCCAAAAAGTTTGTTAAGCTTCGATCTTAGCGTAATTACCTCTTCGGGTTCTTCCAGTGCAATCTCTACATCGGGGGCTACTTCCGAAACTTCTTTTAGTTCAAGTTGATACCTTACCAATTCCTCGGTTTTACGAACCGATAAATCCTGCTCTAAAACTTTTCGAAATATTTTAATTAGCTGAAAGGGATCCTCCACCGATGCAATTGCTCTTGCGTGCCCCATGCTCAACTTGCCTTCGCGAATTCCCAGCTGAACTTCGGCAGGAAGTTTTAGCAAACGAAGGTAATTAGTAATTGTAGCGCGTTTTTTCCCTACCCTTTCCGACACCTTGTCGTGGGTTAAGCTGCACTCGTCAATTAGTCGCTGAAAACTCAAAGCAACTTCAATGGCATCGAGATCCTGACGCTGAATATTCTCAACCAATGCCATTTCGAGCATCGCCTGATCGTTTGCTGTACGTACGTAAGCAGGAATTCGCTTAAGCCCAGCAATTTTTGCAGCTCTTAACCTTCGCTCTCCCGAAATTAACTGATACCCGCCGTTAAATGCTCTTACAGTAATTGGCTGAATTATTCCTAACTTAGCAATCGAGTCGGCAAGTTCTTTTAGTAACTCTTCGTCGAATTTATTGCGAGGCTGAAATGGATTTGCCTCAATTGTATCAATATCAATTTCGTTAACTAGGCTCCCTGTAACCTTATTTTCAACCCTTTCCTCACGCGATTGTGGCATTCCTGCATCTTCAATTAAAGCCCCCAATCCTCTCCCAAGTGCCATTTTTTTTGTCATTTTACAATATTTATTTTATTATTTTACAAAAAAACTGCTGTTTTAAACCCCTGCGGTCACCATTCCGTTTTTTTGCATTAACTCCTTGGCCAAATTAATATAGTTTAACGAGCCTGTCGATGCTGCATCGTAAAGAATTACCGGTTTACCGTAACTTGGAGCTTCGCTAAGCTTAATGTTGCGTTGAATAATGGTTTCGAAAACCATTTGCTGAAAGTGCTTTTTAACCTCGTCGACCACCTGGTTCGATAAGCGCAGGCGAGCATCGTACATGGTTAAAAGGAAACCTTCTATTTGCAACTCTGGATTTAACCTAGTTTGAATTATCTTAATGGTATTTAGTAGTTTACCAAGCCCTTCGAGGGCAAAATACTCGCACTGAACTGGAATTAAAACCGAGTCGGCTGCCGATAGCGCATTTACAGTTATTAAACCAAGCGATGGTGAGCAGTCGATTAGAATAAAGTCGTAGTCGTCCTTAATTTTTGCAATTACCGTTTTTAGCCTTTTCTCGCGATCGGGTAAATTGAGCAATTCAATTTCAGACCCTACAAGATCGATGTGAGAAGGAATTAAATCGAGCCCTTCGATTTCGCTTTTAAGAATTACTTCGTGAGGATCGCGATCATCAACAAGGCACTCATAAATGCTGAATTCAACATTTCTAAGATCGAAGCCAATTCCCGAAGTAGCATTGGCCTGCGGATCGGCATCGATAAGAAGAACCTTCTTTTCTAAAACGGCTAAACTAGCTGCTAAATTAATGGCAGTGGTGGTTTTTCCAACGCCTCCCTTTTGGTTGGCAAGTGCAATAACTTTTCCCATTATAATACTGCTTTTCGTTTCCTGTAAAGAGCCACAAAGATATTGGTTAATCCCTTTGCGACATTGGTGGCAGCAACCTGAATATGAACAAATACGCTCAACTTATTAACAAGTTTTTAACATTTACTGCAATGCAAAACTAATAAATTTTCCATTGCTTCGTGTTAAATAATATGCTTTTAGTAAACGAAAAAGAGCAATCAACTGCCTAACTGCTATTTCGGCTGAAATAAAACTTTTTTATTGAAAAAAATAAAACTAACGTGCAAGTTAATAATCACAAAAACCTTCTATCTAGTTGTATTTATGGCACATAAAGTATGCACGTGTATTTATTTGTTATTTTCGGTTGTTTAGTATATTTGCACCTTTATAAATTGAATTCACCTTGAATATTAACGATAAATGGTTTGCCATTGTAAATCCTCAAGCAGGTAGTGGCAGGGGTAAAGCCGACTGGCCTGAAATTCAAAAACTTCTTGCTGAAAAAGGAGTTGATTTCGACTTTGCGCTAACCGAAAAAAAGTACCACGCAGTTGAACTTACCGTAAAAGCCATAACTAGTGGCTACCGTAAAATTTTAGCTGTTGGCGGCGACGGAACCCTGAACGAGGTGGTAAACGGTATTTTTATTCAAAAACTAGTGGACACAAAGGATGTACTGGTTGGCGTAATAGGCATTGGCACTGGAAACGACTGGCAACGCATGTACGCCCTTCCCGTTTCGTACTCCGATAAAATTGATGCCATAAAAGCTTCAAAAAATTTTCTTCAGGATGTTGGACGGGTCGACTACTTCGAATCGCGGTACCCTCAATCGCGATACTTTGCTAATGCCGCAGGTATTGGTTTCGATGCACAGGTGGCGCTTAGCACAAATAAGCTTAAGGAGAGCGGAAAAAGTGGAAAGGTTCTTTACATTTTTAGCCTTATAAAGACGCTTTTCAGCTATAAGTCAACAATTGTAAGTGTTGTCATTGACAAAGACCAGGTTGGCGGAAAAATTTTTAGCCTCACCCTCGGAATTGGTAAATACAATGGAGGTGGAATGATGCAGGTACCAAACGCCTTGGCCGACGATGGACTTTTCGACGTAACAATTATTCGCCATATTCGCCGTGGCGACGTAATTCGAAATATATACCGTCTTTACAATGGCACCATTCTTAAGCACCCTAAAATATCGGGTCATCAAGCTAAAAAGATAGTAATATCGTCGAAACCTCCAGTTAACCTTGAGGTTGATGGGGAATCGCTAGGCACATCGCCCTTTACGTTTACAATTGTTCCCCAAAGCATTAATGTTGTTGTGGGAGTTGACTTTAGGTCGGTGGTCGATCCTATTTTACAGGTTATATAGCCCTACATTGGGTCTACGTCGATACTTATTTGAACCGAAGCAAATGGTTTGTACTCTTTTACCCGCTCTATTTCTCTTAAAACAAACGCCTTTGCTTGCTGCAAAGCAACATTTCGTTCGAGTTTAATAATAATATCGCGAATAAAAAGGTCTTGAACCCTGTTGATAAGCGGTTCTTCGGGGCCTAAAACTCTGCTTCCAAGGTGAACTTTGAGGTTTTTTACCAGTCCATTTGCTGCAATATCGAGCAGTTCAGTCTTTCGATGCTTTAGCGAAAGCTTAATAATTCGGCAGTAAGGCGGATATGTATACTGCTGCCGCTCAATTAGCTGCTGCTTAAAAAGCGAAAGGTAGTCGGAAATAACGGTTTGGTGAATTACAGGATGATCGGGGTGGCTGGTTTGAATTATCACACGTCCCATAACACCTCGACGGCCGGCTCTTCCGCTTACCTGTGTCATAAGCTGAAAACTTCGTTCGTAAGCCCTAAAGTCGGGAAAGTTTAGCATGTTGTCGGCATTTAAAATACCCACAAGGCTAACCTTGTCGAAATCGAGCCCCTTCGAAACCATTTGGGTTCCAACCAAAATATCGATTTGTCCCTCTTCAAACTCCGAAATTATTCGTTCGTACGAGGTTCTCGAACGAGCAGTATCTACATCGAGACGATCGACCCTAGCATTTGGAAAGTAAATGCCGAGTTCGTCCTCAACCTTTTCGGTTCCAAAGCCCTTTGTCGACACTCGCGTGCTTCCGCAAGCCAAGCATCGAGAAATTGGTTCAAGGGCGTAACCGCAGTAGTGGCAAACAAGCTGGTTGCTTTTTTTATGGTACGTAAGAGTAACAGCACAGTGCTTACACTGCGGAATCCAGGCGCATTCGTCGCACTCGACAAAAGGGGCGTAACCTCTTCTATTTTGAAAAAGAATTGCCTGCTCGCCCTTTTGGAGAGTTTGTTCGATTGCGGTTAGCAGCTGAGGTGAAAATATCGTTTTCATCAGCTTCTTTTTTCGTGCAGTAAGCGTGTCGACTACAGTAATTTCGGGAAGTTCAACCCCACCAAAACGCTCGCTTAGTGTTACCAAGCCGTACTTGCCAATTTGTGCATTGTAAAACGTTTCGATTGCAGGCGTTGCAGTGCCAAGTAGAACTTTTGCGTCGAATTTACTGGCAAGTACAATGGCCGAATCGCGGGCATGGTAACGGGGCGATGGAGACATTTGCTTTAGCGTATTTTCATGCTCCTCGTCGATTATTACCAGCCCCAGTCGCCTAAAGGGCAAGAAGATTGACGAACGAACCCCAATTACCACATCGTACGAAACTTTAGCAGCATCCTTTCCATCGGTAAGCAGTCCGTTGTAAATTTCGACCCGTTGCCCATCGCTATACTTACTATGGTAAACGCCAACCCTGTTGCCAAAAAACTTTTTAAGGCGGTTTATTATTTGCGCCGTAAGCGCAATTTCGGGTAAAATGTACAGTACCTGTTTGCCTCGCTCAAGTTGCTCCGAAATAAGTTTAATGTAAATTTCTGTTTTCCCGCTCGATGTAACCCCATGAAGCAGCACAACGCTCTTTTCGGCAAACTGCTCATTAACTGAGTTAAACGACACTTGCTGCGCCTCGGAAAGGGGCGATTCGTCTTGCAAATCGTCGCTATTTCGAAGAAGCCTCGACACTTCTCGGTTTTCAATTTCAAAAATTTGCTTTTCGAGCAAAGCCATTAATGCCGAAGGCGAAACGTTTGCTTTTGCAATAAGCTCCTTTCGTTTAACCCAGCCCGAAAATGTAGAAGAATTTGGAATCGTAATTGAAAGAAAAGCCATAAGCAGTCGCTGCTGCGCCTCGGCACGACCAAGGTTGTCGATTGCAATATTTAAGTCGTCGTCGGTTTTTAGCCTTGGGTGCAGCCTTACAAACTGTTCGAGTTTGGGTTTTATGGTCGATTCGAGCGATTCGTGAACCGAAAGGAAACCCTTTTCGAGCATAGTTTTTATAACCCCCATGGGGTTTTTAACTCCCGATGTTGAGGCAAGTTTCTCAACAGTCCACCCCTCCTTGCTCTTAATTGTTTCGAAAAGAAATGCTTCGTCGGGGTTTAGGGCGCTCGAGTCTATCAGAACCGAATCGATTGCCGTAATAATGGTTTCGCTTTCCATTTTCAGCCCAGCTGGAAGAGCGGCTTTCATTACCTCGCCAATGGAGCACATGTAGTACTCGGCCATCCAGCTCCAAAGGCTCAGCTGTTCCGAGGTAACTATTGGTTCGCTATCGATTACCGAATAAATATCCTTAGTTGAATATTCGCTTGGGGCTATTGTGTGAACATTAAAAACTATGGCAGCATAAACTTTTTTTCGTCCAAAGGGCACAGCCACACGCTTTCCAACTGCAATTTGCTCGGAGTACTCGAGAGGAACCGAGTAAGTGTAGAGCTTAGGCAGTGAGAGTGGCAGTACAACTTCGACAAAAAGATTACCTTCCATAGAAACTTTCTAACGTTTAACTAACCATTCTGTTTTTTTGATAGTTCGACACCTATGTCCATTGCCCTTTTGGCAACTTCGTCCATAAGCCATTTTGGGGTCGAAGTAGCACCACAAACACCAACCTTGCTATTTGTGTTAAACCATTCGGGCTGCAAATCGAAAGCATTTGTAATAAAATACGAATGGCTATTAATGTTTTTACACACTTCGTAAAGCATTTTGCCATTGGAACTATTAAGGCCGCTAACAAATAGAATTATGTCGTTATTTTGTGCAAATGTTACAAGTTCGCGCTTACGATTGGCCACCTGACCACAAATGCTATTATACTTTTTAAAGTTTACACTTTCGGTATTTAATGCCTTTTGCATGCGCAACTTTATTTCGCCTGCAATGCGCTCGTACTCCTCTGGGCTTTGGGTTGTTTGCGAAAACAGCTCGATGGGCTTCGAAAAATCAATTTTTTCAATATCCTCAATTTTCGAAACCAAAATTGCATTACCATTGGCTTGACCCATTAGGCCAATAACCTCGGCGTGATTATTCTTTCCAAAAATTACAACTAGTCCACCAATCTCGTTCATTCTTTTCGAACCTTCCTGAACTTTCGTCTGAAGACGCAATACAACGGGGCATGAGGCATCGACTATTTTAATTCCAAGTTCTTGTGCTTTTCGGTAGGTTTCGGGTGGCTCGCCGTGTGCTCGGATTAGCACCTTTTTTCCTTTGTGCTCTTCGAGTTGCGAATGCGAAATGGTTTTAAGTCCAAGGGTTTTTATGCGAGCAACTTCCTCGTCGTTGTGAACAATATCGCCAAGGCAATAAAGTTCATCCGACAGGGTAAGTTCGCTTTCGGCCACTTTAATGGCGTTTACAACGCCAAAGCAAAACCCCGATTTGCTATCAATTTCAACAACCATAATTAAAGTTCGAATTAGGTGTTAATTTCACGAATTTTAGCATTTACCATCTCCTTAACCCACTCCATTTGCTCGTTAACGGTCATGTGAGAGTTGTCGAGCACAATGGCATCGTTGGCCTTTCGAAGTGGCGAAACGTCGCGGTTTTGGTCAATGTAGTCGCGTTCTTCAATGTTTGCAAGGACCTCCTCAATTGTAGCCTTTTGGCCTTTCTCTTCTATTTCTTTCAAACGACGTTTGGCTCTAATAAGCGGGTCGGCGGTCATAAATATTTTCAGCTCGGCATTGGGAAATACAACCGTTCCAATATCGCGGCCATCCATAACAATACCTTTATCTTTACCCATTTCTTGTTGCTGCTCCACCATTTTTTCGCGCACCTCGGGAATTGCTGCCACAATGCTAACGTGCCTTGCAACTTCGAGCGATCGAATTGCCTCTTCAACAACTTCGTTATTTAAAAGGGTAATCCATCCAACTCCATTTTCGTTTTGCCTAAAGGCAATATGTGTTGTGCTAAGTAATTGAGGTAGTCGAGTTAAGTCTATTTTGCCATTGTCGAAAAGTCCACCTTTAAGGCATGCCAAGGTAACGGCTCGGTACATAGCTCCACTGTCGATATACACATAACCCAAACCTATGGCTATTTGCTTGGCAAAGGTGCTCTTTCCGCATGAGGAATGCCCATCGATTGCAATTACTATTTTGTTGTTTTTCAACGTTATAAGAAGTTTAAATACTATAAATACGAATTTTACACCTGCAAAGGTATAATAAAAAAGAGTGGAATTTGGGGGGAACTATAAGATGAACATTAATTCAGCCAATGACGGGTTATGCCATTAACTTATAACTTTGTTGGCGAAAAGAAGTCGGTTAAATTTGTACTAAGCGAAAAGTGGTTCGATGCTCCAGCTAGGTGATATACTGCACGGCTATAGCTAATTACGAATCGATTAATTTTAATGCCAACACCCCAACTAAAACCAACCGTCGAAGCTTTTTCGACTATTTTTAGTTCATTTCGGCGCTGGTAGTTATAGCCTCCCCTTACGTAGAAATTTTTTACAGGTGTAAACTCAACCCCAACTATTAGGTGACTTAAAAACTCGGAGCCATATCGCTCTAAAACAGGTTTCTTCTCTTCGCTTTCGTTGCCAAAAAAAGTCGATGTTTCCTTTCCCCTTTCGTAGTATAGGTTTAAGTTTTGAAGTTGATGAAGGGTTACCACAAAACGAAATGGTGCATATTTTAGTTTTTGGCTTACTCCAGCTATAATTTCAAAAGGCAATGGTTCAAAATTCCCGGGAGTAAAGGGCTTAACCATTGAGCCAATATTGCGCGCAGCAATACCTGCCGAAAAAAGGTGACTATGGCTTGTGTAACTAACACCAAGGTCGGCACAAACTCCCGACGAACGATACTGCTCTAAGTGAGAAAAAACCGGCTTTAAGGCTACGCCAACTGTAATTAAGCTGTCGAATGTATACGAGTAATTGGCGTAAATTGCCATTTCGTATCCCGAAAAAGAGCCATCGATAAGGCCAGTTTCGTCGGCTGCAATAAAACTGCCATACGAAACGTGCTGTAAGCCAATGCCTGCATTGCCATATCGACCAAAACTTCGCGTGTACGAGGCGTAACCATACTTAATGTCGGCAAAGTAGCTAACATACGAAAGCGAAAGCCTGTTGTGCAGCTCGCTGGTTAAATGGGCTGGATTATTAAATATTACTGCGCCATCGCTTTCGTCGAGGGCAGCAACCTTACCTCCAAGAGCAGCAACTCTGGGTAGCGCTGTAAGGTTTAAAAAATTATATGCCGAATTTCCTCCGCCTTGTGCAAAAGCGCTGCCAACGCTACCTATTAAAATAAGGGAAACAAAAGTGATTCGGCAAAAAAGAGAGCTGCAATTTATCATCGAACTATGGCAAATGGTGAATTGACTTTTTAAATTACTGTAACATAACTTAAACAACTATTGTTTATTGTAAAAGACATGTGCTTTTATACAAAAACGTCTTTTATAATACACCCATTGCTAAGCAAATAAGGTTCAAGTTAAACAAAAGAAAAAAATATTAATTTTAAACCTTACATTTGCGCTTTAAAAAAATTAAAGGTTTCAGCACACAAATAAAGGAATTTTAATCGTGTTTAAGAAAAAAGAGGCTGTCGGTTTTATTTTAAATCCCATTTCGGGAACAGGCAGTAAAAAGTCGATACCAGCAGAAATAAATAGCCACCTTAACACCGATCGCTATAAAGCAGTTATTGAACAAAGTTCCTGCCCTGCAAATGCCACCGATATTGCAAAAACATTTATAGCTAGAGGTATTACTAAAGTTATTGCTGTAGGTGGCGATGGTACTGTAAACGAAGTTGCTAAAGCCCTTATCGACACAAACGCAACTCTTGGTATTATTCCTATAGGCTCGGGCAACGGGCTGGCTCGTCACTTAAAAATTCCTTTAAATATTAAAGAGTCGGTACACCTTATTAACCATGGTCGTATTTTTATGATGGATCATGGAATTATTAACAACACTCCATTTTTTTGCACTGCTGGTGTGGGTTTCGATGCTTATATTGGGTACGAGTTTTCGAAAATGAATGGGCGTGGATTTTCGAATTACATTCGAACAACCATTAGGGGGTACTACAACTACAAGCCTCAGCACTACTCGCTTGGCCTTAACGGAAATAACATTCAACGCGAAGCATTTCTTATAACCTTTGCAAATGCTTCTCAGTATGGCAATAATGCCTACATTGCACCAGGCGCCGACATTGCCGATGGATTACTCGATGTTACCATTATATCGCCATTTCCCAAATTTTTAGCACCATCGATGGGCATAAAGCTTTTCAATCGAAAAATTGATAAATCGAAATACGTTGAAACCTTTAGGGTAAAGGAACTTAATATTAATAGGGAGAGCGAAGGGGCAGTTCACTACGATGGCGAACCTGCTATTATGGGTAGTTGTCTGAATGTGAGCATAAAACACTTAGGTATTCACGTTTTTGTTCCTTAAATACACTATTTCAATTCGCCCTTTAGCTGCTCAACTATACTGTAAACTAAAGGGCAAACGGCTATATTCTTCTTTGTAATTTCAAAAATTTGTTTCATTCGTCGCCTGTTGGTGTGAGGATACTCGCGGCATGCCTTTGGTCGCGAATCGTATACCATGCAATAATTATCGGGCATTAAAAAGGGGCATGGCGAAGTGCGAAAAACGTAGTCGCCATCGCTGTCGACTTTAAAGTACTCGCTTACCAATTCCGACGGCCTTTTTCGGAGCGCCTTGGCCAATCGCTCCACATCGTTATAGGTAACACTGGGGCTAATTGAACTGCAGCAATTGGCGCACTCGAGGCAATCGAAGGTTTCGAACTCGCTATAGTGAAGGTCTTGGAACAGCTTGTCGACCGTGCCATCGGGCATTCGCTTTAGCTTTTTAAACAGATTGCTGTGCTCTGCTTCCCGCGAAGCGGCTAAGGCTTTGAGTTCTTTAAGGTTTATATTTAACGCCATTGGTAACGCTTTAATTAGCCTCCACATCAATTGGATCAACACTCTTACTCTTTCGGCTTACCTGCGCCACCAAAACGCCAAAAATTACAACGGCAATTCCCATAAGCATTACAGGGGTTAACTCTTCGCCCAAAATAAAGTAGGCAAATATGGCTGTTAGCACAGGAATTGCGTTTGTAAATACGTTAGCCCTACTAATGCTCAGTTTTTTTATTACATACGTAAAAAGAATAAAAGCTACAGTTGACGAGAAAATTCCAAGGCTAATAAGCGGAATAATTACGCTTCGCGTTGGGGTTACGGTAATAAACTGCTTATAATCGAGCCAAAAGAATAGCGGAAGAAAGAAAAGAATTCCTAACGTATTCTGATAGGTTACTATGGAAAAAACGTTGTACCTATTGCCAAGCCTTCGAATAGTAATGGCATACCCAATGGCTGCTACAACAGCACCCATCATAAGAATAACGCCAGAAAGGCTTACATTAATATTGCTGAAGCCAGCATGAAAAACAACCATTGTTACTCCAATTACCGAAATTAGAATTCCGAAAAAATTAACCAACGAAATGCGCTCCCCGAGTAAAAAGTAGGCGCCAATTGGACTAAATAGTGGAATTGTGCTAATAATTACAGCTGCTAACGTACTCGACACCATACTAATACCATAACTCTCACATAAGAAATACAGGAAAGGTTGGAAAAATGTAAGAAGGAGAAAAATCTTTACATCCTTTTTCTTGAGAACTTGAAGTTTTCGCAAAGCCAGCGAGACAACTACCAATATACTACTCGAAATAACAAGCCTCATTAGCACCAGCGAAACAGGTTTGTAAGCTACTAAAACCTCCTTGTACCAAATAAACGAAAGCGCCCAAAAAGCCATTGCCAAAAGAGCCGATATGTAAACCGCTGGCGAAATTCTATTCATAATTTTGTGAAATTTATGGCAAAGATGGATTATGATAACCATCTTACAAAATGGTTTAAGAAAACCTTCAATTTTTATTATTTACTTTCAATGTATTACGCTGATTTGCAATAAAAAATGAAACTTAAATTTAATGCTGCCTTGTGGTGCTTGAAATATTATCGGTAGGTTCAAACCAAGTCTTTACCCACTTTTTTACTGTGCCTTGCGTACATTTTGAATTATTGTTTACCTTTACAAGGTTTTGTAGGAAAATATTGGCATATTTAAGGCTACAAAACCTATACTTTTTGTGAACTCACGTTACATTTTGCATTAAAACTACTATACAATGAGGTTGTTATATAAGCTAATTCTCACCTTAGTTTTTATAGGTGCTGTGGTAAGCGGAATGGCACAAACCACTCGACTTAAACGCGCAAACGATTTGTACAACGCTGGCGGATATTTCGAAGCCATTGAACTTTACAAAAAAGACCTCGACAAGGTTGCTAGGGAAGAAATGGGGCTTTACCTCCAAAAAATTGCCAATTCGTACAGGTTCATTGGCAACCCCAAGCAGGCCGAAATTTGGTACGGAAAAGCCATAGCACGAAATGCTCCCGATCCTAAAGTGCTTTTCTACTATGCCGAAATGCTTAAAATGAACGAAAAGTACGACGATGCCCTTGAGCAGTACCTTAAATACAAAGAAGTTGCACCAAACGACCAGGCTGCCGACGCAGGAATTGAGTCGTGCGACCTAGCCATAAAATGGAAGGAAACTCCTTCGGGATACGACGTAACCAACATGCGCGCCTTAAACAGCCGCCAAGGCGATTTTTCGCCCGCTTTTGGATCCGAAGATTACACAATACTTTACTTTACTAGCACCCGCGACGATGCAACGGGCACAAAAGCACATGCTGGTACTGGCGAAAAGTTTGCCGATATTTTTGTTGCCGAGCGCGACCGCGCTGGCAAATGGAGCAAACCTCGCCCTCTCGACGAGACAATAAACACCGAATTCGACGAAGGAACACCATCGCTCACCCCCGATTACTTAAAAATGTTTTTTACCCGTTGCCGCACCAGCAAGCGAAACAAGTTGGGTTGCGAAATTCTTTTCACCGAAAAAAGAGAGCAAGGTTGGCTTACCCCTGAATCGCTCCCAATTGCAGCCGACAGCATGGTAGTTGCTCACCCGTCAATTTCGCCCGACGAGCTTACGCTTTACTTTGTTAGCAACATTAAAGGTGGACTTGGAGGCAACGACATTTGGCGCGTAACCCGTGCCGGCGCAACCGATAGCTGGGGCGAACCCGTTAACCTTGGTCCTCAAATAAACACAAAGGGCAACGAAATGTTCCCTTTCATACATCGCGACGGAACCCTTTACTTCTCGTCCGACGGGCATCCAGGAATGGGGGGGCTCGATATTTTTAGGGCAAAGCCCTTAGAAAACGGCACTTGGGAAGTTGAAAACATGCGTTACCCTATTAACTCTCCCGCCGACGACTTTGGAATTATTTTCGAAAAGGAAAGGGAAGCTGGTTACTTCTCGTCGCGCCGTCAGGATGTTGGGTCGCGTGGCGACGATAACCTTTACCTATTTCTTCTTCCTGCACTTAATTTCAATATTATAGGCGATGTAAGGGATGAAAAAACGGGAAAACCAATTGCTCGCGCAGCTGTAAAAATTGTTGGCAGCAACGGAAATATCCAAAACTCCGAAACTGGCGACGATGGTTCGTTCCGCTTTATTCTTTATCCAAATACCGATTATATAGTTATTGCCTCCAAAGAGGGTTACCTAAACAATAAAGCCAAGGAGACAACAAAAGGCGTGACCGAGAGCAAAGATTTTAAAAAATCCATTGTTCTTACCTCAACTGCTCGCCCCATTGAGCTGCCAAATATTTTTTACGACTTTAACCGTTGGGAACTTCGCCCCGAGTCGATGGCTTCGCTCGACAGGCTTGTTGAAGTTCTTACCGACAACCCAACAGTTATTATTGAACTTGGCGCACACACCGATAGCCGTGGTACTCTTGAGTATAACTACGAACTTTCGCAAAAACGTGCACAATCGGTTGTTAATTACCTAATTGAAAAAGGAATTCCAACTGGAAGGTTAAGAGCAAGAGGTTATGCGCAGTCGCAACCAAAAGTGGTCGACGAGCAGCTTTCTGTTCAGTTTAACTTCCTGAAAGTTGGCGATATTCTTAACCCAACATTTATCGACAAACTAAGTTCCGAAGAGCAAAAAGAGGCTGTTTACCAAGTAAACAGAAGAACTGAGTTCCGAGTGCTTAGCACCGAGTATAAACCTTAGCACGCTATTTGTTAGCAATGTGTAGGCATCAACTTTAAAAATTCACGTGAAGCTGTTAGCATACATATCGCTATTTACACTGGCACTGACCAACCAAGGGCTTGCTCAAAAGTTTTTCGAAACCGAAAGAGTTGAAGATGCTCAGGTTAAAATTTATGCCGTTGACGACCCAAAGGACGCCGACTTGCTTGTGTTTTTTGTTTACGAAGACAAAGATGTTACAAAAACTGGCATTTGGATGGAGGTTGACGACCCAAAACTTGCCGACGTTCTTCTTATTTTTGTTGATGTGGAAGCTGAAGCCGACCTTAAAATTTGGCTAGTCGATACTTTCGAAGAATCGAAATGGATAAACGAGAAAAAAAAATCGCTCCTAAAAATTAAACCGCCAAAAAAATAGAATTTCCCTCTAATGTCAAACGATTTTCGCTACAGCAAACGAGGCGTTTCGGCCTCAAAGGAAGATGTTCATGCAGCCATTTCGAAATTAGACAAAGGCCTTTACCCAAAAGCATTCTGTAAAATTATTCCCGACATTCTTTCTGGCGACCCAAATTACTGCACTGTAATGCATGCCGATGGCGCTGGAACCAAGTCGTCGCTGGCGTACATGTACTGGCGCGAAACGGGCGATATGAGCGTTTGGAAAGGAATTGCCCAGGACGCCATAGTTATGAACCTCGACGATTTACTTTGTGTTGGGGTAACCGATAATATTCTTCTTTCGTCGACCATAGGGAGAAATAAAAACCTAATTCCTGGCGAAGTTATATCGGCTCTTGTTGCAGGTACCGAAGATTTCTGCGAGCAAATGCGTAGTCTTGGCGTTGGTATTCACCTTACTGGTGGCGAAACTGCCGACGTTGGCGATTTGGTAAGAACTGTAATTGTCGATTCGACTGTAACAGCACGTATAAAAAGAACCGATGTTATTAATAATGCCAATATTAAGGATGGCGATGTTATAATTGGGCTAAGTTCGTTTGGCAAAGCCAAATACGAAAACGAGTACAACGGTGGCATGGGAAGCAATGGGCTTACATCGGCACGCCACGATGTGTTTGGAAAATACCTTGCCGAAAAGTATCCTGAAAGTTACGACCAAAGTATCGATTCGGATTTGGTTTACAGCGGATCGTATAAGCTAACCGATAAAATTGACTCCGTAGGAGTTACAGCAGGCAAACTGGTTTTAAGTCCAACCCGAACCTATGCTCCAGTAATTAAAGAAATCCTCTCGAATTATCGCCCTTTTATTCATGGGTTGGTTCACTGCTCGGGTGGCGCGCAAACTAAGGTGCTTAACTTTGTTGAAAACTTACTGGTTGTTAAGGACAACATGTTTGCAACTCCACCCCTTTTCGAAATAATTCAAAAGGAATCGCAAACCCCATGGGAAGAAATGTACAAGGTTTTTAACATGGGCCACCGAATGGAAATATACGTTTTCCCCGAATACGCCGACGACATAATAGCCATATCGAAAGAATTTGGAATTGATGCGCAAATTATTGGCTCGTGCAACGCACGAGAAAAGGGGAACAAACTAATTATTAAATCCGAAAAGGGAACCTTTGAGTACTAAGGCTTATTGGCATTAACCCTTTTTATAAAATCGACAATTTTAGTTACGGGCTCCAGCATTATGCGAGTGTCAGGATTTGCATAGCTGTTTTTAAACTGCTCATTACTATCGGCATTTTTGCTCGCTTTAAGTATATGATCCATTCCCTCTAATATTGCCAGTTCGGCAGATGGAGAGGCCTCCTTAAGCAAATTAGCATCCGAAACCGACACCTGAATATCGGTGGTTCCCTGAAGGATTAATGTTGGAACTGAGATTTTTGCAACTTCGCTTGCTGGGTCGTACTTAAACCACGAAATGAGGTATGGCTGAACACTTGGCCGAAAAAGGCTCATAAGCAATGGCGAAATATTCGAAACCGTATCGGCACTCTTAAGCCTATCGATAATTCCATACGAATAGTCCTTAATAATATCGGGCTGCGAGGCAAGTTGCTCTTTCAGAATTAAATCGGCCGAGCGCCTTGCTCCTGCAATTGAAATAAGCCCCGAAACTCCTTGAATTTTATTGCAAGCAACCATTCCAATAAGTGAGCCTTCGCTATGACCAGCAACAAAAACACTCGAAAAACTGCTGTCGGCTTGCAGCGTTTTAATCCATAGCACAGCATCATCAATAAAAACATCGATAGTAAACTCTTCCTCTTTCCCTCCAGCTAACCGGCTGGCTCCAATACCCCTTTTATCGTACCTTAGCGATGCAACTCCCATGTCGCTTAGGCCTTCGGCAAGATATTTAAGCGAATTGTTATTCATAAATACCTGATTCCCATCACGGTCGGTTGGTCCCGACCCAGCAATAATAAGCACAACTGGGCGTTTTTCGCTTGCTTCGGAAACCAATAACGTCCCAAATAGAGAGCCATTCTGGGTAACCAATTCAACCTGTTGCTGAGAGAATAGCGTTGTGAACGTAAAAAGCAAAGAGATTGAAACAAGCAAACCTAAAAATTGTGATTTCATATTGATAATAGGTAGGTTAAAAAATGGTTAAATTTCAAGTTGTTGTGTGTATTCAAAATTCCTATAATATTTTCAAAATTCAACTAAGCAAGTCGTATTTTATTTTATCTTTATCATTTTGAGAGCAATAGTGAAAAACGATTTACACTTAATTTAATAAAAACTGCTTGCCATGTCGAAAAAAAACGAAAAAAAGGGTGAGAAGCAAAAAGACCCTAAAGAGGTAAAATCTAAGTCATCTGAAAAAGTAAAAGGCGACAATTCGGGCAAAAAGAATTACGAAGCCACTGAGGATAAAAAGGATAAGTTATCGCGCGACTTTTACGATAGCGAATTGGACAAACTTCAAATTGAGCTCATTAAGCAGCAGGAGTGGATTAAGCTTAAAAAGATGAAGGTTGTGGTTATTTTCGAAGGCCGCGATGCTGCTGGAAAAGGGGGGTTAATAAACTGTTTGACCGAGTGCTTAAACCCTCGTTTTTGCCGAGTTGTAGCCTTGGGCGTACCAACCGAAAAGGAAAAGTCGCAGTGGTATTTTCAACGATACGTTAACCATTTACCTGCAGCTGGTGAAATGGTGCTGTTCGACCGAAGCTGGTATAACCGCGCTGGAGTTGAAAAGGTTATGGGGTTTTGTTCACAGGACGAGCACACCGAATTTTTACGCTCGTGCCCCGAATTCGAACGGATGTTAGTTCGGTCAGGTATAACCCTTATTAAGTACTGGCTATCGGTTAGCGACAAAGAACAGGAGGCTCGCTTTCAGGCTCGTATCGACAATCCCGTAAAACGTTGGAAACTTAGTCCAATGGACCTTGAGTCGCGCAGCAAATGGGTTGAGTACTCGAGAGCAAAGGACGAAATGTTTGCCCATACCGACATTAAACAGGCTCCGTGGCACGTAGTTCATGCCGACGATAAGCGTAGGGCGCGATTAAACACAATTCGTCACTTAATTTCGCTTATTCCATACGAAGATCTAACGCCTGCTCCAATAAAACTACCTCCTCGGGTTGAAGACAACTCGTACATTAGGCCTCCAATTACCGACCAAAATTTTGTACCAGATTTTTATTAACCTGAGTTCGATATAAGAAAAC
>DDWL01000042.1 GCA_002345675.1 Bacteroidales bacterium UBA2287 | reverse complement strand
TTTTCCTGTTTTCAGCGTTGAGGCACCCTAAAAATTAAATGACAATTATTAAAGTCGCTTAGGATTCGATTTTCTCTTTTTAATGTCTTTTGAGAAATTATAAACAATTCTAGCGAATATAAAATAAAAAAATGCTGCTGTATAATGGCGGATTTTTGTAATCATTTAATTATCAGTACGTATTGAAATGAGGCACCCAAACATAGAAAAGATCTCAGCAATATCAAGGGTTGTAGAGGGCGCCTCGAAAAAATGCGGAAAACAGGATAAGGATTTGTAATCCGACTTAGTGAAGAACAACTTATCTTTTTTTAAGCCACAATAACATCAAGTAATCCATTTTCACCAGCATAGTTTTTAGCAAATCTGTGGTCAATAAAATTTTAATCGGATTACAAATCCTTATAGTAAACGAGAGCCAGATAACATATCTGGCTCGACGGGGTTGATTGAATTACTAACAAATTAGAATACGATTGCAGCCACAAACTCCTATGGCGCAAGCCTTTCGGTTACCCAAACATTATTTGTAAAGGAGTACTGAATGCGGTCGTGGAGGCGATTGGCTCGACCTTGCCAAAACTCAAAAATGCTGGGTACTAACCTGTAGCCGCCCCAGTTTGGTGGTCGCTTAATGGTTTTGCCGTTAAATTCCTCCCTAAAGTCGGCCTGAAGTTGCTCTAAGTACCTTCGATTTGGAATTACCTGACTTTGTGGCGAAGCCCATGCTCCAATTTTACTGGCTTCGGGGCGTGTGCGAAAGTATAAATCGGACTCCGAATCGGACGATTTTACAATTTTACCCTCAATGCGAATTTGTCGCTCCAGCTCGGGCCAAAAGAAAACAACGGCTCCAAAAGGATTTTGCAGTATTTGTCGCGACTTCTTACTATCGTAATTGGTAAAAAATGCGAGTCCGCGCTCGTCAATCATTTTTAGTAAAACTAAACGAACCGAAGGTTTCCCCTCGAAAGTGCTTGTTGCAAGTGCCATTGCGTTAGGGTCGTAGCATTTGGCATCAACAGCTTCGTTAAACCAAACGTCGAACTGCTTAAATGGATTTTTATCAATATCCGTTTCGTTCAGCTCACGCTGATGGTATTCGGTACGTAAATCAATTAATTTTTTTCTCCCCATTTTGTAAATCTGAATTGTTTTTTAAAACCTGTATTCCTGCACTCTTTATACTGGCGTTGAGTTCGAACCCAACCATAAGAACAAGGGCATTAAAGTACATCCAAGCCATTAAGGCCAAAATGCTACCAATCGATCCGTACAGCGTGTTGTACTGCCCAAAATTATTTACAAAGTACGAGAATCCTATCGAAGTTAGCATTATTAGTAGCGTTGCCATTATTGAGCCCAGCGATATAAATGTAAACTTTTCGCGTTTGGCTGGTGCCATATAGTAAAGCAGCGAAACCGAAAAAAACACCAGTGCAATTGTAACGAACCACCTGCCATAAACAATAAGGTAATAGGTAAAGTTCACTTGAATCCAGTGTTTTTCAACAAAAAAGTTTAGCCCTAGCTGTCCAAGGAAGATAAGAGTAACGGCAACCATGGTTAGCAGCGCTAAAACAAAAGTTAGTATAAAGGAAACAAGGTGCTGCATAAAAAAGCCCCGCGACTCAATGGTGTGGTAAGTTGCATTAAACGCATCGATAAGTGAGCTAATGCCGTTGTGCGAAAAGAATATGGCCGCTACAAAGCCAAACGACAACAACCCACTACTTTTACGGGTTATAACGTCAACAAGGGTTTCCTCAACCAGTTCGAAGGCATTACGGGGAATAATGTCCTTAATAAGGCTAAGCAGTTCGACCTGAAAATTGGTGATTGGAATAAATGGAATGAGCGTAAAAACGAAAATTATTGTTGGAAAAATGGCAATAAAAAAGCTAAATGCAACGGCCGATGCGCGTGTGGTTATGTTTCCGTTTATTAGCCCTTTAAGAAAAAAACTCACAACATAGTAAATGGGTACATCCTTAAAGCCAATAATCGATACCTTTTTCGCTTTGCGTGCGGCAAGGTTCCATTGGGTGTTAAGCCTACGCAAAGTTCGCTTGTGATCCATTTGTGGTTTTTACAAAAAAGTTACTAATGAGTTTTTTTTAGGTTCATGTCGAGGCTTTGAACATGATGTGTTAGAGCCCCCACCGATATGTAATCGACTCCGGTTTCGGCATAAGCCCGAATAGTGGTAAGCGTAATTCCTCCCGACGATTCGGTTTCAATTTTGCCGCCAATACACTGCACCGCTTTATGGGTGTCGCTTACCGAGAAATTGTCGAGCATAATACGTTTTATTCCGCTCTCTTTAAGCGCTTCGCAAACTTCGTTGAGGTTACGCACTTCAACCTCAATTTCGAGTTTTCGCTCGGTTTCCTTTAGGTATTCTTTGGCTTTTTGTATTGCCTGTGCAACACCACCGGCAAAGTCGACATGGTTATCCTTAAGCATAATCATGTCGTATAGCCCAATGCGATGGTTGTGCCCTCCGCCAAGCCGAACAGCCATTTTATCGAGCATTCGCATGCCAGGATTGGTTTTTCGAGTGTCGAGAATTTTCGATTTTGTGCCACTTATTTGCTCAACGTACTTATGGGTTTGCGTGGCAATGCCGCTCATGCGTTGCATTACGTTAAGCACAATGCGTTCAGCCATAAGCAGCGAGTGAACTTTGCCCTTGGCAGTAAATGCTATGTCGCCATACTTAACCATTTTGCCGTCGGCAATTTTTTGGGCGAAAACAATTTTGGGGTCAATTTGGTGGTAAATCAACTCGGCTATTGCAACTCCCGCCAAAATGCCGTCTTGCTTTAGCATAAGTTCTACTTCGCCCTTTGCTTTGGCGGGAATACACGAAAGCGACGAGTGATCCCCGTCGCCAATGTCTTCGGCAATTGCTAAATCGATTAGCCGTTCAATGGCCTTTTTTTCATTCATAGTAAACTATGAGTTTAGTTTTTTTTAGAGTATCAACTAGGGAAGGTTTTCGTCGCTGCGTTCAATTCGGAGCTGATGAATTAGCGTTTTTTCATTGTCAACTTTCATAAATATCGAAACACGAAAAGTTCCGTTTGCAGTTGTTAGCAAGCCAATGGCAAAGCTGGTTGCAGCTTTCGAACCTTGATGGTTAACAGTAAATGCCGAGGGCTTATTTTTAGCAAAAAAGTCTTTCATTAGTATTTCGGCCTGTGCCTTGCTAAACATATTTTCTTCACCTAAAATTTCCATTTCAATATTTGGATTGAAATATTTGGCTATCTCGGTTGAGTTGCCTTTTTTTAAGGCTTCCGAAATTTTCGACAAGGAGTCGGTTTGGGTAAAAAGTGTAAGTAGGCTGATTGGCAGTATGGTGCAAATCAGGATTAGAGACGATTTTGCTATTTTCTTCATTATGGTTGTGTTTGTAGCTATTCTATAATTTAAATTGCGAGTTCTGTCTAACAAAGTTTAAGCCAAAAGGTAATTAGCATAGGCCTAACATTTAAAGCTCTTTTGAATATAAGCACATATTCGAAACCCAAAATTAGTTTATTCGAGTGCAAATGGCAAAAAAAAACGTTGTCAATTCGGTATGTTCCTTTAAATTTCCCTATTTTGGCTCAAACTTTTAGGTTGAAATGAAAATTACGCTTCTCGTTGTCGGAAAAACCGACGGGGTTTTTACTCAAATTGTGAACGACTACGTTGATAGGCTTAAGCACTACATTGTGTTTGCTGTTAAGGTAATTCCCGATATTAAGAATACAAAAAGCCTAAGCCAAAAGGTTCAAATGGAAAAGGAAGGTGAATTGATTTTAAAAAGCCTTTCGCCTCAAACCGAAGTTGTTCTTCTCGACGAGCGAGGATTTTCGCCAACTTCGGTTGAACTGGCCAGCTGGTTCGAAAAGAAAATGAACTCGGGAATTAAGGAGTTAACCCTAGTTATTGGTGGCCCCTATGGCTTCTCCAGTGCTGTTAAGCAAAGGGCAATGCATAGCCTGTCGCTTTCGAAGCTAACCTTTTCGCACCAAATGGTTAGGGTTATACTGCTCGAGCAGGTTTACCGTGCTTTTACAATAATTAAGGGTGAGCCGTACCATCATGCTTAGCATTGCATTGGTTTTAGGCTCGTTTTTTGTTAGTGAATCGTGGTTTTTTGAAAACAGCTAACGTGAAAAATTTTAAAATTTCAGCTCTTCTTTTCCTTTTTACCATTTCGGTTTTCTGCTTTGTGCTGCTGTTTCAGGTGCCCAAAATGGTGAGTAGTAGGTTAGCCTCACCTCCCGACCTACAAAGCGCCGAAAATGTTTTGCTCCTTAGGAGCAATAAGGCAATTGCAGTTGCAAAACGCATGCTAACCGACTACCAACAGGATAGCGCTGCGGGCATTTTTACTTCGCTTGCCGCCAATCGTTATCCCGAAATTAACGATGATGGTTTGTGTTTCTTTATTTTTGATAGAAAAGATCTGAAATTTTGGACTGAAAGCACCGATGTTTCGTTGGTTGAGCGCGACAAACGAGCAAAACTCGTTTTTGTGCAAAAGGCATGGAGCATTGCCCTTTGGGTGGTTGAAGGCGAAAAAGAGATTTTGGCTCTTGTTAAGCTTAAGTATAGTTACCCAATTCAAAATAAGTTTTTAGAAAATAGCTACCATCCATCGCTAAACTTTCTTGAGGGTTATAGCATTTCGCCAACTTACGAACAGGGCGCATTCCCCCTTACGGTTTTTGGTGGTAGCCCTTTGCTTTACCTTTCGCACATTCCGAAAAATTTCGACAAGGAATGCACCCACACACAAGGAGTTTTGGCATGGATAAGTTACATTTCGGCTCTTGTGGCGCTTTTTGTGCTTTTTTGGCTTCCGTTTTTTAAACGAAACGGTATTTTTTCAATTCTGCTTTTAATAGCTATTGTTACATTAACTCGCATCGCATCGCTTTACTGGCAAGTAATACCTTCGCCAGCTTGGCCAGTTTTTGGACCCGAGGTTTTTGCTCACTCATGGCTTTTCCCCTCGCTTTTCGACTTTTTCATTAACTCGGCGTTAGTTTTCGTTTTGGCATGTTACATTTTTGGCGAAATGCCTCGTTTTTTTACTTATAAATCTGCAGTTGCAAATATTGCTTTGTCGTTTCTGCTTGGTGGTTTTTCGGTTTTACTATTTTTTTATTCCGACAAACTTTTTTCGTCGTTAGTTCTAAACTCAACGGTAAACCTCGAAACTCATCGTATTTTCAACTTGTCGCTTTATAGTGTAATCGAATATCTTTCAATTTCGCTTTGGTTTGCCGCTGCTGTAATAGTATCGTACGAAGCTTTGCGAACACTTTGGCGAGTTAAACCTCTAATTGTTACCATAAGCTACTCATTTGCATATGTTTCAATTCTTATAGCTTCGTACTTTATCGATAGCGTGCCATCGGTATTTGGTGCTGCCATTACGATAGCTGTAATTGGGGGCATTGGCATTGTAACTCGTGGAAAGCGGCGAATAACAATGAAGGCTTTTACTGTTTTGGCAGCAATTTTCTCGGTTTACTCGGTGCTACTCGTTTCGAGTTTTTCGGAACAAAAGGATTCGAGCGTTCGTAAAGTTATGGCAGTTAATTTGGGTAACGAGCGCGATCCTGTTGCCGAGGTTATGTTTCCGTCGCTTGTTAAGAATTTGCAGAATGACAAGAAAATTTACCACCTACTCGATAGTATTTCAACTTCGCTTCCCAACGTGTATGCTCATTTGGCCGACAATTACCTAAATAGCTACTTTAAAAAGTACGATTTTCAGGTTACTGTTTGCCTTCCAACGTCGGCGCTTGTGATTGACAAAACCGAAAATTCGGTAAACTGCTACAGTTTTTTTGAAGAAATGCTGAACGAGTTTGGATTCCGAATTCCTGGTTCGAATTTTTACCACCTAAGCAACCAGAACGGCCGAATAAGCTATCTGGGTATTATGGAATATGTGCTGGACGACGGACAGGAAATGACGCTATATCTCGAACTCGACACTAAACTGAGCCGCGAGTTGTTGGGCTATCCAGAACTTTTACTCGAAAGCAAAGTTAGCAGTAGGGAGTCGGTTGGCGATTACTCAACCGCAAAGTATAGCCAAGGGCACCTTATTGCTCGCACGGGTTCGTTTAACTATCCGCTTCGCAATAGCTTTCAAGTTGATTCGATTAGCCGATACTCAACAATTGATGAGCTTAAATACAGCCATTTAGTATACCGCAGCGAAGGCGATATTGATATAGTTGTTACCCGTCCCAAGGTTGGCCTGTTTAATATTACAGCGTCGTTTGCGTGGGTGTTCCTTTTCTTTTACATCAGTTTACTACTTTGGTTCCGTTTGGCGAGTGTTCCAATAAATAAAGCGTCACCATCGGCTAATTTTCGAAATAGAATTCGAAGAGCCATGGTACAGGTTCTTTTGCTTTCGCTCATTGTGGTTGGAATTGTAACCATTCTGTATAATGTTAAAAGTTTCGAAAAGAAGAATAACGACAACCTTTCGGAGAAGCTGCTCTCGGTTATGGTTGATGTTGAAAAGAATTTGGTTGCCGAAAACTGGTTGCACCCAGAGTATAAGGATTACTTAACCTACTACCTGGTTTACCTTTCGAACGTTTTTTATACCGACATAAACCTTTACGACACATCGGGGGTGCTTTTGGCCTCGTCGCGCCCCGAAATTATTGAGCGAAGCCTTTTGGGCTCGCGTATAAACCCTCGTGCTTGGCACGAATTGTATAACAACAACCAGTCGCGATTAGTGCAAACCGAAAGTATTGGTAAAATGGAGTATATTTCGGCCTATGTGCCACTTGTTGCCAACGGCCGAAAGGCTGTGGCTTACCTTAATTTACCCTATTTTACCCGTCAGGGCGAATTTGCTCGCGAAGTTTTCGATGTGTTAGTTGCTCTTATTAATATTTATGCGCTGCTAATACTTTTCACCCTATTTGTGGCTCTTATTATAAGTAATCAAATTACTCGCCCCCTCGAACTAATTCGAAGTAAAATTCGAAATATTGAAATTGGGAGGCATAACGAGCCAATTCAGTACCACGAAAACGACGAGGTAGGGTTGTTGGTTAAGGAGTACAACCGAATGGTTTCCGAACTTGCCGAGAGTGCCGAGAAACTGGCGCACAGCCAACGCCAAAGCGCTTGGCGCGAAATGGCAAAGCAAATTGCGCACGAAATAAAAAATCCGTTAACCCCAATGAAACTTACAATTCAGCACCTTATTAAGGCTAAAAAGGAGAATCAGCCTGACTGGGAGCAGCTTTTCGATAAGTTTTCGGGTTCGTTCATTCATCAAATAAATACCCTAAGCAATATAGCTACTGAGTTTTCGAACTTTGCTAAAATGCCAACTTCGAACCCCGTACATTTAAGTATACTAAATGTGTTAGAGGAATCGGTTAACCTTTTTTCGAGCTATCCAAATATAAAAATAAGCCTAAGTAGCGAAACCGAAAATAGCTTAACTGTAAATGCCGACAAGGAGCAGCTTCAACGGGTTTTTGTAAATCTTTTAAAAAATTCAATTCAGGCAATACCTCGTGGCGAACAGGGCGTAATTGCAATTGCGCTAAACCTTTTTAAAAGCAAGGCTATTGTAAAAGTAACCGACAATGGAATTGGTATGCCCGAGCATGTTCAGGAGAAACTTTTTAGTCCAAATTTTACAACAAAGTCTGGCGGGATGGGTTTAGGCCTCGCCATGTCGAAGGAGATTATTGAAAATATGGGTGGCAAAATATGGTTCGAAACCAAACCCAACGAGGG
The DNA here is from genome assembly GCA_002345675.1 of Bacteroidales bacterium UBA2287. Classification (GTDB taxonomy): domain Bacteria; phylum Bacteroidota; class Bacteroidia; order Bacteroidales; family Tenuifilaceae; genus UBA2287. The sequence continues at coordinate 59,833 of DDWL01000042.1, read as the reverse complement.
TACAAGCTTTTTTGTTGAATTGCCGGTGGTTGATTAAAGGTTTTACAATTAGAGTTTATTCGATTCTTACTGAATACAAACAGCCATCAGAACTGCCAAAATACATAACATCATCACTAATTACTGGTGTTGACAGTATTGAACCAAGAGTGTGAATTAGTCTTTCCGATTCGAGGTAATCCTTTCCGTATAACTCGAACCCCTCCTTAAACTTGCCATCGGCATTGAAAATTTTGGAGTAGTTTACTTTGCAGGCTTCTGTTTGAAACTGCCACCTTATTTCACCCGTTTTGTAATCGACACCACGTAGAATGCCGTCGAAACAACCAAAGTAAATTATCCCATTTTGCTCAATGGCAGAGCCGTAAACTCGCATTGGTAAGGGAATTTGCCAAATTATTTTGCCATTAACTTTGCTTAAACAGTAAAAGCGATGGGTGTCGGATGTTCCAACATAAATATATTCTTTGTATACAAGAGGTTCTGCAATAACCCAGCTGCCAACTTCCTTCATATTCCAATGTCCTCGTCCAGTTTTTGCACTTAGCGCATAAATGTTGTAGTCTCTGCTGCCAAAGTAAATAATTCCATTATCCAGTGTAGCCCCTTTTTGAATTTCACCATTGGGGAAATATGTGTCGCCAATGGTTCGGAATTGCCAATTTATATCGCCGTTAATTGCGTTTAGGGAGTAGAAATAACCACCAAAATCGCCAAAATAAACCTTATCGTCATAAGCAAGAGGAGTTGCGTGAATTATTCCATTTGCTTTAAATTTCCAAACGAGATTACCTGTTTTGCAATCAATGGCGTAAAGAAAGCCATCGCCACTTCCCCAGTAAACAAAACCATTGTAAGCATAGGGCGATGAAAGATAGTAATCCCAAACGTCGAGCATTTTCTCTCCCCCCGAATCGAATTTCCACGATAGATTGCCCGTCTCAATGTTCAGTGCGTAAAGAGACCCACCTGTAGTTCCGAAAAAAACAAAGTTGTCAACAACACAGGGGCTTGAATGGATTGCTCCATCAACTTTATAGTTCCAAATTTGTTTGCCCGTTTTCTTACCAACAGCATAGAAAGTTGAATCGCCACTGCCTATGAGGACTATATCGCCCGATACAGCCGGTGTAGCATATACTCGACCTTGTGTTTGGAATTTCCAATTTATAACTTGGCTTAAAGAGCTATAGGAGGTGAATGCTATAATTATGGCTGAAAGTAAAATTTGTTTTTTCATTTTTAAGACTACTGGTTAAGTTTGATTTTAATTTGTTAAAGTATTGGTTGAAACTACTCGATGGAGGTAATAAGTAGCAGAATTGTTCTTCTCTTAGAATTTTTTTGCGGTGTAATTATGTTTTCAGAGATGTAATCCACTTTCAATATTTCTCGATAAATCGCTTATAAATCGAGCCATATTAGCACCATCAATCACGTCGTGATCAATAAGAATAGACATTTTAAGCATTTCACTAATCTCAATTTTATCATTTACTACAGAGGGTTTCTTAACTATGGAGCTAATACCGAAACAAATAGGATGTACAGAAATTGGAATAAACCACCCATCAACTTTTCCCATCATACCAATAGAGGTAAATGCCACATTCCCCATTTTCTTATATGCAAGTTTTGGGTGCTTCAATAAAAATCGCCAAAAATATTTTCTTAAGAATTTAGGAAGAGAATAGTAAATTTTTTCAAGTTTTCTGGTTTTCCTTTGAATTACAATATCATCACCTTTTAAGTTGATGTTTTTAGCATCACTAATCTGCTTTGCTATAGATTCAATACTTGCTTCATTTGCTTTTTCAATTACCAATGGGATAGGCACTTTAACACCATTAATCTCTTTTTCTACGATTAAGGATATATTTATGTCGTTAAAAATAATCTGTTTATGCTTACCCATCAAATACGAACTGGTTGCTTCGTGCTTTTTAATTGTAAAACCAATTACGCTTAAGAGCCAAGCATTAAATGATATTTTATTAACATGCGCTTTATTGTAATCTCTAATTTTCTTTCTACTCTCTGTCACATCAAACTCAACTAATCCCGTAACGTGATGCTTCTGCTTGCCTATTTCGCAAATATCGATGCTGGCTATCCTTGATTTGGGAAATCTGTTTATTTTGTAATTTGACATACGTGCAGGTTTTATGAGGATTGTATTGTTGTAATTCTACGCTGTAATTACCTCTGCAAATGTTTTCAAGAAAAGGTCGATTTCTGATTTGTCGATGGTTAAGGCGGGGTCTAATCGTAACACCTCGGCATTGGGTCGTTTGGCTACAATATAGCCTCGATTAAGAAGTTCCTCGTAAACCTTTTGCGCATTCCGTTTGAATTCAATGGCAAGCATTAGCCCTCTCCCTCTAACCTCCTTTACAATAGATTTCTCGCTGATTAAATTGCTTAATCCTTGGATAAGATATTGCCCTAATTCCTTACTCTTTTCTAAAAGTTGCTCCTGCTCAATAATGTCAATCACCTCGCTGGCAACAAAAGCCCCAAGCGGATCGTTTTGGTGTGATTGGGAGTATTTGAAGTTTGTTTTTTGCAACTGCTCAATAACTGAATTTGAAACAGCAGTAATGCTTACGGGATAGCCATTACCAACCCCTTTCCCAATTGCAACAATATCGGGGGTAAAACCGTAATGTTGATACCCAAACCATTTACCAGTTCTCCCAATTCCAGTGGTAACCTCGTTGCACATAATTACCCCTCCGTTTTCCTTAATTTTTTCAACAATTTTTGAAATTAGCTCAATTGAAGGAAAACGAACTAAGCCCGATGAACTGCCAGGTTCAAAAAGAAAGATACCAATCTTATCGAATGGGATGTTTTTAAAACTATTGCATTCGCCAGAGCAACCATTCACAGAGTTTTCGCAACCACACTCCAGCCAATTGAAAGTATGCCATTGGTTAGTATTTTTGGTAACAGCATCGCCGTAGGCACCAAAGTATGAGTCGGAGAAAGTTAGGACCAAAGGCTTAGTGCTAATTGCCCTGGCAATGCGGATACCGTACTCCACCACTTCGCTGCCCGAGCATAGGAACTCACATTTACCATTGTTTATTCCTGTAATTTCAAGTACTTTTTGTGCAGTTACTTCAATTTGAGGATGGCAGTAGCAAAAGCCAGTGTGGGTAATTTTGTTTATTTGAGAGGTGATTACATCATTTACCCTCTTGTTGTTATGTCCTACGCTGGTACACCAAACGCCCGATTCTAAGTCAATTAGTTTATTGCCTTTGGAGTCGAAAAGGTAGCAGTTATCGGAGTTAACAATGGTATCAAATTTTATTTGGTGACCTGTTGACCAGATGATGTGCTTCATACATTTTGACTAGTTATTCAACCACTTCTTAAACTCGCCCGAACGGTCGATACTCACAATGGTTTCAAACTCATCGTCGGCTTTGGGTTTTAGCTCGAGTTTAACCCTGCCGCGTGAGTAAGCTACCATATTGGCAATGGATGTAATGTTGATTAGATATTTGCGATTAATTCGGAAGAATGAAGCCGGATTAAGCATTTCCTCCAGTTTGTCCAAGGTGAAATCGATATTGTAGGTGCTGCCCTGGGTTGTACGAAGGTAAACGCCTTTATCCATTACAAAAAAGTAAGCTATTTCGGCTACCTCAACCATTTTGATTTTTGTGCCAATCGATATTGAAAAACGCTCTCTGTACTTTTTGTCGGTGTTAGTTAGTAAGTTGTAAAGCGATTGTAAATCAACACTTTTTTGATGAAGTCCGCTAAACTGCTCATACTTTTTTAGTGCAGCAGCAAGTTCTTCGTGAACAATGGGCTTTAATAGGTAGTCAATACTTTTCAGTTTAAACGCTTTAATGGCGTACTCGTCGAATGCGGTTGTAAATATTACTGGGCTTGAGATGTTCACCTGTTCGAATATGGCGAAGCTTAGATCATCCTCAAGGTGAATATCGAGAAATATGAGATCGGGTTCGGGGTTTGCCTTGAACCACTTAACCGACTCGGCAACCGATTCGAGTTCGGCAACAATTTTAATTTCAGGGTTATAATCCTGAATCATCTGTTTCAATCGCAAAGCGGCAAACGCTTCGTCTTCTATAATTACGACTTTCATTGTGGTAGTATTATTATTCTGTTTCAATTTTTTCCGATTTAAGCAAGGGTAATTTTGCAATAAAATGCTCCGTGGTTTTTATGAACTCGGGCTTTTGATCCGACACCAGCGCATACCTTCGGTTTATGTTTTCGAGGCCAACTCCGGTTGAAACAAGTTTCGTTTCCCGCACATTCAGGTTGTTTATAATGTTCAATCGCTGCTGGTCATCAACAAATATTTCGATTTTTAAAGGCTGCGCCTTTGAGAAAGTGTTGTGCTTAATGGCATTCTCAATAATTAGCTGAATGGCAATGGGCAGAATTTGGTAGTCGTAGTAGGCTTTTTCAATTTTTATTTCGATAAAAAGTTTCTTCATAAACCTAATCTCGAGAAGGAACAGGTAGGCATTCAGAAACTCCAGTTCGGTGCTAAGGTTAACCAAATCCTTCTCCTTATTTTCGAGTACGTAACGGTAAACTTTCGAAAGCCTTTCGGTGAACGACTCGGCCAAGTTGGGATCAATTTTGATAAGGGAAGTAAGCACATTTAAGCTGTTGAAAAGGAAATGCGGGTTAACCTGCTGCTTGAGCACCTCAAACTGCGACTGCAAATTCTCCTTTTGCACTTTTAGCAGCTGCGTATTGGTCTCTGTTAACTGCTTTGTTCGATCGGCAACGTTTTGCTCAAGCGTGTTGTTTATTCGTTCCAATTCCTCTTTCGCTTTTAAAAGTTTTTCCTCCTGCTTTTTCCTTTCGGAAATATCCACAATGATTCCCCTGCGACCAACTATTTCGCCATTACGGACTATTGGATTTCCGAACACCATTACTGGGCAAAGGGTTCCGTCGGCTTTTATTGCTGTATATTCGAATGGTTCAGTAAGAATACCTTGGGAAGTTTTTTTGAAACTCTCAATAATGCGAGGCCTATCTTCAGGCACAAAGCAATCGAGGGCAGAAATCCTTTCGCTTGGGTCGTCGGGCTGTGGACCAAAAAAGTCGTAACCTGCCTTGTTCCCAAATACAACATCGCCTTTTAAATTCAATTCAAAAACTGGCTGCGGCAGCAAGTCCATCATCTCTTTGTAGTTTCGCTCACTCTCTGCAACGGCAAGTTCGGCATCTTTCCTTCGGCTAATGTCAAGTATAATACCATCCAAAAATTCCACTTCACCTTGTTGGTTGTAAATTCCCTTACCGTTCTCGTTAACCCAAATAGTACTTCCATTCTTATGGATAATTCTGTACTCAAACTCGTAATGCCTTTTTTCGTTGGTGGCTTCCTGAATACTCTTTCTGCAAAGCTCTTGGTCGTCGGGGTGTATTATTTTTGCAAACGTAATCTCAAAATTATCAATATATTCGGATGCGTGGTAGCCAGAAATTTCAAAGATTTTTTCGCTGATATACTTCATTGTATAGTGCTCATCAATATAGCATCGATAGGCTGCACCTGCAAGATTTGAAAGAATGCTATTGAGCTGCTCGCGGCTCTCGTTTAGCTGCTGAGTAATGACTTCACGATTTTTTATTTCATCTTCCAGATGCTTATTTAACCTTTTTTCCTGTTCAATTAACTGTTCTGCGTACTTATTCTTCTCCTCTTCAATTTTTATTTGTGCTTCGTACATTGACCTGTTGGCTGCCTCCATTATAAGTTCCTCCTGCAGCTTTTCGGTCTTTACTTTTTCCTTCATACTTTCATCAAGGTAAATCCAGGCCTCGAGAATTGACATAAAAAAAGCATTCACAACACAGTAAATGAGAACATTGTTTAGCAAAACATTTTGCAAGCCTTGACGATAGTTGCTAACCCAATGGGCGAAAAAGGTTAAGAGTGATGAAATAACAATGGCAATTACTATTGTCAGTGCAAACTGAACGGTAGCTCGTTTCAGCACCCCCATACTCCATTGAAAAAATTTGTTCAAGTACTGAATAACAAAAAGGTCGGGGTAAGCTATGGCAAAGCCTGTAATAAGGCTATAAAATATCCCCCTAATTACCCTCAAAACAAACTCGGTGAAACTATTTAACTCGTGGTACCCGCTAAAATGATTGTAAGTGATTACAACTACCTGCAGCACCAAAGCCATACCAAGCACCAGTTTAAATAGCTTGTTAAAAGAAATGAGTTTGTGTATTTGCCTGAATATCATACTATATAAATTAGTTTAAATTGGATTAAAAGTACTCAAGCTAATTCATAAAAAAAAGAATATTGCGTTGAAGGTGATAAAAACTGGGTTAATTGCCATTAATTGGGATCTAAGAACGTAAATGGAGCCAATTTTTGATTATTTTATTGAATCCACAAAAGGTTTTTATAAGATTTTCTGCCTGTTTTACTCCTTTTTTGCATAGTTTGTATAAATCCATAAACAGGTTCAATTATGAGTATTATTTTAAACATTCATAATCCGTTGGGATTACAATTGTTATAGCCCCTTTTCTGGTGAACATAGTTTTTCGGTTAATCCACACAACAATAAGAGCAATAACAATTATTATATAGGTATCGTACGGTTGTGCGTCGGGAAAGATAGGATTCATTAGCATAAAATGGAAAAAAGCAGTTAGCAGAATGCTACCATTTGATCTGTTGAATAATGGGGTTACTATAATGCTTAAAGCAACGCATCCGATAAAGAAGGGCGCAAATGACCATTCGCTTTGCTGGGTTCCGCTCATAAGGAAAGCGGGCAGGTGCCATATGCCCCAAATTAAACCGAGGATCAGTCCTGCCCAAATTGGCGCAAGTTTCCGCTGAAGTAACGGCAGAGCCAGACCACGCCATCCGAATTCTTCAACCGGACCTTTTATTATGGCAAAAAACGTGGCGAACAGGATCGCAGAAAATGACGAAAAAGGAAATGGATCGGTAAAAAGGTTTCCCTTGAGGTATGATCCTCCAATAAAGATTAACGGAATACCAATAATTATAAATGCGTACCACGATAATGAACAACGCCATAAAAGAATTCTTGAGAGAAATTGTTTAATCCCTTTAAATCCGCTAACAGCAATTATTACCGTAAAAGCCCCAATTGCAGGAGCATACACAGCAAGAAAGAAAAGAGGATGTTGCCCTGTTATTTGGCCAAACAAATGTGTTGCTTTCTCAGGAAGTAAAATAAAAAAACCAAGTATTCCCCAGGCTATTCCAAATGTAATTAGTAGAAATGGGATTAGCGTTTTAAAAGAGATTATATAGCTGTTGTAGCCTAAATCATTGTTACTGGGGCTTGCTTTTGATTTATTTGCTTTCATTTTTCAATTTTATTTTAATATGAATACAAATCTATTTGCTCCAAGGGAGTCACAAAAAATTATAATGCTAAAGCTGTATAAATGGGATGTGAGGGTGCTGGTAGGTAATAATAAAGTTTGCATTTCCCAGATTTTTTACACTGATTAAAATTAATCGGCCAGTTTTATGGAAGATCTTAAAACATCCTTTTCCAAAATCTCTCTAAATAGTTCAGGCTCTTCAAACATTGGGCTGTGAGCCGATTTTTCAAATGTGTAAAATCCTTTTATTGGAGCCTTTAACTTCTCAAAATAGTCCTTTGCCAGATCATACAAAACGGTGTAATCATAAATGCCGTGAAAAAAATAGACCGGAATTTCAAGTTCAGGAACTTGTTTAGCCAAATCAGTAGCCAGAATGGTATTCCACAGTGGGTGAACACCAGACTGTGCCTTACCTCGCCACAGATTAATCTTCTCACTTAATGTGTAGTCTCTGCATGTAAGTGATGGAATAAAAACACCGGTTACAATCGAACTCATGTCACGTGTAGTGCCAATACCAATGGAATGCATGGCTTTATCCCTCAGCTTTAGGTATCCATATGGAATTTTGTCAGTTACAGGTGAGGCTTCTAGTTTTCTAATCATTTTCCTATTCCCAGCATTCCTGTATTCTTTTACCATATATTCATAAGCCATCCTTTCAGATTGTAGGTGGTCCGACATCTGAGCAATAGCAATGTAAGCGTGGTATAATTCGGGGAGTTGTGCAGCCACATGAATACCAATAAAAGTCCCGCCTGAACGTCCCATTAGGTAAATCTTATCCTGCCCAAAGCGCTTACGCAAGTAATTCGTTACCTCCTTAGTATCCAGTATCATTTGTTCCAGTGTTATCGACTCCTTTGGAGTATTGGCGTTAAATGAAAGTCCAGCCCACCGTTGATCCCACCAAACTACTGTGAAGAAGTCTTCAAGTCCTGTTGGGTATTTCTTTGTCAGGAAATAATCGGGTATTCCACCATGAAGATAAAGCAACACGGGATTAGTAGAATCTTTGCTCTGAATAAACATCCCTTGCTTCACGCCACCTATTTGAAGAAATGTTTTCTCAGATATGCTTCCCTCAAGGATTTTTTCATCCTCATCCCTAAATGCTTGGGGTTTTCCTGGGCTAACTATTGCTAAATAAACGAATAGCGTAATGAATAGCCCCAGAATTAGTGCTAGCGCATAGATTGTCATTGCTTTAATCCCTTTCTTTAAAGTTGTCATAAGGTTAGATTTAATTGTTTTTCACTACTGACCGATTAATTTTTCATAAACATTGGTAATGCCTATCAATTGTTGTGTCCCTACGGGACACTTATTTGTTGGGCTTCTTTTTTCTACCGCTATTCTGTGCCTTACGGCACGTTCCCGTAGGGACTAAATATCGGTAGAACAAGTTGTTGGGATTTTTTATTGTCCCGTTAGGGACAAAACAAATATTAGTAGGCCATTAGTGATTGTTTTTATGAATATTTGGCGAATTTTATTTTCTTCATTGACCCCAGCCCGCCATTTGGCGGGTGTTCAGAAAATCTAGTGCTGAGTGGCAAATAAGATATCATTACGTTTTAATTGCAGTTACAAGTTCCCACCAAAAAAACAATATAAATTGATGGGCCACATAGCTGCTGGTTGCTAATAAAGGAAAAATTCGATGCCGTAATAAAACGATAGGTTACGCCTATGTCGAGTTTGAGTAATTTACCTAGGTTAATTTGAGAGTATATCGATGGCTCAAATACAGGAAACATTTTAAAATCGCCACTCGCTTTTGGGTAAGTTTCCTTAAAACCAACGCCACAGGCTAACAGTAGGTTTGAACCAAATCTTACTTTTTTCCCTTCATAAAACAAATAGCCAAACTCTAAACCACCATATCCAAATTTGAAAAACTTGAGGGTGTCGGTTTGGCTCTCTATTTCAATACCCTTAGGCATTCCCCAGCCACCGCCACCAAAGGTGTAGCGATTATTGAATGTAGCCGAACCTCTACCTCCGGTCATTACACCCAGCTGATTGTTAACTTTGGTAAATAAAACGCCTGTGCCACCGTAGGCAAATGAGGTCATTTCGATTTTACTAAAAAATGGTTTTGCAGTTGAATCGGAGCTAAGAGTTTTGTAGTTAACAGCTTTCAGTACATTAACCGACGCAAACTGAAGCAAAACCATTGCTATTGTGGTGATAATAATTCGATTCCTCATTTCCGTTTAGTTTTAAATTTTATAAAGCGTAATCACAACCTCATTGTCCTTCTCATTTATTTGAACCATATGCCTGTTAAAACTGCCTGGTGCGCTTTTACCATCGTAGTTGGTAAAGCCAAACTTCTCCTTGGGAATGCCAATGAGGCTGGTGTCGAGTTTTTCGTTACCGTTGCTATCCTGATAGATAGAAAAAACGTACTGTCCGTTTGGTAGGTTAAATTCCTTAGTTACTATTTTTTTATCGGAATTTAGGATGAAAGACAAGTAAACCTTACGGCCTTTGTAGGTGGGTTCGCTGTTATAGATGGAAACATATATTTTACCTCCGTTCTTTTCGGCATTTTCTATTTTTAGCTTTACCGTATTTTGCGCAAGGCAGTTTACAGGTAAAATTAGCACGAGGAAGTAGAATGCAATAGTTCTCATATTTTAAATGCTTTAGTATAGTGAGGTTCTTTTCCCGTGACGTTGCGCAACCTTTATTGCATCGCGCCAATTATAATGAAGCGTTATTGCCCGCTGCTTGCAGTTAACCACACACAATTGGCAAAGGGTGCAGTCGAGTTCTCTTTTCGATATGGCTTTTTTCCCTTCAATTTGAATAATGCCCAAAGGGCAAACCTTTACGCAGTTTCCACAACCATTACAATTGCTATGGTTAAAGGTTACCCTGTCGCCCTTAAGCAATAGCGATGAGCCATTTGTGCCAATTACATACGAGTTGGGTTCACCCTCGCTAATTGGCAATTTACTTTGTACCTGAAGGTAGTAATCGGGCATACAGTGCTGTGGCATAGTTTTTTGCGCAAAGCGCACAGCTTTCTTCAGATCCTTCTCGTCGGGCTTTCCCTTATGGCCACCGCCAATAATTACCCAGGGGCCTGTTTCGTCGTATCCACGAACCGAGAACTCGCCAATTATTTTCTTATTCTTTTCAACAAGAGCATCATTTAACGGCTGATGATACTTTCCAAGAAAAGGATTTCCACGGGTTGAAAAGATAAACACTTCCTGTTCACTCGAATTTAGTTTCTCTACTACTTCAAAAAGTTTTGGGTGGTGCTTGCCAAAGTAAATGCCCGAACCCAGCCCAATGGTTTGGTGGTCATCCAAATTCAGAATAAGGGCTTCGTCGGCGGTAATGCAGTAACAGCCTAATTTTTGTGCCATTGCTTTTGCAATTTTCAGCGTATTATCGTTGTAAATCGATTCGCAGATAATTATGCATTTGTGGTTCATTGCTGTTTGCTTTTTTAGGATTAAAATTTAGGATTTTTCAATTACTTCGAACTCCTGCCTTGCTCTTCGCTCGATGCCGTTGAACGATTTGCACGGGTTTTAAACTCACTTTTACCAAAGCGATAGTTGAAAGAGATGTTCAGGCGTTGTGTTTCGAACCTATTATTCACATCGAGATCGATATTGCCATATTTTGAGTATGCTCCAGCGGAGCTGGTATTTAAAACATCGCTAAATGAAGCTCTAATACTTCCTTTGTCGTTCAAAATACGTATTTGCATTCCTAAGTCTACACTGTATCGAGATTTAAGGGTGAAGTTCCCAATAAGCTGTTTCGACGAGTAATTTCCGCTTAGCTCAATACTTATTTTATGGGGAAGGGTAAAGCTGTTGCTCATATTTCCAATGTAGCTCCACTGCTTAAATTCAGTCTCTAAACCTTGTTCTGCATTTACCTCCTTGTACATCCCAATAAGCGTTCCGCTTAATCGCCACCATTTGGTTGGCTGTAGCTGAACGGTTTCGGTTAGGTTAAAATCGGTAGCGGTTCCAAAATTCTCGGTGGTTTGGTAAATTGCTTTCGTTTCGTCGTTTTGGTAAACTACTTCGGTGTATAAATCGGTTGTATAGTTGTAACCAATGCTAGTAATAAACTTGCTTTTGTAGCTATGGTTTATGGACATTGAGTGGGAAAACTGGGGATTTAACTTTGGATTTCCCTGGTTGTAGGTGTAAGGATCGAGTATCCAAATAAACGGATTAAGTACGTGGTAGTTTGGTCGGCCAATGCGGTAGCTGTACCTGAATCCAACCGTTTGCTCGTGCTTTAATTTTTGCTGAATGAACAGCGATGGGAATACTTCGAGGTAATCTTTTTTATCAACCTGATTTGCAGAAACAGAGTTTCCCCTTGAAGTGGTGTTCTCAAGCCTTAATCCAAGTTGAATTGACGTTTTTTCGAATTGTGCACGACCGCTTAGGTATCCTGCTTGAATATTTTCATTGTAGATGAATTTGTCGTTTTGGCTCATATAGCCAACCATTGTGGCGCGGCTTTCGGTGCTAACAAAGCTGCCTTTTAGCCCTGTTTCAATGGAGTAAGTTTTGTTAACAGGATGAACATAATCGAGTTTAGCCGAAATTATATCAATATCGTTTAACAACGAACTGGCGAGTAGTGCATCCTTGTTCATATCAACATTCAATGCGTCAAAGTATTTACTACGCTGGTTGCTTTTGCCTGTGTAGCTAAAAAGCGCATAGTCGGCATCGAATATTAGGGACCGACCAATAGAATCGATATCCCATTTGTAGTTTAGGTTAAAAGTTTGGTTGTTCCAGTTATTGTCCCTGTTGGCAATGTTGGTAAGGGTTGAGTCGGTTTGTAAAAACCTATCGGCAAAAGTTGTAATCCCATCCTCAACTTGATCGTTTAGGCCAGTATTTCCTCGAAGCATTACACTTACAACCTCATTTTTAGTGATAAAATAGTCGGCGCCTACCTTATAGTTGTGGGCATTACCATCGCTGTTGCTTTCGGTGGTCATAAGCTGGTATTCGCCATTGTAATTTTCACCTGTAAACTTACGGGTTGCGTTCATTTCGGACCAGCCCTTCCAGTCGTAAAATGCATAATTGCCATACACATTTACCTTCCCAAAATTCATATTAAGGTCGGTTCCAGCATTTCCGCCAACAGTACGGGTAAAAGTTATACCTGAATTAACGCTACCGTTGAATCCTGGAGCCTTATTGTGCTTTGTTTTAATGTTGATAATTCCTGAGTTTCCTTCGGCATCGTAACGGGCCGATGGATTTTCGATTATTTCGATACTTTTTACGTTTTTTCCTAGCATTCCTTTTAGCAGTGGCGCCAAATCCTTTGCCGATACATAAACAGGCTTATCGTCGATAAGAACTTTTACACCCTGCATTCCCTTTAGGGTAATATTGTCGTTATTATCGATACTTATACCGGGCGATTTTTTGAGGATTTCGTAAACACTTTCCGACTCAGTGGTTATGGATGCACTAGGGTTAATAACCGTTTTGTCGACAGTTTGCTCCACAAACTGGTATTTTCCGGTAACTACAACCTCTTCAATTTTTTGGTCCGACACCAAGAGTGTAACCGTTCTTTCTACCACACGATTCTTTTTGCTGATAGTCACTTTTTCCGTTTCACTAGTCTCAAAGCCTAGCATCCGAACCGAAAGGATATACTCGCCAACTGTTACATTTTTAATTGAAAACTCCCCTTTTTCATTGCATACTACACCTTTTTCAAGAAGGTTTGAGACTGGGTTAATTAGTGCAACAGTAGCAAATTCAATGGGTTTGTTTTGCGAGTCGATAACATTGCCCTTTACTTCTCCCGAAATGGTTTCGGCTTTTGCTGTTATTGAGAATACTAAAAGGCTAATTGTTAGTAAGTAGTAGAATTGATGTGCTTTCATTTTTTTGGTTTTAAATTATGAAAGCAAAAGTATAGGGTGGGGTATTGCAGAAAAATTAATAGATGCTGAAGGTGAGATTTGGGCGGTTGAGGGAGATAAATTTTGGGTTTAAGATGATATTAGATTTTGAAACCTTTGTTCGGTGATAGAATCTTGAGGATTTACTATAACCAAATAACTAATGAGGTTTTGAAAGAGAAATTTCAGAAAAGGGCATACAAACATCAATTGAGATTCTTTTCAAGACCAATTCGGGCATAAGAATTTTCTGAATAATCCTTATCTCCTGAAATGCTGGTTACTTTATCGAACCCAACTTTGGTCCAGAACCGCAACGCTCTCCAATTCTTTAGGCAAACCCCAATCCCTATTTTCTTATACCCAAGCATTCTGCATTCTTCAGAAATTATATCGATTGCCTCTTGGGCATATCCATTATTTCTGAATTTCTCACGAATTATAAATATGCTTATCCAAGCCGAATCATTTGTTGGATAGCCGAAATATAAATCGGTGAAGCCTATTAATTCATCAGTATGTTTTAAATACATTGATTTGAGTCTGTACGACGATTTGCTGGCATTTGGGATAGGAGGGAGGTCGCCTTTAGTTAGGCAATTGTAAATATAGTTTGACTCAAATTCCGATCCTTCAACTAACACTTTATCAACCCACGATTCGCAAATGTTTTGTAGGGCATCGCATTCACTCATTGATGAGTCAATAATTTCAATTTTCATAATTTTTGAGTATTTGGTAAGAAAATATCTCGCAAACCCAAACCTCCCTTTAATGCAAATACGATATAGAGAATTGTTAGTACCCCATCGATAACCCTGGTAAACCAGAATGTAGTTGGAAAGCCATTCACAAAAAGCATAAAGTAGAACAGAACAATTACGTAGAAAAGCCTTCCGAAAATTAGGCATCCCACGTTAAATGCGTATCGCCTAATATTGAACGAAGACAGTATTTGCAGGTAGGCAAAGCACAAAAAGAACGAACCTAAAAATATGGCATAGAACGGATCCATTGGCGGATTATCAATGGATCGCCCCGTGCCAATTACAAAAATGTAAAGGAATCCTGCTACGGTGTCCCAAATTCCGCCAATGGCAAAGGTTATGACTAGGGGTTTTAGTGATTTAGTTTTCATAATTTCTTTTAATAATTAAGTTAAGATTCACAACGTCATTTTTAACCTTTAACAAATCATCGATTTTTGTTTCGCCCATATTTTGAATTTGGTATTCGGGAAGTATATCACTAAAATGAATTAAGACTATTCTATCTACAATTCGCTCTTTTATTAAAAGGGATAGCTTATACTTTTGAATAATTGACTCTTCAATTCCAATATGAATAATTTCATGAATAATTGTATTTGCCGGATTTGAATAGTTCTTAAAGCCACGATAAATATTTGTGAATAATACTACTACTCCATTATTGGCATTTTAACTACCACCACTACCATATAAAGTAAACAACACGTTGTAATTTGCAAACATTTTAAAATCCCAGTCCCATAAGTTTCTTAAAGAATCTAATTGCATAATCATAGTATTTATAATCAACTCTTGTTGTTTAACTTTTTCATAAACTGCCAGATAATTATCTTTATTAAAAACATCCGATTCAATTAGTTCGTAAATGGACGAGTAATCATTATTGTTAAACATTCCGTTTTTTGACTTAATTAATAATGAATCAATTTGTTTGCAATGTGGAAGATTAATATTATACCCTTGCTTGTTAAATAATTCAATATCATTAATTGTTCTCCAAACCGAAGTTGCTTCTTGTTCTACTGTTGGAATCAAAATAGATAATCTATTTTCTGATTCTTGCGACAAGGATATATTTGCATTAAGAAAAAATATTGCTACAAGAATTGTTTTTCTCAGCTTCATATGCTGGAAGTTATTACTAAATAAAAGAGTATAGTCATCATTTATTTTATGTTCCACGTATTTATAAATTCAGCGAGTCCTGGCAGTAAATCAACAAAAGCATGAATGGCTATTACTAACCATAAATTCTTTGTTCTGCTCCAAATAGTTGACAAGAAGAATCCCGCTACAGATAATACTAATATACAATATCCTATTGATGCAAAAAGACTTGGATTTAATCCGAGATTATCTAGTGTTCCAGCACCCCTGAGATATAAACCAGGAGCATGTGCTAACCCGAAAAACAAACCGCTTAAAAAAATTCCACCTAGTTCTGATTTTGTTAATATTGTAAGCCTTGATTGAATCAAGCCTCTGAAAAAAAATTCTTCAACAAGTCCAACCTCCAAAACCAACCAAATGTATAATAAAGGTAAACCAATAAAAAGTTGACTATCTGATATTAACCCATTACGAATAGGACTGGCTCCATTTCCAAGAAAAAATTGAAAAGTAAATAGAACTGCAAACATTGAAAGCAATATGATGATATTCTTTCGCGTAAATAGTTCTCTAAGTTTAACATCCAAGCCAAAATCGCGCAAATTGAATTTATACAATAATTTATAGGCTAAGAATGGAATAAGAACAAAGAAAATTAGTTTGCAAATTAAACCTGTTAATTCCTCCGACCATGGTGATTTCACATAAAATTGAAATAGGAATGTTTTTATTGAGACGAAGCCATAAGAAAGCATAAATGTTATATAAACTAAGAAGAAGACTATTACAAATGATTCTTTTACCTGAATAGGTTTACTGTTGAATAATGGTATAGATGATTTTGTTGTTAAAAAGGAGATGAATGTAAAAAACACTCCAATTATTAGAAGCACTGCTATGGATTGGCTAACAGGAAAGTGCTCTATTAAAGCCATTAATACTAATGTTAAAATATATAAAGCCGAATAACCAATAAAATATTTGTTCCTAAGTAGTTCTTTCATAAGTTTTAATTTAATGTTAATAACCCGCTTACTTGTTTGTATTAATATTTAAATGCAGAGAAATCGAACCCTCTCCATCAATACTCTTATACTTCAACTTCCAGTTTCCCGAAACGGCTGGATATGAATCGTTTACTTCTAAAGCTATTGGCGAGACCAAATGACCAATGAACTCGATTTCCCCAGATGGATTTATCAGTTCCACCAAAACTTCTCCTTCCGCCACAACTACTTCACCCGTGAGGGTGATTGATTTGGTGCTACTGCTAACATTCATAATGGTAAGCCCTTGCGAGTTTTTACCAAAATCGCAGTCGAACCCAAAGCGAATGTTTGGCTCTTTTTGGCACGATGAAGCAAAAGTTAGCACTGCTGCAAGCATTACTGTAATAATCTTTTTCATTTCGTTGTTTTTTCATTTAAAAACTTTTTTTGCATTTCAACTATTACCGCTAAATTGCTCAATATTCAACAGTTACGCCAAGTTCCTCAAGCATTTTGATATGCACTTTGCTCACTTTTGTTTCCCTAACGTCAACATATTCAATAAAACTTAGTTCCATTAAAGCCGAAATGTCGTCGATGTTATTATTCGAGAGGTTTAGGCTTTTTAAGTTAATTAAATTGCTTAGCACATCAATATTCTCAATCTCATTGCCCGACAAGTTTAAGTTCTCAAGAAGCGAAAGGCCGAAAAGAGGAGTTAAGTCGGAAATGAAGTTGTCCGATAAATCCATACTTTTTGCATGAATACAAAATTCAGCACCTTCCAAACTATTGATATCCGAAGAAGCTAATTCAAACTCATCAATATCCTCGAGGTAGTACGAAGGGTACTCCATTTCGCTGCTTTCGAACATTCGAACCTTAATGGCGTTGTAAAAGTTATAGTACTTCGTGGTATTATCTTCTTTTTGGGTTGGAGTAGTATCAAAATTTTGCTCCTCATTTTCGTCAATAATCGAAAAACCTTCGGTTTTAAAGTCCCACTCATAAACTGGCGAGTAGTCAATATCCTCATATCCATTTAGGGTATTTGCAATTTCGTCAATACGACTAAGCAGTAGAATGTGAGAATACTCCAGCAGCCCATCGTAGTTATTCTGTTTTGCTAACCTGTTTATTTCGTTCGTGTGAAAGGTTGCCCTGTCGGGGTGATATAGCATCATAAGTTTCGAAAAGCCCTTCCCATCGTCCATAATTTCAACCTCAATGGCATCGCTTATAATGTCTGCAATTTTCTGTAAAATTGAGAATTGCTGGTTTTTATAAAGATTTATTAGTGTTAACGATAAGCCATTTAAATTCTCGGCTGTGTAAGCTTCTAAGAGTTTGCGTTGTAATTCTTTAATTTTCATAGCTTTTTTACGTTCTGCGTGTATGAGAAGTAGCGGATTTAAAATCACTTCGCTTTCAGTTTGGCCGCTATTTCTTATATACGCTGTTAGGTTTTCGTACTTATTTTTCTATAAATTCTTCCAATATTTTGTTCACTTCTTGAGGCTTTTCCATCATTAGGAAGTGATTTACACTGTCCATTTCTATGTACTTCAATTTAGTAAACTTCGTTCTTAATACATTTTCATTATTAGGTGGTAAATCAGCAGTTTTGGCATAAATCGCTATTGACTGATTATTGATTATTTTCTTGTCCCAATATTTTTCGTCAATTAAACTTTTTATAGACTGGAACCCAATTTTTTCTGATGTTTTGGTCATCGTTGATAGTATGTAATCACTTACATCTTGTGGTGTTCTTTCTGTAATAAAACCTTTGCAAAATTGGTCAACATTCTCCTTGTGTTTTTCGCCTTTAAACATATTGGCAAATTCATTTAATCCATCTGTGTATTGTTTATTTTCAATACTGTCTTTTGGAAAGTCAAAATAGACACCATCAATATTGCAAAGGATAGCGTTCTCGGTTTTTAAATGCTTTATCACTTCAATCGAAACAGGAAGTCCCATACTATGAGCAATCAATACTGGTTTTTTTACATCTAAGTCATTGATAATTTCTAAAACCGATTTTGCAAACAAATCTATTGTGTATTGTATATCTGCTTTGTCGCTTTGTCCGTAACCTGGCAAATCAATAAATACTAAGTGATATTTGTCTTTAAAATAGTCAAATTGATACTTCCAAGTGTTTAAATCACATCCCCATCCGTGAACGAATATCAAGGTTTTTTCGCCTTGTCCGTATTCTTTGAAATGAATTTTTAAATCATCAACGGAAATATAAGTTGAAGGAACAGATTCAAGCGTTAGTTCACTTTTATTGCATGATACGATGAAAAGCAATAGAAGAACTATTGTCGATATTTTTAAAGTCGTTTTATTCATTTGGCAGTCTTTTAAGTATGGAAACCAACTATTAAATGGGTTAAGGTTTTTTTGAAGCGGAAGATGTATTAAAATAAATGGGAAGCATTTCACAAGTGCTCCCCATTTCATTCTGCATTGCTAAAATCTTTTCAAGAACCCAACTCTTAACGATAGGTAATTGTGGTTTAGGCTGGTAGTTACGCCTCCCATTTCTACATCTCTGTTTAGGTAATTGAATTTTAAACCTGGAGTGATGCTCCAGTTCTTGCCAAGTGAGTAGTCAATCCCGGCTGCAAGCTGAAAACCCAAACCGTGACCGGTATTACCAATAATGTCACCATCAGTATTTTCAATCTCAATGTGATTGTACAAACCACCTGCTCTGAGGTAATAGGATAGTGGCATTGAACCAACAGGATGTTTGAATTGAAGACCAAGCACATAGCCTGTTTCCTCGAAGCAAATGTCGGTGCCTGCAAATGAGTTGTCGGCTCCAAAACGGTTCCAGCCCCAACCACCATAAACCCCTAAATGAGGCATAAAACGGTAGTGGAAAATTCCTTCGATTCCGAAACCTGGGTTAAGTTTGGTGTCGCCCGGTTTGCTTGTGGCCATCGATGCCCCGCCACTTAGCTCAAAACCAAATCGTTTTTCGTTTTCTTGTGCAATACTGCTGTTTGATAGTAATGCAAGCACTAATAGTGCAAATAGTCCTTTTGTTTTCATGATTGTGTTTTTAACATTATTATTAATTTCACGAAACAAAAGTATTTCCGAACTGCTTGCAATAAAATTAAGAATTGCTGAAGGTGGTTAACCAATTGCTGAATGCGTAAAATTCTGCGCTGATTGCTTTTGAGAGGATATATACAGAACCTAATGCTTTCCGTAATGCTTAAGAATAGCCTTGTCCGACAGGTAGTAAAGCGCTGTGCCAAGCACCATTCCTATTAGGTAGCCATTGGGTAAACCATTTGCGCAAATTGCCACAACAATGGCAATAAAAAACATTTTTTTGTCGGTAATTATGTCTTTTACAAGAATTACAAGGGCAATTCCCTCGAAAATAAGGATTACTCCGAGTATTGGTTTTGGAAATACCAGAAGTGCCGAAGCAAAGTCGCCACTAAATGTGAAGCCTAAAGCAATAAAAAACAGTCCGTAAATAAAGGTAGAACCACCCGTGCGACCGCCAAATGTATAATGACCTGCAATTCCTCCCGAGCCATGGCACACGGGAATTCCCCCTAAAAATGCACTTACAATATTCATTGCCGAGTAGGTAAATCCAATTTTTGTAACAGTAACCTTTTTCTCGGGAAAAAAATCTTTAACCAGCTGATTGGTAGCAAATACCGAGTTGCCGAGCGACAAGGGTATTTGGGGTAGTGCTAAAATAACCAAACCTGTAAGCACATTACTAAAGCTAAGGCTAGGTAAAGTGAAATGTGGTAGCGATGGCGAAATTTGTGAAACAATGTCGAGTTTAAAAAGAATTATGTATACAACTCCCAGTAGCAGAATGAAAATTGCTGGAGGGTACTTTCGGTTGCCAATTAAAACTATTCCAATAACAAAACCAATTGCTGCAAAAATGTATCCCACATTAGCATCCGATGGTATGTAGTCCTTTACTGCCAGCAGGCAAAGCTGTAGCCCAAGTCCTAGTTGAATACCGCGAATTACAGTTTTGGGAATGACTTTATTAAGCCATGTTAGCAGTCCTGTTACTGTAAGAGTAAGCATTATAATGCCAATAGCTAAACCTCCGCCAAAAATTATGTCGCTGCTAATTTTTTGAGTAATTACAATAAGTGCAACAGCTTTTAGGGGTTGAACGGGCATAGGAATACCGTAGGAAAACGCTGTAAGCATTTGTAAAACTCCGAACACAATTAAAACATTCGAAATTTCGAGGTTTGTAGCCAAAAGCATTCCTACAATTAAGGGCAAGTCGGTTCCTATGTCGCCAAAGGCACCCGAAAATTCGTTTCGGTTAAACTGAACTCTTCCCTTTAAAAATCCCATATAAACAAAAGTTGTTTAATCTTACTTGCTTAATTTGCCACGGGCTTTAGCCCGTGGGATATTTAAGCCGAAAATATGGGGCTTTAGCCCAAAAATAATTGAAAAATTTGGCTGAAGCCGCGTCCGTTTTCTATTTTAAAACCACGGGCTAAAGCCCGTGGCAACTGTTATTATAACAATATTTGTTAAAATTTAATCAGTTTCTTAGTATTTGGCTTTGGTTTATATATAGAACTTTCTAAACATCTTTTTTTGGTGCAATATATCGGTTGTACAGCAGTAACCCAATAATTGTTAGTACTCCAATTCCGCTAAACATAAGCCATAAAAGACCTGGTTTGCCCATGTTGGTTACAAACCTAACATACATAAATGCCCCAAGAACTCCACCAATGCCGCTACCTATTACACCATACAGGAATGAGTAACCAAGGTAAAGCGCTTTTTTATCGGGTGGTGCAATAAGCCCAACGTACGAAATAAACTTTGGGTGCGCTGTCATTTCGCCAATCGAGAAAATTATAATGCCTGCCATAAAAACCCATGCATGTGTCGATATGGCTAAAATTCCCATTCCAATGGTGCCAAGTCCAATGCCAATAATCATTGTTGGTAGTGCCTTTGTATTTTTCACAATGCTCGACACAATTAGCTGTAGCAGAATAATTGTACCTGCATTTATAACAGTAACATGTTCGGCCTCAAATTTCCAACTTGGGTTGTCGACAAACAAACTTAGAAAAGAGTTAACCGAGTTGTTTATTGGGGTCATATCCATGTACTCGGTAAGGTACCAAAGAACTGTATCGAACATTTGGAAGTAAAGAATCCAAAAGCCCGAGTAAATAACTATCATTAAAACAAAACGGTAATCTTTTAGCACATTTACTGCACCTGCAAGAACATCGATAATTTTTTTAGCAACTGCGGGCCGTTCGGGTTCTTTATATACAAAAAGATTAAGGATTATTAACCAACCAGTGCCAACTGCTGCCATTATAAATATGTAGTTCCAGCCAATTTCCTTAAGCATTGGAATGAGAAGAAGAGGAAATACAAACGCACCTAAATTTATGGTCCAGTAAAAAATGCCAAAGCCCAACCCCGAGTTGTTTTCGTCGGTGCTTCGGGCAATGGTGCCCGAAATTAGTGGCTTAAAAAAGCCAGCACCTGTTGCCATAAGCAAAAGGCTAAGAAAAACAAATGAATAACTTGTACTTATGCTTGTAAAAAAGTAGCCTAACGACATAACGATAAAGGAGAAGAGCAGAGTTTTTTTGTAACCAAACTGGTCGCCAATAGCCCCGCTTAAAATTGGTAAAAAGTAGAGTAGGGGGGTTATTGTACTTTTTATTACGCCTACGCTTTCTTTCGAAAAGCCAAGTCCCCCTTTGCTAATATCCAAAACGAGGTAAACCGATAGTACCGACATAACTCCGTAGTACGATCCCCTTTCGAAAAATTCCATTACAATAACTGTCCAGAAATTTCGGGGAAATGAGCGAATCCCACTCTTTGATTTGCTATTCATTGGGCTTAATTATAAAGTTGATTTTTATTTTGGCCTTCGAAGAAAGTCAAAAAAATAGGGAAATAAAAATGCTTCGAAGACCTATTTGTCTCGAAGCATTTTTAATTAATGCGGTGTAACCTAAATTACTTAGATTTTTCGGCAGCTTTCTCGGCCTCTTTTAACGCTTTCTCAGCTTCTTTTTTCTTGGTTTTTGCCTTGTCGAGATTTACTTTTCCCTTATCGATAGTTTTTTTTCCGTTGTCGTATTGCTTAAGGGCTGCTTTGTGCTTGTTGCCCCACTCCTTCATGTCGATTTTGTTTTGGGCTTCAACTTGCTTCATTTCAGCTTTTGCTTGGGCTACCTCTTGCTTGTCCTTCGATCGTAATTGCTTATCGAGGGGTTTTAGGGCATTGAAGTAGTCTTTGTTAATTTCTTTTTCTTCTTGAGCAATGGCTTTAAGTTCACCTTCAGCATCTTTCATCATTGTTTCGCCAACTTCTATTAAACTGTCGGCCGAGAAAATAAGCGCATCGGCTTGGTCAACTTTTAGCTGAATAGCCGCAATTTTATCTTGCAGTTTTTGCTCTTTATCAACTTGTGCCGTTAAACTGTTGTTAAACAATGCACTGGTAAAGGCAATTGCGAAAATTATAGTAGAAATTTTCATGTTGTATTTTTTTAGGTTCAACAATGTAGATACCGACCATAAATATATGAATATTACGAGCAGATTATTGCTTTTTGCTGTTTTTTTTAATGTTTCCAAGGTTATTGTATAAACCATGGTGTTCCCCTTGTTGAAAGCGAATAGCTGAACAGTAAAACATATTCTATCTATAAATAACAAGGGGAATGTTTTTGTCATTCCCCTTGAAAATTATTTTAGTCGAAAGTTTTATTTTTTAACAAAAATAAAGTCGCCACCCTGGTCGCCTGTATCTTTAATATCGCCATACTGGGGCTCGGTTGTTGTGCTATTCATAACCGATTGCTTAAAGCTGCTAAATAGTTCTTCGGCCGAAATATAACCAAGTGTATTTTCCTCGAGACGCTGAACTAAATGCTTAATAAACATGCTGTTGTCGGGTACTTCGGTTAGGTTTCCGCTTGTCATTGCTTTGCGGCTAGGTTTGTCGTAAGCTTTATTAAGCTGATCGGTTGCATCGCTAAAGGCCTTGCGGTTTTTAAAAATTCCACCGCTAAAACAAGCATCGGCAATTACAAGCGTATGCTTGCTTTTAATGGCAGCAACGTAGTCCTTAATTTGGCTGTTGGCCATCCAGTTCGAGGTGCTACGAGCAAGTGCATCGGAGGGTAACCAGTACCCAAATTCGGTTTCGGGATCCCAGTAACCATGCCCTGCATAAAAAACCAGTAGGTTATCGTTTTTTCCAATTCTTCTTGTAAAGCGGTCGAATTCGTCGATTAGCTGAGCACGGGTAGCATTTTTAATAAATATAATGTCGTTAGGATCGAAGGTGTACTTTTGAGTTAGAACATTATACAGTTTTTGGGCATCGCTAATTGGATTAGCAAGGCTCGAAATATTTGGATCGGGGTATTCGTTAACACCAACTATAAATGCATAGAATTTTGGAGCTTTTGGAGCGTCGAAAACAATGTCGAGTTCCTCGGTGTCGGAAAATGCTTTTTGGTTAGGAGTATCTTTACGGTAAACAATAAACCGTTTTTCAATACTGTTTTTGCGAATATCCATTGCACGAATTACAATGTCGTTTCGTCCAACCTTTAGCATAACATCGGCAGCGAAATTTTTACCATCGGAACCAATTTGTGCACTTTGCCCATTAATTACCACATCGAAAAGTCCGCTCTCGTCGGTTGCTGTACCTTTAACTGTAAGCATTTTTTCGGCAACGGTTATTCCATCGGTTGTACCTCCAACTGAACGTAAGCGTTTGTCGTCGAGACCTTGCGACGATTGAGCGTAGGGCCGGCCACGGGTAACTTCGCTTCCTAAAAGCTTAACCGACTCGGGGGAAGTAATGGTTATAACAGGAGGGGTAACGTCGGCAAGCTCAGCAGGCTTAGGTTTTTGAATATTAAGGCTTACCATTGCAGATGACTCGAATCTTTTAGTAACATTGGTAGCCATCGAAGTTGTTGGCTTGTCGGATACTGGTAGGTCGCGAAACTGAAGCACGCTTGTTTCTAACTTATCTAACCCAAACTGCGAAAAGGTAAGGATTTCGGCACCAATGTTAAGTCGCATTACCCTGTCGAGGTCGGATGGTACATAGTCGAATGTAAATGATGCTTGTACCGTTTCGTTGCTCTTTAATGTTTTTTGAGGTGTTGAGTAGCGTTGACCACCTAGTACATCGCCAAGTTTACCCCTTTGGGCATCGAGTTTATTCTTTTTAAAATCGCTAATGGTTACTAACCCGTTTATAAGTTTAAGGTCGCGCTGATCGCCATTATTGGTAATGTTAAGTACTAACTCAATTTGGTTGTTTGGTAGTTTATGAAGACTAATGAGTTTAAAGTCGATTTTGCTAAACTCTTCAACTAAAGGTTTCGAGGCATTTGTAACGCCCGATAATTTAAATGTAACGTCGCTTTGAAGTGCAGGAAGATCTTTTAGCACGTCCCAAATAATAATTTGGTTTTTGCCACCAAGAACGTTGTTTCCAATCTGGCCAACTACGGTTTTCATTCCGTTAAAGGTTTTTCCTCCATCGGTTGAGTAGGTTGGCGTTATGCTGAAAACTTGACCAAGTTGCTCGCCATAAATTGCGTACTCGAGGTTAACTTTTTCGCCAAGGCTCTTAACCGTTAAACCTTGAATTTCTTGCCCAAAACTTGTACTAGCTAGAAGCGTAAATACTAGCAGGGATGCGGTTAATTTAATTATCCTTTTCATTTTTACTGGTTTTATGTTTTAAACAGGTTTGTTTAATTTAAAATGTTGAATTACTGAAGTTCTTGCAGGTTAATATTAAAACCGATGCTGTCAACTCCAAAATCAATGCCAATTAAATTTACTTTTGCATTTAAAACGGCAATTTCTCTCGAAAGGTTAGCGTTGTCGCTCGTTTTAGTGCTTCCTAACGATTTTACTTTTATTTTAGTTTGTTCGGTGGTAATGGTTAAGTACTTAAGCATTTCCCTTGTGTAGTTGCTCCAAAGTCCGCTGTAGCAAATAAGTGGCATTGTGTTAGCTGGCCAAAGCGGCGAAGAGTACTTGTAGTTATAAAGTGGAAAACTATATTCAATGTCGAGAAACTCCGACATAGATAAAAATCGGCTGCCCTTTTCGCGGTATAAAAACCGACCGTTTTGTGGCAGTTCGCCAACTTTTTTCTGTGCCGATAATAGTTCGTACTCGGCTTGAGGCTCGAATGCGTCGCCAACTTGGGCTTCGATAAATAGAACAGTGCCAACCGATGAGAGCATTTGGGTTGCCTTTTCCGATAGGTTTATTAATGGCGTGTAGCTTACCAAAACAATTGCCTCGTTGTAGCGGGTAAGGTGCTGATTAACAATGCTAAAGTTGTCTTCGTTGGCATAAACTGCTGCCGATATTTTAAAGTATGTGTCGAATCGCTGGCGATAAGTTGTGTAGCGACCATCAACTTGCTCGGTGGTGTATACATCGCGAAAGAACTGAATTTTAGCTTTTTCGAAAAGTATTGCCATCGATTTTGCCCTGTGTAACGCTTGTGCCGAAGCTTCTTCGACTGTAAGATCGGGGTCGGAAATGCCTATGGCATAAACTTTTCCACTCGATGAGGGAGGTAGGTTGAAGAACCATGATGGCAATGTGTCGGGGTAAAAGCTGAGTCGAGCAACGTTTTTGAATCCTTCCGACCCGAACTTTCCCGACTCTTTGGCGCTAATTTCTTTTTCGAAAATACGCTCAAAATGTTTTTGGGTTTGCCCAAAGCCCGAGAGGCTTACTGAAAAAAACAAGAAAACTAAGTAGGTAGATTTTATATTCATAGGAGCCAAATTACATGAGGAAATTAATATTTTTACTATTCCTTTTGCGAAAGTTAAGAATTATTCGTTTTTGCAAGTCAAAAACTTTGCCGTATTTTTTCGAATATGTTTTTTTATACCCTAAACAGTGAATTTGAAATGGTAAAAAAAAACCAGCCTCGAAAGCTATCGGGGCTGGTTTTTAGGGCAAACGCATTTAACAATTGCTTAAAATGCTATATCTGTACACCAATTAGAATTTCCGTATTTGCTTTAATGTCCCGTCAGGGACAAAATATCGGTAGAACTCACATACAGTATATGAAAACCGTGCCGCTAGGTACGGAATATTCTGTACCTAACGGCACAGAGAAATTGGGTTTTGTAATATCTTTTACCGATATTTTGTCCCTGACAGGACACTATTTTTTAAATGCGTTTGCTCTGGGCTGGTTTTTTGAAACTATTTTGTTTTGTTAGCTTAACGACTGAATTGATTGCACTGTTGCCTCGGCGCTAACCTTTTTAATTAAGCCTTGAAGCACATTGCCTGGTCCTAGTTCGGTAAAGTTGTTGGCTCCATCGGCAACCATGTTAACCATAATTTGAGTCCAGCGAACGGGAGATGTTAGCTGCGAAATTAAGTTCTTCTTAATATCCTCGGGGTTTGTGTACGCTTTAGCGTCGACATTTTGGTAAATTGGGCAAATGGGGGCATTAAATTTTGTTGCCTCAATGGCTTGTGCAAGTTCAACGCGAGCGGGTTCCATAAGCGGGCTGTGGAAAGCGCCTCCAACCTTTAAGGGCAAAGCCCTTTTTGCACCTGCAGCCTTTAGGCTTTCGCAGGCAATTTCAATACCTTTTATCGATCCCGAAATAACCAGCTGGCCTGGACTGTTGTAGTTTGCAGGTACAACAACATCGCTAATTTCGGCACAAACTTTTTCAACAGTTGCATCGTCGAGCCCAAGAATGGCAGCCATTGTCGATGGTTCTTTTTCGCAAGCTTTTTGCATTGCCATAGCGCGTTTCGAAACAAGCACTAAGCCGTCTTCGAACGAAAGGGCATTAGCAGCAACAAGTGCCGAAAATTCGCCAAGCGAGTGCCCTGCAACCATTTCGGGTTTGAACTTGTTGCCTAAAACTTTAGCTAAAATAACGGAGTGAAGAAAAATTGCAGGTTGTGTAACCTTGGTTTGACGCAAATCCTCGTCGGTTCCCGCGAACATTAGGTCGGTTATACGAAATCCAAGAATGGTATTGGCTTTTTCGAAAAGTTCCTTGGCTAAAGGTGAGTTGTCGTATAGGTCCTTGCCCATTCCAACGAACTGTGCACCTTGACCTGGGAAAACGAATGCTTTCATAAACAATTTGTTTTTGGTTTACGGTGCAAAAATAGAACTTTTTAGGCTTGTTTAAGCACTTGAACTAAAAACTATCTATTCTTCAACTTCCTTTGTAAAAGGAATTGTAAACGCAAAACCCAGTGTTGCGCTAACGGCAGGGCCAGTTTGGGTTGAAGTGGTAAAAATGGTTTGAGTTTCGCCAAAATGCTTTATGTTTTCGTAGTAAAGTGGCTTTAGTGCCGAAATTGCAACCACGTTAAAGTTTAACTGAAGGAACTTATGAAGCGTATAGCTTAGCATGATTGACGCATCGATAGCCAAAACGTTTTTGTAGGGCCGGTAGCCATACCCAACGGTAACGCCAGGTTCTTCGGGAATATTTCCCGAAATTATCAAACTAATATCATCAACCCCATCGGCCCAAATGTTAAAATTGCCCGTGCCATTTAGAGAGTGAAAGAGCCCAACCCCAAGTTTAGGCGTAATGTTTAGGCGTTTTTTTTGGGTTGAAATTATATACCCAACTCTAAATGGGAGGTAAGCCATATCGAGCAATGAACCATTGGAGGGTTTGATAATTTTAAGCGATCTGGTCTCTTCTTTAAAAACAAAATTGGGTGTACGAGAGTAGATGCCAGTCGCTCCCATTTCAATTAAATAGTTATTATGGGTGTAAACTACGGAAAAAGCAACAGTGCCATCGAAGGAACTGGAGTGAGTATTATATAAAAAAGTATTGCTATAAAAGTAACTGTTTCTGACAATGCCACTTTGAATGCCGAATGTAACACCTTGTTGTGCGCTTAATATAGATACGCTTAAAAATGCAAATAGAAAGCAGCAAACAATTTTTCGAAAACTCATTTTTCTAAAGGTGTTAAGTAGAATTATTGGCGACTTTGATATGCCTAAACTTTAAAGTACGACACAAGATCCTTAAGCTGCTCAGCTTGGCTAGCCATTTCTTCGGCACTTGTCGATAGCTCCTCCGACACTGCTGCGTTTTGCTGGGTTACATTGTTTAGTTGCTGAATTGTTGAGTTAACCTGTTCGGCACCCGAGCTTTGTTCTTTGCTTGCAGCCGTAATTTCCTGAATAAGCATTGTGGTTTTTTCAATTTGAGGAATTATTCCGTTAAGCAGCTGTGTTGACTCCTCGGTTAGCTTTACGCTATTGTTGGCAATTTTGTTAATGTCGTCGGCAGCTACTTTGCTTCGCTCGGCAAGTTTTCGAACCTCGGCAGCTACAACGGCAAAACCTTTGCCATGCTCGCCTGCACGAGCAGCTTCGACGGCAGCATTAAGCGCAAGTATATTAGTTTGAAAGGCAATGTCGTTAATTATTTTAACCTTGTCGGCAATAATTTTTATCGAAATCACACTTTCGTGCGATGCTGTGCGAACCTTTTCGGCGCTGTCGGCAACTGTAAATGCAATCTTATCGGTTTCAATGGCATTTTGGGTATTCTGCTCAATGTTGCCAACCATTTGCTCCATGGTCGACGAAACTTCTTCGGTCGATGACGCCAACTCGCTTGCTCCCGAAGCTAATTTTTGAGCGGTTGCATTTATTTCGAGGCTTGCCCCTGCAATGCTGCCAATTGCAACTTGTAGCTCGTTAATAATTTCTAAATTCTTTTCGTTCATTGTGTTTAGCGATGCCTGAAGCATTCCCAACTCATCGTTACGATCAACATCAATTTTTGCAGAAATATTTCCCTCGGCAATTTCCTTTGCAAACGAAACGGCTCTGTTTATAGGATTTATAAAGTTGTTAGCTTGCATAAAAACAAGAATGCTTAGTATAACAAGGCCAATAAAGCCCATAACAAGTCCTCTTGTTAGCAGTTTGTTGGCTTCGCTTAATGCTTCTTTTTCAGGAACAACTAAGCATAGCGACCAAGGAGTTTTCGAGTTTCCAACAGTAATTGGGGTAATCGAAACTAAAATATTCTGATTGAATTGTTTCGAGTATATTGCCTCGAAACTAGCTTGGCCACTGCTTATGTCTGCCAGCATTTTTTCGCTAACAAAATCGAAATGCTCCGAAAACTTCTTTTCGAGCAAACTTGCATCGCTAAATGCCGCAATAATTCCTTCGTTCGAAACAAGAATTCCGTAGCCAGAATTGTAAACCTTTATTTGACCAATTATTGCTGAAAGTTCTTTTAGGTCGATATCGATTCCAACAACGCCAAGGGTTATCCCATTTTCGACAATTGGAACAACAACGCTTGTTTCGAAGAATTGCTGGCCGTTTTCGCCTGTGTACGAGTAGTAGTATGGTTCGAGAATAGCATCGTTTTGAGTTTTTGCAGCAACAGCATAAAAAGGTTCTTGGTATTGCTCAACGCTGGTTTGCTCTTCGAGTGTTTTGCCAGCATCCTTGTAGGTTGTGTAATTAAAACGACCCTCCTCGTCGTAAGGATAAACACCAATGAAACTATCGTCGTTACGGTCGAGTGCATTATGCTCCCACATTGACCAAACTGCTAAAAAGTCGCTGTTTTTAATAAGCGCAGTTTTTAGCATGTCGCTGTAAAACTGTCGGTTTGTATTGCCGTTTTTTCGTAGCGAGTTAAAACTGTTAAGTAATCCTCGTGCAGCTTCAATTGGACGTTCCAAATACAGTTTTACTTGCGTGGCAGTTTCCTGCGATTTGCTTTTGCTAACCTCCATGGCAACATTAACGGCGTTGTTTCGGTTCGACAATGTAATTGCCAGAATAGTAACGGCAAAAATTAGTGCTGCAACACCAAGAATGTTTACCAGCATTTTTGTTTTTAAGCTATTCCACTTCATAATTTGCGAGTTAAGGTTTGGGCATATTGCAATTACTAAATATAAACAAAAAAACTAAACGTAAGTTTTATAGTTCAGTTTTTAAGAGAAGCAAGTTTGTTGGGGTACACTTAAAAACAAGAAACCCAAGCAATTTATGCTTGGGCTTTTTAGGCTGCCAACGATTATATCTATATTGTAAACCTCAATATTGCTACTTAATCAGCATTTCAAAGTCAACATCTATAGGTTTACCATTGGTTAAATCGTATAGAGTTAGCTTGCGCATATTGAAATAGAACATCCAGAAATTGCGCATGGCGGCAATGTACCTGTCTTTTGCAGCGTCGCGCTCGCTTTGGGCAATGTTTAAATCGAGTACGTCGATTTTGCCAATTAGGAACCGTTCCTTGGTTACATGGTAACGACTTTGCGAAATGGCATCGGCTTTTGCTGCCAGCAGTAGCTGGTCGTCTTGCATATTAAACTGCATAACTTTTAGGAAAACATCTTGCTCAAAATCGACCAACGACTGTTGTATATTTGTGCGCACCACCTCGCGACTCGATTGTGCCATTTTTACTTTTCCACGTCCAAGTCCCCAGTCGAGAATGGGAACGGTAACTCCAATTTTTAATCCCTGCTGGTCGAGTGGGTCAATGTATACATCGGGAAGTGTTTTTGCCTGCTGTGTAAGGCCGTACGAAGCGTCGAGGTTCATTTTAAAGCCTCTTTCGGCTTTTGCCTGTGCAACATTCATGTCCGATTCGGTAAGCCTTCGTTCGAGTTGAACCATTTTAGGGTTATTGCTTTTTGCCAGTTGTAGCACCTCTGGGTACTTTAGCTCAATTCGTGGAAAATCGTCCGGAATGGAAAGTTCCACGTCGTATTGGTCGTTTAGCCCTAAAAACGATTTAATTCTGAACTTTTTAAGCTGAAGGTCCACTTCGGCCTCGTTAACTGAGCTCCCCGAGTTAAGATAGCTAAGCTCCATTTGAAGTAGCTCGTTTTCGGCAATGGTTCCAATATTATAGCGTCCCTTGGCAATTTGAAAAAGCGTGTCGGTATTGGCAAAGTTTAGTTTTGCCGTTTTTAGGTTTTGCTGTGCAAGAATAAGGTCGAAGAAAAGTCGAACTGCTTCGGCCGAAATTCCCTCCATCGATTCGATATAGGTTTTTTTTGCCTCAAGGTATTTTAGGGGCTCAATTCTATTTTGCCACTTTAGTCGATTAAACCCGAAAATAGGTTGAGTAAACCCAATAACTACAGGCACCGAAAGGTAATTTGTGCCACTATTTGCACCAAAGTAATCGGCTCGTTCTAAGTTCGATTGGGCAAATATACGCCCTCCTGTTAGTCCAATGTTTTGATTAAGCGTTAAGCCTAACGAAGTAGTGTTTAAATTAACTTCAACAAGCGAATCGGTTCCGTTTAGTAGACGATACCTATTTAATCGTCGATTAAAATCGGGAAACGTACCATTTAGGGTTAAACTTGGAAGGTACTCAGCTTTAAAGGTTCTGTTTTCCCAGTATGCTGCTCGAAACTGATGCTTAGACAGAATTGCCTGAGGCGAGTTTTCGCGCGCCATGGTTATTACCTCGTCGAGGGTAAACTTATTAACGGGTGTTTGGGCGGTTAATGGGAACTGAATGGCAATGAAAATAAATGCTATAAGCCCTTTTTGAAGATTACTAAGAGAAGTTATCATTTCTTTAATGCTGTTTTATACAATAAAGGTTGAATATAAAAATAAAAAAAGCAATAAAATAACCCATTTAAGATTGATTTTATTGCTTAGAGTTTAATAAGAAGTCCGGAGTCTGGAGTCCGAAGTCTGGAGTCCGAAGACTATTGACTGTTGACTGCCAACAGAGAACTGCCGACTGCCAACTGCCGACCGTCCTACTTCGGTCTAAAGAAAATTTGAATTGGAACTCCGCAAAAATCGTAGTGCTCACGAAGTTTGTTTTCGATATAGCGCTTGTATGGCTCTTTTACGTATTGGGGTAAATTGCAAAAGAATGCAAACGAAGGCGCGTAGGTAGGCAGCTGCGTGGCATACTTAATTTTTACAATTTTACCTTTATGCGATGGGGGAGGGTATATTCCAACCACTTCTTCAACAAAGTCGTTTAGCTTCGATGTCGCAATTTTACGTCTTCGGTTATCGGAAACGCGCTGTGCCTCTTCGAGAATTTTATGAATTCGCTGCTTGGTTATTGCCGAAGTGAAAACTATGGGCACATCCTGAAATGGCGCTAGCCGTTTGCTAATTAGTTCGGTATAGTCTTTCATGGTTTGGGTTTCCTTTTCAACCAAATCCCATTTGTTAACAACCAGCACTACGCCTTTTCGGTTTTTAATAATTAGGTTGAAAATGTTCATGTCCTGAGCTTCGAGGCCAAGGGTTGCGTCGACAAGGAGCAAGCAAACATCGGCCGACTCGATGGAGCGAATGGAGCGCATTACGGAGTAAAACTCCAAGTCCTCAGAAACCTTTGTTTTTCGCCTTACACCAGCCGTGTCGATTATTAAAAAGTCGTGGCCAAACTTGGTGTAACGAGTATCAATTGAATCACGAGTGGTGCCAGCAATTGGGGTTACAATGTTGCGCTCTTCGCCCACAAGGGCGTTAATAAGCGACGATTTACCAACGTTAGGGCGGCCAACAACCGCAATTCGTGGAATTTCGAGTTCCTCTTTTTCTTCCTCAATTACAAATGTTTTTACAACCTCGTCGAGCAAGTCGCCAGTGCCGCTTCCACTTGTTGACGAAATGCAGAAGGGTTCGCCAAGGCCAAGCGAGTAAAACTCGTAGGCATCTTGGTTTCTCATGCTATTGTCAACTTTATTAACAACAAGAACAACCCTTTTGCTGCTTCGGCGAAGCAGAATAGCAACCTCATTGTCCATTTCGGTAATGCCTGCTGTTACGTCGACTAAAAACATAATTACATCGGCTTCCTCAACGGCAAGTTCAACCTGTTTGCGAATTTCCTCTTCGAAAATATCTTCCGAATTCCTAATGTATCCACCAGTGTCGATAACCGAGAACTCTTTGCCGTTCCAGTCCGATTTACCATAAATTCTGTCGCGGGTTACGCCCGCTATTTCGTCAACAATAGCCTGCTTACGGCCTACCAAGCGATTGAAAAGTGTCGATTTTCCTACGTTGGGCCTGCCAACTATTGCTACCATGTTTCCCATTTCTGTACTCCTTCTATTTTACTGAATGTATCCGAATTTCTTAAGTTTTTTGTCGTCGTTACGCCACTCGGTGTCAACTTTAACGTATAGTTCTAAAAATATTTTTTTGCCCAAAAATTCTTCCATGTCTATTCGAGCTTCCGTCCCAACTTTCTTTAGCATTTTGCCCTGATGACCAATAATAATCCCTTTTTGAGAATCCCTTGCTACGTAAATAATGGCTCGTACCTTATCCATTGTTTTATCCTCGGTGTACTCTTCAACCACAACCTCAACGGAGTAAGGTATTTCCTTTTGGTAGTTGAGTAGAATTTTCTCCCTAATAATTTCCGAGGCAAAAAACCGTAAGGTTTTATCGGTAAGCGTTTCCTTTGGAAAGTACTCGGGCCCTTCGGGAAGCTTTTCGACAATTTGCTTTAAAAGCTGATCGAGGTTGAAGTTGTGTAGCGCCGAAACGGGGATAATGCTGGCATTTGGCATTTTTTTCGACCAAAGTTCTGTTAAATATTCTACCTCTTCTTGCTTGGTTAAGTCGAGCTTGTTAATTACAAGAATTACAGGAATTTCGAGTTTGCAAAGTTTTGCTACATACTCGTCGCTATAGGTTGGCGATTCCACTGTGTCGGTAACGTATAGCACCACATCGGCATCCTCAAAAGCCGAATGCACAAAGCGCATCATCGACTCCTGCAACTTATAGGCAGGTTTCAGAATGCCTGGCGTGTCGGAGTAAACAATCTGAAAATCGGGACTGTTTACAACTCCCATAATTCGGTGCCGCGTGGTTTGCGCCTTGCTTGTAATTATGGAGAGTTTTTCGCCCACAAGGGCGTTCATAATGGTCGATTTCCCTACGTTAGGGTTACCAACAATGTTTACAAATCCCGATTTATGACCCATATCAAATTTTTACTTTTTTAAAGCAGCCAGTCGCTCCTCAATTACTTTTATTTTCTCTTCGGCGTCGGCCTGCTTTTTCTTCTCTACATCAACAACCTGAGCGGGAGCGCTGTTCACAAACCGCTCGTTGCTTAGTTTCTTCATTACGCTTTCGAGAAAATCTTT
Source organism: Bacteroidales bacterium UBA2287 (assembly GCA_002345675.1). Lineage (GTDB taxonomy): Bacteria > Bacteroidota > Bacteroidia > Bacteroidales > Tenuifilaceae > UBA2287. Next base: position 25,406 of record DDWL01000042.1, on the reverse strand, counting down.
TGCATAATTTAGTTCCTTGGTTAAGCGGGCAATTTCGTCGTCGTTATTAATTAATCCAGTAAGCGGAACAAAGTACTCGTCCGATTTTACCATAAAACTTGCACTGCCTTCAACTTTTTCGGTTGTGCTTTGCAGTTCGCTAAGCCCAGCAAGTTTTACAATTACGCTTTCAATGCCATTAAGGGCATTCGATGCCGACTTAACGTAAAGCGAAAGGCTTTGCTTGTTAGGTATGTTTTTATCCTGACGAATAGTACGAACTCCGGCAACAACTTCTTTCATTAATTCGAAACGAGCAATAAGGTCGGAGTTGTAAGGCTGAACCTCGGGTAGCATAGTATTCATAATGCTTTCGCCATCGTTGCGGGTTTCTATAAGCTGCCAAAGTTCCTCGGTAATAAACGGCATAAATGGGTGAAGCAGTTTTATAAGCTTTTCGAATATATCGAGAACCTCCTTATGCGTTTTAGCATCGATAGGTGCTTGGTATGCAGGCTTAATAATTTCGAGAAGCCACGATGAGAACTCGTCCCAGAAAAGTTTGTAAACGGTCATCATTGCTTCCGAAAGGCGGTGCTTGTCGAAATGGTCGTTAATTTGCTCCATTTCGCGGCTAAGCATGTTGTTGAACCAGTCGATAGCCAGCGCCGAATGCTCGGGTTGAGGAATTGCACTATCAACATTCCAACCTTTTACCAGCCTAAAGGCATTCCAAATTTTGTTGCTGAAATTTCGACCCTGTTCGGGAAGATTATCGTCGTAAAGAATATCGTTTCCAGCGGGCGAGCATAGCATCATACCCATGCGCATTCCGTCGGCACCAAACTGTTTAACCAAATCGAGTGGGTCGGGACTGTTACCCAACGACTTGCTCATTTTACGCCTTTGGGCGTCGCGAACAATTCCTGTAAGGTAAACGGTGCTAAATGGCTTTTTGCCCAAATACTCGTAGCCAGCAATAATCATACGGGCAACCCAAAAGAATAGAATTTCGGGAGCAGTAACCAGAATATCGGTAGGGTAGTAGTACTTAATGTCGGCGTTATCGGGCTTACGAATTCCATCGAAAACCGAAATGGGCCATAGCCATGAGCTGAACCACGTATCGAGAACGTCTTCATCTTGCCTAAGCTGAGCAAGAGTTATATTTGCGTTTCCGCTTTTTTGGCGAGCCAACTCAAGGGCTTCAGTTTCGTTTTCGGCTACTACGTAACCTCCTTCGGGTAAATACCAGGCAGGAATTCGGTGCCCCCACCAAAGCTGACGCGAAAGGCACCAGTCCTTTACGTTCTCCATCCAATGGCGGTAGGTGTTTACATATTTTGGAGGGTGAATCTGAATTTCACCATTCATAACCGCATCCAGAGCAGGTTGCGAAAGGTCCTTCATTTTCAAAAACCACTGCATCGAAAGTTTAGGTTCGATAACGGCGTCGGTTCTCTCGCTATAGCCAACTTTGTTGAGGTAGTCTTCGATTTTGGCAACATTGCCAGCTTCTTCCAAATCCTTAACAATAAGTTTGCGAACTTCGAAACGGTCCATGCCAACGTACAGCTGTGCTGCAGGGCTCATGGTTCCATCGTCGTTAAAAATGTCGATGGCTTCGAGGTTATGCTTTTCGCCCAGCATGTAGTCGTTCACATCGTGCGATGGGGTAACCTTAAGCGCACCTGTTCCGAACTCCATTTCAACGTACTCATCGTATATAATGGGAACGCTACGCTTAATAAGCGGAACAAAAACACGTTTTCCCTTCATGTTGGCATAACGAGGATCGTTGGGGTTAACGCAAACGGCGGTGTCGCCAAGAATAGTTTCGGGACGAGTAGTGGCAATGGTTATGAAGCCATCCTCGCCATCGATAAAATATTTTAGGTAGTAAAGTTTGCTTTGAACTTCGCGGTAAATAACCTCCTCGTCCGACACGGCAGTTTTTGCCTGAGGATCCCAGTTAACCATTCGAACGCCACGGTAAATAAGCCCTTTTTTATGCAAATCGACAAAAACCTTGAGTACGCTTTCGCTAAGTTGCTCGTCCATTGTAAAGGCAGTTCGCTCCCAGTCGCACGAAGCTCCCAGTTTTTTAAGCTGGTCAAGGATGATTCCACCATGCTTTTCTTTCCATTCCCAAGCATGCTCGAGAAACTGCTCGCGGGTAAGCGAATTTTTGTCGATACCTTCGGCTCTAAGTTTTGCTACAACCTTTGCCTCTGTAGCAATTGATGCATGGTCGGTGCCAGGAACCCAGCAGGCATTTTTGCCCTGCATGCGCGCACGGCGCACCAGCACATCTTGAATTGTATTATTAAGCATATGCCCCATGTGCAGCACTCCTGTAACGTTGGGTGGAGGAATAACAATGCAGTAGGGTTCACGATTGTCGGGCGTTGAGTGGAAAAATCCATTCTTCATCCAGTACGAGTACCATTTATCTTCAACCTCTGTAGGGTTGTAACGTGCGGGTATTTCCATATAAAAATTAGAGAGTTACGTTTTAAAACAGAACGGCAAAGGTAAGAAAATTAGGGGGATTTTTTCAGGGTAGGGAAAAAGAAATTTGATGGTGCATTAATAGAACACAGATACTTCGATAAACTCAGTACAAGTAACGCAGATTTAACAGATCTTCACGGATTTTTATCTATTGGGGGACTGAATGATTGAATGATTGGGTGATTGGCTGGAAGTCCGACACTTCGATAAACTCAGTGTCCTGAAAACCGAGAACTGACCCTTCGACCCTTCGATAAACTCAGGGCATAGCAGCTCAGGGCTCGCAACCGAGAACTGAAAACTGACCCTTCGACCCTTCGATAAACTCAGGGCATAGCAGCTCAGGGCTTGCAATAGAGAACTGAAAACCGAGAACCGAGAACTGAGAACCCTCTACTTCTCCACTAAGTGCCAAGTATATTCCTTTCGAGCGGTACTTTCCTTGGGTATTGCAGCAATAACCTTTGGTTGCTTGTTTACTTTTTTTGGTGAAACTACTTCAATACGGTACGACTCCTCGAGCGACATGAACCTTTCGGCAAGAATAATTGAGTCGATGGCAATAGAGGTTTTTGCTTTAATAACGACCTGCTTATGAGGCTTTAGAGTTGCCCATTGGCTGTTGAGCGGAATAAGGTTAATTGTAACTTTTCGTCGAGTTTCGTTTGTTACCCTGTAAACGGTTTGAAAGGGAACAGCACATTTAATTACTTCGGGTTTTACTGGTACTTTTACAACTGGCGATTGCTCGTCGGGGTTTTTGTATAAATGTTGAGGAATTGTAATAACGGGTCGTCCGTCGGGTTGGCTTAAGTCTGTATAACCAGTTTGTTCGCCCTGCTCGTTAAAATGATGTATTATTCTGTAGAATTGAATTCCCCCGTCGGGAGCCGAACTGTACTCGGCCTTGCTAACTTGTCCGTTGGAGTAATAATTTAGGTAAACCGAGGCATGCCCTGCAACCCTGCGAAGCTGGTAGTTGATAATTTCTTTTCCTTTGGAATCGAAGCATTGCATTCGTCCCCAGTACTTGTTTTCGTTCCAACTCTCAATAGTCGATTGCTTTTTATTGGCGTGATAGCATACGGTAGTTGTGCTGTCGTTGCGCTGAATGGTTTTGCAATTCAACTGCGAGAATGTGGGTTGGAAGTAAAGTAATGCAATTATTGCATAAATAAGCCGTAGCGATTTCATATTGAAATTTTTATGAAAAAGGGGTTTGCAAGAAGAGTGCCAAAAGAAACATAATTTCGCCGCTATTCTGTTTTGGTGGTTGTGTGGAAATGCTGTGTAATTTTATCAAAAAACTGTTCCGAGATTTTGAATAAATACCAAGAATTGGTATTTTTGAAAAAAATATCATCTATGGCAAAAAATACATCAATACTACTTGGAGAATACTTCGAGAACTTTATTAATGAGAAAATCTCTACTGGAAAGTTTTCGTCCGTCAGTGAGGTTATTAGAACAGCTCTTCGTCTTTTGGAGAATGAGGAGAATAGGTATAAAGCTCTTATTAAGGAACTTGAAATTGGTGAGAAGAGTGGATTTGTTAAAGACTTTAACCGTACAGAAAGCCTTAAAAATCTTCATGCTAAGCACTTGAAGAAATGAGATACTTAATTAGTGAGAAAGCAAATCAAGATATCGAAAAGATATGGTTGTACACTTATGAAAACTGGTCGCTTGAGCAAGCAGATAGATATTACAATCTAATTTTGGACGAAATCGAATTTATTGCTGAGAACTTTGAAAGTGGCAAATCAGTTGACTACATTAAAAAAGGATATAGAGCATCATTGGTGAAATCGCATATTATTTTCTACAAGAAATCTAGAAGCAATGTTGTTGAGATAATAAGAGTTTTACACCAGAAAATGGATATTGAAAACCGAATTGACGAATAAAAACTACACACATTATGGGTTGGGTTTTACTTTCCTGCCTGCCGAAGTGATGGCACGCAGGCAGTACTGAACTCCCTTTGGTCGGTTCAGTCGGGTTGCTTGGCAGATAGTGGCGCAGTTTAAAGACTAAGGGAAAAAATATACAGTAGCGTAGCTGCTAAATTATGCTAAAAGAGTTTATTGTTGAAATATAAAGTTAACCGTAAGCGAAATGGCAAGGTTATCTTTCCATGTTTTGCTCGAATAGTACCCAGTGTTATACGAAACTCCAATACCTAAACCGCTAAAGGCAATCTTTAACAAGTCGTTAATTTGAATTGATGATTCCCAGTAACCGCGACTTAGCGATTTCAAATTTTCAATATTACCTCCGTGCATACTTTTCTTTGAAAAGCTGCCAATGGCAAATTTTTGAACAATAGTTAAACTTGGGTTCGACATTTTTCCGTTGAGTTTGCTCGAAAAAGGTCGGAAATTATGAGTAAGAAAAATATTTACAATTCGATTGGCTACAAATGAATACCTATCCATTGTGTTAAACGATTCAATGCCAAAAAGATAACTCATGTCTGCCATTCCACGGCCAAAGTACAGAAGCGAAAGGGGAGCTGTTCCAAAAACTTGCCCTGCACAAGCAGTAATTTGGGTTTGACCAAGCATTGGGCTACTAATTCGCTGGCGGTACCTTAGCTCTACCCGATGGTAGTCGAATTCTCCCCCAAACTCCTTAATGCCTTTGGCATAGTTTAGCCAAACCATTGGGTTCCCAATTGTAAGGGGCATAATTCCCCAGGGCGATTGCGCAAATTTTTCGTTCCAAACAATTCGAAGTTTTACTCCTGTTTCGAAGTTGCTGAAGTTGTTTGTTGTATCGCCAGGTTGAGGCACGTAGCGAAAATCGGAGCCAACTTCAAAATTACTTTGCGAAGCAAAAAGTGTTGTGTGTAAGTATTTAAGTGAACGAAAGCTAAGCTGAGCCGATTTTTTCTCAACGTAATCGAGCTTGTTATTGTAAAAAGAATAGATGTAATCGGGGTTTGCTATGGCTCTGCTACCCGAAAAATCGAAGCTGCCTGGCTCTCGAATGTCGAATTGGTAGGCCGCTTTAAATTGAACTTCGTACTTTTTATTTAGCCAAACGCTTGCATGAGCGCCATACTTCGCTTTTGCATCGTCGAAGCCATAGGCTGCATAGCCTCCAAGGGCAAAGGTTTTCGATATTTTCGAGCCAGTTTCGAGTCCTAAGCCTAAGCGGTAGCCTTCAAAACGGTTGTAGTTCACTAATTTGCTAATGTCGACAGCAACATAGCCAAGGTCGAGTTTTCCCGAAAAGGCTGAAATTGCAAGTTTGTTAATAAAGTCGAGGTTTGCTGCTTTGCCAAGACTGTCGAGCGTTTTGTACGATTTTTTTTCGTGCAAAGTAAGGCTGTCGGTGCGGTACTGATTCCAAAATTCAGCACTACGTTTATGCATCTCGGGATTCATTGTCAGTTCAACATGGCTAAACTTTACAGAATCGACATTTGGGTTTATTACAATGTTATTTATATAGGTGCGACCAGTTCCTAAAAGGTAAATGGGAAGTTTTTTTGGGTTGGTTGGTGCAAGACCTGATCTGGCAGTATATATTTTAATCGATAGGTTCAACTCTGTAGGAAACCATTGCTTGCCATCGATTAGCTCGTATCGCTGTTGAATTTCACCGTTAAAAGTTAAGTCCATTGGTTTGGCAGGCTGTGCCAAAACGTTTTGAACGGCATAGCCGTTAGAGTTAATGTACATTACCCCTTTTAATCCGTCGAAGTTGCTGTTTTTGCGGGGTCGAAAAGTTATTACGAACACAGTATCGCGTCCCGATTCGGAAAGGTACTTTTCTTCTAAAATAAAAGAATAGTGGTTGTGACTACTTCTACTTATTGGGTTTAAAAATGTTTTTTGAAATAGCGTGAAGTACTCGGGGTAAAACGAAAACGACTGAATTTGAGTGGCTAAAAGCACTGCATACGCCTCGGAGTAACCCGACATGCGAGTTGCAAGCACCTCCTCGTAATTGCTATTGGGCTTTTTGTAAAACCTATTTGTAACCGATTCGGTAATAATATCGGGCCTTTTTTCACGATTTTTCTCAAAGTTCCGAACCCGTTGCTCAATAAGTGCGCTTTTTACCGAATCGGGAACGCTTTTCGACAGAATACTTCGAAAGTAAGCAGTGTCGGGTTCGCGTCTGAAGGTCAGCTTATTATAGCTGGTGTAGCGGAACGACTTTAGGTTTTCGGGGTTGTTTCGGGTGCGGTTTGCATAAACCGAATCGATTAGCCTATGAGCAGGATTAATACCTGGTTTTACTACAACCTCTTCGATATTATAGCTTGTGGGATTTAGTTCAATGGTTAAAAAGCTGACAAACGATTCGCTGGCAACCCTTACTTTTTTTGGCTCGTAGCCAATGTAGCTGGTTTGCAGCTGGGTAATTGTTTCGTAAGTTGTAAACTCGAAACTCCCATTTATCGACGTTGTAAACCCTTGTCCTCGTTGATTATAAACTATATTTACAAAGGGAAGTGGTTTACCTGTTTCGCTGTCGATTACCCTGCCTTTTAAGGTGTTTTGAGCAAACAAACTTTCCGATATGGCTATGGATAAAATTAGAAAAATCAATTTTAAATAGTTCATAGAGTGATAGATATCGATATAATTTTAGTCAAAAATTGAATTAATATGCAAATATAGAAGTGTTATAGCATTTCAGTACGAATTTTTCCGAAAATAATTGTTTAATTCCGCATTTTTTGACTGTTATTGAGGAGTTATGCACAAGCGGCAAGAAAAGTTACGCTCTAAATGATAGACTTTCAAATTTTTAAAAGTTAGGTCAAATGACTATTTTTGAGTATCAAAAAAAATGAGAATATGAGTAATATAAAACTATTTGAAAGTAAACAAATTCGTTCTGAATGGAACGAGGCTGAACAAAAATGGTACTTTGTAATTATTGATGTAATTGAAATTCTCACTGAAAGTAAGAATCCACGAAGATATTGGAGTGACCTTAAAAGAAAACTAAATACAGAAGGTTTTTCTCAGTTGTACGAAATTATCGTACAACTGAAAATGATTTCCTCCGATGGAAAAAGATATGTAACTGATTGTGCTGATGCTAAAGGACTTTTACGAATTATACAATCAATTCCATCGCCCAAAGCCGAGCCGTTTAAGCAATGGTTGGCTCAGGTTGGTTCAGACAGATTGGACGAAATAGAAAATCCTGAATTAGCAACTCAACGCACACGTGAATTATATAAACTTAAGGGTTATCCTGATGATTGGATAGAGAAACGGATGCGAAGCATCGCAATTCGAGAAGAATTAACTGAGGAATGGAAAAACAGAGGAGTAAAGGAACAAATTGAATATGCAATTCTAACTGCCGAGATTTCAAAGGCAACTTTTGGGTTGACGCCTTCTGAATATAAAAAGATGAAAGGTCTAAAAAGTCAAAATTTGAGAGACCATATGACTGACCTTGAATTAATATTTTCAATGCTTGGAGAAGCATCTACGACAAAAGTTACAAGAGCTAAAAATGCGAAAGGGTTTAATGAGAATAAAGTCGCTGCACGAATTGGAGGTACAATAGCTGGAAATGCATTGAAAGAATTAGAGAAAGAAAGCGGTGAGAAAGTTATAACATCAGAGAATTATTTACCAGAAAAAAAGAAACCCAAGGAGTTGAAGGAAGGGAAAAGGAAATAAGATAAATGTGAAATATAAATCTGATATTCACAAGAATAAAAAACCGCCAGTGCATAACAAAGGGTGTATTTCACGCTGGGCTCCTCCACGATTAGCCAGCTAATCGGTTTTGGCGAAACTGCGTATCGGGGGATTGGAACGGAGTTCCAATCCCCCGCGCAATACACCGTTGGGGGCAAGGCGAGAAAACTTACATGCAATGCAAATTCAAAGTTCTAACACGAAAATTGATTATCTTTGTCCAAAACTAGTAGGTGTGAACAGCAGGAATTTAATACGGTTCGACTGGGCTATTAAGCGACTACTATGGAATAAGGCTAACTTCACAGTACTTGAGGGTTTTCTGTCGGAATTGCTGAATGAGAGGATTACAATCGAAACAATTCTTGAGAGTGAGGGGAATCAAGAATTTGAGAATGACAAATTCAATCGGGTTGATATTCTTGTTAAAAACTCTAAAAGTGAATTGGTGATAGTTGAGATTCAGAATCAGAATGAATATGACTATTTCCATAGAATGGCGTATGGAACATCAAAAGTAATTACCGAACACATTTCGGTTGGAGAGCCTTACAAGAACGTTAAAAAAGTATATTCAGTCAATATAGTTTACTTTGACCTTGGGCAAGGTGATGATTACATTTACTACGGAAGAACCGATTTTATTGGAATTTACAAGAAGGATAAATTAAAACTATCTGAAAAACAAGTTGAGATACTTGGGAAAAATGAACCATTTGAAATTTTCCCCGAATACTATGTAATCAAGGTTAATCAATTCAACGACATTGCAACATCAACCTTGATGAATGGATATACTACCTGAAAAATAATGAAATTAAGGAAGAATTTACCGCGCAAGGAATTGATAAAGCGAAAGAGTTGTTAAGAATAGATAAATTATCAGAAGAAGAGTTAGAAACTGTTTAAATTTAAATAAAGAATTTTATTATAACAATTGCCACGGGCTTTAGCCCGTGGATTAAAAAAGTTGGAAAGATAAGGCTTTAGCCAAACATTTCAGTCATATTTGGGCTAAAGCCCAATAAAGTAGGCTTAATTATCCCACGGGCTAAAGCCCATGGCAAACATATAAACCAAATTTAAACAGTTTCTTAGTAAATTATAAAAAGTATCAAGAAGATTTGAGATATAGCGCAAGTATGGCGTGGACTTTAAAAATTGATGCTGAGGATAGAGCAAGAAAAGATAAAGCAATTGAGATTGCAAGAGGAATGAAACGGAAAAACATAAGCATAGAAACAATAATTGAATTAACAGGACTTACAGAAGAAGAAGTAGATTGTAATCCAAACTCAGCCCCCAACCGTTGTAGTTTTACCCTGCTATGAAACATTTTTCACATACTTGCTTTTGTAGTATGAGTTTTGCAGCTTTGTGAACTTTTACTTTTGAAAAAAAAACTAAAAATAATAGATATGAAGGATTCGGAGATTTTGATGAACCCCAACGAGTTGGTTCGCTTTCTGAAGAAACCCGCTGCCGACTTTACTAAGGCCGACATTATTCGCTTTTGCGAGGAGAAGGAAATTGAAATGCTCAATTTTCGTTACGTTGCCGAAGATGGAAGGCTAAAAACATTAAACTTTATAATTACATCGCGCGAACATCTCGATTCCGTTCTTTCGCATGGCGAAAGGGTCGATGGGAGTAGCCTGTTCTCGTTTATCGAAGCGGGTAGTAGCGACCTGTACGTTGTGCCACGTTACCGTACTGCATTTCTGAATCCGTTCTCCGATGTTCCTACAATCGACATACTTTGCTCGTTTTACAATAGCGAAGGAAAACCACTCGAAAGTTCGCCCGAGTACATTTTGCGCAAAGCGCACGAGGAGTTCCGTAGTCAGACTGGTTTAACATTTAAAACCCTTGGCGAACTCGAGTACTACGTAATTACCGAAAAGGAAGACTTTTACTTGGGCCCCGACCAAAAAGGGTACCACTCGAGCGAGCCATTTGCTAAGTTTGGCGAGCTACGTGCCGAAGCGCTTAGGCTAATTGCCCATGCTGGTGGAAAAATTAAGTATGGCCATGCCGAAGTTGGATGCTTTTCGGATGATGATTACTACTACGAGCAGCACGAAGTGGAGTTTTTACCAACTGAGCCCGAGCAGGCTGCCGAGCAAATGATTATTGCAAAGTGGATTCTTCGAAACTTAGGCTATCGCTATGGAGTTAACATAAGTTTTGCACCCAAAATTACCGTTGGAAAAGCTGGAAGCGGAATGCATTTCCACATGCTTGCCGAAAAGGATGGCAAAAACATGCTTGTTGAGAATGGCAAACTTGGGCCACTGGCCAAAAAGATGATTGCTGGAATTCTCGATGCTGCCGATGGCCTTACCGCCTTTGGAAACACCATACCAACTTCGTATTTACGCTTGGTTCCTCACCAAGAGGCTCCAACCAATATTTGCTGGGGCGACAGGAATCGTTCGGTGGTTGTTCGCGTTCCACTTGGTTGGTCGGGCGCAACAAACATGATTTACGACGCCAACCCAGCCGACTGCAACTGTCAGCCACAAGGCGAGTCGAAGCAAACATACGAGTTCCGAGTACCCGATGGTTCGGCCGATATTTATTCGCTTGTTGCAGGCCTTATTGTAGCATCGCTTCATGGCATTAACATGCCAAACAGCCTCGAAATGGCCGAAAAACTTTATGTTGACGTAAATATTTTTAAACCCGAGTTTAAGGAGAAACTTGCAACTCTTAAGCAGCTACCAGCATCGTGTTTCGAGTCGGCCGATGCTTTAGAGGCTAAGCGAAGCATTTTCGAAAACAACGGAATTTTTCCTAAGGGAATGATCGACAGTAAAATTAAAAAGTTAAAAGCTTTCGACGATAAAGGCTTAAGTGAAAAGTTATTTGGCAAAAACGACGAAATTGCAAAACTTGTTGAAAAGTATATGCATATAGGGTAATCTCTGCTTTGCATAAAATAAAAGAGGCTGTCTCATAAGATACAAACGTCTAACCACAAAGTGCACTAAGGTTTTACACAAAGTTCACAAAGAACTGTATATATGTGTGTTGCCTTTGTGGTTCTTTGTTATTTCTTTGCGTCCCGATAGTTATCGGGATTTGTGGTTATTTTTTCTTTTGAGACAGCCCTTTTTGTTGCGTATAAAACCTAGTGCGTTACACCTAATCGAATTGTGGTGTATTTCTTCCCCTCGGTAAAGCGTAGCAAGTAAATGCCCGACGAGTAGTTCGTAACATCAATTGTGTGAACCACCGAATTTGTAACAGGAATTATTCTCTTTTCGATAAACTGACCTGTTGACGAGAATACTTCGAGTATAATTTCCGATTGCTTTGTAGTGCTAATTTCAGCTTTAACAAAGTTACTCGATGGATTAGGGTAAACCGATACCATTGTTGATGTTCCTGGAATCTCTTCAATTGAAGTTTCGTCGCGTAAGTTTATTGTGTCGGAGGCAATGCAGCTGTTCGAGTTGGTAACTCTTACCCAGTACTTGCCAACTTCTTCGGCAGTAATCGATGGCTCAGTGCTGCCAGTATTCCAAAGGTATGTAACATCGGTTACATTCGAATTTAAAACGTAAGGGAATGTTACCCAAAGGTACTCAGGACCTAAATCGACAAATGGTAGAGCGTATGTATTTACTGTTTTCACTAGCGAGTCGTTGCTAACGTTAACATCGGCTATGTTTTTAGCCCAAGCTTTAATAGTGTACTCATTAGGTTCAGTAATATTTACCTGTTGTGTGAAAGTAAACAAGAAGTTAAATCCTGGTGTTAATTTAAAAGTTGTTATGTAATTCTGCACCACTTGTTGGTTTTGGTTTAGTTTGTAGCCAAAATTAATGGTTTGCCCAATTTGAAGGGTGTCGTTTCCAAGGTTTGAAAAACGAACAAGCACGGTTTTTAAAGCCACTTGGCTGCATCCGCTAATAGGATTTACAATTGTTGAAATGCCATAGTCGTGACGAAGGAATGTTACTTGAACTTCGTCGGTATCGGAGCAAATTTCGTTATTTGTTACTGTTACCGAATAAGTGCCCGATTGGGTAACTGTAATAGTTTGTGTTGTTTCGTTGGTGCTCCAGAGGTACTCTTCGAAACCAGCACCAGCATCGAGAACCCAAAATGCGTTTCGGGTAACAATGTCGTTGCCCAAACTAACATTAGGTATAGTGAACACCGAAATGTTATGGTTTAGTTCATCGTTTTCGGGGCGCATTTCGTTGTCGGTGGTAGCTTTAAAAATCATCGAGTAGTCGCCCATAACGGTTACATCAACCTCTTGACTAAAGGTATGAATAAAGGTGTCGTTAGGATATATATCCTGTGTAAGAACCGCTTCTTCTTCAACCCAAGCGCCTCCTTCGAATTGGAAGCCAACATTTACAACTGTTGTGCTGAAGAATAGCGTATCGGTTCCATTGTTTTTAATAACAAAACTTGGAAGCACAGGACTTTCGTAACCACACGACGTAACTGGGGTGATTATTTGCAACGGAATTACATCGCGGTACTTAAGGTGAACGTAAATTGAGTCGGTAGTTGAGCATCCGTTTATATCGCTTACTGTTGCGTAAACCCATCCAATCGAATCGGCTGTAAATGTTTGTTCTGTTGAGCCATCGTTATGCCACAAGTACTGGTTATATCCAGCACCAGCATCAACAACGTAGCTGTTAGCTTGTAGGTAAACAGAGTCGGGGGATAGGTCGAATATAGGATAACCATAAACAGTAACCGTTTCCGAAACTTCGTTATTAGCGGGAGTTTCATCATCGGTTGTAGTTACCCACACCCTAATTGGGTACGATTGAGGCTGGCTCAAGTCGAATAGTTCAGCAAAAGTAAAGCGGAAAACTGAGTCGGGGTAAAGAGTTTCGCTTAAGTTGTGACCAACTTCAACAGGACCACCCCCGTCGAATTCATATCCAAGTGTTATTGGTCGGTTAGCAAGTAATGTATCGGTGCCTAAGTTAATTACTTCAATTACAAGCGAAGTTTCATTCGTAAGTTCACAGTTCGAAATGGGGCTAACTATTTCCGAAATGGCTAGGTCGACATTGAGCTTAACAACAAGTACTTCGTCGTAAGCAGTACAAGGTATAGCATTGCTAAGTGTAACGCTATAAGTGGCGGTTGTATTACTTGTTACACTGAAAATTGGATCGGTTGAAGCATCTTGCCATAGGTACGAAGTTGCATTTGCGTTGGTAACATCAAACGTAATGGTGTCGGGGTGAACCGTGTAAATGTCGGAACCTAAGTCGACAAAAGGTTTCATAACTTCAACAACCGATAAAGTAGTATCGTTTGCTGTTGAGGAATAAAAGAATGGGTCGATTTCGGAAATTGTGAATGCTTCAATGTTGTATTCACCACTTATGTTCATATTTAAACTTCCTACAAGAGGTATGTTCACAGTTGCTCCTACAGCAAGTTGACTTGTTAAGGTAATGTTTTCGGTGAACTGCTCAATATTGCCTGAACGATTGGATTTTATGCCAATTGTAACTGTTTGGCCCGAAGGTATTGGCCTAACCCCAAAGTTTTTGAGTGTAATCGTTACGGGTTCGGAGGTGGTTAAGTCGCATGCCGAAGCAGGCGAAACAATATTGGTTATGCCGAAGTCGTGTGGTGCTTCATAAATTTTAACGTCGTCAATTGCAATGCCATCGTAGTTATTATTGAGTTTATCGGCAGCAAAGCCTATTCTGAAATTTACACAAGTTTCATTAGCAACTGCAGCAGGGAGAAGGTGTCTAGCCCGCTTCCATCCTGTTCCGAGGCCACTCCAGCCATCGACACCAAGTGCCGAAACGGGGTTCCCTGAGTACCAGTTCCAGTATGAATCGTGTGAGGTTGTGTTATTCATATTATTCCAAGTAACCCCTTTGTTGATTGAATAGTAAAGAGATGCCCCGTCAACACCTGCTTCGGTTTGTGTCCATATATTTGTTTCGAATATTGGGCTATTAATTCCTGTGAGATTATAGCAAGCACTCTCAACAAACGAGGGGTTATTATTTACTGTTTTTCCTTTGAGGCTAAATTGATCTATTATCCAGCCAGACTCATTCCCTCCTGCAATTGACGAATGTGTAATTGCAAACCTTACACGCAGCTGAGTTGAATTTGAGTATTGGTCGTTTATTACTAAAGATTTTAAACTATACCAGTTCTCAAGGGTTTCTACGCCATTATTATCCCAAATACTTACCCAAGTAGCCCCATTGTTTGGGCTAATTAAAATGCGAGCAGTATCGCCTTGGAGCACACGAATGTATCCATAGAATTCGATTACGTTACTATGATAGTTCGATATGTCAATGGGTGGGGATGTTGCAGCGTGGGGGGTTGTATATAAAATACCGTTTTCGTAACCAAAAAGATTTGCTCCTTGACCAGAAATGTCGTTGCCAATAAAGTAAAGGCCATCATAGGGATAAAGTGGATGAGAAGCAACATTTCGCTCAAATTCACCTGTGAATATCCAGTTCTTATTGGTTTCGAATCCGTCGTTGAAGACTATTTGATAATTGGACGACAATTTGCTGCCATACGATTGGGTTAAGTCTGTAATCCAACCTTTGGTTCCCGACACGGCGGCATTAATGGTTGGCTTGGAAATAGAACCCCAAGCCCAAAGACTTGTTCCATAGGAGCGCCAAAAACCATCGTTACTTTCAAAGTTTTCAGAATAAGGCACAGGATAAGTTGGTGCAATAAAAACAGAAGTAGAAAGTAAGTCATTTGAAGAGTCTTCGTCGTTAACGAGTGCAGTTTTAGCCATTACAAGTGGTTTTAGTCCTGGTAGAGAAAGGTCGACTTTAGTGGGAAAGATAAATTCGACAGTGTCGCCAATGGCAAGATCCTGAGTGAAAATATCGGTAATCCAAGTAGTGCCACCATTAAATGAATAAGAAATTGGAAAATCTTGTGTGATAGGCCCGTCGCCAAGGTTGGCGACTTTAACAATTACCGAATCGGCTGAGGAATGCCCACATCCACTTAATGGATAAATCCAGTCAACCACACCAACATCCTTAGTAATGTGGTACGCAGTAAAGGCAACGTCATCGATATTCCACCCGGTAAAGTTCCAACTATCATCTGTGGGTCCCAATGTAAACCGAAACATCACATCTTTTGAACGATTTGCTTGTGATGCCTGCAATAGAATTTTTTGCCATTGGGAGTCTGTAGTATTCCCAGTATTTTCATAAATGGTTGTCCAATCAACTCCTGCATTTTTGGAGAGTTGAATTTTCGCCTTATCGCTGTATTCTATATTAAGCCAACGTGCGAATTGAATTTCAACATTTTTGAAATAAGTTAGGTCGAAAATTGGTGAAGTTGCCAAATATTGGTTATTCAGCAAATTGGCAGGGTAAGCACCAGGGGTTCCCAAGACTTTAATCCCATTATATGCATGCACGGGATCGGGGTTGCCTAATCCTCCAGTTTGTCCAATGGGGTCAAATACCTGAAAGTTCCCAATTAGTTCCCAGTTGAGATCACTTTCAAAATTATCATAAAAAAATGAAGTTCTTACTTCTCTATTCGAAGGAAGTGTTAAATTTTCAACCGGATATAAGCTGCTACTTATTTGTACCCCTTCGGCTGGAATATAAAAATTAACACTTGCACCATAAGGCGCATCATTTTTCACACTACACGTAATCCATAAGTAGTTATATCCAGGTAATAAATTTAAAGTTATGTTATCGAAAAGAACCTCTCCATCAATAATTGAAGTACTTGTCCCTACGTTTGTTTTGTCGTAAAAGATGGGACTTTGGGTTGTAAATAGGTTAAAACCATCGGAATTAAAAAGCAGATCGGATCCTGCAACTTTTAGTTTTAACGACTCAAGGGGCAAAGTTCCAGCATTACCGCTAACTTTTAAAGTGAGCATAGCAATGGGATGAAAGCCAAGCCCAGTAGTTAACGGGAGGGTAGATGGCTGTGTGATTGTCATGCTATTCAAAGACAGCTGAGCGGTAGCAGTTTCAACAATACTAATATCATCGACACAAGCACCCCACCCACTTTTTGTAATTGCTTCAAAACCAATATAAAATGTTGGAGAAAAAGCGCTGTCGGGGATAATGATAACCCTTTCGGTCCAGTTTGGAAGAACCTCGGGATAATATGCTAACTGAACCTTTGCGCTGTCTAATCCACGTTTGTAGTATACTCTTAATTGGTCATTGTTCCAGTTGCCAAAAGTGTATCGCTGGTCTTGGGCGTGCCAAAAAGTTAGTTCGGGTACTAATGCAAGTTCTAACGAAAAGGGTTTTGTCCAAAGTATTGTAGATTCTGATCCCGCACTTTGATAGTAAAAAAGTGCATTTTTTGTGCCCGAATGTGCAGGGTATGGTTTTCGTGTCGATGGAAATGAAGGAGTAGTTGTGTGACCCCCATTTTCATATATCCAATTAACACCATTTAAGAGTGGCTTGGTGTACTGTAAAGCCCATCCATCGGGCAAATAGCCAACCTCAAAATCCTCAACAAGAAATTCCTCAAACTCTTGTGCCTTTAATCCAATTGATATACAAAGAAAAAATGAACATAGAATAATGCTCAGATAAAATTTGTTTGTGTATTTTTTCATAACCTGATGTGTTTAGGATTATTCAAATATGCATTAAAAATATAACAAACTTGAAGTAAAAAAAGATTTCATACACAATTAATCATTTAACAGTTTAAAACAATGTATGTTCATAAAGAATAATTGCTATTTGTTCTTAAAAAATATCTATTTTCGTAAAATCATTTCAAATTTGATTAAGCACATATCTTTTTTGACCAAGTTACGTAATAGTATGTATTAATGGCAAAAATTTAGTGACTTAAATCTTTTTTATTCATTATTTATGAGTAATTCAGTTTGTAAAAGTAGCAAAAGGATAGTAAATAATATCTTACTATACCTTACGTTTATAACTATTCTGTTTCAAGGAAATTTGCGCGTTTCGGCGCAAACGGGTAAGGAGTTTTGGTTTTCGGTACCTGAAATTACCACAGGTCATTGTGGCAATATTCCTCCTTCCTCCTGCCCTGGAGGAGAGCCGATTCATTTAATCGTAACCAATTCCAACGACCTTATTTCCACAACTATTGAACTTACTCAGCCTCGAAACCCATTGTTTGTTCCAATTGTATTACCAATTGGGCCCAACCAAACCATAAATATCGATTTAACCCCTTTTAGGGCACAAGTTGAAAACCAACCCCATACAACTGTATTAAATAAAGGGTTAAAGCTAATTTCTACAATAACCTCAATTACTGCCTATTTTGAGCAAGATGAATACTTCAACCCCGATATTTTTTCTCTAAAAGGGAACAATGCACTTGGTACACATTTTATTATCCCGTCACAAAATTTTTGGTCAAATGGTGGTTACGCTCCACAGCCCTATTCGGCGTTCGATATTGTTGCCACCGAAGCAGGTACTACTAGGGTTTGGATAACCCCTTCGCAACCAATAGCAGGGCAAGTTGGCCCTTTTTTCATCGATTTGCTTCAAGGCCAATCGTACCAAGCACGAGCGTCAGCAATAACTGCCGTTGGGCATCTTGGGGGCACTGAAGTTACTTCAGATAAAAAAATAGTTATTTCAGTAAAAGACGATTCGGTAAATTCTATTCCTGCTGGTTGTAGAGATTTAAATGGCGATCAGATAATCCCCGTAAATTTAGTTGGCAACGAGTATATAATAATGCGAGGTCGAATAAATTTAAATAATCCACTTACAACTTTAGATCCACCAGAAGGAGTTTCTAATGGTGAGAGAGCATTTATTTGGGCTGTTAATAACAACACCAATATAACAATTGATGGCGTACCAGCTGCCACTATTGTAAATAAACTAATTCCCCATGTAGTTCAAATTAGTAAAAATGCTACTCATATTTTAGCCTCGGGGCCTGTATATGTTTACCATTTATCGGGTTTTGGATGCGAAATGGGTGGCGCAGTTCTTCCCACAATTCAATGGTGTACGGGTTCGAATCGGGTTAGTGTTACCCGATCAAATAATCAACCTTTTTATTTAAACCTAATGGTGCGCGATGGGGGGCAGGATAAGTTTCAAATTAAATATGGCGCTGCTGGTTTCGTTAGTATTCCTGCAACTGATTTTGAGTTAATAAATGGTTGGTGGGTGTTAAAGCCAGATAAAAAACTATTCCCTTCTGCCCCGGTAAATGGAGTTACAACTGTAATTAATAGTAAGTATTTCCATTTGGCTGTTTTTAATGGTGGTAATCAAACGGGTTGCAAATACGGTTACTTTTCCGATTACAATGTAAATAGGGGTAGTGCCTATTCAAGTGTAGGTTCTCCACAACTATCGGTATGTTGGGGCGACACAATTAATCTTGAGGCTAATGGAGGATATGAATACACTTGGTCTAGAGTTGGAAGCCCTATACATTACCTTAATAATACTAATATTTACAACCCTTATTCACTTCCGCCACCAGGTCCTTACAACTATGATGTTGTGATAAAAAGAGAATGCTGGGCAGATACTACAATAAGGGTTCAGGTTGAAATGTTTCCACCTGTAACCTCCTCTTTCGAACCATCGGCAGTTTTTGGTTGCGCTCCTAAAACAATTGATTTTTTAAATACCTCAGTGGGAGCTACCGGTGGTAATTATTGGCGTATTCTTGAAAACGGAACTAATGAACAATTTGTTTATACCCAAGATTTAACCTACAATTTTACAAACAATACCAATACTACTATAGTATATACGGTTGAGTTATACTCAAGGAATTTGGGCGGTTGCAATAAGCAATCCTCTCGCGATATTTTTATACACCCCTCCATAACCGCATCGTTTAACTTTACCCCCAACCCCGATGTATGCGCCAACCCGCGCGATGGTACTTTTACCAATACATCGTCGACCAATACAGCCGATACTTATGTGTGGGATTTTGGCGATGGGTTTGGTCGAACCTCATTAATATCTAACGAAACCTTTATCCACTCCTTCGAAAATCCGCTAAGTACTCCCGAAGTACCCGTTACCTACAATATTGAGATGGTAGCAACTTCGCCATTTGGTTGCACCTCTACGGCAACAAATTCGGTAGATGTTACATCGTTTATTGAGCCTAAATTTACACTAAACAAAGCAAATGGATGTGCCAAGCCCAATGTTTTAGGAGTAGTTGGGTTAACTGTTAATGTAGCAAATAATTCGCAAGGCGATATTGATAGCCATTCGTGGACAGTTGTAACTAACCCACCCATCGCTTTTTCTACAGCGAGTTTTCCTAGTGCTGGAGCAAGCGAAGATATAACCCTGCCCAACAGCACCAATGCTCCAATTACGTATACCATAAGCCTTACCGTAACAAATCGCAACGATTGCCCTAAGACTACACTGCCTCAGGTGGTTACTGTTTATCCTCCAGTTAACCCAGCATTTACAATGCCTGCCGAAGTTTGTAACAATACTTCAGTTCAATTTAATGGTCCCCCTCAAACTACTCCTGCTTCTAACTACTCGTGGACCTTTGGCGATGGGGCTGGTGGCTCTTCATTAGTATCGCCAAGTTATACGTATAATAATGTTTATACAAATCCCCTACTACCAGGAGACTATATTGGACATGCCTATGATGTAAAACTTAAGGTTACTAGCCTGTGGGGTTGCAAGGATAGCATTACCCAGCAAATAAACGTTGCACCGTACGTTAATGCCGATTTCAATATTTTTCCTGGAAATATTTGCTCGGGCGACGAACTCTTTTTTAACAACAACTCCTCTGGAAATAGCGGCGATAGCCATTCTTGGGATTTTGGCGACTTGACTGGTTTTAACGATGCAGACCCTGATCCAAAGGCATATTTTAATACCACCGCTGCTCCATTACCCATAACAATTACATATACGCGCACAACAAGTGTTAATGGGTTAAGTTGCCCAAGAACTAAAACGCACGATGTTATTGTTTACCCCGAAGTTATTGTAAGTTTTATCCCAAATAACATTACCATTTGCGATTCGGCAGAGGTTGAATTTACCTCTTTGCTTTCGCAGCCACTTCCTACTATGACTTATACTTGGTCGTTTGGCGATGGAACTCCTGGCGGAGGAGCAATTACATCGCACATTTTTCGTAATACTACTAATACTCAAGTTACCTATGAAGTTTTGGTTGTGGCGCGAAGCGAGTATGGCTGCTGGAATACTGCATCAACCGATGTTTACGTTGAACCATATATTAAAGCACAGGTTAGTGCCAATAAAGTAGCAATTTGCTCGGGCGAATCAATCGATTTTTCGTACCTGCGGATGCCACCAAGTATTCAAAGTTACTCGTTTGCTTTTGTTGGATACACTGATGACGTTTGGCCGGGCGATGCGGGCGATCTTACTGCAATTGGTAACTTTACCAAAACATTTACAAACCAAACGGGCGCACCCATGCCTGTAACGGTTAGGCTTACGGTAAACAATTCTAATCCAACCTGTACAAAAACATTTGAGATTCCAATTATTATTCATCCCGAGGTTTTAGCCGCTTTTTCTACCGATTTCGATGAAGGCTGCGCCGATTTTGAGGTGGAATTTACTAATGCTTCAACAGGTGGAGTCCTAGATTTTCAATGGAATTTTGGAAGTTATCAAGGTTCTTCAACAACGTCGGCTCCTCTGTTTACTCATACATTTACCAATCGTGGCTCAGTCGACTCGCTATATACTGTTACTCTAATTGCTAAAAACTTAATTTCCGGTTGCGAAAATACTACTACTAACCTAATTCGGGTTCATCCTAAGGTTGAGGCGAACTATACACTAAGAATTCTCGATTTATGTGAACCCATGAAGGTTGAACTAACTAATTCTTCGCTTAATGGAAGCAACTTTTCTTGGACATTTACACCTGCAAATGCATTAGGGGTGTTGCAAAATGCAGTAACGAATAACCACATTGATAAGCCAATTATAGAACTACCCAACAACGCAATTAACGACAACGTTACATATACTATTACGTTTAATGCACAAACAGTTTGGAACACTGGACTGCCAAATTTCACCTGTCCGAGTAGTGCTCCCGTACAAACCATTTCGGTTGCCCCAAAGCTAGAATTGCACTATGCTGATCCAAGTCCAATTTGTTCGGGGCTAACAGGTGCCGATATTACTTTTATCAAGAATCCAATAACAAGCACGGGTGGCCCCGCCAACCTTCAATGGGATTTTCAGGATGGGAATACGGCAACATCGTCATATGGTGATATGGTTCATAGGTTTGTTAATCTTGGTCCTAGCGATTTTACTTTGCCAACCTTGGTAAATGCAACTCAAATATCGACAGGCTGCACACATGATACAACTATTAATGTTCGAGTTCACCCAAAAGTAGAATCGATTTTCACTTTCAGGTTCGACTCGCTTTGCACACCCTTCGACGTTGAGTTTACAAATAGCTCGCTAAATGGAACTGAGTTTATTTGGAATTATGGTTACACCGTTGGAGGAGTTCAGCAAACGCAAGTAACTAATGCACCCATAATGGGTCATACTTTTACGTTCGACAGCGACGAGCTAAATGCCATTCAGTACCCTAACATTACACTTACATCAAATCAGTACCATGCCATTTCCGATATCACCTGTTTTCACAGTTCAACAAAGCCAATTACTGTTTACCCCGAATTAGTTTCCAACTTTAGTTTAGATGTTACCGAGGGGTGTAATCCATTAACAGTTAATTTTACTAATACAAGTAGTGGATTAGGGCAGTATATCTGGGACTTTGGCGATAATACAGGAACAAACATTGAGAACCCCTTGCCTAATAAATTGTATTCACATACTGATAAAGAGAATTCAAATTCTTATAGTATTCGCTTACGGGCAACAAATGCCGTTGGCTGTGTTCGCGATAGGGTGCAAGATGTTACCGTTTACCCCTTAGTTGAGGCCAATTTTATTGCCGAAAATCCTGTGGGTTGTTCGCCACTCGATGTAACGTTCCAAAACATTTCAACCAGTTCGGCATATCAGTATAGTTGGAACTTTGACAATGGACAAACATTAGGATTTGTGCAGCCCACCGGGACTATTCGCTTTGAAAATATTCCAGCAAATCCTAACGAAGATGATCTTCAGGACAAAGATTATGAAGTAAGTTTAACAACAGGGCTAGGTGCACCATATCTTCAAACATGTGCTAAAACTATTACAACCCCAATTGTAGTTCATCCAAGGGTTTACCCACAGTTCAGTTTTAAGCCCGGTTCTAGTTTCGACGGGTGTCACCCGCTCAATGTTTTGTTCCGTAACCAAACAAATGCGTCTGGGGGCCCTGGGCCAAATAATGCAACTTACCTATGGAGTTTTGGCAATACTGTAACATCCACATTACAGGATCCAACTCAAACTTACTTAAATACTTCGTTTACCCAGAATAAAACGTTTGATGTTAGTTTGTGGGCTCGTTCGGTGCATGGTTGTACCGATATAATTAATCATACTGTAACTGTGTACCCCAAGCCAAAGGCGGTAATGGAGCTAATTTCGCCTTACCAATTCTGTCCCGACACTATTACAAGGATTCATAACATTTCGCAAGGAACAGCGCTTAGCTACACATACGAGCCCTTGCCAGTTTCAACCAATGCTAATACTGCCACATTTAATTTCGACAATCTTGGCAGCAATATTGAACCTTACACCATTTCGCTAACAGCATCTACAACAACCACAGATAGTACCTGTGTTGATAAAGTGTCGCAAACAGTTTACGTATACCCAAGGGTTACTGCCGATTTCGATTTTACTCCAGGGAATGCTGGCTGTAATCCATTACCTGTAACTATGGTTAACTCAACCAGCAATGCTAACTATTATACTTGGGATTACGGTTACAACAACGGATTGGGATCGGGTCTTTTTCAACCAACACATCTATTTGTTAACAATTCCAATGTTGATAAGGAGTTTCATGTTAAACTTAACGCCGAGTCGGAGTACCAATGCAAACACGACATAACAAAAACACTAACAGTTTATGCAAAACCAGTTGCCGAGTTTGCTATCGATAAAGCCTTAAGGGTTTATCCAGATGCACAGTTTTTCTTTACTAATGAAACAAGCCCGTCTCATCCTACTAATTTTACTTATACATGGAATTTTGGCGATGGGTCTCCCGATTTTGTTAATATGAATCCAGGTAGTTACACATACACAACCTGGGGTCCACGTGAAAATAACTTTATACGTGATGTTTCGCTTAGCGTTGTAAACAATAATCATCCTGAGTGTAACTCATCAATTTCGCACTGGTTGGTTTTAAGGCCCGCTGAGCCTATTGCTTCATTTACATCAAATAAATACGAGGATTGCTCTCCCCTTGAGGTGAATTTTTATAATTATTCAGATTATGGGTATTCATATCTATGGGACTTTGGCGATGGGACAACATCAACTGAAGAAGAGCCAGAACATGAATTTACTGAACCCGGTTACTACAACGTTAAACTTGTAGTTGAGGGAGATGGCGGAATACGACATTTTTATCAGGTTTATCAAGTATTTGAGAACCCAACTGCCGATTTTGTATTTGATCCCGATACAGTGCTCCTTCCTAATGCTACGGTTTATTTCTTCAGTAAAAGTAAGCTGGCAACTAAATACGAATGGGACTTTGGCGATAATAGCTTTTTAAGTTACGATCGAAACCCAATTCATACCTACGATAATATGGGTAAGTACGACGTAAAACTTACGGTTTGGAGCGAGCATTTATGCTCCGATACTAAATTGGCATCGCCAGCCCTTTTGGTAATTGGTTACGGTCGTCTTCGATTCCCTAATGCTTTTATTCCAAGTAAAATTCCAAATGAAGGATTTTATGATGAAGTAGACTTTACAAATGAGGTTTTTCACCCTGTTCACGAAGGGGTTGAGGAGTATAAGTTGACTGTGTTTAACCGTTGGGGGCAGCAAATTTTCGAAACCAAAAATATAAAAGTTGGATGGAATGGTTACTACCAAGGAAGGCTTCTGCCACAGGATGTTTACGTTTGGCGAGCCACAGGTAGGTATGTTGATGGCAAACTATTCGACATGCGGGGAAATGTAACGTTACTGCGATAAACTATTTTTTATTAAGGTTGAATGGAACGAATGAAGAAATTTTTTGCAATATTATCACTGCTGGTTATGTGGGTTGCCAATGGCTACTCGCAGGATCCTCAGTTTACTCAATTTTACGCAAGCCCGCTGTACTTGGCGCCCTCGTACGCCGGAGGCATACCGGGGCATAGGGTGGTGGGCAACTACCGTAACCAGTGGGCTGCCGTTCCGGGAACGTTCCAAACCTTTAGTTTTTCGTACGACCACAACTTTATTAACTTTAAAAGCGGTCTTGGCTTTCTTGCAGTTGGCGATTTGGCCGGCGACGGCCACTTGGGCACAACCCTACTAGGCGTGGTTTACAGCTACGACCTTACTCCTTCGCCCGAGTGGCATATACGCCCTGGTGTTGGCTTCTACTATGTTCAGCAGGGTATAAACTATTCGCGCCTCATTTTTGGCGACCAGCTAATAACAACAACTGGTAGCGACCTTCCTCCTTCGGTGTCGTTCCCAGGTAAAAGTACCATTCGCGATATCGACGTGTCGACCTCGCTGCTTGCCTACTCCGACAACCTTTGGTTTGGCACAACGTGGGATCATATGCTACGACCCGAGCGTACCTTTTACGGCGACGACGCCCGTACACCTTTCAAATTCTCGGTATACGGCGGGGCTCGTATTATTCTGCGAGGTTTTATTCTTAGGCCCATTGAGGAGAGCGTAACGGGAGCCTTTAACGTTAAGGTTCAGGGCGATTCGCGGCAGGCCGACTTGGGCGTGTACTGGTACCGCCAGCCGTTTCTGTTTGGAACATGGTACAGGGGAATTCCGCTGGGTGGTAAGCACCCTGGCAGCGATGCCGTTGCATTTCTGTTTGGCTACAAGTACGACCAAATGAGCATTGCCTACAGCTACGATTTTACTGTTTCGAAACTAGGCTTTGGCTCGGGTGGTTCGCACGAACTTGCTGTAATTTATACGTTTACCGTTAAAACAAAAAAACGCTGGAGGGCAATGCCCTGTCCAACGTTTTAAGGTGCTCAACTTTACTCACAACAAATTTTCCTGTTTTCCACGGTTTTTCATAAAATCATCAAAACCAGATATAAATTACTGATAA